>NZ_JBXWQT010000041.1:0-28933 GCF_059612525.1 Ruegeria sp. SAZD013 | reverse complement strand
TTCGGCTTCGGCTTCGGCTTCGGCTTCGGCTTCGGCTTCGGCTTCGGCTTCGGCTTCGGCTTCGGCTTCGGCTTCGGACAGGTCTTCTTCTACAGGTTCAGCCGGGTCAACAGGCGTATCTTCCTGCCGCAGATCAGTTTCAACTGCATCATCTGCTAGGAGGGGTTCCACCGGCTTTTGATCGGATTTCTTCTTACCAGCCACCGCAATATTCCCCTTATCGAATCCAAATTCAGATGAATAACAGCCCAGGTTAAGTTAATCGGGGACCTCGCCACCCTCAACCCGCAACACATGTTTCACAAGCTTTTTAACAGCTTTACGCATTTTCTTCGGTGTCGGATGTTTTGCAATCTTCAGGTGCTCATAGTCCAAAGAATAAAGGGGATCAGCCGTAGCCTGGCTGATCGCAACCAGCCAAAGGGGGGCTGATCCGGCCCAGATATCGGCAAAATGTCGCGCCGTGCGCGGCGAGAAAAGCGGAGCAATTATCGGCAGATTTCCTTCGGCGGCCTCGGTGGCCTCGGGTGTTAGCGGCAACAACCGCTGCTGATAGACTGGCTGTTCCCGAACGGTCAGACCAGATTCGGTCAGGCGGCCAGCGATATTACCCCGTGTATGTTCACCCCGCAGGTGCAAAAGCGGGCTTTTGGGCCGATGCTTGAGCAGATGCCCAACCAATTCTTCTGCCGTGGTTCCGACCATCTTGGCCTGCCACCCATACCCTTTCGCGGTACCGGTTGTTGCGGGCCCCACGCAATAGGCCGGCAGAGTGCGGTCAACACCTTTCGAAACCGCCGCATTTACCGCATTGGCCGATGTAAAGATCAATCCTTTTACACCTTTGGTATCCACCGCAACTGGCAGTGGCCGGATTTCCATTATCGGCGAATAGAGGGCCTGTACCCGAGATCTGACGCGGGTTGGCAACTGCTCGACAAACCTTTCCGAGGCGGAGCGAGGGCGGGTCATCAACAAAAACAACGTGTGGCGCCTTGACCCTTCAGGATTGTTTGCATCCGCGCAGGGTGATACCCCGCCGTATATACATGATGCAACGGATCAGGGTGATGGTGCAAACACTTACCGTATTGGGTTTGGAAAGCAGCTGTGACGACACAGCCGCAGCTGTCGTGCGCCAGACCGAAGGTGCCAAAGCCGAGATCCTGTCTTCTGTGGTGCGCGGTCAAACCGATCTGCACAGCGCCTTTGGCGGTGTCGTGCCCGAGATTGCGGCCCGTGCGCATGCCGAAAAGCTGGATGTCTGTGTCATGCAGGCACTGGAGGCCGCCGGTCTGTCGCTGCGCGACATGGACGCTATTGCCGTCACCGCCGGGCCCGGTCTGATCGGAGGGGTCATGTCCGGTGTCATGTGCGCCAAAGGGTTGAGCGCCGCCACGGGCTTGCCGCTGATTGGCGTCAATCATCTTGCCGGTCACGCCCTGACACCCCGCCTGACGGACGGCATCGCCTTCCCTTACCTCATGCTTCTGGTGTCGGGCGGCCATTGCCAATACCTGATCGCCAATAACCCCGAGCAGTTTACTCGCCTGGGCGGTACAATCGACGACGCACCTGGGGAAGCCTTTGACAAGACCGCTCGCCTGCTGGGCCTGCCGCAACCCGGCGGCCCGTCTGTCGAGGCTGAGGCCCGTGATGGCAATCCCCAGCGGTTCCGTTTTCCCAGGCCACTGCTGGACCGGCCCGGCTGTGACTTGTCTTTTTCGGGCCTTAAGACGGCGCTTATGCGGATGCGCGACCAAATCGTGGCCGACAAGGGTGGGCTGACCCGTCAGGACCGAGCTGATCTGTGCGCAGGATTCCAGCAGGCCACAGTGGACACATTGGCCGAGAAAACCCGCCGCGCGATTGATCTGTATCTTGATCACAACCCTGCTGATCCCGTTGTCGCGGTTGCAGGTGGGGTGGCTGCAAACTCGGCCATTCGGGCAGCGTTAGAGTCTGTTTGCGCGCAGCAAAGTGCCCGGTTTACGGCACCTCCGCTGGCTTTGTGCACAGACAATGCCGCGATGATTGCCTATGCGGGCCTTGAACGCTTTCGCACCGGCGCGCGCGACGGTCTGGACCTGACTGCCCGCCCCCGCTGGCCGCTCGATCAACGCAGCCCGGCAATGCTGGGCAGCGGTAAGAAAGGGGCCAAGGCATGAACGTATCTGTCCTGGGATCCGGCGCGTTTGGTACCGCTTTGGCAATCTCGCTATCAGGCAACGGGCCAGTAACGCTGTGGTCCAGAAACGCCGATCAGGCGCGGCAGATGCATGAGACGCGCGAAAACTCCACCAGGCTGCCTGGTGTTTCCTTACGCACGAACATCGCCGTAACCGCAAATATCGCTGAGGCGTCGAAGGCTGACATTCTGCTTTTGGCCGTTCCTATGCAGCAATTGCGCAGCGCCTTGCAAGATCGCGCCCCGGTGCTGCACGGCAAGATACTGGTCGCTTGCTGTAAGGGGATAGAGTTGGATTCTGGCCTCGGGCCCGTTGCGGTCATCAGGGATGTTGTCCCTGACGCCCCGATCGCTTTGCTGACAGGACCCAGTTTTGCTGATGACATAGCGCGCGGTTTGCCCACTGCGTTAACGCTGGCTTGCGGTGATACGAATCTTGGCAAAACATTGCAGACCGAGCTGGCCACTGCGAACCTGCGCCTCTATCGGACCACTGACACCATAGGTGCTGAACTTGGCGGGGCGCTGAAGAACATCATAGCCATCGGTTGCGGCGCAGCAATCGGCGCGGGGCTGGGGGACAGCGCCCGGGCCGCGTTGATGACTCGCGGTTTTGCGGAAATGCAGCGCTTTGCCGCCCTGCGTGGCGCGCGTCCTGACACTCTGATGGGCTTGTCCGGGCTTGGAGATCTGGTGTTGACCTGTTCCTCAGAGCTGTCCCGAAACTACCGTTTTGGCCTTAGTTTGGGTCTGAACCAACCATTTGACCAACATACTACCGTCGAAGGCGTCGCCACCGCGCGCGCCATGTCAGAGATTGCCGTCAAGGAAGGGCTGGACATGCCCATCAGTACAACGGTGGCGGATCTGAGCCATGGTGCCTACAGTGTGACCGAGGCCATCCAAAACCTGCTCAATCGCCCACTCAAGGAGGAATAACATGCTGATCGCACTCATCGCCCGTGACAAAGCCGGGGCACTGCAAACCCGGTTGGACAATCGCGCGGCCCATCTGGCCTATATCGAAGAAACGGGTGTTGTATCGCAGGCAGGGCCGCTGTTGGATGGCGACGCCATGATCGGTTCGCTGGTTGTGCTCGACGTCGAAGATCTGGCTGCTGCGCAAAACTGGGCAGATAATGACCCCTATGCGAAGGCTGGATTGTTCCAGTCGGTTGAACTGATTCCCTGGAAAAAGGTGATCGGCTGATGGCATATTGGCTTTTCAAGTCCGAACCTTCGACCTGGAGCTGGGAACAGCAAATGGCCAAGGGGGACACGGGCGAGGAATGGGACGGTGTGCGCAACTATCAGGCGCGCAATTTCATGCGTCAGATGGCCATTGGGGATTGGGGGTTCTTCTACCACTCTCAAAAGGACAAGTCAGTTGTTGGTATTGTCGAGGTATGCGCCGAGGTACATCCCGACAATTCCACCGATGATGAGCGCTGGGAATGCGTGGATATCAAGGCCGTCCGGTCCTTTTCCAAACCCGTGACACTGGACCAGATCAAGGCCGACGAACGGCTTGCCGAAATGGTGTTGGTGAAAAACTCTCGTTTATCGGTGCAGCCGGTAACTGACGATCAATGGAAGGCGATCTGCGCCTTGGGTGAAACGCAGCCGGATTGACCTGCCGTCCTGTACAAGGTGCAAAACTTCTCAAACGCCCGGCAAGGTGTTATGTTTCCAAGGGCTACGCCGGGTAGGGACCTGAAGGTTATGATTGCTCTGATCGTAACCGCTTGGTGTTGTTCGGATAAATTCGATATGTTTTGAAAGTTTGAACCCCGTGTCTGACACTGAAAACGGCAACGGGACACTCGATAACACCGTTGCTGCGAAAAGCACGAGAACCTGGGAAGCGCGCCTGAAAGAGGCGCGGGAGAAGCGCGCGTCGGTGCTTGCGGGGGCGCAAGAAGAGGCGCTGAAAGAACCTGCTTCGACCTCTGCGCAATCGGACGTTCTGCCCCCACCGGACGATACAGATACTGAGCAGATCGTTTCCGAACGGGTCCGCTCGCTAAATCTGGACAAGCCACGCGTCAGAAAAAAACGGAAAACTCGGGTCGCGTTAGTACTGGTTGCCCTTTTGTGCGGGGCCGCCTTGCAATGGGTCATTGCAAATCTTTTAGATGACTGGCCAACCGCAGACGCAGAAGATCAGGCCGTTCTGAATGCGCTTTCTGAAACCTTTCTGGCCCCCGAAGAACCGCCTGAGGCCGCAGCCACCAGCCTGCCGGACCCGAAAGACGCCCCTATACCAGAGGATCTGTTGGTTTCAGGGCCCCCTGAGCCTGAGCCTCTCTCAATACCCGCTGACGTCAGCGAACCCTTGGACAAGCCAAATAGCGAGTCAGTCGATCCGGTTGTTTTGGATCAATCCAGTGCAACCCTTTCCCAGGAACTGGAAAACACTGTCATGCCGGAAAGCGAGTTTGCAACCGGCCCGAATCCCGAAGCGGTAACGGAGAAGCCGGAGATTTCCTTAACACCGCCCAAGATTTTCATTCCTGCCCGGATGGAACCCACGTTGGCCGCCGCGACCGCCTCAGACATTCAAGCCGCGATTCCTGCCTGGTATGAACCACGACTTCGCAATCCCAATCCGCTGAACAAGGGCGGATTATCGCAGATATCACAGATAACCAATGATCCCATTCCGCAAGAGATCGACACACCCGCCAACCCGCCCTACGCCGAGGTGAAACCGCTTCTTGTGACGCCGATCATTGATCTTGAGGTCTCGCTTTTTGTACCGTCGAGAGTTTCGCAAGAGACCAGCAACCGGGCGTTGGAACTGCTTGTCCGAGGTCAGGCAACAGTGGTGGCAACAGCTCGGGTGGGATACCGGGTCAGAGAAACCCAGGTCCGGTTTTATCACCCCGATGACGCCGAAAACGCCGCGATGGCCGCCGATGCACTGGGGGGTATTTCACGGGACTTCACAAGCTCGGGCAGCAAGACGCGCCCGGGGCGGATCGAGGTTTATCTGGAAGGCAGCGGCGGAAATGCGGACGACAATTCAACCGTTCAACCTGACAGAGCAGAAAACCTCATCGCGCGTATTCTTAAAGAGTTCAGATGAGTAATGAGGGAAGGCTCTGACGATACAGAACCTTCCCTACCCCCGCGTGCTCCCTATTCACCACACGCGTATGGAAATATCTGGTTCTGACCGTCCTGGTCACGGATTGACCTTAGCCCAACCGCGCGCAGCGTTTCAAACGCCAAGTCCTTAAAAAACAACTCAAATACGAAACGCCTGCCGGAAAGACGACAGGCGTTTCAGGATTGCGCGGTTAGATCAGCCGTAAACAGCTTCTTTCCCGAAATGCTTGGTCAGCATGTAATAGACCACGGCGCGGTATTTGTTGCGCTCGGACATGCCATAAGTTTCCATGGCTTTGTTGATCGCTGCCATCAGCTCGGGACCATCTGACAGGCCCAGTTTCTTGATCAGGAAGTTGTTCTTGACGGTTTCCAACTCGGGCGCCTGGCTGGCTGCAACAGTTGCCGCATCTGCGTCATAAATCGCCGGGCCGCAACCGATTGTGACCTTGGTCAGCAGATCCATATCGGGGCTTATTCCGCATTTGTTTTTCAGATCTTCAGCGTATTTGGCTATCAACTCGTCGCGCTTGCCCATGTCCCAATCTCCTTTATCCGTTAATCCGGCACCAATCACCGATAGCCGAGACTAGACGTGTCACAGGTCAGCCCAAAAGGATAAAATATTGCGTTTCCTCCCCCTTAACGAAGGCTGGAATGCACGGGATGCAAGACCTATCTGCAATACCCCCAACCAGAACCTTGCAGGTGAAAATGATCCGCGTGCAAGTGATTGAAGTCCGGGCCTAGAACCACTCGAAACCAGCCGCACGCGCCTCGCCAGGTTTGCCGCATAAATGCGGGTTCGGGTCCGGTACCCTGCCAATCATTTAACAGGGTCAGCACGCGGCCATCGGTCGTCTCCACACCGATGATATCGATCGAGTCCGCACGGGCATGGCTGCTCCATCCGTTGTTTTCACCTCGTAGGGTGCGCATGCGCCTGCAATTGTAGCTTCCGACATGGCGCAATCGGGCAATGCCGGTTCCAAGCAGTTCGTACGCGGCCGGCTGAACGACATGGTGTTCCCACATCGTCAGCCGCAATGTTGTGGCGCAACTGGTTTCAACGGCTTCGATGTGCGAAGTGGCCAGCCGGGTCAGAAGGCCCCGTGAGGCAATGCCACAGCTCTGATCAATGGCCAGATCCTCCATCGCCTCGAAATGAACGCCCGCTTCGGTCAATGTAGCCCGACACTGGGTTTCATCCGCCAAGGCCCGGTTCAGTTGATACCTGGTGACCGGCGTGACCGGCGCGCTGACTTTAAGGTCGTGCAATGGGTTCCAGTGAGATGGCACCGGTGTCTTTGGATGCGCCAACAGCACCCAGCCGCCGCCACCCAGCACGATCACCACAACCAGAACCCTGAAAACAAAGAACGCCGCCGAGTAAAGAAACCGGCGGCGTCCGTTATTCTGTGTCATCGTCAGACGACAATCAGTAGCGGTAGTGTTCCGGCTTGTATGGACCTTCTGGTTTGACACCGATGTACGCGGCCTGATCCGCATCCAGCTTCGTCAGCTTCACGCCGATGCGATCCAGATGCAGGCGGGCGACCTTCTCGTCCAGATGCTTGGGCAGGATGTAGACCTTGTTCTCGTACTGATCACCTTTGGTGAACAGCTCGATCTGTGCCAGAACCTGGTTGGTGAACGAGGCCGACATCACAAAAGACGGGTGACCTGTGGCGTTGCCAAGATTGAGAAGGCGGCCTTCAGACAGCAGGATCAGACGGTTGCCCGAAGGCATCTCGATCATGTCCACCTGCTCCTTGATATTGGTCCACTTGTGGTTCTTCAGGCTGGCCACCTGAATCTCGTTGTCGAAGTGCCCGATATTGCCGACGATGGCCATGTCCTTCATCTCGCGCATATGCTCGATGCGGATCACGTCCTTGTTGCCGGTGGTGGTGATGAAGATATCCGCGCTGGCAACTTCGTCTTCCAGCAGGGTTACTTCGAACCCATCCATCGCAGCCTGCAGCGCGCAGATCGGGTCAACTTCGGTCACCTTCACGCGCGCACCCGCGCCACGCAAGCTGGCGGCTGAGCCCTTGCCGACGTCGCCATAGCCGCAAACCACGGCAACCTTACCGGCCATCATTGTGTCGGTGGCGCGGCGAATACCGTCAACCAGCGATTCCTTACAGCCGTATTTATTGTCGAATTTCGACTTTGTGACCGAGTCATTCACGTTGATCGCCGGGAAGGGCAGGTGGCCGTCTTTCACCAGTTGATACAGGCGGTTCACGCCGGTGGTGGTTTCCTCGGAAACGCCTTGGATCTGGTCACGCATCTTGGTGAACCAGCCGGGGCTTGCCGCCATGCGCTTGGCGATCTGCTTCTTGATCACCTCTTCCTCTTCCGAACCCGGAACTGGGATGATGTCTTCGCCCGCTTCCGCACGTGCACCCAGCAGGATGTACAGGGTCGCGTCGCCACCATCGTCGAGGATCATGTTCGGGCCGTCTTCGAACAAGAAGGATTTATCCAGATAATCCCAATGCTCTTCCAGCGTTTGACCCTTGATGGCGAAAACGGGAATGCCTGCCTCGGCAATCGCGGCTGCTGCATGGTCCTGGGTCGAGAAGATGTTGCACGACGCCCAGCGCACATCCGCGCCCAGCGCAACCAGCGTTTCAATCAGAACAGCTGTCTGGATAGTCATGTGCAGCGATCCAACGATACGCGCACCTGTCAGAGGTTTGCTTTCCCCATATTCCGTACGCAGGGACATCAAGCCCGGCATCTCGGTTTCGGCAATGTCCAATTCCTTGCGGCCGAACCCGGCCAGCGAAATGTCTTTAACGATATAGTCCACGGCCATCTGGCGCTCCATTTTCGGTAAATCACAGTCCCGGCTGCCCCTAGCACTCCTTGGGGCAGGTGGCAACTTTGAAGACTGTTACCGGAAGCTTGGTGGCCGCTTTCAGCTTGGCGTGCCTTCGATTTTTATCTTTGGTATCGCTTCAAAAAAATCGGTGCCAACGGCAACAATACAACTGATTCCGTTCGCATTGGTTACCAAAACGGTATAGCTACCCGTTTCCTTCGAGGCCCACACCTCCATCACAGACTGCGCGTCGCGCGTCTTTTGCAGGCCGCCAAAGGCCAATTCCTCGGCATAGTTTTCCTGCAATTTGGTGACGATGTCGCCGCGCTCTGCACAACTCCGGGCAAAGGCTGGTGGGGCGGTCGCGGCCATTCCAAAGGTCAGGGCAATGGCGAGTAAACGCTTGAACATGACAAACTCCTATCGATTCGCGTTTCACGGTCGAGAGGAGCACACCGGGAGAAGCATGTGCCCCCCTCGGTTTTGATGTCGGGATCATGGCGCGCCGTTTCAAAGCACAAATGCTCAAGAAACTGTTGGCAGCAAGTGATCCAGACAGGTACATCATAGCACAAAAATATGGCGCAATCGCGTCCGGTCAGGCGAGGCATAGCAAAATGGCAACACAACCCAGGGCATGGCAGCGCATGTTATCGGGGCGTCGGCTGGATCTGCTGGACCCGACCCCGGTGGATATCGAGATCGAAGATATCGCGCATGGGCTTGCTTTTGTGGCACGTTGGAACGGGCAGACACGCGGCGATTTCGCCTATTCCGTGGCCGAGCATTCCCTATTGGTTGAGGAACTCTTCGGAAGAATTGCGCCCAAGACACCCGTCAAATGGCGGCTGGCAGCCCTGTTACATGATGCGCCGGAATACGTGATCGGCGACATGATTTCGCCGGTCAAATCCGCCGTGGGCCCCGGTTACGGCGCGCTGGATGACCGGTTGGCGGCGGCGATCCACATCCGGTTCGGCCTGCCCGCTGAAGTGCCGAAAACGGTGAAACGGCAGATCAAAAAGGCCGACAAGATCAGCGCCTGGATGGAGGCGACGCAGATCGCAGGCTTTTCCGAGGCCGAGGCGACGAAATTCTTTGGTCGCCCGGATAAAGCGGTGATGGAGGGATTGGAGATCACGTTACGCCCGCCGGTTGAAGTACGGCGGGCGTATTTGGAGCAGCATGAAGCATTGCTCAACGAGATCAGTAAAGCAGCTTACTAGTTTGGTGGATGCAAGAGGTCGTGAACCATTGCTTCCACCTCTGCCGCTGAAATTCCGTTGTGTTGATCAAGGTAAAGCTTATTCGTCGCCTCGTGGACCTCAACTAGCGGCCTGAGACCATTGTCTCTCAGATGAACTGACGTCGCGAGGTTTACCGTATCTTCGTAGAATGGGAGTCGCACATTTAGCCACCCAAAGAATGGACCAATGTTTGACCGTTGCTCCAGATTAAACACATCCCGCCATTGCTCATAGCTATCTCTGCTCAGTGAACACCATACCAACCATACAAACGGTTCGGACTGATCTATGATGGGCACTTCAAGCCTGCCTCTTACGAAAAAGTACTCGTTGTCAATTATGCAGTCATCCGTCCCCAATTCAGCACGGGCATTTTGAACTTCTTCACAAAGAACTGCATAGTTTAAAGGAGCATCAGGTCCGAAACTGGGAAGGCCCTCGTGACGCTCACCACAAGTTCTGCATTGGAAGCTAAATCCCATCTACGCACCTTTTCAGCAAACCAGTAGGATGGCAGACTTCTACCGAGGGCTACGCTTCGCCAAAATCCGCTGCAAGGTCCGGCGGTGCATGTTAAGCCGCCGCGCCGTTTCGCTGACATTGCGGTCACACAGCTCATAGACCCGCTGGATATGCTCCCAGCGCACGCGATCCGCGCTCATGGGGTTTTCCGGCGGCGGGGGCAGTTCGTCACCCTTGGCCAGCAAGGCGTTGGTGATGTCGGTGGCGTCGGCGGGTTTCGACAGGTAGTCGGTTGCGCCGATTTTTACCGCGGCGACTGCGGTCGCAATCGCCCCGTACCCGGTCAGAACCACGACCCGGCTGTCGGGGCGCTTTTCGCGCAGAACCTCAACCACATCCAGACCGTTGCCATCCTCCAGTCGCAAGTCAACAACTGCGTAAGCCGGTGGGCGGGCGGTGGAAATTGCGCGGCCTGCGGCGACGGATCCCGCGGTTTCAACCTCGAACCCACGCTTTTCCATGGCCTTGGCCAAACGTCTCAGAAACGGCTCGTCATCATCCACCAAAAGCAGGGATTTGTCAGGGCCGATATCAAGCTGAGAACTGTCTGCCATATGTTAGGTCTTTCCGCTATTTCATGCCTTTGGCTTAAACATGAGTAATAGCAGCGCAGAAACAAAGGTCAAACAACCTTGTTAATGCGCAGCCTGGTCCAGAAAGCACCCGACCTTGTCCGCCATCTGTTCGGCCGTGTCATCGCGTTTGAAGAATTCAAGGAAACCATGTTCGGGCGTCACCAGATAGGTGAAGGTGGAATGGTCAACAAGGTAGAATTCGTCGCTTTTATCCTGTGCCTTGTAATAGGTCTTGTAAGCCTTGCTCGCCGCCCTGACCTGTTCGGGCGAACCGGTCAACGCAATCGTTTTGCCGCCAAGGTTGAAGGCATAATCATCGACTACATGGGGCGTGTCCCGTTCGGGATCGATCGAGATGAACAGCGCCGTTGCCGACTGCCCGCGCTGGTTCAGGATATCCACGGCCTCAACATTGCGGGACATGTCAAACGGGCAGACATCGGGGCAGAATGTATAGCCGAAATAGACAAGTGTGGGTTCGGTGATAACGTCTTTGTCGGTCACCGTCTCACCTTTGCCATTCACCAGTTCAAACGGCCCGCCGATAGCAGCGGTCCCCCCGGCGATCTGCCCAGACCGGCACTGTGCAAACTGGTCGTCGGATCCGCCCCCACGCGTCAAAAGCCACATCGCACCTAGGCCAATAGCCAGAACGAGAGTTGCAAGAATTGCGTAGAGGCGGGTCATTTTGGTTTTCCGGTCGCAAGGAGTTGTTGATCGTTTCGGCCGGGACACCTAACAAGATGACCAGCCTTTGCAACAGGACATAAGCGACCAATGGCAGATTCCAATCAGACTTTTTGGCGCGGCCAGGAACGCAGCAGCTGGATCCGCCTGCGCACCCTTATCCTGTTGCGATGGGTTGCCATCTTTGGTCAGATCACCGCCATCACCGTGGCCCAGCAATACTATCATGTGCAGCTGGAACTAGGCCTGTGCTATCTGGCCATCGGGATCTCGGTCATGGGTAACCTGACCGCCATTCTGTTGTTTCCACAGAATAAGCGGATGTCCGAGTTCGAAAACTTCCTGATGGTTCTGTTCGATCTGTTGCAACTGTCGATCTTGCTGTATCTGACAGGCGGGCTGAACAACCCCTTTGCCCTTCTGCTTCTGGGGCCGGTCACGATTTCCGCCAATGTGATGAGCACACGGTCGACCTTGATTGTCGGGGCTGTTGCAATTGTTCTGACCACTCTGCTGGCGGAATTCCACCTGCCGCTGCGGACCAACATCGGGGTGGTTTTGGACATTCCGGAAATCCTGCTGTTTGGCAACTGGGCGGCTATTATTATCGCCATCGTCTTTATCGGTGCCTATTCTCACCGCGTCAGTTCCGAGGTTCAGTCCATGTCCGAAGCGCTGGCTGCCACCCATATGGCACTGGCCCGCGAGCAAAAACTGACTGATCTGGGCGGCGTGGTCGCCGCCGCCGCGCACGAGCTGGGCACCCCTCTGGCAACAATCAAACTGACGAGTGCGGAACTGATCGAAGAGCTGGACGACCGTCCCGACCTCAAGGAAGACGCGGCCTTGATCCGCGAACAGGCCGATCGGTGCCGCGACATTTTGCGCGATATGGGTCGTGCCGGAAAAGATGACCTGCATTTGCGGCAGGCTCCACTTTCAACAGTGGTGAACGAAGCCGCCGAACCGCATGTTGACCGGGGCAAGGTCGTTCATTTTTCGGAAGGCCCGGCGCAGGACGGAGATGTGCTGCAACCCTCGATTCTGCGAAAGCCCGAGATCATTCACGGACTCCGCAACCTGATACAGAATGCCGTAGATTTCGCCCGCGCCAATGTCTGGGTCGAAGCCGAATGGACGGACAGCAAAATCACCGTCAGCATCATGGATGACGGGCGCGGCTACCCGTCGCACATGATTGGCCGCATCGGTGATCCCTTCATGCGCCGCAGACGGGCCGAAGCCGACCTGCGAACCCGTCCGGAATACGAAGGCATGGGACTGGGGCTGTTCATCGCAAAAACGTTGCTGGAACGCAGCGGCGCCGAGCTGAAATTCGCTAATGGCACGGATCCGTATCAGCGTCTGACCGATCAAAAAGACAGGACAGGTGCAATCGTCAAGGTCTCGTGGCCGCGCAACCTGATTGACGCGCAAAAAGGTGACACTCCGGTTCCATCCGGTTCCAACAAACGCATTCAAGTATGAGTTAAGGAGCCGTTAACCTATCCTGCCCATAGTCAGCCGGGGTTTGGTTATACCTTGGGGAAATTAATGGCCGATTGGATCATTCTGGCCGCGATCAGCCTGGTATCGGGATGCTTTGCCGTACAGTGGTTATTGCCACGCCAGACGCGACGCGACGATGTCTTTGGCTTGTTTTCAACAACATCCCTGTTTGATGCGGTATTCCTGTTTGATGGTGATCACCTGATCAGCCACTCCGATATCGCGCTTGCCGGGTTCGAGCATGTTGGAAGCTGGCAGGATTTGCACCGCCTGCTGAAAAGAGATTTCCCCACCTTCCCCGAAACACCCGAAAAAGTTCGCGACCAAAACGTACTGGTAATCTCGGCCATTGATTGCACAGTCGAACGCGAAGTGGTGTGTGAATGGATCGACGGGATTGTCCGCGTGCGTCTGCACGAACCGGCCCGAATCTCTCCGACCAGGTCAAGCGCGCTGAGTGAACCGAGCCGTCTGGCCATGGAACAGGCCCCCTATCCGGTATGGTTGCTGGATCACAACAGCCAGGTGCAGTGGTGCAATGCAGCTTATGTCACGCTTGTTCGCCGGGCACGTGGTCAGGATGCCGATCTGACTGCCCCTCTGTTCCCGGACACCTCTGATGCTCCGTCGCTCGGAAAATCAAGAGTGGCGGTGGAAGTGACAGGAACCAACAGCAAGTTGTGGTTCGACCTGACGCAGATCGTGCAGGACGACGGGCGGTTATGTTACGCCACAGACATCAACGCTATTGTCGAAGCGGAAACCGCGCAACGCAAGTTCGTGCAGACCATGACCAAGACCTTTGCTCAACTTTCGATCGGCCTGGCCATTTTCGATCGCAACCGGCAACTGGCGCTGTTCAACCCGGCCCTGATCGATCTGACCACGCTGCCGCCGGATTTCCTCAGCTGCCGCCCGAACATCAGCAGTTTTTTCGACCGGCTTAGGGATCAGCACATGATGCCAGAGCCCAAGAACTACCGTACATGGCGGCGTCAGATGAACGACCTGCTCGAAGCAGCCGAGGGCGGTAATTATCACGAAACATGGTCGCTGCCCTCTGGCTCAGTTTATTCTGTAAGCGGCAGGCCGCATCCCGATGGGGCCGTTGCGTTTCTGTTCGAAGATATTACTGCCGAAATCACGTTGACGCGACGCTTCCGGTCCGAGATGGATCTGATGCAATCCATATTGGACAAGCTGGCCGATGCAATCGCTGTATTTGCCGATGATGGCACCCTGGCCCTTACCAACTACGCCTACGAAAAGCTTTGGGGCGACGCACAGGAAATCGGCTTTCAGACCGACACGGTCACCGATGTTACGCGGCGGTGGCAGGACCATTGTGTTGCTACGCCGATCCTCGGAGAGATCCGGGATTTTGTCGAAATGCGGGATAACCGGGCGGAATGGACGGCTGAAATCCGGATGCGGTCAGGCATCACTTTAGACTGCACGGTTTCACCAGTTCATAACGGTGCGACGATCGTGCGGTTTGCACCCGTGGATCCTCTGACAAAAACCGCCCCGTTGGAACAGATCAGCGCCTGAACCGGGGTTGCAGCCGATTGGGCAGAACGTCATTGTGACGCCATGACGACGACCTCCCAAACCCTGACGTTTAAATCGCCCGATGAAACCGCAGATTTCGCGGCCCGTGTCGGGTCTTCGCTTGGTTCCGGGGATGTCCTGTTGCTTAGCGGCGCAATCGGCAGCGGCAAGACGCATTTCGCGCGCAACCTCATTCAATCACTTATGCCTGAACCGGAAGACGTGCCATCACCCACATTCACTTTGGTTCAGACCTATGACACCCCTGCCGGTGAGATCTGGCACTGCGATCTTTATCGGCTGAACGCGTTAGAGGAAGTGGATGAGCTGGGTTTGGTTGAAGCCTTTGACACAGCAATCTGCCTTGTGGAATGGCCGGAAAAACTGGGCACACTAGCCCCTGTCGCTGCGTTAAAACTGGCCTTCGAAACAGACCATGACACAGAAGAAACCCGCCACATGTCCTTGTCATGGACCGATCCGAAATGGGTAGACAAGTTGGAGAATGCCGGATGACAAACAGGACAGTCCTGGCAGAGGCCCTTATTGCACAAACTCCTTGGGTCGGGGCAACGCGTGCACCACTGGCCGGCGACGCATCGAACCGCCGGTACGAACGCGTGACCGATCCGGTCAGTGGGCGAACGGCTGTCCTGATGGATGCACCACCTGACAAGGGCGAAAGCGTCGAATCGTTTGTGCGTGTTGCCGAGTATCTGCGTTCGATTGGCCTGAGTGCGCCCGAGATTTACGCAGAAGACGCTGAATATGGATTTCTGCTGCTGGAAGATCTGGGTGATGATCTGTTTGCACGCGTCCTTAAAAAAGACCCGTCCAAAGAACGCCTTTTGTACGAGGCCGCGACAGACGTGCTGCTGCACCTGCATCAGGCGCCAATATTATCACTACCGTCTTACGATCCAGCCCTGATGACGGACCTGGCGGCACTGGCGCTTACGAAATACGCCGCTGGCATTCAGGGCAATGTTGATCAGGGCGTTCTGGACCGGTTCGAACTTCGGTTTGCAGATATTTTGCACCGCGAAACCTCTGGGGACAAAGTTGTCATTCAAAGGGACTATCACGCAGAAAACCTTCTGTGGCTGCCCAAGCGCGACGGCATAAGGCGCGTCGGATTGCTGGATTTCCAATTGGCCATGCTGGGGCACCCCGCCTATGATCTGGTGTCCTTGCTTCAGGACATTCGCCGCGATGTTTCGGT
The DNA here is from genome assembly GCF_059612525.1 of Ruegeria sp. SAZD013. NCBI lineage: Bacteria > Pseudomonadati > Pseudomonadota > Alphaproteobacteria > Rhodobacterales > Roseobacteraceae > Ruegeria > Ruegeria sp. SAZD013. The sequence goes on along the minus strand of NZ_JBXWQT010000041.1, from coordinate 13,488 downwards.
CGGGACAGAAATGCAGATGATCAACCGCTATATTGCAGGGTCAGGTATGGACGATCACGAATTTCGTACCGCGTACAGCGTATTGGGCGCGCAGCGAAATCTTCGCATCCTTGGCGGTTTTTCGCGGCTGGCAACCGACTACGGCAAGCCGCAATATCTGGACATGATCCCGGCGGTCTGGTCGCACCTCATGAGGGATCTGGAACACCCTGCCCTTGTTTCGGTGGCCTCGCTGCTGCACGACGCTCTGCCCCGACCAACACCTCAGAATTTGGCCAGGCTGAGGCCCCAATGACCGGATCACCCTTTGCCGTAATGTTGTTTGCCGCCGGGTTTGGCACCCGTATGGGCGCGTTGACCAAGGACCGACCCAAACCGCTGATCGAAGTGTCCGGGCGCGCCCTGATCGACCACGCGCTGGATCTTGTCGACAACCTTGGCCCTGTTCGCACAGTGGCAAACGTGCATTACCACGCCGATCAGCTCGACGCGCATCTCAGGCCCAAAGGCATTCTGATATCGCCGGAAGAGCCGGAGATTTTGGAAACCGGCGGCGGGTTGCGCGCAGCCCTGCCATTGCTGGGCACCGACCCTGTGTTCACACTGAATACCGACGCAATCTGGTCCGGCCCAAATCCATTGATGCTGCTGCAAAACGCATGGGACCCGTCCCGCATGGATGCGCTTTTGATGTGTGTTCCGACTGCGCAGGCCATTGGTCACGACAGGCCGGGTGATTTTACCGCCGATCAGGTGGGGCGGATCACGCGTGGGCCCGGCTTGGTTTACGGCGGCGCGCAGATCCTCAAGACACAAGGGTTGCACGCCATTTCGCAACCGGCGTTTTCGTTGAACCTGCTTTGGAACCAGATGCACGATCAAGGGCGTTTGTTCGGCATTGAGTATCCCGGTCGCTGGTGTGATGTGGGCCACCCAGATGGGATCGCTCTGGCCGAGGATTTGCTGGCAGATGTTTGACCCCGGACCCCTGCCCCGCGTCTTCGCCGTCCCGCCCGGTACGGATTTCCCCAAGGCGTTGGTCGACGGCCTGAGGCGGCGTTGTTCAGGCCCGCCCGAGGCTTTGGCGCGGGTGGGGCTGGTGTTGAACACGCGGCGTATGGAACGGCGCGTACGTGATCTGTTCAATCAGGGGCCACCATGCCTGCTGCCCCGCATATCGCTGCTAACCGATCTGGGGGACAACGCTGATCTGGCGCATATTCCACCTGCCATCCCGCCCCTTCGGCGGCGTCTGGAATTGTCTCAGCTGGTGGCCAAATTGTTGGAACAACAACCGGATCTGGCCGCCCGGTCGTCGATTTTTGACCTGTCCGACAGTCTGGCGGCGCTGATCGACGAAATGCAGGGCGAAGGTGTGTCACCGGACACGATCCGGGGGCTGGATGTCAGCGACATGTCCGGCCATTGGGCGCGGGCTCAGACCTTTATCGGTATCGCAGATCATTTCATTGACACGGGCTCGCAGGTGATGGACGCGCAGGCCCGCCAACGTCGCGTGGTCGAAAACCTGATCGCCCGCTGGCAAACCGATCCCCCCCTGCATCCGGTTGTTCTGGCCGGGTCGTCCGGTTCGCGCGGCACCACGCTGATGCTGATGGATGCCGTCGCGCGCTTGCCACAAGGGGCGTTGGTACTGCCCGGATACGATTTCGACCAGCCGGATCACGTTTGGGAAGGGTTGGATGATGCGTTGACTTCGGAAGATCATCCACAATACCGGTTTCGAAAGCTGATGCGCGGGCTGGGCCTGTCACCCGGCCAGATTACTCCATGGACAGACCTGAACGCCCCCTCGCCTGCCCGTAACCGTCTGGTTTCCCTGGCTTTGCGCCCAGCCCCGATCACCGATGCCTGGATGAGCGAAGGCCCGAAACTGGCTGATCTACTCGGCGCAACCAAAGACCTGACACTGATCGAGGCGCAATCACCGCGGGACGAGGCTTTGGCCATTGCCCTGCGCCTGCGACAAGCTGCCGAAACCGGTCAGACCGCCGCCCTGATTACGCCGGATCGCATGTTGACCCGTCAGGTAAGCGCCGCGCTGGATCGGTGGAACATTCTGGCAGATGACAGCGCCGGTCTGCCGCTGCAACTCTCGCCCCCGGGCCGGTTTCTGCGACATGTGGCTGGTCTGTTCACGCGCCGTCTGGAGGGCGAGGCGCTGCTTACCTTGCTAAAGCACCCTTTGTGCCATGACGGCAGTGAACGCGGTAAACATTTGCTGCACACGCGTGATCTGGAACTGGATCTGCGCCGCAATGGCCCACCATTTCCGGATGGCACCAGCCTCACCGCATTTGCAGTACGCAAAGAAGCCCTCGAAAGCTGGGTCCATTGGGTTGTTCACCACTTCTGCGATCAGCAGATCAGTGGCGAGTTGGCGCTTTCCGACTGGGTAGATCGGCTCACAACACTGGCCGAGGCGATCTCGGCTGGCAGCGCAGGTGAAACCGGCACGCTGTGGGACAAGAACGCGGGTCAAAAGGCGCTGGCAGTGCTGAATTCTCTCAGGGATGAGGCGCAACATGGCGGGCCGATGACAGCCTATGATTTTGCCAATCTTCTGGGCGCGCTGCTTGCCGGGGAAGAGGTCCGCGACCGCGATGCGCCGCATCCGCATATCATGATCTGGGGCACACTCGAAGCGAGGGTACAAGGTGCAGACCTGTTGATCCTTGGCGGATTGAATGAAGGCAGTTGGCCAGGGGCGCCGGCGCCCGACCCCTGGCTGAACCGACAGATGCGCGACAGGGCGGGCCTGTTATTGCCTGAACGCCGGATCGGCCTGTCGGCGCATGACTTTCAACAGGCCATCGGCGCGCCCGAGGTCTGGCTAACCCGCGCAACCCGCTCGGATGATGCGGAAATGGTGCCGTCTCGTTGGGTGAACCGGCTGACAAACCTGTTGCAGGGTCTGCCTGAGCAGGGTGGCCCCCAAGCGCTGGCCGAAATGCGCGCCCGTGGCCAAAACTGGCTGAACTGGTCCGAGGCTCTGGAAGACACGCCGCGCATTGACCCCGCGCCACGCCCATCCCCGCGCCCGCCAGTTGTCGCGCGTCCGCGTCACCTGTCAGTAACGGAAATCAAGCGACTGATCCGCGATCCCTATGCCATTTACGCCAAGCATGTGCTGCGGTTGAAACCTCTCGATCCGCTTGTCCAGGCACCCGACGCGTTGCTGCGGGGGATCGTGATCCACGAAATCCTCGAACATTTCGTCAAGGATAGCGTGCTCGACAACGCTTTGCTGACGCGTGAGAATTTTCTGAAACGCGCGCACACATTACTGGAGCAGCATGTCGCCTGGCCCACGGCGCGACATCTGTGGCTGGCGCGGCTGGAACGGATCGCAGACGACTTTATCAGCGCTGAACTTTCGCGCCGGGGTGACGGTGGGCCAGTGGCCTTTGAAGCGGCGATGAAGCTGGTGCTGAACCCGTTGGACTTCACCATCACAGGGCGCGCTGACCGGATCGATCACAACAGCCGGGGGGCCTTGCGGATCATCGACTATAAAACCGGCGCGCCTCCAACAGAAAGCCAGCAATCCAAATTCGACAAGCAATTGCTGATCGAGGCCGCAATGGCCGAGCAGGGCGGTATCGAGGGGCTTGACCCGATGGCGGTGGCAGAGGCCATCTTCATCGGTATGGGTGGTGCCTATAATGAGGTGCCCGCGCCGCTGCTGAAAGAACCCGCCGACAAGGTTTTGACCGAGCTGAAAGAGTTGATATCAGCCTATTTAGAGTCTGATCAGGGGTATTCGTCCCGCCGAATGCTGCACAAAGATACGGATATCGGTGACTATGATCATCTTGCCCGGTTCGGCGAGTGGGACCGGACAGCCGAAACGCGCCCCGAGGATCTGACATGAGCGCGCGCAACGAAGCAACCGAACGGCAGGTGCAGGCCTCGCGACCCGATGCCTCGACCTGGCTGGCCGCCAATGCAGGGTCAGGGAAGACACGGGTTTTGACCGATCGGGTGGCGCGCCTGCTGCTGGGTGGCGTCCAGCCACAACACATTCTTTGCCTGACCTATACCAAAGCTGCTGCCAGCGAGATGCAGAACCGATTGTTTGACCGTCTTGGCAAATGGGCAATGCTTGAAGATGCCAGGCTGCAAAAGGACCTGGCCGAACTGGGCGTGACCGGCGCCATCGATTCAGACCGGTTGGCACAAGCGCGCACCCTGTTTGCCCGCGCCATTGAGACGCCGGGCGGCTTGAAAATCCAGACAATTCATTCTTTCTGCGCCTCGTTGCTGCGTCGTTTCCCGCTCGAGGCCGGGGTCAGCCCGCAGTTTTCGGAAATGGAAGACCGTGCGGCAGCTTTGCTGAGGGAAGAAATTGTTGAAGATTTCGCGGAAGGCCCGCAAGCAAGGCTGATCGAAGACGTGGCCCGGTTTGTCACCGGTACAGGCTTTGACAAGCTAACTGCGGCGATCGCCCAAAAGCGCAACCTGTTCGCGCAACAACTGGATTGGTCTGATCTGCTGCAACGCTTCGATCTGCCCTCGAATTTTAACGATAATGCGTTGTTCCAAAGCGTTTTTCTGGGGGGTGAGGTCGAGTTAATCCAGTCAATGTTGCCCCTATTGCTCGAAAGTGGCGGCAATAATGCCAAGGCTGAGGCAAGGCTGGCAGGGTTCACCGAAGCACGATTGGCTCACTTGCCCATGCTGGAAGACGTGCTGCTGACCGGAAAAGGCGCAAAAGAACCGTTCACCGCCAAGATCAACGGCTTTCCCACCAAACCCCTTCGAGAAGGTGCGCTGGCGGACCGGATGCCTCAACTCGAAGCTCTCATGCTGCGGGTCGAAGCTGCGCGTGAACGCCGACTGGCGCTGGTTGCTGCCCAGAAAACCGCCGTTTTGCACCGCTTTGCCGCTGCATTCCTACCGGAATATGAGCGCTGCAAGCAGTTGCGGGGGTGGCTGGATTTCGACGATCTAATCCTGCGCGCACGTCAGGTTCTGAATGACCCGGCGGTGGCCGAATGGGTGCTGTACCGTCTGGACGGGGGTATCGACCACATTCTTGTCGACGAAGCGCAGGACACCAGCCCCGATCAATGGGATGTGGTGGAAAAACTGGCTCAGGAATTCACCAGCGGGGAAGGGGCCCGATCAGGGGTCGAGCGCACTATCTTTGTTGTCGGCGATAAAAAACAATCGATCTATTCCTTTCAGGGCGCCGACCCGCAAGCCTTTGACCGTATGCAGGAAGAGTTTGACCGGAAACTCTCTGAATCAGGCTCTAAACTGTGGGATTCAACGCTGGAATATTCATTTCGATCCTCCAGCGCGATCTTGTCTCTGGTCGACACGCTTTTTGAAAACCGCGCCGATGCAGGATTTCAGAAGGAAAGTCAGCACCGCGCCTTCAAATCCGATTTGCCCGGTCGGGTTGATCTTTGGCCCGTCGTCGAGAAAGTCGAGGACGCGGAGGAGGGGGATTGGACCGATCCGGTGGACCGGCCCGGATCACGGCACCATACCGTTATTCTGGCCGAACGGGTGGCTGCGTCGATCAAAAAAATGATCGATGACGGCGAAACTATACCTGAAGACGGGGACACACAGGGCCAGTTTGTTCGACGCAAAGTTCAGCCCGGTGATTTTCTGATCCTTGTGCAACGCCGGTCTGACCTGTTCGCCGAGATCATCCGCGCCTGCAAGGTTGCCGGGCTTCCCATCGCCGGGGCGGACCGGCTGAAAGTGGGTGCCGAACTTGCGGTCAAGGATCTGGCTGCGCTGCTTAGCTTTCTGGCGACGCCCGAAGACAGCCTGTCGCTGGCGACAGTTCTGAAATCCCCACTGTTCGGATGGTCCGAGCAGCAGCTTTTCGATCTTGCCCATCGGCGGGAGGAGCAATTCCTGTGGGCTGCTTTGCGCAGACGCGCCGACGATTTCCCCAAAACTCTGGCCGTTCTGAACGATCTGCGCAGTCAGATCGACTTTCTGCGCCCCTATGACCTGATTGAACGCATTCTGACCCGACACGACGGGCGACGAAACCTGTTGGGCCGACTGGGACCCGAGGCTGAGGACGGTATCAATGCCCTGCTATCGCAGGCGTTGGCCTACGAGCGGACGGATATCCCCAGCCTGACTGGATTTCTGGTCTGGATGCAGACCGACGATCTGGAGATCAAACGACAGATGAGCGGGGTCGGAAATATGATCCGGGTGATGACGGTGCACGGCTCGAAAGGTCTGGAGGCTCCGATCGTCATTCTGCCTGATACCGGCAAACGCCAGCCGCCACGCGACGCCGAAATCATGGTGGCAGACGGGACACCCCTGTGGAAGGTTTCGGCAGACCAATCGCCGAACCTGATCACTCGCGCCCGGACAGAGGCGCGCACCCGCGAGGAAAATGAACGGCTTCGCTTGCTTTATGTGGCTCTAACAAGGGCTGAAAAGTGGCTGATCGTGGCAGCGGCAGGTGATTTGGGTAAAGATGGCAACAGCTGGTACCAGATGGTAGAAGCAGCGATGGAAAGGGCCGGGGCAACGCAACTGCCTGGTTCAGATACACGTCGGCTGTCCCATGGCGACTGGGATGGGTTTCCACTGGTTGAGCTGTCACGCGCATCGGCTAAACATTCAGATCTACCTGATATGTTCCTGCACCCTGCACCTGAACCGGTTGTACCTGCGGCCACCATCAGCCCTTCGGATCTGGGTGGGGCCAAGGCGTTGCCAGGTGACGCTGGTCTGGATGAAGACGCTGCCAAACTGCGCGGAACCCGCGTGCACCTGCTGCTTGAGCATCTGCCCAAAGTCACGCAGGACCACTGGCCAGAGCTTTGCGCCCGCCTGCTGCCCGGCATGGGGCAAGAGGATCAGAACGCATTGCTGACCGAAGTCACAGGCGTGCTGACATCCGAAAGCCTGCGACACATTTTCACGCCGGACACATTGGCCGAAGTACCTGTAACTGCCGACCTGCGCGGGCAGCGAATGTATGGGATTGTCGACCGCCTGATCGTGACGGACACCGAAGTCCATGTAATTGATTTCAAATCAAATGCCACCGTTCCGAACCGGGTCGAAGATTGCCCCGAAGGGTTGCTTCGCCAAATGGGCGCGTATGCGCAGGCCCTGTCGCAGATCTATCCGGACTATAAGATACGCACCGCAATCCTTTGGACAAGAACGGCAAATCTTATGTGGTTGCCACACGATCTTGTGACGGATGCCGTGGCCTGCACCCAGATATCTTGACCTTGCCTACTGCCACCCCTACCTTCACAGCCCAAGCGCATTTCATTCAGGAGACATAATATGTCGACCGTAGCCGTCACCGACGAAACCTTTGACGCCGAAGTCAAGAACTCGGACGTTCCAGTTGTAGTGGATTTCTGGGCCGAATGGTGCGGACCCTGTAAGCAGATTGGTCCGGCACTGGAAGAGCTGGCCGCCGAATATGGCGGCAAGGTCAAGATCGCCAAGGTGGACGTGGACAACAACCCGAACTCTGCCGCCGCCATGGGCGTGCGCGGCATCCCGGCGCTGTTCATCTTTAAGGACGGTCAGGTTGTATCGAACCGCGCAGGCGCTGCCCCCAAAGCCGCGCTGCAAAGCTGGATCGACGAATCCATCTGATCTGGCGATAACGGATTGTTCGAAAGGCGTCTCAGATTGGGGCGCCTTTTTTGTTGAAACGGCGGGGAAACCAATGGCAAAAACGCGCGTTCTTGTAGAATTCGGGATGGGCACATCCCTGCGCCGGATGGACTATACCGAGGCGTCGCTGCGGGCGATCAGGGACGCGCTGTGGCACAACTCGGTCAATATGGCCGAACTTATTGGTTTCCCGAAAGAGGCGATGATCATCGATGCCGAGATCGGCGTGCAGCAGCCGGATCAAGTGGATACCGACGCCCTCAAAGCCGTTTTCCCTTATGGTCAGCCCAACATTACCGTCACAAAAGGTGGGCTGGACATCGAAAAACCGAATGGTGACGACCACACGGTGATAGCCAACGCTGCACTGATCGTTTCTTTCGACATGGACCCGGCGCAATGAGTGAAAAGCGGATCATCCTGGAAATGGGCACCGGCAATGACCTTTATGACCAGGATTATACCAAAGCAGCCCGCCGCGCGGTACAGGACGCGCTGCATCATTCATCCATCACGCTGTTTTCAAAGCTGGGGATCGATCACAACGAAATGCGCGTGCGTGTGACAATCGGCGTTCAGAATCCGGAGCAGGTGAATTGCGAGCTGGTTGCTGCCGACTTGCCGCGCGGCCGGGTCGAGGTTCGCGCGGTCAAAGGTGGTCTGGATGTCGCTGATGAAGAAGCTGGCACTCTGCACGTCATTGCAACTGCCGCGGTCGAAGCTTTTTTACCCGATCTTGCCGGGAAATACATCCAGAGTTGAGCAACGAAAAAGCCGCTCGGAAATCCGGGCGGCTGGTTCGGTTTGATGATCCGTCGGTTGGATTAGATTTTTGCGATATCCGCGCGGCTCAGACCGATATCGTCCAGCTGCGTGTCGCTGAGTTCCGACAGAAGGTTACGTGTTTTACGTGCTTCATTCCATGCGACAACACTGTCGAATGCATTGATGAAAACGTCCGCCACGTGCAGGATGGTAGCTGCTCCGAGCGGCGCATGAATATTAGCTGTGGTTGCCATGTGCGCAGTCCTTATTGAAGAAACAGCCGACCCGTCGTCGGTTGTGAGCCTCATCTAGTACCGCTTGGCCGGACTCACAATTGCTGGTCCGGTAACCCCGAATTGCATTTTTTGCATATCTTTTGGGCAGTTTGGCAATGGGTTGCGCCAACAACCGGTCCGGCCCATATATACCGCCAGCAAAAGCGGAGACGATCATGGCAGATAACGACTTTCCCGGTTGGCACGGCACAACGATTATCGGCGTCAAGAAGGACGGTCATGTCGTCATTGCCGGCGACGGTCAGGTGAGTCTGGGTCAGACCGTGATCAAGGGCACCGCGCGCAAGGTGCGCCGCCTGTCTCCCGGAGGGTTCGAGATCGTGGCAGGTTTTGCCGGATCGACAGCGGATGCCTTCACGTTGCTGGAACGGCTGGAAGCCAAGCTTGAAGCTACGCCCGGCCAACTGGCCCGCGCCTCGGTTGAACTCGCCAAGGACTGGCGCACAGACAAGTATCTGCAAAAACTTGAGGCGATGTTGATCGTGACAGACGGCAAGGATCTGCTTGTCATCACCGGGGCAGGGGATGTTCTGGAACCCGAACACAATGTGGCTGCCATCGGGTCGGGAGGCAACTTCGCTCTGGCCGCCGCGCGTGCCATGATGGACAGCGACAGATCCGCAGAGGACATCGCCCGGCAATCCATGGCCATCGCAGCAGATATCTGCGTCTATACCAATGGCAACCTGACGGTTGAGACGATCTCAGGCTAAAAGCGCTTTGATCTCTTTGCCTTTCCATCGACGGTGCATGCCGATCAACCCCAGGACCGCCGCTACGATCACGATGTAATAGGGCACGCGGATATCGATGCTCATCAATCCGCCACCGATCAGTGACATGATCCCCCCCGCAAGGCAGAACACGGCGGTGGCCACGCCCATGGCCCAGCCCTGATCCGCCTCGCTGACGCTTGAGGAGAACAGGCCCAACAGTGTTGGATAGGCGACCCCGAACAGGAAATAGAAGAAAAACACCGGGACATAGCTGAATACACCGCTTGGGCTGAAGGCAAAGGCAAACCCGCAAATGACCATCACCACAAGCGACGTGTAAATGATCGCGTGTTTGCTGAACCTTTCCTGGGCAGGCTTCACCAGGAACGTGCTGGAAAAGGCCAGCGCCACACCGATGACCACCATCGCCACGCTGCCCCCGATGACCCCATACCCGAATGCGCTGGTCAGGAAATTGTCGACAAACACGTAGAATGTGACATTGGCGATCATGAAAAACGAATAAACCGGCAGGATTTTCAGAACCAGCGGGTGTTCGCCAACTGCGATCAGGCTGTCGGTAATATCACGGGGGCGAAACACAAAAGGCTCGCGCTTGGTTCGGGTGTCCTTGAAAAAGAGCAGCACCAGAAATATCGCCACCAGAACCAACACGAACGCGCCATAGAACGGGGTTTTCAACGTGGCAAAGCCGCCGAATAACGCCGAATCCGACAAAACCGCGCCTATGATCGGCCCGCCGACAAGGCCAAAGCTAACACCTGTCACGATGTAGCCCATGTTTCGGTCCCGGTCAGACGCGTCGGTGCTGCCATCGATCATCGCCGCCTGCGCGATGGGCTGATTACCCGCAGTGAACCCGGTAATCGAACGGCCAACGATCAGCAGAAGCAGGTTATTGAGATAAAGCGCCACAATGGTCAACGCATATCCGGCCAGCGCCCCCCCAAGGCAGACCAGCAATGCATTCTTTCGCCCAATCGAGTCAGACACTTTCGAGACATAAACAACGCCCAGAAACCACGACAGGAAAAAGCACCCGATCACCAGACCATAATAAAAATGCCTGCGGCCGACAGGCGTGCTTTCCGGCAGGAAACCGGAGCTCGTTTCCATGATCAGCGAATTGATGATGGGAAAGACCAGACCTTGTCCGATCAGGTCCACGAACACCACGAACAGCAGGGTGATCTTGGCAATTTTCGTCATACAACTCGCCCCGTGCTCAAGTGCTTTGGGGCGAGTGTAGCAGATATGCGCCGTGTCAGCTAACGACGGATTAGAGGCCGGATGATCCGGCCTCTGTCGTTCAGATTATTTAAGCGACGCAACACCCAGCGGGACGCCAGCGACCTCACACCAGATGTAAACTTCGTTGTAGCCCGAGATGTCCATAGTTGGAGGCACCGCATAAGATTGCTTGCCTTTCAAATTCAGCAGTGCACCCAGCTTAGATGACGGGTCGTATTCGCCATCCTTACCGAATGCCACACGCGGGTCGGGGCCACCGTCCAACGAAAAGTCGTTGCCTAATTCAACGATATAACGATCGCCATCCTTTTTTACTTTGACCGAGCCGCTGGTTTCGTGCTTCGAGCGCCCCTCGAAATGACCCTTTTTCTTGTCACCCCCGGCCAAAGCCGCATTGGTGCCGACCAGAGTCAGAGCCGCGCCAGTGGCAGCCGCGTTCAGAAAAAGTGAACGACGAGTCATCATTTTATGTTCTCCATTAGATAAGTGCGGGCGACTTTGCCCGTTGACGGAGACTATGCGCAGCAAATATCTGTGTGGCGATTCACATCACCTCGAATTTCCGTGTTCGGTTCGTGTGTTGGCGTGAGTTTTTTGTGATCAGCTTGTGTTTTTGCAGCTTATGATTAGGTTCCGGTGCGAAACAAACGGATAGAACACATATGACCGACCTGACCCCGCGCGAGATTGTCTCGGAACTGGATCGTTTCATTATCGGGCAAAAGGATGCCAAGCGCGCCGTGGCCGTTGCCCTGCGCAACCGCTGGCGCCGCAAGCAGTTGCCGGACGATATTCGCGAAGAGGTGTATCCAAAGAACATCCTGATGATCGGCCCCACCGGTGTCGGCAAAACCGAGATCAGCCGCCGTCTGGCCAAGCTGGCGCGCGCACCCTTTATCAAGGTCGAAGCCACGAAGTTCACCGAGGTTGGCTATGTCGGTCGCGACGTGGAACAGATCATCCGCGATCTGGCCGATGCCGCCATTCTGCAAACTCGGGAATTCATGCGCGAAGATGTCAAGGCCAAAGCCTATCAGGCCGCCGAAGACCGCGTGATTGACGCCATCGCTGGTACGGATGCCCGTGAAGGCACACGAGAGATGTTCCGCAAAAAGCTCAAGTCGGGTGAGCTGGATGAGACGGTCATTGAACTGGACGTCGCGGACAGTTCAAACCCAATGCCGATGTTCGATATTCCGGGACAGCCTGGCGGTCAGATGGGGATGATGAATCTGGGCGATATCTTCGGTAAGGCGTTTGCCGGGCGCACTGTTAGAAAACGTCTGACTGTCGCCGAAAGCTATGAGGTGCTGATCGGGGAAGAGGCCGACAAGCTGCTGGACGATGAGACGGTCACCCGCACCGCATTGGAATCGGTGGAGCAGAACGGCATCGTTTTTCTGGACGAGATTGACAAGGTCTGTGCCCGCACAGAAGCGCGTGGTGGTGATGTAAGTCGTGAAGGGGTGCAGCGCGACCTGCTGCCCCTGATCGAAGGCACAACCGTCTCGACAAAGCACGGTCCAGTTAAAACCGACCACATCCTGTTCATCGCATCCGGTGCGTTCCATATCGCCAAACCATCAGACCTTCTGCCCGAATTGCAGGGCCGTCTGCCCATCCGGGTAGAGCTGCGCGCGCTGACCGAGGAAGACTTCGTTCGTATCCTGACCGAAACCGACAACGCATTGACCCGTCAGTACACGGCCCTCATGGCCACCGAAGAGGTTACGGTTGGGTTTACCGAGGATGGTATTGCCGCCCTGGCGCGGATCGCAGCCGACGTGAATCAAAGCGTTGAAAACATTGGTGCGCGGAGGCTTTACACCGTCATGGAACGGGTCTTTGAAGAGCTGTCATTCACCGCACCAGACAGGGCCGGAACGGAAATAACGGTCGATGCGCAATTCGTGAACGACAATCTGGGCGAATTGACCAAGTCGGCGGATTTGAGCCGTTACGTTTTGTAGCAGCTCGAATCCGATACCGCCGCTTTTCCCGTTTCTTTCCTCCGCTCTTTCGTTCCAAACAAAGCGTTTTACTCTTCACGTGATTGCATTTGTGGCCACCGGCAAGGAATGGACAACCAGAAGTTCAGCAAAGAGCCCCGTCAAGAAGGTCGCCAAAGCCATCAGACGTAAAACTCGACAAAAGAGCTTACCCATTCAACTTGTTCGCGCGGTCAGTTAACTACGCTCTGAAAATTTCGAATCGAAGTCACATTTCAGATACGTGCGGCAAATCCAAAACGTATGCAACAGACGGTTGAGGTTAGGTGTTATGGAGATTGAGCGGACGGGGTTGTCGGGTGTGTTGGTTATTCGCCCGCAGCGGCATGGGGATTTGCGGGGTTTTTTTTCTGAAAGCTGGAACAAGGCGCGGCTGGAAGAGGCTGGGGTTGTGTTGCCGGAGTTTGTGCAGGACAACCATTCGTTGTCGTCCGCGGTGGGGACATTGCGCGGCCTGCATTTTCAGGCGCCTCCGCATGCGCAGGGCAAATTGGTTCGGGCGGGCCGGGGGGCGCTTTATGATGTCGCTGTCGATATCCGCAAGGGATCGCCGACCTATGGGCAATCTTTCGGCATCGAGCTCAGCTTTGAGAACGGGCGACAGCTTTGGGTGCCGGCGGGTTTTGCCCATGGTTTTGTGACGTTAGAGCCCGACACCGAAATCTGCTACAAATGTACCAGCTCTTACAATGCGGATGCTGATGGGGGTGTGCGCTGGGACAGCTGTGGTATTGATTGGCCCTTGCAGGGGAACCCGGTGCTGAGCGACAAGGACAG
>NZ_JBXWQT010000040.1:0-1778 GCF_059612525.1 Ruegeria sp. SAZD013 | reverse complement strand
GCCTGGAACAAGTGGCGATCGGGCTATATGGGCCGGCTTGTCGGTGAGAGCTTTTATGCGCAGGGCGGGCTTTACGGCATAGCGATCCTGGCGATGATCGCGGTGGCGGTCACCACCGCCGGCTCGGCTTACATGATGGAATATATCATCGATGCCATGACCAGCCCGGAATTGCGGGGATGGGTGCATGTCATTGCGCTGGGGGTTGTGCTTCTGTTCCTGACCAAGGCGGTGGCCTCGTATATTCAGGCCGTTTTTCTGGCACGCGCGGGCAACCGGATTGTGGCCCAGCAGCAGGAGAAGCTGTACCGCAAGCTGGTCCGGCACGGAGTGTCGTTCTTCTCGACCACTGAATCGTCGGATCTGCTGATGCGCACGACCAATGGCGCGCAATCGGCCCGGAGCCTGATCGATGTTCTGGTCACCGGGTTTGTCCGCGATGCCCTGACCCTGGTCGGCCTGATTGTGGTCATGGTGTATCAGCAGCCGGTCCTGTCGGTGATGTTCTTTGTGGTGGGCCCGATTGCCCTGCTGGGGGTGCGGTATCTGCTGAAAAGCGTGCGCTCGATCATGCAGGCCGAGTTCAAATCGCTGGCAGAGATCATCCGGGTGCTGCAGGAGACCTCGGCGGGGATCAAGGTGATCAAGGTGTTTGCGCTTGAAGATCGCATGATCGACCGAATGGAGACCGCGATCCGGAAGGTCGAACAGCGCTCGAACGACATCGCCCGGCTGCAGGCCATTGCCAGCCCGCTGATGGAGTTTCTGGCCGGTCTGGCGGTTGCCGGGGTTCTCATTGTCAGCACGATGGGCATCGCGGGCACCGAACAGCCGACCGCGGGTCAGCTGATGTCCTTCATCACCGCTTTGCTGATGGCCTATGAACCTGCCAAGCGCCTGTCCAGGATGCGGGTCCAGATTGAAACCTGCATGGTCGGGGTCGGCCTGTTGTTCAGCCTGCTGGATCAGGAGGACACGATGGTAGAAAGCCCCCGGGCCCGTGACCTGAGTGACGGCCCCGGACAGATCACGCTGCGCAATGTGACCTTTGGCTATCAGGGCACGGTGCCGGTGATCGACAACATGAGCGCCACTTTCGAGGCCGGGAAAACCACCGCCCTTGTCGGCCAGTCCGGTGGTGGCAAATCCACGTTGTTTGGCCTGATCATGCGGTTTTACGACCCCGATCAGGGCAGCGTCGAGATCGATGGCCGGGACCTGAGGGATGTCAGCTTTGCCTCGCTGCGGCGGAAAATCTCGTATGTCGGTCAGGATACGTTCCTGTTCTCGGCCTCGGTGATGGACAACCTGCGCTGCTCGGCGCCCGATGCGAGCGACGAAGAGGTGATCGCGGCAGCCCGGGCCGCACATGCGCATCAGTTCATCACCGACCTGCCGCAGGGCTATGAGACCCCGGTGGGCGAGAACGGAACCTTTCTGTCGGGCGGCCAGAAACAGCGCATCGCGATTGCCCGTGCCATTCTGCGCAAGGCCGAGATCCTGCTGCTGGACGAGGCCACAAGCGCGCTGGACGCGGAATCGGAATCGCTGGTCAAAGAGGCGCTGGACGCCCTGACACAGGATGTCACCGTCATCGTCATCGCCCACCGCCTGTCAACCGTGCTGGAGGCAGACAAGATCATCGTCATCCAGGACGGCGCTATCGCCGAACAGGGAAACCTCGACCAACTCATGCAGAAAAACGGCCCCTTCAAAAACCTCTTCGACCAACAGTTCAACAAACACAAACAAAAAGTCGCACAGTAATAGGGGGAGCT
>NZ_JBXWQT010000039.1:0-83763 GCF_059612525.1 Ruegeria sp. SAZD013 | reverse complement strand
GGGCAAGTTGTTCACATGGGTCAATTCTCAGTGAAAATTTTGGGGCCTACCGGGTCACTTCTCAGCGGAAATCAACAGGTTTCGGCGATAGGCGATTCAAACAGCCTATTGGGTGGGACGCTGGTTATGACCCCACTTAACGCAGCAGACGGGCAAATCTATGCGGTTGCACAAGGCACAATCCTTGCGGGTGGCGTTTCCGCTGAAGGAGAGGCCACGTCGGTCGTGCGCGGGGTGCCAACCTCGGGCGTGATCCCGTCCGGCGCGCGTGTTGAGCGTGAAATTGAGTTCGACTTGTCAACTCTGACCCAAATGCGCCTGGCATTGAGAGAACCCGATTTCACCACGGCCGCGCGTATCGAATTCGCCATAAATACCGAGTTCAACAGAGCTGTGGCAATCATGCGCGATTCAGGCACGGTTGAGCTCAACATTGCTGCAACGCAGGCAGTATCAACGGCCCATGCCATCGGGCGTATCGAGAATATTCTGGTCGAGCCGGAAGCAAAAGCGCGTGTGGTGGTCGATCAGCGGTCCGGCACTATCGTTATGGGGCAGGAAGTCCGGATATCGCGTGTGGCTGTCTCTCAGGGTAATCTGACCCTGACAGTTCAGGAAGCGCCGATTGCCGTGCAACCCAACCCGTTTGCCAAGGGCGAAACAGTAATCGTGCCGCGCACTATTGCGGGGATCGAAGAGGAAGAAGGAACTGGCCTTGCCGAAATCCCCGAAGCTACGACCCTGTCGGAGGTTGTCGCAGGCCTGAACGCGCTGGGGGTGTCGCCCCAGGATATGATCGACATCTTGAAAACCATCAAGGCGGCGGGTGCCTTGCACGCAGAATTTGTCGTCAGGTAGCCGGCATCTCTGGCCCAACGGGCGTGCTGAGAACATGCCCGCGACGTTAAGGCCTATTTCGACTTCCAGCTGTCCAGCCAGCGCTGAAATCTGTTTCGGCGTTCTTCAATCGCGTCGCCGGCAGCATAAAAGCCGTCTTCCACATTCTCAATCATCGGATCAATTCGGGCCTTCCGGAACCTGCGCCAGCGCACCCAAACCGCCCAGACCAGCGCGGCAAAAATTGTCAAGAAAATGATGTTGAACCAGGGAATGACCTGCGCATCCGGCCCTTCCACATGTTTGATGAAAATGGCGTTGGGAAAGATCGACATGAACTCATTGCGCCACCCGTAATGGGTCACGACCACCCATTTCGGGTTTTCCTTGGTCGATTTCGCATCATTAGCTTCGGTGTAAAGGTTCGCCGTGTCGAACTTGAAGTAGGGTGGCCACCCCCACCCGGTGTCTTCGTTTCGGTACACGATCGGCTTGCCATTTTCGCGCACGGCCTGAATGAATTGCACATCCCGGTTAGACAGGCTGGTCGATTGGTCTTCGGGTTCGGACCAGAATATCCGTGTCCAGTCGTTCAGATCCTGCCGCTCTTCGTAGGTGTTTACGATACGCACAACGTCGTGTTGCGGCAGCGAGTATTGCAGGACCGCAGCGATCGTTCCCCAGAAGATGATGATGAACGCCCATTTCACGTAGGCCATGCCTAAACCCTCACATGTAATTCACGATGTAGATCAGCGCGCCAATCGCCACCCATGGCACAATATAGACACCCAGGATCAGTTTGCGCCGGAACGAATTGTCATACACATGCAACCCGCGTTCGACAAAGGCGTCCTTATTGCCCGACTTGCCCTTCTCGTCCCACCAGCTTTCCAGTTTACGACGGCGTATCCCGCGCGAGTAGAAAGACAGCGCGACATAGGCGATCGTTTGGATCACCAACAAGATCAGCAAAAGGCGCAATAACCCGAACATCTCAGCCTTTCCTTACCGAACCCCACGGACCGACCCGCGCGATTATGTCATCGCTGACCCGGTCTTCGCCGCTCATGTCCGGCTCATGGCCGAACAGCGCGGCACGGGCCCCTTGCTTGTCCACCTGATACTCGCGCGCGAGGAAGTCGGCAACATAGGCTTTCTTGCTCTCGGGCCATCTGGAATAGGTGTTATAGAACAGCTCTTTGTGGCAGATGAACATCTGGCGTGGATCCAGCGGGGCCAATTCGGCCAGCAGCATATTCACCAGATCACGGTTCGGCGTGTCAGCGGCGCGCAAAGTGTAGAAATAAGCCGGATGATCCGACGTGATACGCGGCCACGGCCCCCCGTCGCTTGCCCAGCGCAGCAGTTGCGCAAGGCCGTGATAGGCTTCGGGCAAGCGATCCGAGTGATTGCGCGCCAACCGCCGCATATCGCTTCGGTCCAGTCCGGTCAGGTCGACATCTGCATCCGCTGCCGCGTCGACAGTCAGGAAATCCATCTTCTGCTGCAGGATCGCGGCCGCATCCACGCCGCGCGCCTTAACGATGGGTTCGACCAGATCATTGTAATCCAGAAACTTTGCAATCTGGTTCCGCTGCGACGGGTCAAAAACGTATTTGATCGGCAAATCGTCAGGCTTGTCACCCATGCAGATCGCCGCCGGGTGGTCCAGATCCGGGAACAGGTACAGCCCGCCGAAATGCGCCGTCCAGAAATTGCGTTGCTCAAAATCCGTGTGGCGCAGATGGACGGGGTTGCGCGTGACGTCGCCGGTTTCCTTGGCCGTTTCTATCATCTTCGCGATCAGCACATCGTCGAACCAGGCGTCCTCGGCGGTTTTGAATTGTTCGACCATGCCCGCCAGCTGCTGCGCCTTGCGCAAGGTGCCGCCTGCGGTGTCGGCCTCAATCTCGATCTTGCGCAGATTAAACAAATCACGGGGACTGCTGAGCTTGAAGACCGAGTTCACCAGCTCTCCGGCCACCGCATCAGTGGCGGTCAGGGCAAACAAATGCGCTTCATTCATCTCGATAAACTCGCGCAGGATATCGCGCGAGGTCGAGAACTTGACGTTCAGCAAAGGCGCGCGTTTCTGCTCGGTCGTCAGCAGGATGAACTGCCGGTTGACCCCGTTGGGGTTGAGGTAGAGCTCGTCCTCCAACTCAATCCCCACCTCCGGCGAATAGCCCGAGATATCCACATGAAAATCCGAAAGCTGAGTGGTCTTGCCCGCCAGATGCTGCAGCGCGCGGTTATACCTCTCGACTAAGGCCGGGCTGGAGATGTGGACGAGGTTGCCGAACATCAGGCCTTTTTTGATGAGGCGGATCATGACCCTTGCCTTCCCGCGCAACGGTAGCGATGCGCCCGGCCTGAGGTTGGGTGCGGAACGCGCCCGCCGTCACGCCAAAGGCGTGCCTTCGGCACGACGTGGGCGGGTCGGGCGCGTCGCGGCTGCGCCGCGATGACCTTTTGACGTTTACACCAGACGCTCATGACGCCTCTTTCTGCATGTGCAATCTTACGACTACTGCAATGATTACGCCAATCGAGGTGGTTGAAGAGAACATCGCCATCGGCCAGAGTGGAATGCTCTCGACAGATATAAGACTCAGAGATTTCAAAGTATATAAAATCAGCAAATTCACTAGCGGGACCAACAAGGCTGCTACCGATCCGTGCAGAACCTTGGACCTTCTGACAATTGGTGCCAAAAACCATATCGCGTAGGGCACCACCCACCCAACTGCTATTGCGACGAACAGCGAGGTATAGGTCATCCCTTCCCCTCCAGATACCGCCGCTTGGCCTCTTCCATCCGGCCCATCTCACGCACCGCGTTTTCGATGGCGACCTCGTCGCTCTTGTCGGCGTAACGGAACTCGCTGTCGGCGTAGCGATTGATCTCCTGCATCACCATCTCGACCGTGATCGGCTGGCGCAGGTCCTCGATCATGGCCTTCTTGGTGTCATAGTCGCGGAACAGGAACAGGTCGGGGTTTTCCATCCATTCGTCGGGCAGTTCGAAATCCATCGCGCGGACCTTGACCGCGTCGGTGATGTTCTTGATCGCACGGCCGGTGAACCGTTCATCCGCCTGTTGGATCGCCTTGAGGTAGGTACCCAGCTTGGCAATTGTGTCCATCTGACCGATCTCGCCCGAGACCCGGTCATAGACCTGCAACAAAGCATCCTCATGCGGGCGGGAATGGCTTTCGAAACTGGCGGCGACGGCCTTTTTGATTTCCTGCGCGGCGTAAGCCTCGTGTTCGCCCAGCGGGATGTCGTGGTTGCGACCCATCAGCAGGTGCAGGATGTCGATGTAATCCTCGCGCGTCTGCGGCCCGTCCACCAGAAACCGTGCGCCTGCCCGCTGACGCAGGGCGTCGTCCACATTCTCGGGGTAGTTCGAGAACATGCCAAAGGTGCAGTTGCCGCGTACGACGGTATTGGCACCGGCAAAGCTTTCCATCAGCACGGCGGTAATCTCCAGCTGCCCGGCTGACGACTGCCGGTCGCCGCGCTTGCCCGCCAGCTGGTCGATATCGTCGATGGTGCCGAACCCGATGACCGACGGGTCGATGATCGTGTTGATAAAGGCCTTGGCGTTCTGGCCGGATTTGCCCTGATAGCTGTCGATATTATCCGTGCTCAGGTTCTGATAGCGGAACGGATAGCCCGCGTTCTGGCAATACTCGTTGATCAGCCCGGCCATCATCTGGATCAGTGTGGTCTTGCCGGTGCCCGGTTTGCCGTCACCCATGAAGGTGAAGATGAACCCGCCAAGTTCGGCAAACGGGTTCAGGCGGCGATCGAAGTCATAGGCCATTACCATCTTGGCTAACTTCATCGCCTGATACTTGGCGATATGGTTGCCGACCACTTCGTTCGGCTTCTTGAACGTCATGGTCAAGGTGGTGGATTTTGCCTTTGAAGCGGGCTCGAACCCCCGTATCGTCAGATCATCCGCCTCAATATGCCAGGCCGCATTCTGGAACGGGGCCAGATGACCTGTGGACCCTGCGCGCAGGGCTGACTTCTCCATCAGTTGTTCGGCATAGGCGCTGGTGGCCGCGATCAGGTGGGCATCCTCCAAGGCGTATTTGGCCAGCACCTGATCCAGTTCCCACAGGGCGCCATGCAGGGCAAGTTGGCCGTTGTCGGTCAGGACCTCTTCGATCTCACCAATATCAACCGTGGTCTCACCCAGATGCGAGGACAACAGATAAGCCAGCGCGTTGCCGAACGTGTGTAACGTGATCAGCGCTTCGGCTGTCAGTACCTCTGAAAACTCGGTCTTCCGTGCGGCGGGCAGATCCCCGGCCAGGTTTGCCCGTTTCAGATCGGCCAGCGGGGTCTGTTCCGCATAAGTGTCCGCCACGGCCAGAGCGATTGCGACGGCGCGGCGGATCACCTGTTGTGCAGTCGCTTGCGGCGGCGAAACCAAGGCGTCACCATCGTCCGAGGCTTCGATCCTCTCAACCAGATGCACCCCGTCTGCGCGCACGGTCCGGCGTGTCACCAACCCCGGTGTCGTCGAGCGAAACCGCCGACCGGTTGACACGCCTGGCGAGCGTTCAACGGTGGTTTCCACGGCTTTGGCGATCCGCGGCGCATGTTCGAACCCATTCAGCAAAGCGGTCGCTGCCGGATAATGCTTGCGAATATCGTCTTCGCGCAATTCCATCTGATCTGACGTCAAACTCATCTAAAAAACCGCCCTTGCTTCATCTTTTCAAAAATACTCTCGCCGAAGGCGAAAATTAGTACCTCAAAACCTGCCCCGCATTGCTGACGACGAACTTGCGCACATCTGCAAATCCCGGCGGGTTGCGTTCGGCCAGCACCTGAAACGGGCGCTGTGGCAAGATGATCGACCGTTGGGTGCGGGTGGCCCCGGTCTCGGCCCCCTGCCCGCCGAAAGGATCCAGCGCAAAAACCTCACGCTCGACAGTTGAAAACCAGCCAGCGCGTTCCTCGATGACCTCTTCGCTGTGCAACTCTTCGGTGGTCCAGGCCAGCGCCCAATCCTGACCTTGCGGAGATTGCGCATCCTCCAGCACCTGCCGCAAGGGGCCGGATTGTTCGGTAAAGGCCGAAGAATACATCGGCCCCACGTGAATACGTCGCAGGTGTTTGGGGTGCAGGTCGTTGAAATCCTGATCAAAGCCCTTGGCGATGGTCACCAGTTTCAGCCCGCCTAAAGACTGCGCCATCAGGTGAGCCTGCACCTCAGGCCAGCGGCGTTGGTCCTTGGGCAGGGCGGTTTTGCCTGTGTCCTCCAGCTGCATCAGATAGATGACGGGCAGGTTGATCTGGCTGTCATAGACCGCCCAGTGGATCATGAACTTGCGCCGCTCGCCCTCATTCCCGATCCAGTGGCACTCAGGATCGTTGCGGGCCCAGAACAGCTGACCCTTCAGCAACTCTTCATAATAGAGCCTTTGTGACAGCGCAAATTGCAGTTTGGTGGGGATTTCCCGGTCGCCGATGATCGTGCGGACCATGTCGGTTTTCAGGTCATCTTCCGAGGGCATATTCGCCAGATGCACCTGCGCCTGCTGCGCGTCATTGGCCATGGTCAGCAACTCGGCCGCCACCGGAAACCCGCTGTCGCGCTTGTCCATTGCAAGGCTGCCAAAGAACCGCCCCGTATCGCGCCCGACCAGCAGGTATTTCATCGACAGCGCGCGGAAAGTGTAGAGCAACCCCGAGAGGTAGCGCGATACGATCCGCACCTCTTGCTTGCTGATTGCGCCCTCCGCCTCCATCGTCGCGGCCACACGCAGAAGATGGACAGTGATCACCTCAAATTTGCGGAAATAGCGACGCGAGGCGAAGGTGTCAGTCAAGCCGACATGGTCTTGGCTGGGGTTAGTCATTTGCGCATACGCGAGCGGAAATTTTTGCCCTGCAGTCTTCAAGTTGAGCCACAAAAATGAAGAGGTAGAGCCCAACAACGCCGCTCACCGGCAACCCCCACCGCAAAAACAGTGGAGCTCCTAGGAACATACCTGCAAAAGGCAATGCCCACTCCTTTCTATACTTTCGCCAGAGAGCTTTTGAGAAGATTGCTTTTCCAAATGTAAACTCGCCCCCCCAACCCTCAGCAGCGTCTGATGAGGATTTCACAAAGTAAGCAATCAGAAGCTGACTGGGTAGCATGGTCCAAATCGCAACCACACTTAGAGTTGGGATATTTGCAATCAGCCCGACGCCAAACGCAATCGTTAGGGCCACCGTTATAACTGCCAATACGGCTAGAGAGATTTCTCGCGCAGAATAACGCACGCACTCATCCCCCATACAAATTCTTATCATGCTTCTCGACAATCGAGGCAAACCGGCGCGCAAACCGCTCATCCGCCTTGGCCTTTTTCTCAAGAACGTCACGGGCAAAGACCATGTGGTCCTCGTGCGCCTCAAGCATGTCGGCCATTTTCTGGTTGGTCGCGGTGCCGATGGCGGCCATCGCCGTCTGCGCCTCTTGATCCGTCTGCACACCGATCTCGTTGATGCGGTGGGCCACGTCCTGCTGCTGCGCGGTTTTCAGCGATTTTGTCAGGGCGTCATACAGCACCACGCGCTGCTGCGTGTCTGTCTGCAGCTTGTTGATCAGCACCATCTGCGTCGCCGCCTGGTTCTGGAGCGAATCGACCCAGGTCTTACCCTTTTCGATATAACGCTCCAGTGTCTGAGACTTGGCCAACTTGACCTGCTCTTCCTGAACCTTGGCGTTGTATTGCTTGTTCAGTTCGGCCAGCTGAGTTTCCAGCTGGGTGCGCGCGGCGGCGTCCTGTTCAACGCTGATCTTGTTTTCGAGCGTGATAATCGCCGGGTCCATGCCCTGAATCTCGGCCCGCAATGCTTCCAGTTCGGCCACGGTTGCCTCACGGTCATCCAGCGTGCCTGTCAGGTTGTCCTCGACCTTTACGCGTTGTTCTTCCAGCACGGTCAGCTGCCCTTGCAGCAGCTTCACGATCACATCGGATTTGGCGATCAGATCCTGCAACTTGTCGTCGATATTGGCCGTGCGCATCCGCTCTTGCCGCAGCGACTCGGATTTTCCCTTGGAAAAGATGCCAACAAACGATTCCCACCCGGTTTTCGAGCGCATCTCGTCGAAATCCTTGGAAAACGCGTTGGTAACATCGTCCAGACCCATGATCAGCTCGGCGATGTTGGCGTTCATCACCTCAGTGTGGGCGTGAACATCCTCGAGCGTGGCATTTTCGATGTCGATATCGGCCTCGGCCGTTCCAATCTTGGCCCGCGCCGCTTCGATGCGCGAGGTCAGCCCCTCAATCTGCGACTGGCTTTCGCGCACTTTCGTTTGCGTTTCTTTGATGAGCGCTTCGAATTGCTGGTTCGACATCTCTGCTGTCCTTTTTTTCTTTAATTACCCAATAAGATAGGAAATGTTACGGTCATTTACATCCCCTTGAGTCCAAAAATCACGCAAACTCTGGCAAACTTGGGGTGGAAAGAAAAGCCGCGTGATCGCAACCTGACGTAGAACTCAACGCTGCGACTATGCTGCAACGATTAGGTCCGAAAATAATTTGATCAAAACTGGGCTGATCGACCTGTATCAGTGGCCATAGACAAAGCCTTCAACACCTGATTGGGTGCGCCAACTCAATTTCTGCGCGGAGAATGACATGCTGGACGCAACGACTGATCTAAAATCAATTCTGAAGAACCCAGGCCTGCTTGTAACCAAAGCCTATATCGGCGGTCAGTGGGTGGATGGTGACAACGGAACGTTCGACGTGACCAACCCGGCCCGGGGCGATGTGGTGGCCAAAGTGGCCGATGTCAGCCGCGCGCAGGTTGCCGGAGCAATCGCACAGGCCGAAGCCGCGCAAAAGGAATGGGCCAAGCTGACCGGCAAGGAACGTGCCGTGATCCTGCGGCGCTGGTTCGACCTGATGATGGAGAACGCCGAAGATCTGGGCAAGATCCTGACCGCAGAACAGGGTAAACCGCTGGCTGAGGCCATCGGCGAAATCGGCTATGGCGCGTCCTTCATCGAGTTTTTCGGTGAAGAAGCCAAGCGAGTGTATGGCGAGACCATCCCGGGACATCAGCGCGACAAGCGGATCATGGTGCTGAAACAGCCCATTGGTGTGGCGGCTTCGATCACACCCTGGAACTTTCCAAACGCCATGATCACGCGCAAGGCAGGGCCGGCGCTGGCGGCGGGGTGTGCCTTTGTTGCCCGCCCGGCGGCAGAAACACCACTGTCCGCGCTGGTTCTGGCGCTTCTTGCGGAACAAGCCGGCGTGCCAGCTGGTGTCTTCAACGTGGTGCCTTCATCCCAGGCCAGCGAGATCGGCAAGGAGTTCTGCGAAAACCCCGGTGTGCGCAAGTTGACCTTTACCGGCTCGACCGAGGTGGGGCGTATCCTGCTGCGGCAAGCTGCTGATCAGGTCATGAAATGCTCGATGGAACTGGGCGGCAATGCACCCTTTATCGTGTTTGATGACGCCGATCTGGATGCAGCCGTCGAAGGCGCGATGCTGTGCAAATTCCGCAATAACGGCCAGACCTGTGTCTGCGCCAACCGCATCTATGTACAGGCCGGTGTTTACGACGCGTTCGCTGCCAAACTGAAAGCGGCAGTTGAAGCCCTGAAAATCGGCGACGGTCTGACTGAGGGCACCACAACCGGCCCGCTGATCAATGCCGATGCGGTCGCCAAGGTGGAAGAGCATATCAGGGATGTCACGGACAAGGGCGGCGCCGTTCTGACCGGCGGATTGCCTCACGGTCTGGGCGGTACGTTCTTTCAGCCGACCATTGTGACCGGCGTGACTCAGGACATGATGGTGGCGCAGGATGAAACCTTTGGCCCGCTGGCACCGCTGTTCAAGTTCGAGAATGAAGATGACGTGATCGCCATGGCGAATGACACGATCTTTGGACTGGCCTCGTATTTCTATGCAAAGGACCTGAGCCGCGTCTACAAAGTGGCCGAGGCGCTGGAATATGGCATTGTCGGCGTGAACACCGGCATCATCTCGACTGAGCTAGGCCCGTTCGGCGGCGTCAAGCAATCCGGTCTGGGCCGAGAAGGCAGCCATCACGGCATGGAAGACTATCTTGAGATGAAATACGTCTGCATGTCGGTCTGATCTGGCGGGCCATCGCCTTGGGGCGGTGGCCATTCTGCCCGCAGGCGAGGCGTTGTTCGGGTCAAACGGACCGGTGGCGGCTGGGAAATAAACTTATTTCACCAAGCATGAATTCCCCACGCGCAAGCATCGCAGGAACTTTTCGTATGGGGCTCGATACGATCCCAAACTTACGTCTTTTCGTTTTTCGCTATCACGGTCGTTACGGTGCGCGTCACCCGACTTCTGGTTATTGCAATCGCCCCTAAGACCAAAGCACAGGCTATGGCTTGCGCAGTTGTGATCGCTTCTCCAAACGCAAAGAACCCGACTGCAAACATCGTGGGCAATTCAATGCTTCCGACAACCGCAGTTTGAGAAGCGCCGATCAGCGGCGAACAGATCGTGTAGACAAGCTGCGGCACAAGCGCCGTGACCAATCCAATTCCAATGATCAGAACCCAATCGGACTGACCTTCAGGAAGCAGCGTGGAAACGTCTGCATTCAGCATCAAAGGCAAAAGCCCAAGTACCGATCCCAGAGACACCGAGGCGATACGTGCAAGTGGCGCAATTCGGGACAACCTGTGGACCAGAACAGAAATCCCGAAGCCAAAACCAAATGGCGCCGCCAGCGAGATTAAAAGCGTAGGAATGTGCTCGACCGGAACGGATGCTGGCGAGCCTGCTATGATGGCAGCCAGAATTATGAGACCAGAAGCAAGAATCGCACGCCTTGTGGGAGTATCGGCGAACAAAGCCCACGCAATGATCAACGTGAAAACCGGATATGTCATATAGAGCACGCCCACCGTCGATGCGGGCAGTGTCTTTAGGGCTGTGACATATCCGATCCAGCCAAGCCCCATCACCACTCCGACCGCAAGACCCCAACAAATCTCGCGCCAGGCTGTTCGATGTACGACGAGAACTGGCAGTAACAAAACCGCCGGAACGATGTAGCGGTAGAATGCGACCGCGAAAGGTGCGACGCCCTGCTCGGTCAGCCCCCTGCTGAAATAGGGAACAAGCCCGAAACAAATTGAAGCGAAAAGAACGCCAACAACCGCAAGCGGTTGAGGAATAGCCGGTCTAGTCTGCGTGGATGTCGTCGACATCTGCAAGTTCTAGCACAGGTTCGCGATTAGTGTAGCGGAGTTTACCGGGCCCACGCTTTGATATGCAAAGGCGTTTTCATCAAAAAAACAACGCCCCGCGTCTGGAGGAACGCGGGGCGCGGGTGTTGCGGCAGTCCGGGAGGAGGAGACTGCCGCTAGGCTTTCAAAGCCTCAGTTCACGGCCTTGGCGTCAACCACATCTTTTTCGATGGCTTTAGCCGAGGTAATTTCGATCCGGCGCGGTTTCAGTGCCTCGGGCACTTCGCGCTTCAGGTCGATGTTCAGCATTCCGTTCTCATGGCTTGCACCGGTGACACGGACGTGATCGGCCAGCGCAAAGCGACGCTCGAACGCGCGGGTTGCGATGCCGCGATGCAGATAGCTGCGGCTCTTGTCCTCGGATGCCTTCTTACCTGCAACAACCAGCGCGTTTTCTTTCACTTCAACGGACAGGTCGCTTTCTGAAAAACCGGCGACGGCCACCGAGATACGGTAAGTGTCGACATCGGTTTTTTCGATGTTGTAGGGTGGATAGCTTGGCTGTGCCACATCATTGGTCAGAACACGATCCATCATGTCGGCGAT
This sequence comes from Ruegeria sp. SAZD013, assembly GCF_059612525.1. Taxonomy (NCBI): domain Bacteria; kingdom Pseudomonadati; phylum Pseudomonadota; class Alphaproteobacteria; order Rhodobacterales; family Roseobacteraceae; genus Ruegeria; species Ruegeria sp. SAZD013. Next base: position 72,104 of record NZ_JBXWQT010000039.1, on the reverse strand, counting down.
CTGGTCAAAGCCAATGGTGGCGCGGTGCAGCGGTGCAAAATCAAATGTACGCATGTGTCATATCCTCATTTTTGAGCGATTCACGATCTGGCCCTCCGGCTGGACGGACCAATGTTGATGACGGACCCCGTTGTGGCGATCCGATATCAGTGACATGGGAAGCGATTTGACCGAGTTCAACCCCCGCCGGAGCTGATGAATTTCGCGCCAGACCCGGACGCGCCGGACCCAGCCTGTAACCGGCGGATCGTAGCTGTTGGTTTTGGCGCATCGCGCCGCATGATGGACTTGAGCTCGGCCACTATTCCGTCAAGCTCCATGCCGAACCCCACCTTTCTTCGACCGTTGGTGCCTACCGCTGAAACCACGGACAAAACCTGCCAGCGCGAACCGTTTTTTACCAGAATGGCGGATCCGGAAGACCCGAAGGTGACGTCGCAATCAAATGTGATCAGGCCCTGCCTGCGATCCAATACGCGGCACGACCTTTCGCGCGTGATCGCCTCGGATCGTCCGCGCCCATACGAGGCTATGCTGATCTCGTTTCCCGAAACTCGCCCGCTGTGCAACACGAAAGGATCGGCAATCGAATACGGAATGGGCTCATTCAGCCGCATCAGGGCGACATCCATCCGAACACCTTCGTGCGAAAGCGGGTTATTTGAAGCGTAGCCGGGCAGAACCGCAATCTGCGTGACCTGACGTTCGGCCAACGCGTTGCCGTTGCTCAGACCCGCACGAAACGTGATGTCTTTGGGCGCGTATGTTTCCCCGGTACGGCGGTCCACAGCACAATGGGCAGCGGTCAGCACCATGTCCTGCGCGATCAGCGTACCTGTGCAATAGGACTCTTCGCGCACATCCAGCCGCCCGATTGCTTCCCAACCATAAAGGTCATCCCGGTCTGTCAGCTTGCGTTTGTTGGCTTGCGCATGGGATGCGGTCGCCAGAACACTCAGGCCCAAAAGTAAAATTAATAAGACCTTGGTCATGGCCTGACAAACCTTGCACCGACGTTCTTGCCGGTACTTGAACCGGAGGTCGACAATCCAAATCCATGCCCGGCAGACAGCTCGTCGCGCAGCAGTTGCAGCGAATGTTCAACCGCAGTGCCGATCGCAACGCTCTGGCCATCCATGCTGGCCTTTGCCGCCACAACCGACACGATTTGAGGGCGCGCGCCTGTAAAGGAAAAAACCGGTGCCCCTGAAGATCCGAAATCGACGTCGCAGGACATGATCATAACGCCTGCCTGCCGGTTCATGACCGAACAAACCTGTTGCAACGAAGGTGCTTCCGACCGGTCATGCGCATATGACACCACACCCACCTCCGCACCCCGGCGGGGCTGATCTCCTGATTCAAACGGAATGACCGATGTGTTGCGGATCGGCTGCCAAAGCTCGATCAGGGCGACATCCGCGCCGACACGGTCCGTCGACGACTCGGCACTGAATTGATAATCCGGGTGAATTACAGCTTGTCTTGCCGTTCGATAAGCCAGAGCGCGGCCCAGCCGCCACCCGGCCAGAAATTCGATATCGGACGGGTTCACCCGCTGCCCGGAAACCTTGTCAAACAGGCAGTGCGCAGCTGTCAGCACAAGGGTCGGCGACACAAGCGTTCCGGTGCAAAACCCTTTTCCGGCAATATCCAGACGCCCGACAGCCATCCATTCGCGCCCGGAATCCGAGGTCTCCAGGCTTTCCAGCCTGGTGTCCTGTGCTGTAGCCGCCATCGGCAAAGCACAAAGCACAATCGCCTTAATCCAGTTGCGCACTCGGGTCTCCGGAGACTCACTCTGAAGCGTTTGTCGTACGTGCCCCGTTGGGCGAAAATAGGGCGATCGGTGTACAGGGGAATTTCCTGAGGAAATGATGCGGGTCGGCATCAGGGCGGCTCATCGCAATATGGGAACAGCGCCCTCTGCCCGTTGCAAGGCGGGTGGCTTTGGCCCCCCTGTCGCCCAATCCAGCAGCTCGACCGTATGAACGACTGGCACTTGGGTGCCGGACCCGATCTGCATCATGCAGCCGATATTGCCTGCGGCGATGATATCGGGTTTCTTGACCTCCAGTGCCTTTATTTTACGCTGCTTCAACTGACCCGAGATTTCCGGCTGCATGAGGTTGTAAGTCCCTGCGCTACCGCAGCACAAATGGCTGTCGGCGGGCTCGACCACTTTGAACCCGGCACGTTTCAGCAGGTCTTTGGGATAGGTCTTGATCTTCTGCCCATGTTGCAGTGAACAGGCTGCGTGATACGCAACAGTAAGGTCCTGATCACGCCCTTCGGGCAAATTCAGCTGCATAACCAGCTCACTGATATCCATCGCAATACCCGAGACCCGCGCAGCATCATCCGAGAGCGTGTCGTTTCGGAACATATGCCCGTAATCCTTGACTGTCGTCCCACAGCCCGAGGTATTGATCACGATGGCGTCCAATCCGTCGCCGTCCATCTCGCGAATCCAGGCCCTGATATTGGCGATTGCGGCTGCATGGCTGTCTTTCACCTTGCCCATGTGATGGGTCAGTGCTCCACAACATCCAGCACCCTCAGCCACCACAACCTCACATCCAAGCCGGGTCAGCAGACGGATCGTGGCGTCATTAATGTCGGTATTCAGCGCTTTCTGCGCGCATCCCGTCATCAGGGCCACCCGCTTTTTCCGCTCGCCTTCGGGCGCAAAGTTTTGTGGATCATCGTTGCGGCTGACCGGTGGAATGTTCATTGGCGCCATGTCCAGCATGGCACGCAACCGGGCATCTGGCATCAAGAACCGGAACGGGCGACCCAGTTTAGCCCCGATCAAGGCCCAGCGAAAGCGCATCGGATAGGGCAGGATCCGCGCCAGAACCCAACGCAAAATGCGATCCGTCAAAGGGCGCTTGTAATTCGCCTCGATATATTCACGCGCGTGATCGACCAGATGCATGTAGTGCACACCTGATGGGCAAGTGGTCATGCAAGCCAGGCAGGACAGGCACCGGTCGATATGTTTGACCGTCTTTTCGTCGGGCTGCCGCTCGTTTTCGAGCATATCCTTGATCAGATAAATGCGCCCGCGCGGGCTGTCCAACTCGTCGCCAAGAACCTGATAGGTCGGACATGTTGCCGTGCAGAATCCACAATGGACGCAATTTCGCAGAATTTCGTTCGCGCGTTTGGTTGCCGGGTCTTGCAACTGCCGTTCTGTGAATGATGTCTGCATAAACCTATCCCATCAGTCCCGGATTGAACAAACCACGTGGGTCAAACTTCGCGCGCAATCCATTTGTCAGGGTCGAGACGGCCGCGTTCTCTGGTTGAAAGCGCCCCAGTCGCGCGACCGTTTCTGCATCCGCTCGCACAAGTGTCGCGTGGCCGGAAAACACATCAAGCCGCGCGCGCAGATCCGTACCTTTCGGGACGCGCAGCCAGACAAGCCCGCCGCCCCAGTCAAAAAGCAACTGATCCGCTTCAGCACGCGCTGAAACTTCGGCCGCATCTCCGGGTTTAACTGAAAGCCGCCAGACATCCCCGTCCTGCCCCTGAAACGGATGAGCATCGCGGATACCAGCCCAAAGCGTGTCTGCATCCGCTTCCTCTGAAATCTCACCAAACCGGGACAGTTCAGCCGTCAACCTGCCTGTACGATATGCGACCGCATCCGTGAAGTCTTCGACCCTAAGCAGGGCTTTCCCGGCGTCGGGATCATACGCAGCCCCGGTTACCTCGAACGGCGATCTCAGTGCAGCGGACAACACCCGAACCGCAGTACCAGCATCCCGAACCGCAACAGATAATGTTGCCGCCCGTTCCGGTTTGGGCAGCACCTTCAGCGAGACCTCGGTCAAAACCCCTAAAGTACCCCAGGACCCGCCCATCAATTTGACCAGATCGTACCCGGTGACGTTCTTCATGACGCGGCCACCGTTCTTGATCACCTGCCCGCGCCCATCGACATAGCGCACCCCCAGCAGAAAGTCCCGGCAGGCCCCGGCCTGAATCCGTCGAGGGCCCGAAATATTGGCCGCGACGACACCGCCAATGGTCGGTTCACCCTGTGTTCCCAGCAAACCGCGATGGTCCATCGGCTCAAATGCGAGGTGCTGGCCCTCTGCTTCCAGCGCCGCCGTGATCTCTGCCAAAGGCGTCCCTGCCCGTGCAACAAGGGTCAGCGCCCCGGGTTCATATAGCGTGATACCGCGCAAAGCTCCGGTTTCGATTTCTGCATGCGGACCGACAATTCCACGCGTCCCGCCTCCGACAATGCGTACAGGGTTTTCCAACCCGGCCACCAGCTTTGCCAGATCGGCCTCAGTCTCAGGTCTCATTGGCTTCATCTTTTCAAAAATACTCCGGGGGCAAGGGGGCAGCGCCCCCTTATTCTGCTGCCATTCGCCGCGGCTCCGACACGTCGAGCGGAAACACTTTGGCCGCGTTCAGCAGCCATTTGGGATCGAAAACGTCCTTAACCGCCATCTGCGCCTCAAGGTCGGCAGGTGAATATTGATGAGACATCAGATCCCGCTTTTCGATCCCCACACCATGCTCCCCAGTCAAACAGCCGCCCTCGTCAACACACAGCTTCAGAATCTCTGCCCCGAAAGCTTCGCATTTTTCCAGATCGCCGGGTTTGTTGGCATCGAACAGGATCAGCGGATGCATATTTCCGTCGCCTGCGTGGAACACATTTCCGACCGGCAACCCAAACTCTTCACTCAGTTCTCCGATGCGGCGCAGAACGGTTGGTAGGGCTGACACCGGGATCGTCCCATCCAGACACATATAATCGTTCAATTGTCCCATGGCACCGAATGCAGATTTCCGACCCAACCAGATCTTGGCGCTTTCCTCGGCCGACTGGCTTTCGCGCAATTCAACGGGGTCATGGCGTTTGGCTATCTCGATGATTTTCGAAAGCTGATAATCGATTTCAGCGTCAGACCCCTCCACTTCGACGATCAGCAGCGCATGGCAATCGGGATAACCGGCATGGGCAAAGTTTTCGCAGGCCCTGATGCACAGGGTATCCATGAACTCGATCGCAACCGGCAATATGCCCGATTTGATGATGTCCGAGACACACTGCCCCGCAACCTCATTGTCATTGAAACCCATCAGAACCGGTCGTGCGCCTTCGGGCTTGCGAAGAATACGCAACGTGGCCTCGGTCACCACTCCCAGTTGACCTTCGGACCCACAGATGACGCCCAACAGGTCCAGACCTGGTGCATCCAGATGCGCACCACCAATTTCGACAACGCTGCCGTCCATCATGACCATGGTCACGCCCAAGAGGTTGTTTGTTGTCACCCCATATTTGAGGCAATGCGCACCGCCTGAGTTCATCGCGATATTGCCAGCAATGGCACAGGCCAGCTGCGAAGACGGATCAGGGGCGTAGAAGAAATCCTCCTCTTCGACCGCGCCGGTAACGCTCAGATTGGTGCGACCCGTCTGTACTTTGATGAAGCGGTTGTCGTAGTCGATTTCCAACACCTCATTCATCCGTGCGACGCCCAGAATGACGCAATCCGCCGTGGGCAAGGCTCCACCGGCCAATGAAGTGCCCGCGCCGCGCGGCACCACAGGCACGTTTTCGTCATGACAAATGCGCAGAACGTCCGAAACCTGCTGTGTGCTTGACGGCAGCACGGCCAGCATCGGCGGGCATTTATAGGCTGTCAAAGCGTCACACTCGTAAGCGCGGGTTTCGGCGGGGTCATGGATGATCACATCTTCGGGCAGAACCCGCGACAGCCGCGCAACAAGCGCAGATTTCCGGCTCAGAACATCCGGGCTTGGCTTTGGCATCTCCATGGCATCACTCCTTTTGGTAAAATAATATTACCAATTTCTTACTCTGGCAAGTTCCCATGCCCGGCCTTACTGTCGCGGCCATGACCTGGATCGAACGCGCCGCTCTTTTTGCCCCTTTGGACTATGCATCACTGCTTCTGCTGCTGGGTGCGTGGCTGTGGATCGGGTGGAAAATCGAACATCCGTCGCCGCAGAGACAATCCGTAGCCCTCATGATGGACGATTACCGGCGCGACTGGATGCGCGAGATGGTGACCCGCCAACCGCGCATGTTCGACGCGCAAGTCGTGGCGGCCATGCGGCAGGGCAGTACATTTTTCGCGTCGACCACGATGATTGCCATCGGGGGCGGGCTGGCCCTGCTGGGCAACACTGAAAGACTGGCAGGCGTCGCAATCGACCTTGCCATCGGCAGTGTTCCGGCAATGGTCTGGGAGATCAAGATCCTTTTCGTCGTATTGCTGCTGGCCAACGCATTTCTGAAATATGTGTGGGCGCACCGCCTTTTCGGGTATTGCGCCGTGTTGATGGCTGCAGTTCCCAATGACCCCGAAGACCCGCAAACCTATCCCCGCGCCGGTCAGGCGGCCGAGATCTGTGTCACCGCAGCGCGCAGCTTCAACCGTGGCCTGCGCGCCACCTATTTTGCATTGGCATCGCTGGCGTGGTTTCTTGGACCTGTCGCGCTCATTTTGGGCACAGCGGTCACGTTTGGCGTCTTGTATCGGCGCGAGTTCGCCTCACATTCCCGGGAAATACTGATGGCCCGAGCCGCCAGCACGGATACGTGATACCGATGCGCTACCTCACTGGCTACACTGGTGCGATGCGATACTTTATTCTCTGTGCCTTAATGGCCAGCCCTGCCCTTGCCGACCCGCCAACAATCGAGCAGGTCCGCACTAGTGCGAACGGCGATACATGGCGGTTCGATGTAACGATCCGGCATTCCGATACGGGTTGGGATCATTACGCCGACGGCTGGCGTGTTCAGGATATGGATGGAAACGAATTGGGAATGCGCGTGCTGGTCCATCCACACGAAACCGAACAACCCTTTACCCGCTCTTTGGGTGGGGTGGTCATTCCAAAAGGCCAGAACCAGGTGCAAATTCAGGCACGGTGCATCGTCGATGGATGGAATGGAGGCACCACGGTTGTCAAACTGGATTGACCCTCAGAAAATACCTATGGCCAGACCCGCACCCAAAGCGGCTCCTGTCTCGCGGCATTGATCCAGCTGGTCTTGCGGGATTGTCTTTTCGGCCAATATGGCCTCGGGCGATTGCGCATGGGTGCAAATGATCAGCGGAGGCTGAACAGCTTTCAATCGCCAACCGGTGGCTATCCGTGCGATCTGACGGGCGGCGTTTTCGCCATCTGATCCTGCGCAAATCATCTGCACATAGGGTCGGCCTTCTAGTCTTCCCAGCACCGGGTAGTAGCAGCGGTCGAAGAATTCCTTCATCAGACCCGAAATTGCCGCCAGATTTTCTGGCGCGCAAAAGATGTAGCCATCGGCAGCCAGCAGATCTTCCGGCCCGGCTTGATTGGCTGGAATAAGCTTTGTGTCAGCCTCACCTCGCGCTGCTTCGGCCGCCGCTTCGGCCATCTGCCGGGCACCGCCTGTGCGAGAGTGATAAACGATCAGAAGCTGCGCCATGTCAGACCCGGTGGTAGGGGCCACCTGACAGAATGGTCGCGGCCCGGTAAAGTTGCTCGGCCAGCATCACACGGACCAGCATATGGGGCCAGACCATCGACCCGAATGAAATGGAAAAATCCGCCTCGGCCCGCAAAACTGGGTCGATTCCATCCGCGCCACCGATAACAAATGCCAGGTCCTGCCGACCCGCGTCGCGCCAATCACCCAGCTTCTTCGCGAAATTGGGCGAGGACATGACCCGCCCCCGTTCATCCAGCGTGCACAACACTGCCCCTTTGGGTAGGGCCTTGCGTAGCAGCGCGGCCTCGGCTGCCATGCCTGCGTTTTTCTTGTCTTCAACCTCGATCACCTGCGCAGGCCCAAGGCCCAGCGCACGGCCGGTCCGGTCAAAACGGGTCAGGTAATCGTCAAGCAGTGTCTTCTCGGGTCCGGCGCGCAATCGCCCGACCGCAACTATGCTGATACGCATATCTCTCTCGCCTCCGGCCTGTTAATGCAGGCCGGGATGGCGCCTCAGTTCGCCGAGGCGCTGCCGCCCTGAGGCAGCCACATCTTTTCCAGCTGATAGAATTCACGCACTTCGGGGCGGAAGATATGGACGATGACGTCGCCCGTATCGATCAGCACCCAGTCGCCGGTGTCCTTGCCTTCGACCTTCGAGGTGAAACCGAATTCCTGCTTGATGCGATCCGTCAGCTTTTCCGCCATGGCCGAAACCTGACGGGTCGACCGACCCGAGGCAATCACCATGTGATCCGCAACCGATGATTTGCCCTGCAGGTTGATCTGCACGACGTCTTCGGCCTTGTCATCGGAAAGTGAGGAAAGGATTCGTTCAAGCAGCTTGTCGCTGATTGACTGAGAGTGGGCCATTATGTTGACCCCATCATCGGCGGGCAAACCCGCCTGTGTATGTAGAGACAGGACATAATCCTCCTTTGCTGCGCGCCGCGAAACCCCGGCGCCGGGGTACTAATTAGGTAGCAAGAGGAATGCAACATTTCAATGAATGCACGCTGCAGGGCGTCCACAGACGCTTACTCTGTGATGATCTGTTGCGCAGTTGCGCCTTCCGACAACAGCCGGACTTCGCGCTGCGGGAAGGGGATCGAGATGCCTTCTTCCTTGAATGCGTCCCAAAGCGCCAGATAGACGTTGCCCCGGATATTGGTCAGCCCCTTTGTCGGGTCGCTGATCCAGAACCTCAGCACATAGTCCACGCTGCTGTCACCAAATCCGGTGATGTGGCAAACCGGTTCATGTTTGCCGCCGCTCAGGACCCGGGCAACCGCCTTTACCGCCATGATTGCGGTTGCGCGCACTTTATGCGGATCGTCGTCATAGCTGGTACCAAAATCCAGATCCAATCTCACGAACCGGTCGGAATGCGACCAGTTCACCACCTGGTTGGTAATCAGATCTTCGTTTGGGATCAGGTACTCGCGCCCGTCCCGTGTTACGACCGACACATATCGCGCGCCAAGCGAGTTGATCCAACCGAACGTATCCCCCAACGAGATCACATCGCCCGGCTTGATCGAGCGGTCCATCAGGATGATGATCCCCGATATCAGGTTCGACACCACTTTTTGCAAACCGAACCCGATACCCACGCCGATGGCGCCGGACAAAAGCGCGATGCCGGTCAGATCGAACCCTAACGTTCGGATCGCAGCCATAAAGACTGCCCCGTAAAGCAGAACCTGTATGCCTTTTGACAATAGCACCTGCATGGACGGGGTTATGTCGTCATTGCTTTGCAATGCGCGTTCGGCTGCGCGCGTGCCGATACGGACCAGTGTCAGCAGGATGCCAATCAGCAATGTGGCTTTGAGAATACCAAGGGCCGAAATATGCAGGTCCCCGATGGAAATCGCCACTCCGTCAAGAAAACCCGCGACATCATCTGTCAGATTCAGCGCGACTAGCGTTGCGTAGATCCACATTGCCCACTTGAAAATCCGGCGAAGCGTGCGGTTTTGGACCAGTCTCGCGACCAGTGCTATTGCCAGCCATGCCGCCGCCAGCGTAGCTATCACCCCGATGATATAGCTGCGCGACGGCCAGGTGAGCTGCTGCATGATCAGATACAATGCCCACGAAAGCAGGATGAAGTAGACCAGCGCCAACCGCCGCATCAACTGTACCAGAACCCGGAGCCGCCATTTCGGCCATCCCGTGCGTGAACGGGCCCAGGCATCCCATCTAGACTGGGTCAGGAATTTCAGCAGCAAAGCCAGCGCCCACAGCAACAGGATGATGAGCAGTTGATATTGTCGCCAGCCCGGCGTGACGATCAGATCAAGCAGCTTTGCAAATTGCGCGGAAAAAGCCGCAACCATGTTGTTATAGAGGTCAGTCAGCGTACTTGGGATCAGGTCTTGGTTCATGCACGTCTCCTGCGGGCCAGCTTGAACAGCAATGCGGAGTGATGCAAGCCTGACACCGGTTTTGAACCTTGATTGCCGGAAGGGCGCGGTATATCTGAACCGCATGAGACTCAATGTGGCCCAACTTCAGAATCTGGAAGATCGCGCGCGCTTGCGTGAACGGTTCTTTGGCGCTGCCCGCACGGTTCTGGCGCGCCTATCCGTCGCCTGAGCCAACTCGCCAGCTATTTCTCATTACATACGGGAGAGGACCGATGTCCCCCAAGACACTCTATGACAAGATCTGGGATGCCCATGTCGCGCACGAAGCCGATGATGGAACCTGCCTGCTTTATATCGACCGCCATCTGGTGCACGAAGTCACCAGCCCACAGGCTTTTGAAGGGCTGCGCATGGCAGGCCGCAAGGTGCGCGCGCCGGAAAAGACCATCGCCGTACCGGACCACAACGTGCCGACCACGCCGGACCGCGTGAACGGGATCGAAAACCCGGAATCGCGCATTCAGGTCGAAGCGCTGGACAAGAACGCCAAGGATTTCGGCATTCACTACTACCCGGTGAATGACGTGCGCCAGGGCATTGTCCACATCGTTGGCCCGGAACAGGGCTGGACCCTGCCGGGTATGACCGTTGTCTGCGGCGACAGCCACACAGCGACCCATGGTGCATTCGGCGCGCTGGCTCACGGTATTGGTACGTCTGAGGTTGAGCATGTTCTGGCAACGCAAACGCTGATCCAGAAGAAGTCCAAGAACATGAAGGTGGAAATCACCGGTAAGTTGCAACCGGGCGTGACCGCTAAGGACATCACTCTGGCCGTAATCGGTGAGACCGGCACCGCTGGCGGTACCGGCTATGTCATCGAGTATTGCGGTGAAGCAATCCGTGATCTGTCGATGGAAGGTCGCATGACCGTCTGCAACATGGCAATCGAAGGCGGTGCTCGTGCCGGTCTGATCGCGCCGGATGAAACAACGTTCGACTACGTTAAAGGCCGCCCGCACGCGCCGAAGGGCGCGCAATGGGAAGCGGCTCTGACTTGGTGGAAAACGCTCTTTACTGATGAAGGCGCGCATTTCGACAAGGTCATCACCTTGCGCGGCGAGGACATCGCGCCGGTCGTGACTTGGGGCACTAGCCCCGAGGACGTTCTGCCGATCACCGCAACCGTACCGAACCCCGAAGATTTCGAAGGCGGCAAAGTCGACGCGGCCCGCCGCTCCATTGAATACATGGGGCTGAAGGTCGGTCAGAAGCTGAGCGAAGTTGAGATCGACACTGTCTTTATCGGCTCGTGCACCAACGGCCGGATCGAGGACCTGCGTGCTGCCGCCGAGATTCTGAAGGGCAAAAAGATCAAGGACGGCATACGCGCCATGGTCGTTCCGGGCTCGGGTCTGGTCCGCGCGCAGGCCGAAGAAGAAGGTCTGGCGGATATCTTCAAAGAAGCCGGTTTCGAATGGCGTCTGGCAGGATGTTCGATGTGTCTGGCGATGAATCCCGACCAGTTGCAACCGGGTGAACGCTGCGCCGCGACTTCGAACCGCAACTTCGAAGGCCGTCAAGGCCGGGGCGGGCGTACCCACCTGCTGAGCCCGGCAATGGCCGCCGCAGCGGCAATCACAGGACGGCTGACAGACGTCCGTGAAATGATGTAAGCTGCCCTCATAACTGGATATTCGAGGGATTGAAGACATGAGTGACTGGACAAAATGGCTATTGCTTGGACTTCTGTCCATCATGTTCGGCATCTTTGTGCTGGGCGCACCGGTCGTGGCATCAATTACCGTGACGGTGGTCACAGGTGTATTGCTGCTGATTTCTGGCGCATTGCAGGTTGTTGGCGGCTTCACAGTCGAAGGGACCGGCAACAAGATACTGTCATTTATCATGGGTGTCGTGATGCTGTTTCTGGGCTGGTCCTTTCTGGATCACCCACTGCAAGGAACGCTGACGCTGGCAACCGTCTGCCTGATCCTGTTCATGGCTGGCGGCATTGCCCGAGTGATCCTATCGTTCCAGATGCGCGGAACACAGTATTTCTGGGCGACGCTGGTCTCGGGCATCATGTCAATTGTTCTGGCGATCCTGATCTGGCGCTTTGCAGCGATGGATCCTTCGGTGCTGCTGCAATTGCTGGGCATCCTGCTGGGGATCGAAATGATCTTTAACGGGCTCGGCCTTGTCTTCATGGCGTTCTTCGTCAAGGACGCTCCAAAAGAAACGAAACAAGCTTAACGCGGGGCCTGGGCGCGGCCCTCTCCCGCAGGAGTGTGAACATGGATAAGTTTGAAAAAGTCCACGGGGTGGCCGCCCCAATGCCGCTGATCAATATCGACACCGATATGATCATCCCGAAAGTGCACCTGAAAACCATCAAACGGTCCGGCCTGGGCATCGTTCTGTTCGACGAGATGCGCTATCACGATGACGGTCAGGAGAATGAAGAATTCGTCCTGAACAAGCCCGCCTATCGCGAGGCCGAGATTCTGGTTGCAGGCGACAACTTCGGCTGTGGGTCCTCGCGCGAACACGCGCCCTGGGCGATCAAGGATTTCGGCATCAAGGTCGTGATCTCGACCAGTTTTGCCGACATCTTCTTCAACAACTGTTTCAAGAACGGCATTCTGCCGATCGTTGTCGGGGCAGAACACCACGCGATCCTGATGGATGATGCGCATAAAGGCGAAAACGCCCGCATGACCGTACATCTGGAAGATCAGCAGATCACCACATCGGACGGCATCGTGATCGATTTCGAAATCGATCCTCACCGCAAGCACTGCCTGCTGAATGGTCTAGACGATATCGGGCTGACGATGGAAAAAGATCATCACATCGACAAGTTCGAGGATCACGCCAGTCAGGCCCGTCCCTGGGTGTGATTCTGGGGGCGAATCTGTGGATACTCAACCTGACGGGGTCGCCAAGGCGGCCCCGCTCGCATTCTTGGGGTTGATTTTTTGAAAACCACAACATGTGGGTATCAATTTGAGATACACGTCGGATTTGCGTCGAAAATGATGCAATACCGCACCAGTTGCGCCATCTTTTTGCCCGAAATCACGTGTTTTCTGCACCTCGGCTTGAGCAAAATGCCGCTTATCGTTCATGTTGGCGCTAAAGAGGATCCGTCAACGTCAGACGAAGCGACGGGCGCAAGTTGGAAACAAGTCGACAAAGATCGGCTGATCCGGTTTGAAAAAGGGTTCGGATAGTGATTGCGCGCACAACAGGGGCGGCTATACGCGGTATACTTGTTGCACTTATGGTGCTGACACCTGCGTTGTACCTGCCTGTCTCATCTACGAACGGGACCGAGATACTGGTCTTTCTCGCGATCCTCGCGTTTATCCTGACCTTTGCCGAATACAATTCCGCATTTCCCAGCTTTATCGAATTCCGCGACGCGCCCCCGGTCAATCGCCTTCGGTTTGTCGGCCTGATGTCGATGGTCACCTTTCTGACGCTGATCTGCAAAAACGCCTTTGAACCAACGCAGCTGACCACATTCTCTTATTCGGTTGGCCTGGCTGTCGCAAATGTGGTGGACTTCCCCTATTCTCCGGTGCGCCTCATCGTGCTGATGTTACCCCCGGATGCCAGCCACGCCTTGATCGAACTGGTCCGCATCACGGCCAGCGTGGCTTATGTTGCGGCTTTGGTCACGATTGTCAGCTTTGCCTATGCGGTCAGGGTTCGGGGATGGCCAACCGGCAATGGCGCCTTCAATGTGTGGACTAACTTGCCGCTGTTTGACCCGACCAAAGGGGGTGATGTCGTTGCGCGCCTTCAAAGGGATGGCCGCCTGAACATCTGTATCGGCATTCTGCTGCCATTCCTCATTCCGGCGATCATCAAGTTGATGAGCAGTGTGATCGCCCCGATCTCCCTCGGGAATCCACAGACCTTGATCTGGACCATGAGCGCATGGGCCTTCCTGCCCGCCAGCATGATCATGCGCGGCATGGCGACCCTCAGGATCGCGGGCTTGATCATGGAAAAACGCCGCGCCTATTCGACCAGCGAGTCAACACAGACCGCATGATCCGCATCTTGTGTCTGCTATGGCTGCCCTTTGCGGCACAGGCAGAAGTCGTGCGCATTGCCACCTATAATACCGAGCTTAGCAGAAATGGTCCCGGTTTGTTGCTTCGCGACATTCAACGCGATGACGCGCAGGTTCTGGCCGTTGTCGACGTTATTGCGTCGGCGCGCCCTGACATAATCGCCCTTCAGGGTATCGACTGGGATCTGAACAATACCGCTGTAATCGCCCTGATTGGGAAACTGCGCAACGCGGGGCTTGATTATGGATATTACCTTGCCACACAACCCAATGCCGGCCTGGAAACCTCGCTTGATCTGGACGGTGATGACAAGACCCAAGGCCCCGGCGACGCGCAAGGCTGGGGGCAGTTCACCGGTCAGGGTGGGTTGGCGGTGTTGTCGCGATACGAAATTATCACCGCCGAGGTTCAGGATCATTCCGAGCTGTTGTGGCGGAGTTTACCGGGCGCCACCTTGCCTAGAGTAAACGGGCAACCCTTCCCGTCTGACGCGGCACATCAGATACAACGCCTGTCTTCGACCGCACACTGGGTTGTACCGATCGAAACCCCTTATGGGCGGCTCAACTTGATGACCCTTCATGCGACGCCACCCGTTTTCGATGGGCCCGAGGATCGAAATGGCTTGCGCAATCAGGATGAGATCCGGCTCTGGTCCGTTTTACTGAACGGTGAACTGGGGCCAGTCCCCGAAAGTCCCTTTTTGATCGCCGGCGATGCCAACCTTGACCCAGCGCGTGGGGAGGGCCGTAAACAGGCCATTCAGTCCCTTCTGGCCCATCCGCGTTTGCAAGACCCGCTGCCGAAAGACCCGTCAGGCTCGACCTCAACGGTCGCTTGGAAGGCCACGGGTGAAATGCGCGTGGATTATGTGTTGCCGTCCGCCGACCTGCGCATTTCGGACGCCGGTGTTACGTGGCCGAAAGAAGGCAGTAAGCTATACGAATCTGCCCTGCGCGCCAGCAGGCACCGATTGGTCTGGGTTGACGTCACCCTGCCCTAAGGCGTGACCGTCTCTCCGTTCGCATAGGGCAAAGCCACTTGGCTGGGTGAGATCGCAGAACGCAATGCATCATCCAGATCTGTCTGATACACAGAACCCAGCAACTCGGTCAGGTACGATCCGTCCAACTGGTGCGACACCTGCCACAGATACCGCATTTCAATCAGGTGTGAGGACATGCGCCAGAATGGTCGCGCCAGCTGCAATGGCCACCATTGCATAGGCTTCACGAATATGTCCCTTCCAGTCACTCTCGACAAAGACTGCGCGATCTCAGTTCCGGTCAGAGTATAGCCAGCGAAAGGAACATCGCAGAACCGCGGCAGATCCTTTCGGATTTCACACAGCGCGACGGCAGCTTGGGCCAGATCAGGCAGATAGGCCCAGGCGTGCAAAGCTTCTGGATCTCCGGGATACACGAATTGATTGCGCGACAGATGCTTGATCATGACCTGATCGAACCAGTTTCCAGATGCCTCGGTGTCAATGAAATCACCCGCACGCAGAAGGATCGTTCTGACGGTTGAAGCGCGATACGCCTCCTCCATCTCGATCCGGATACGGCCAAGCGGATTGGTGGCCAAGTGCGGTGTAAGGCCGGACCATGGGCCTTGCGTGCCCGGTCCAAAAACGTAGACGTTTCCGGGAACCAGTACGGTGGCTCCGGTCTCGGACGCGGCGTCTATCACACGTCTGGTCAGGTCGGGCATTTCACGCGACCAATCAGGATAGAGCGGGTTCCACCCGTTTACGATGACATCCACCCCTTTTGCCGCCTGGGAAAGAGAACCGGACCCGCGACGGAATGTCTGCACGGCCCAGCCTGCATTCCGAAACGCCTTTGCAGCATTGCGCCCAAACCGGCCCGATGCGCCGAGTATCAGTGCAGTTTGTGTCATTGATGCCTCCTGTTTCAGACCAATCTATCCATTCAATGCACGTATTGAATTGCCGAGAAATGCAGAATGTGTATTCAATTTTGAATGGACAAAGCACTGACACATGCGGATTGGTCTCTGATCCAGAGCTTTCTGGCCGTGGCCGAAACGGGGTCCCTGTCCGCCGCTGCACGGCACCTTGATCGCAGCCAGCCCACATTGGGACGACAAGTACAAAGCCTTGAGACCGAACTGGGCGTATCCTTGTTCGACCGGCACGCGCGCGGCCTGAAACTGAGCGTGGCAGGGTCCCAGCTTTTGCCGATGGCGCAGCAAATGCACAGCGCCATGACTGCATTCAGCCTTGCCGCCGCAGGGCAGTCGCAGCAACTTGAAGGCTCGGTCCGCATCACCGCTTCGGTCTTCGCGTCGCATCACCTGCTGCCACCGATTCTGGCGTATATCCGAAGGCAGGAACCCGCCATTCAACTTGAGCTGGTCGCCACAGACACCACGGAAAACCTGTTATACCGCGAGGCGGATATTGCCGTTCGCATGTATCGCCCGGCGCAGATGGATATCATTTCGCGATATCTGGGGGAGGTGCCGCTATGCTTTTGCGCGGCCAAGTCCTATCTCGACCGTAGGGGACGCCCCAATACACCCGAAGAACTTTTTTCCCACGACCTAGTGGGGTTTGACGCCAATCAGGAAATCATCAAGGCCATGCGCGAAAAAGGGTGGCCCGCAAGCCGCAACAGTTTTGCGACCCGCTGCGATCTGCAAAGCGCCTATTGGGAACTGATCCGCGCGGGATGCGGCATTGGCTTCAGCCAGGTCCAGATGGCCGAAGCCGACCCGGATGTCGAAATCTTGCCGCTGGATGTTGAAATCCCGGTTCTGCCCGTGTGGTTGGCTGCGCCGCAGGCCATGCGCCAGACCCCGCGTATCCGCAGGGTCTGGGATTTGTTGGCAGAAGGGCTCAAAGCCTCTCTTTGAGCGTCAAAGTGGGCCGGTATAAGTTCCACGCGCGGGATAGTTGTTGCCCAAAGTGAACTTCAGACCACCCGCGATATCCGACATCGACGGGCGACCGAAAGGCGTGGTCTGTCGCCAAGCATAGTACAGCGTCCGGTCAGGTGCGATGTAGAAATGTCCGGGCTCTGCGAACAGGTCTGGTTCGGCACTGCCTTCGCGCTTGGTCGAGATGTTCAGCCCCAACCCTCCCGCGCCTCAGACAGGGGCAGGCTGTGGCCTACGCGTAAGCGGGAAACATTGGCTTTTGCGGCGGTTTCAGCGGCACGTTCGGCGGTATCGGTGGTGATCATGATAACCTCGACACCCAGCGCCGCGAAATCGTCCAGCGCCGCCTCGGCCTCGGTCATCTGTCTGATGCAGATCGGGCAATGCAATCCGCGATATTGAATAACCAGCGTTCCGTTTTCGCCCTTGTTGGTCTCAAGGTCGAAACTGCCATGGGCGACGGTTTCAATTTTCAGTGCAGGAACCGGATTTCCAGATGTCAGCATGTATTTTCCTTGTGTTTTGACAGGTCTGTCTCATTGACCCGATGCTGCGCAGACGCTAGGGCCTGTGCAACAAAACGCAAGGAGACCCTTCATGCCCAACCCCTCGCTCCTCATCCTGCCCGGAGACGGAATTGGCCCAGAAGTTATGGCCGAAGTGCGCAGAATCATCGATTGGTTCGGTGCCAATCGTGGTCTTCAATTTGACGTGAGCGAGGATCTGGTGGGCGGTGCCGCTTATGACTCCCACGGCAAGCCTCTCTCCGATGAGACCATGGCAAAGGCGCAAGAGGTTGACGCGGTTTTGCTGGGCGCTGTCGGCGGTCCGAAATACGACGATCTGGATTTCAGCCTGAAGCCCGAGCGTGGCCTGCTGCGCCTGCGCAAGGAAATGGACCTGTATTCGAACCTGCGCCCCGCGCAGTGTTTTGACGCGCTTGCCGATTTCTCGTCGCTAAAGAAAGACATCGTTGCCGGTCTCGACATCATGATCGTCCGCGAACTGACGTCGGGCGTCTATTTCGGTGAGCCGCGCGGCATCTTCGAGGAAGGCAACGAACGCGTCGGCATCAACACCCAGCGTTACACCGAATCCGAGATCGAACGTGCCGCGCGCTCGGCTTTCGAACTGGCAATGCGCCGCAACAAAAAGCTGTGCTCGATGGAAAAAGCCAACGTGATGGAATCGGGCATCCTGTGGCGCGAAGTCGTCACCCGCGTCGCAGCGGACTACCCCGAAGTTGAACTGAGCCATATGTACGCCGACAACGGCGCGATGCAGCTTGTGCGCGCTCCGAAACAGTTTGATGTGATCCTGACCGACAACCTGTTCGGCGACATCCTGTCCGACTGCGCCGCGATGCTGACCGGGTCGCTGGGCATGTTGCCTTCGGCCTCTCTGGGCGCGCCGATGGCCAATGGTCGACCCAAGGCAATGTATGAACCCGTCCACGGCTCGGCTCCGGACATCGCGGGTCAGGGCAAAGCCAACCCGATCGCCTGTATCCTGAGCTTTGCCATGGCCCTGCGCTACAGCTTTGATCAGGGCGAAGAAGCGGATCGTCTGGAGGCCGCGATCGAGAAAGTACTGGCCGATGGTGTACGCACCGGCGACCTGCTCGCAGAGGAGGGCGTTCAGCCCGTATCAACCACTGAAATGGGCGACGCGATCCTTGCGGCCTTGGATGCCAGCGTCTGAAACACGCAATTAGCGAAATGGCAAAAAGGCGGTGCCCAGTGCACCGCCTTTTTTTCCATCAAAGAAGGCTTTAGTTTCCGCCAAAAATATTCTTCAGCAGATTGTTGATGTCCTCGGCAAAACCTCCGCGCTTTCGACGCGGCTGTGGCTGTGCGACCTGAACCGGCGGTGCTGGTGCCATCATCGGCAAGGGTGTGGGTGTCATCCCTTCGGTGACACGCAGCATGGTTTCTCTCCAGATTTCCGCGGGCAAACCGCCGCCGGTCACACCAGACAGGGGCGTGTTGTCGTCATACCCCATCCAAACACCGGTTACATAGTCCGCAGTAAACCCGATGAACCACGCATCGCGCGCTGCCTGGGTTGTGCCTGTTTTGCCCGCGACCTGCCAGCCGGGCAACTTGGCCCGTCCACCTGTGCCTTCGGACACCACACGTTCCATCATCCATGTCAGTTGCTTGGCAGCCGCGTCGTTGATCACCCGTTCACCGATACCGGTTGTCGTGACCATGACAGGTGCTTCATCACCCAGCAGCTTCAGCTCGGTCAGGCCATAAGGTTCGACGGCAGAGCCACCGTTCAGAATACCTGCATAAGCCCCCGTCATCTCAATCAGCGTGCTTTCCGATGCGCCCAGCGCCAAAGCAGGTCCTTGCGCCAGATCGCTGGCAATCCCAAAACCACTGGCCACCGTGCGGACGTTATCCAAGCCCGATATCTCAGCAACTTTCACCGCCGGAATATTCAACGAATTCTTCAACGCATCCGCCAGTGACACGCGCCCGTAGTACTTGTTGGTATAGTTCTTGGGGCACCATTGACCGGACCCGGGAATGTCCACGCAGTAAGGTTCATCCATCACCGTATCCAGCGGGGAATAGCCGAGTTCCAGCGCGGTGGCATAGACAAATGGTTTGAAAGACGAACCGGTTTGGCGCTTGGCGATGGTGGCCCTGTTGAACACCCCGGCAACCCGTGTTTCTCGGCCGCCGACCATTGCTCTTACCGCTCCGTCCGCGGACATAACCACGATGGCCGCCTGCGCCTTGGAGCCTTCGCGCACCTTTTCCTGAAAGATGAATTGCAAAGCCTCTTCCGCCGATCGCTGAATCCGCTGATCCAAAGTCGTCTGGATTACAACATCTTCGGTTGTGTTGTCGCCAAAATAACTGGGAAGTTCCGAAACAACCCAATCTGCGAAATAACCGCCCGCTCGGGCAGCTGCCGCTTCAGACAGTTGCGCCGGTCGCGTACGCGCTTCGCTGGCCTGTGCGGCGGTCAGATATCCCTGATCCTCCATCAGACCGATCACCAGCCGCGCCCGATCCTGAGACCGTTGCAGGTTGTTGGTCGGTGCATAGCGTGTAGGCGCAACCAGCAGACCAGCCAGCATCGCGGCCTCTGCGGGCGAAACCTCGGCGGCGGATTTTCCAAAGTAGCGCTGGCTTGCGGCTTCGAACCCACGCGCGCCTGCGCCAAGAAAGGCACGGTTCAGGTAGATCGTCAGAACCTCGTCCTTGGAGTATTTCACCTCCATCGCCAGCGCATAGACGGCTTCCTTGGCCTTGCGCCACAAGGAGCCCTGACGGCAGTCGGCCTCATACGCGGCCTCAGAGTCCCAGTCACTGGGATCATAGGGAACGCCCAGACACAGGAGTTTCGCGGTCTGTTGCGTGATTGTCGACCCGCCATGCCCCGACAAAGGCCCGCGGCCTTCGCTCAGGTTGATGCTGACCGCGCTGGCGACGCCACGCGGGCTGACCCCGAAATGCCGGTAAAATCGCTTGTCTTCGGTTGCGACAACCGCGTTTTTCAGATGCGGAGAGACGGTATCGGCCGTGATCACTCCACCAAACTGATCGCCACGCCAGGCAAAGACCTTGCCATCACGATCCAGCAAGGTCACGGAACCCCGCGCGCGCCCATCCAGCAAGGCATCGACATCCGGCAACGTGGCGTAAACGATACCCACCGCCAGCGCGAGCAGCATGGCCGAAATCGCACCGACACGCCAGGTCAATCCCCAGATCAACCGCCAGATCCATCGGAACAAACGGCGAAAGATACCACCGCCTTTACCCCCTGATGACTTGCGGGTTTTCCTGCGCGTGGTTTTGCGCGTGGTCGGTTTGCGCACCGTCGATTTCTTGCCCGCCGTGCTTTTGGTCGCAGCCAGTTTTCGGCCCTTCGAAGGGTACCGTTTATCCGCGACCAATGTCGGCTTGCGGCGCTTGGACTCAGTCATGCTCAAACTCTGCCCGGTTATACTTTTTGGTCACCATACCTCGACAACCGCAGTATGTAGAGGTCCGAATTTCCGGAATTTCCCCTCTCTATAGCGCTCATTTATTGGGCACAATGCCCAAGTTGTGCAAAAAATGTGCAACTTTGCATTACTTCCCGGCAGGTTTTGACCCCGAAAGCGTTTCTTACTGCGTCGCGGCGCGCTTTTTTTCTGCAGGTGCAAACAAGCCGGTCCCACCGGACAACCAGAGGGGAAAGACGTGAAACTGATCATTGCGACAATCAAGCCGTTCAAGCTGGAGGAGGTGCGCGAAGCTCTGACCGAGGCTGGCGTGCGCGGCATGATGGTAACCGAGATCAAGGGCTTCGGCTCGCAGTCCGGTCACACCGAAATCTATCGTGGGGCCGAATATGCGGTGAACTTCGTGCCCAAGATCAAGCTTGAGATCGTGGTGCCTGCGACAATGGCCGACCAGATCGTCGAGACGATCACCAAAACCGCCAAGACCGGCAAGATCGGTGACGGCAAGATTTTTGTCCTCGATGTCGAACAGGCGCTGCGTGTGCGTACCGGGGAAACCAACGAGGACGCGCTGTAAGCGCGCCCACTCACAATCATTCGAGGACTGACAATGAACCTGATGAAATCTCTCATCCCTGCCGCCGCCATTGTTGCGCTGCCGCAGATGGGTCTTGCGCAAGAGGCCGCTGCAACCGGCGAAGCGGCACAGCACACCCAGTACATCTTTACCACGCTGCTGTTTCTGATGGCGGGCTTTCTTGTTTTCTTCATGGCCGCAGGTTTTGCCATGCTGGAAGGCGGTCTGGTACGATCCAAGAACGTTGCCATGCAGATGATCAAGAACGTAGCATTGTTTTCATTTGCCGCAATCATGTACTGGCTGATCGGGTTCAATCTGATGTATCCCGGCGACGGCTGGTCCATCACGGGCTGGCTTGGCCCGTTCTTCTCGACCACAACGCTTGATGCGGTTGGTGTTGCGCCGGCGGATGCGGCACTGGACTATGCTTCGGTCGGTTCGGACTTCTTCTTCCAGCTTGTGTTCGTGGCCGCGACTGCGTCCATCGTGTCGGGCGCCGTGGCGGAACGGATCAAGCTTTGGCCCTTTCTGATCTTCGTCATCGTGCTGACAGGCATCATGTACCCGATTTCCGGTTCGTGGAAATGGGGTGGCGGCTGGTTGGATGCCAAGGGCTTCTCGGACTTTGCCGGTTCGACCATCGTACACTCGGTCGGTGGCTGGGCTGCGCTGGCAGGGGCCCTTATCTTAGGCCCGCGGATCGGCAAGTACAAAGATGGCAAAGTTCACCCAATGCCCGGCTCTAACCTGGCGCTGGCAACACTGGGGACGTTCATCCTGTGGCTGGGCTGGTTCGGGTTCAACGGCGGCTCGCAACTGGCGATGGGAACAGTGGGCGATGTATCGGACGTGTCACGCATCTTCGCCAACACCAACATGGCGGCTGCTTCGGGCTCGGTTGCAGCGCTGGTCCTGACCCAGGTTCTGTACAAGAAGCCCGACCTGACGATGGTGCTGAACGGCGCACTGGCGGGTCTGGTCTCGATCACGGCCGAACCGCTGGCCCCGACCCTGTTCGGTGCCCTGTGGATCGGTGCCGTGGGTGGTATCATCGTGGTCTTCGCGGTCCCGATGCTGGACAAGTTCAAGATCGATGATGTTGTCGGTGCCATCCCGGTTCACCTGTTCTGTGGCATCTGGGGTACCATCGCCGTCGTCTTCTACGGTGACGCGAGTCTGGGCGCGCAGCTACTGGGCATCGCCGCATACGGCGTTTTCACCTTTGTCGGCGCACTGTTCCTGTGGACGATACTGAAATCCACCGTCGGCATCCGTGTCAGCGAAGAGGATGAGATCAACGGCCTCGACATGGCTGAACTGGGAATGGAAGCATATCCCGAATTCTCGAAAGGCTAAGCCTTGCCTTCACCTGACAAAAAAACCCGGGCGTTCGCGCCCGGGTTTTCGTTTCGAATGTCGCGTCGGCATCTAAACCCCGACATCCACAATTGCTTTGGCCAAAATCGGCACAGTCACTGCGTTCAGCCCGGCAATGTTCAGTCGACTGTCACCGACCATGTAGATACCGTGTTCAACGCGCAGTTTCTCGACCAGTTCCGGTGGCGCCCCAAGGCGTGAGAACATGCCGCGGTGCTGGGCGATGAACCCAAACCGGTCGGATCCGGCCAGACGCTGCAACTCGTCAGCCAGTTGCTGGCGCAGGCCCAGCATGGAGAGGCGAACCTCTTCCAGCTCAGTTGCCCAGTCTGCCCGCAACGCCTCATCCATAAGAATGGTCGTCACCACGCGCGCGCCGTGGTCCGGCGGGAAGGAGTAGTTCTGGCGATTCAAAAACGCCAGTGTGGCCTGATTCAATGCGGTTTCAGCCGCGTTGTCACTGACGGCCATCAGCAACCCGGTGCGCTCACGATAGACGCCGAAATTCTTCGAACATGACGCCGCAATCAGGCATTCCTTGACCGATGAGGCCACCAGCCGCACGCCTTGCGCATCCTCTTCCAGACCGTCACCGAAACCCTGATAGGCAATGTCGATCATCGCAACGAGGCCCAGCGCATTGATCAGGTTCACGACCTCCTGCCATTGCACCATGTTCAGATTGGCACCGGTCGGATTATGGCAGCAGCCATGCAGCAAAACCACGTCACCCGCTTTGGCGGTTTTCAGGTCTGCGATCAGCCCGTCGAAATCGACGCCCCGGGTCTCTTCATCGAAGTAACGATACTGAACCGTTTCCATCCCCAGATAATTCAGGATCGACAGGTGGTTGGGCCAGGTCGGGTTCGACACAAACACGCGTGCCGAAGAGTTCGCCATCCGGATCAACTCGAACGCCTGACGGCAGGCACCGGTGCCTCCGGGTGTCGCCACTGCGGCGATGTTGCCGCGTGGCACAGAAGTACCCAAGATCAATCCGATCATCGCATCCGCATAGGCCGGATCACCGGCCAGACCGGTATAGGCCTTGGTTTCCTGCTCTTCCCAGATACGCTGTTCGGCGGCTTTCACCGCGCGCATCACCGGCGTCACGCCTTCGGCATTCTTGTAGACACCAACACCCAGATCGATTTTCTGATCGCGCGGGTCTTCGCGGTACATCTGCATCAGCGCCAGAATCTTGTCGGCAGGCTGCGGTTTCAGGTTCTCGAACATCAGTTCTCTCCGGTTGCGACGGGCAGGGTCGGGAAGGCACCCCATTCAGCCCAGGAGCCGTCATAAAGCGAGTGGTCTTTCTTGCCCATGCGTTCCAACGCAAGGCTGAGAATCGCGGCCGTGACGCCCGAACCGCAAGAGGTGATCGCCGGCTTCGACAGATCGACGCCCGCAGCCTCGAATATGGCGCGGCAGTCCTCGGGCGACTTCATTGTTCCGCTGGCGTTCAACAACTGCCCAAAGGGCACATTGCGCGAGCCCGGAATATGGCCCGAACGCAGCCCTTCGCGCGGCTCGGGTGCGGTTCCGGCAAATCGGTCGGCCGAGCGGGCATCGATGATTTCGTGATCCGCCAGCTTGGCGGCGGCGGAAACTTGCGTGACGTCCCGGACAAGTTGGTTTTGCACGCGAACGGTCATGTGGCGGTCGCGAATGACCGGAGGCAGATCCTCGATCTCGCGCCCCTCGGCCTGCCATTTTGGCAAACCCCCATCCAGAACCGCGATGTTTTCCTGACCCATCAGACGGAACACCCACCAAACGCGCGCTGCGGACATCAGCCCGGCACCATCATAAACCACAACCTGATGACCATCACCGACACCCATGGCCCGCAGGCGTGACATGAATTTTTCGACCGGTGGCGCCATATGAGGCAAGTCGGAACGGTGATCTGATATCTCATCAATATCAAAGAACCGTGCTCCGGGGATATGCCCGGCATCATATTCGGCCTTGGCATCACGGTTTTGCGCGGGCAAATACCACGACCCGTCCAGAATCCGCAGATCCGGGTCTTTCATATGCGCGGCCAGCCATTCGGTGGATACGAGGGTTTTTGGATCGTCCTGCATCAAAGCCTCCCCTAAGCGAGCTTGGGGTTTCCCTATACCCCGTGGCATGGGCGTTCAAGGCTGGATAGCGCTAGCGCTTGTTAACCGCTGGATTTATCGCGCCTTGCGCAGGCGGAAATGCTGGATGATGCCGATGACACTGATCACAATCCAGAACCCTTCGATCAGCATCGAGGCCAGATTGAAATTCTCAAGCAGCGAAAAGACGATCAAGACAGACCCCAGCAGGTTGATCATCGGAAAGGCCAGATCATCGGAATTCATCATCCGCATCTGCGTCGCGAAATACGCGGCCACCACGATCAGCGCCCCGAATGAGCCGATGGCATCCACGATGGTAAGCGTGTCAAAAATAGCCGTCATGTCTGGGCCGTGCCGTTTTCAGGAGATTCAGTGTGTTGCACATAGTGATGCATATTCAGAAACGCGGCCCCCTGCGAACCGGCGCGATACCCGTGCGGCAGGTCCGCAGCAAAGCGCAACCCCTGCCCGGCCTGCAAGGGCACCCAGTCCTCGCCACGCAGAATTTCCAAAGTGCCGCTGAGGACAAATACTTCCTCGGTCACCCCGGCGGCATGAGCCGGGGATTCGTGGCTTTGGTTCGCGGCAAGGTTCACATGAAAGGTCTCGGCACCCAGCGCGGGATCGAAGGGAAAGACAATCTTGACCTCGATACTGCCGGGAAAGGTTACAGTCTGAAAGACCGATGGATCGCCCAGAGTCGTGTCGATCAACCCGCTGAGCGGTATCTGAAAGCCCTTGGCGATTTTCCAAAGCGTCGCGATCGTTGGGCTTGATTCGCCGCGTTCAATCTGGCCCAGCATGGCTTTGCTGACACCGGTCATCTCGGCGACTCTGGACAGGCTCAACCCCGAGGCTGCCCGCACATCCCGTAATTTCAGCGTAATGTCGTCCATAGCCATACCCGCGCTCTGCGATTTACCTTGTACGTTATAACGCACATGTGCTACGTGCGCTATAACGTACGAACCCCGAATTATGCAACCCGAGGCAACAGGGAAAACAGCATCATGCCATTGTACCGATCCAGAACCTCTACCCATGGCCGCAATATGGCTGGCGCACGCGGCCTTTGGCGGGCCACAGGTATGGGTGATGACGATTTCGGCAAACCTATCATCGCCATCGTCAACTCATTCACCCAGTTTGTGCCGGGTCACGTGCATCTGAAGGACCTGGGCCAGATGGTCGCGCGCGAGGTCGAAGCCGCAGGTGGTGTGGCGAAAGAGTTCAACACGATCGCCGTGGATGACGGTATCGCCATGGGCCATGACGGAATGCTGTATTCGCTGCCCTCACGCGAAGTGATCGCAGATTCGGTCGAATATATGGTCAACGCCCATTGTGCGGACGCTATGGTCTGCATTTCGAACTGCGACAAGATTACCCCGGGTATGCTGATGGCCGCCATGCGTCTGAACATCCCGGCCATTTTCGTTTCGGGCGGTCCGATGGAAGCGGGCAAGATCGACATCGCCGATCTGGAAGCCAAGAAGATTGACCTTGTGGACGCTATGGTCGCCGCCGCAGATGACAAGTTCACTGACGAACAGGTTCAGCACATCGAAGAAAACGCCTGCCCCACGTGTGGCTCATGTTCGGGCATGTTCACTGCGAACTCGATGAACTGTCTGGCCGAGGCGCTGGGTCTTGCCCTGCCGGGCAATGGGTCGACTCTGGCGACACACGCAGACCGCAAAGAACTGTTCCTTGAGGCTGGCCGCCGCATCGTCGAGATCACCAAGCGCCATTACGATCTGGACGAAAAAGGCTTTCTGCCCCGTGAGATTGCCACCTTTGAAGCGTTCGAAAACGCCATGAGCCTTGATATCGCCATGGGTGGATCGACCAACACGGTGCTGCACCTGCTGGCCATCGCGCATGAGGGTGAAGTTGACTTCACCATGGCCGATATGGACCGCCTCAGCCGTCGTGTTCCCTGCCTCTGCAAAGTCGCTCCCAATACCGAGAACGTGCATATGGAAGACGTCCACCGTGCCGGTGGTATCTTCTCGATCCTGGGTGAGCTCAGCCGCGCGGGCCTGCTGCACAACGAATGCAGTACAGTGCATTCGGCCACGATGGGCGAGGCGATTGCCAACTGGGACATCACCATCGCCAACAATCCCAAAGCACAGGAGCTGTTCAAGGCCGCCCCCGGCGGAGTTCGCACCACACAGGCGTTCAGCCAGTCGAACCGGTTCAAGGAACTAGACACCGATCGCCAAGGCGGCGTGATCCGGTCCAAGGAACACGCATTCAGTCAGGATGGCGGTCTGGCGGTTCTGTTCGGCAACATTGCCCGCGACGGCTGTATCGTGAAAACCGCTGGTGTGGATGCCAATATCCTGCAATTCACCGGCTCGGCCTATGTATGCGAAAGCCAGGATCAGGCTGTTAGCGACATTCTCACCGGCAAGGTGAAAGAGGGCGATGTTGTGGTGATCCGCTATGAAGGCCCGCGTGGCGGTCCGGGGATGCAGGAAATGCTGTACCCAACGTCTTACCTGAAGTCGAAGGGTCTTGGCAAAGCCTGCGCCCTGCTGACCGACGGGCGGTTTTCGGGCGGCACTTCCGGTCTGTCGATCGGCCATGTCTCGCCCGAGGCGGCCGAAGGCGGAGAGATTGGTCTGGTACAGAATGGCGACACGATTGAAATCGACATCCCCAACCGCTCGATCCATCTGGCCGTCTCAGATGAAGAGCTTGCGGCCCGGCGCGAAGCACAGGACGCAAAGGGCTGGGTGCCTGCTGCGCCGCGCAAACGCAAGGTGTCTACTGCGCTGAAGGCCTATGCGAAACTGACCACCAGCGCGGCGAAAGGAGCCGTGCGTCAGGTCTAAACTGATAGATTACCGGTCTGCTGACGCGGCAGACCGGTAAGTCGATCATGCACAGGCGCACCCGGGCGCAACCAGATTAAATGTTTCGCAAGAAACGTTGACGATGGACGGGTCATCCTGCCTAAGGATCAATCGCCCAGTTTGGCGTGAATTTCATCCAGATCGATTTCGCCAATCGGCATCTTGTTGGCCGGGTTTTCGAAATCGTATTTGAACAGCTCAAAATCCTGCTTGTAGATCTCATAGACCAGATGCATCGACAGGTCGTCGAAATAGTCTTCAACCGGATGCGCGCGCTTGGGTCCGTGGCCTTCGGATTCGTTGAACCGGGGTATTTCGGACAGCGAAACAGAATGCTTCAGCTTTGTATTGTCCAAGACACCCTGCATCCCGTCGTTGAACGCTTCGGTCCAGAAGATCCGATCATAACGACCACCGTTCACGATGAAGGTCGACACGTGACCAGACATGGCTGACCAGTGAATGTCCGGGTCCATCGGACGCCGCCAGCGGATGGTATCACGCGCAAACAGCAGGAACCGGCGAAAGCTGGCGATCTGGTCAAACTCTCCCTTTCCATTGTCTCCGCCGACCTCGATCCCGTAATTGTAGATCAGCGTCGGCACCAGATTGCCACGATACCGTTTGCCGTTGCGCTGGATCCCGCAGATCTTGTCGAAAAACGAGCTCAGAATACGCGTGTACGGGTTGCGCACACAGGTAAAGGAATACGAGGCGTGATCGCGCACATTTTTGGAAATCAGGTCCTGGCTCTGATCAAAGGCCCATTTGTGCATGCCATCCTTGGCGTCATGGATGTCACCGTCAAAAAACTGACCGTGCTCCGAATAATACATGATCTGCCCAATGGTCGAGCAGGCGCATTTTGGCACAACGCGGTACACCATGCTTTCGCTCTCGGTCATCCAGGTACCGGGAAAACCCATCTGCTGTGCCTCCTACGCTGGTCTGGTCTCAAACCGATATGCCAGCTTTTGATAACAAGGAACCAAAATTATTCTGTTTATTCAATCGCTCATCCTCAGTATCACGGTTGAAACCGGGCAGAAACGGAAATTACCTAACCTCGATGGCGAAGATTGCCTATATATTGCTATGCCATAAGGACCCTGATGCAATCATTGCACAGGCCGAACAGCTGACCGCTGCGGGCGATTGCATGGCCATCCACTTTGACGCCCGTGCCAGCGCCGAAGGTTACGGGCGCATTCGTTCCGCGCTGGATCAAAATCCGAACGTGACCTTTGCTAAAAGGCGCATCAAATGCGGCTGGGGAGAATGGTCGCTGGTGCAGGCCACGCTGAACGCCTTGCAGGCTGCCGTCGAAACCTTCCCCCGCGCCACGCATTTTTACATGCTGTCCGGTGATTGCATGGCGATCAAAACCGCAGAATACACTCATCGGTTTCTGGATGATCACGACAAGGATTTCATCGAATGCCACGACTTTTTCGAAAGTGACTGGATCAAGACCGGCATGAAAGAAGATCGGTTGATCTATCGCCATTATTTCAATGAACGCACCCAGCCAAAACTGTTCTACACCGCCTATGAAACGCAGAGGCGTTTTGGGCTGACGCGGCAGATTCCCGAAGACCTTCAGGTTATGATCGGCAGCCAATGGTGGTGTCTTCGCCGCCGAACGGTCGAGATGATTCTGGACTTCCTGCGACAGCGCAGGGACGTGATCCGGTTTTTTGCAACCACCTGGATACCCGATGAAACCTTCTTTCAAACGCTGGTACGCCACCTGATCCCGAAGGGTGAAATCGAAAACCGTACACCGACATTTCTGATGTTTTCGGATTATGGAATGCCCGTCACGTTCTACAACGATCACTATGACATGCTTCTGGGTCAGGACTATTTGTTTGCCCGCAAGATCAGCCCAGAGGCGCATGAGCTGAAAGAGCGTCTCGGCTCACTTTATGCGAGTGAGGGCATCGACTTTCCCATCTCGAACGAGGGGCGTAGCCTTTATGCGTTTCTGGCTGGCCGGGGGCGCATCGGGCACCGGTTCAGGCAACGCTTCTGGGAGGCCGGAAGTGTTCTGGGCCCCGACCGAGAGCTGTTTGTGATCGTGTGCAAAAAGTGGCATGTCGCCAAAAGGCTGGTCGATCAGATCGCGTCTGAAACAGATATCCCCTGCGTCGAATACCTGTTTAACGAAGGGGATACCCAACTGCCTGATCTGGGCGGTATTGAAACGACGCTGACCAAGCGCTCGCGCCATCGGCGGGCCGTTGTACGAATGCTTTTCGAAAGTTTCGGATCAGACCAGTTGGTTCTGTGCCTCGACCCGGCCAATCTGGACGTTGTTCAGGATTTCAGCGGTGATCAGGCCAAAACCCATGTGCTTGAGATCGAATGCGAATACTCGGACGAATACCTGATTGGCCACGCGCGGCGCGTCGGATTGGCGGGTGACAACAGCCCGGTTGAGACTGTTTCCCATCTGCTGCCGACACTTCGCAACGACCTGAGTTACGAGTCCCAACAAATCCGCGCCGCCGGTTTGGACAATTACCTGCGACTGCGGGAAACCGCCCAGCGCGCCGAAAACATAGCTGTCATATCCGAATTTCTTGGGGTGGACAAAGAAAAGGCCGACGCGGTGATGCGGCTGGACTACCTGTTCGCCGACTAAACGGAAAGTCAGCCTGACATCCGACAGCTTTTCGGCCCCCTTTGCTGCATTGGGTGCACCGCATATTTGCCTGTCGGAAAGGACAGCCTAAAACCCAACATCACTGCCATCGTGATTTTTATTCAAAAATCGGATACTGTGCAGCCAATTGGGCCAATTTGCTTATACTTTTTCTCTTTGGCAGGCCGGCCCTGGCCAGTGAAAGGCAAAAACAGACGCGTCCTTAATTCTGAATGACGGGTATCTGCGCATCGAAAACCCGAAAGCCCCTGCTGGCCGCAATTAGACATTTGAAACGCAACTCCGGGGGGAACAGTTGTGCTTATAGATCAAATTGAAACATCCAGATCATATATCCCAAATGACGCAGACTGGAACCTGATATACAAGGTTCTGCCGGGCGAGGCCAAGATTGCCGACCCGTCAGTCATCAACTGTCATTTCGAATGTATCGAGGTGACCGACA
Organism: Ruegeria sp. SAZD013; assembly: GCF_059612525.1. NCBI lineage: Bacteria > Pseudomonadati > Pseudomonadota > Alphaproteobacteria > Rhodobacterales > Roseobacteraceae > Ruegeria > Ruegeria sp. SAZD013. The sequence goes on along the minus strand of NZ_JBXWQT010000039.1, from coordinate 41,254 downwards.
ACACGGTTCTGCCAGCAAGCGGCATGTATGTTGTTCTGCGCGGTGTGGTTCAGCTGCGGCAGAACGGTAATCCTTTGGCCAGCGCGGATGTCGGTGACTATTTCTATGAAGAGCACCTTCAGATATCAGACATTCCCGTCAGCCTCGAAGCGCTCGCGCTGGACGGATCGCGGGTGGCTTTTCTGTCCAGCGAGAACTGGCGTCAGATACCAGAGGAAATCCGGCAACCCTGCTTCGCCACGATGTTCGGCGATCTGGTCAGTGTTCAATTGCAGAACTTCCAGCAGCCGATCAATTGTTGCAGCGTGACGGCTGCCGCCCTCAGCATGTCCGCGTTGGGCTTCAGTTGCGAAGTGAACGACATTTTCCGTGAATGCGCGCTGCCTTCGTCTTTCGTCGTCAATGACGGTATCTCACTGGGTGAGCTGTTTGACGTCGCCTGTACCTACATTCATTCGCAGGGCTTGCGGGACAGTGTTCAGGTTCAGGCCTATTTCATGGACGAGGACACGACAAACGTGCAGCTGTTGCTGGATGCGATTGACGAATCCAACCGGCTGGGTGGTGACAATGATATTCTGGTGGCGAATTTTCAGGTCGGCGTCGCCCATGGCAAAGCGAATATGCCGGGCGGGCATTTTGCCGTCATCGCCAAGTGCAACCCAAGCACTGGGCTGGTGCACATGATGGACGTACATCCTGAGAAATACGGCAAGCTTTGGGTTACAACCGCAGACCGGCTTTGGAAGGCGATGTCGGACCGTGACGGAACCTCGATGCGGTCGCGTGGCATTTTGCGCTTCTCGGCGCGTGCCGCGGTCAAGACGCATCTGAAGACATTCAAGCAACGATGCAACTATGTCGACAGCACGCTCTATCTGGCAAAAGACCCCAAGAAACGGCGCAACCTGTTCCGCCGCGCCACTCCGAACATGAACTCCTTAGGTGTGTTGGTGGAAAGCCTGGCCATTCACGGCGATGACAAGGTGGACGAAGACGAGCTGCTGCGGGCCACCGAAGCCTCTTTCACGGATGTTGTCTCACGGGTGGCCACGGCCGCGGACATGCACAACATGGCCCAGAAATATCTGAACGCGGCTGAAAACATACACCTGAGCAGTTCACTTCGCAGTTTCGGAACGCGCGAGGACACATCGATCCTTACCCCCGAAGACTGGTTCAAGATGCAACTACAGGGCCTGGACGCCAACACGGACCGTCACCTGATGATCAATATCGACTTTAATCGGGTAACCGGGATCGAAGCCATCCGCCCGCCGGTAAACGTTTACCGGGAAACCGCGTTGCTCGAAGAATTCTGGTGCCTGTGTATCGCATATGATGAAGCAACCGACCTTGTGACGATCGTCGACATGAGCCCCGCAACGTCACAGGTCTGGCAAGCCCCTCGTGGCAACATCTTCCGCGGCCTGCGCGATCTGGAGGACCCGGCTTTGCTGGTGATCGAAACAGTTGAGCCGCCCGAAGATCCCGGGGATGTCGCCAGCATTATCCGGAACAACCCCATGGTTCTGTTTTATGAAGATGAAGACCCGTGGTCCTACATGCTCAGAAGTGTTCTTTCGAACATCGGTGCGACCAGCGTAAAGCAGGTGGATGTGGGCGGTCGCGACCCCAACGCGATAAAGATGCGACGTCAGCTGATATCTTTAGGTGAAAAACCCAAAGTTCCCTACCTGTTTTTCCAAGGCCAGTGCATCAGCAAAGGCGAAAAGCTGGAAGACATTGTGGACATGATCAAGGCAGGTCACCTTCAGGACCGCATGATCGAAGCAGGTCTTCCCGTTTCCAAGCTTGAAGAGACACCCAGCCTGAATAAGAACATGTTCGGCTATCCCAAAGGTGTGATGAACGAGGTAAGCAGCGGCAAACGCAACGTGCTGCTTTGTGCCTGCGGGTCATCGGCGGCAGACAAGATACCAGAACTTGTTGAGCGCATCGTCGACGCCGGACACAATGTCAAACTGATCCCTTCCACTTCGGCTGAAAAGTTCTTTCGGGACTTCGGCGCTGAACGGATCGACGCCAAGATCACCCATAACGACTATTACCGCGACGATGATGAATGGAATTTCCGTTACATGGAATTCGACATGCCAGTGCGTGCGTCGCATCTGGCGCTTTGTGACTGGGCCGATTGCGTGATCGTCGCTCCCATCACCTGCAACACCATGGGAAAGGTGGCAAACGGGATCGCCGATAACCTTCTGACCTCTGTCTTTGTGGCGTGGCAGTACCAGAAGAAGCCCGTGATCCTGTGCCCGGCCTGCAACACGAATATGTGGAACAACATCACCACCCAGAACAATGTCGCAAGGCTGAAGACGCTGGGCATCGATTTCATAGGCCCTCGGGAGGGCCGCCTGTCCAACGGCCGGATGGGGATTGGTATGATGGCCACGCCTGACCAGATCATGGAAGCACTGGGCGACGCATTCGAAGAACTGGACGACCAGAAATACCGCGTGTGCAAATGGGCCCGAGAGGCTGCCGCCGCCGATGATATCAATGAATGGAAACGTGTGTTCCGCGCCATCGATGAAGGTGTCGTGGGAGTCAATATCGTGGACGAAGCCCACGGCGATTCATTGCTGCATTATGCGGCTGGCGGCGAAGGCGAATTGAACGAAGGCGGTCACGATCTGGGCAAGCCAGATTATGAAGCGGCACAGGATTTGATCGACCGCGATATCGACGTCAATATCGTCAACGATCACGGTTTCACGGCATTGCATGTGGCTGTGATGAACAAAGCCCCAAGGATGGTCGACATCCTGTTGCGCGCCAAAGGCATGGATGCAACCTCGTGCATTCAATTTGTTCAGGGCATGGATATCCCGCCCGAGATACGGACCATGCTGGATGCTTGGGCGCGAGACCACAACCTTAAGATAAAAGACGCGGAACAGGGCCGTGACGAGACCTTTATTGCCGTTCAGGAACCCACCTATCTGTATTTCACATACGGCTCCCTGAAACAGGGGTTCCCGAACCATGAGGCACACAGCCGGGTCTTGAATGACTTTGTCGGGCCTGCCCGCACGCGGCAACCAATGCCCCTGATCGTTCCAAATGAACCGTTCTGCGACAATCCGAACTGTGGCTTCCTGCACCGAATGGCGACCCTTGTCGATCAGCAGGGCATGGGCAAACAAGTAAGCGGAGAGGTTTACCGGGTGACGGAATCGGGCCTGCACGAGCTGGATAAGCTGGAAGGTTATCATGGTCCGGGCTCGTCCAAGAACGTCTATATCCGCAAAAAGATCAACGTGATCTTGGATGGGGTGATGAAACCCGCCTACGCCTATGTGATCGCCGATCCTGAAAAGTACATGCAAAACTGGCGTGACGGAAAATCAGATGTTATCAGCGACTACACACTGGATATGGCGCAGGGTGAACCCAAGCCCGGATTCGAGCCGGCTATCTAGTTTTCCGCTGTGCTGACTGGTGGCGGTTTCGGGCTTTCCTTGGAACTGAGATTATAGGCCGTGATCACCACCATACAAAGCAGGACGAACGGCCAGAACCCGGCCTTGGGAATAAGGTTGTCCCGATAGTGGATGATCCGCAACGACGTCTCAACGTCGGACGCAAACAGGTATGTATTGACCGAAACTGCCAGCAGCATGAAGTACATCAGGAAAAAGAACGACTCCATATAGATCACAGGAGAACCTGCGAACCCTTCACGCAGCTGCACATGGGCCAACAGGATCACGAAAAACAGAACCGAGCAGGTTCCGATTACACTGGACGTGCTGAAGTCATGCCGATCGGCCAGCCCCTCGCGGCGCGTGACGGTCATCAGCGCCCCAAACAGCAGCATTGTCACGACAAGCAGCGGGACCATGTGCACGATGAACGCGTTTGCGAAATTGCGTTTGATGACAAAGTTATAATGCAGCTCGGGCATGTTGGTTTGATAGGCGTTCTGAGCGATGCCCAACGTCGTATCCAGGCTTGACAACTTATAGTCGAAATAGGTGTTCTCACGTTCCCACGTACCCATCACGATCTGACTGTCGATGCCGAAAATATCATCCGGGCCGGTCGCGGAATAAGCCTCAAAGTCAGGAACCAGCGCAACATTGATGTCAAAAGATGCGGGCCAGAAGCGCACCCAGACCGTTTTGTGATCAAAGGGGTAGCGGGTGTAGTCAAAACTCTGCCGAAGGGTTTGTTCAAAATACCACCCGATCAGCAACCCATCTTGTTGCGGCAGCCGATAGGCCTCTTCGATCAGTCCGTTTGCTGTATCGACCGCTTCCGGCAGAAGGAAACCGATCTCACCCTCGGCCGGACGGATCTCATCATGAACACCTGTGATGTAGCGCTGCCAGACGTAACCGGTGACCTGCACGTCGCTGGCACCAAGAAAGCTGAATGATTTTAAGAAGATCCCCGTTTTAACGCGGTAATCCGGCACGGCATCCAGTTTTTCCAGATACGCGTCCACTGATGCCTGATCCGGAAGTTGAGTGGGATCACCCTCAAAATGATTCAGTTCGATCCAAAGTTTGAGCAAGAGACCCCCAAGCCCAAGGGTCAACAAGCCAGAAATCAGCCACACCTTTCTTTCAACGCTCATTCAGCCTCCTGCCGTGTCACCTAATCAGCCAGAAACCCCACTGAACCCAGAAGGGATTGCGTGATACCCATAGCGGCAAACTGCGTTGCCAGATCGGCATACCCCCCGTGTTGTATTGGCGGAGTGTTCTGCTGTCCGCTTTCAGCCAAAAGTCGTATTTGACAAATGGATAAATCGACCATTGGCAAAGGTTCGGTAGTCGTGAAGGCTGCAAGCCCATCCGCATATTCAATTGCTGCGTCCCAATCGCCGCGCGCCAGCATGACGGCGCAGGCGTCCGAGTAAAAGTGAAGGTGACTGTGACCCACACATCCCTCGGAAATGATCTCAGACCCCAGGTTCAACAAGCGCGTTTGCTCATCAGGGTTGGACTCGGCCATTGCCAGGGCCGACAAGGCCTTGGGCCCTACAAAGTTCCGCCCATGTTCAAGCGCGATTTCAACCGCGCGACGACCTGTTTCCCGACCGTGGTCCAACTTTCCGGCATAAGTCTGCGTTCGCGCCAGATGTTCAAGGGCCTGCGCCTCAAGGCGTTTTGCACCGACGCGTTCCGCAATTTCAGCTGAAACACTGAACGCTTCCAGTGCCTGATCAAGGTTGCCCAAAAAGGTCTCGGCCACGCCAAGGCAGGTCTGTGCAACGCATTCCGGAACAAAGGCAAAATACGTTTGCGAGACTTCGATGGCCTCAATGGCGTCCGCCTTGCCCTGTGCTACGTCCCCGGTGTAACTGCGCGCGACGCTGAGATTGTGCAGATTGGCGGCCAGATCGCGGACCAGCCCTTTTTCGCGCGCTCGTTCAACAGCTTGCGTATAAAAGCCTGTCGCTGTCTTCATGGTGGCTTTCATGAAGTTTGCATCACCAAATCCGCTTAGCGCCCCAACCTCGAGGCGGGCAGATCCAAGTTTGCGGGCAAGCGTCAGGGCGCGTTCATTGGCGCTTAGCGCTTCCTTGTCCCGACCCAGAGGGAAAAAGACATTACCGCGCACATAATTGATCTGCGCCACATCCCGCTCTGACCCGCAACGCTCGGCGGCGGTTTCAGCCATATCGAGTGCCTCCAGCGCGTCCTGATACAGGCTGGATTGCCGCGCAGCCTGCGCGAGCCCGATATACGCGCGGCTTATTTGCTCATCGGTTTCGGCAACGCGTGCAGCTTCCCGAAACTCACGCAGTGCGTCGCCGGACAGACCCTGAAGCCTGTGCGTCTCAGCCCGAGCGCAAAGCAGATCGAACCGGACACCTGCGGGGGACGGCAGTTCCAGGGCGCGTTCGATCAATGGGCTGGCATCGTCAAATCTGAAGGCCTGGATCAGTTTCTCCGCCGCGTCCAGATACGCCTGTGCGGCGTTATTCGCCCCAGCCCGGTCCAGATGCTGTGCGCATAGGGTCGCATCGCGATCCTCGAACCACTTGGCGGCCTGTCTGTGCAGGCGCGCACGCTCGGATTTGACCAACGTTGCATAGGATCCATCCCGGATCAGCGCATGGGCAAACATGAGGTCAGGCCCTGCCTCTCGGACCAGCGCGGATCGGATCAGGCTGGTCGTATCCAGATGCCCTTCACCCAGAATGAAGTTCAGCACTTCTGCCGAGAACCGTTGCCCCAGTACCGATGCTGCCTGAATGGCGGCGCGGCTGGTTCGATCCAGTGCATCCAGTCGGGACTGAACGATCCCCTGAATACTGCCGGGCACGCTTTGTTGGGTAAGTACATCTGTATTGCGCAACAACTGTTCAAGAAACAGCGGATTGCCCCCGGCGCGTTTGACACAGGTTTCCAGCAACTCGGGGTCGATGGCCGTGAATTCTTCGACCAACAGTCTGGCCTGTTCCTCGCCCATCGGCGCCAGTTCCATCTTGGACACCGGCGCGCCATCGGTTGCCATTTGCCAGTCCCGGTCAATCGGGTCGCCTTCAACCCGGCTGGTCATCATCAACACGCAAGGGATATTCCGCGTCGCCGCCGCAATATGAGAGCAGGTCACCAGGATCTCGGGCGAGGCCCAGTGGATGTCCTCGATCTGGATCAGCAGGGGGGCTTCCCGGCTGCTGGCCGACAGCAACTCTTCAATGACCTGCCGCCTTCCGCGCAAGCGGGTCTTGTTGTCCATCACCGCAAACACCTCGGCCAGACCGGCGTCCTGCTCCAGCTCAAGCAGCGCGTTGAGGTGCGCGGCGTTCGCGGGGCTGACCCAGCCCCTGGCGATTGCGTCCCTGGCCGCTGCGGCACCCGTTTTCGCGCCATCCGACGGGTCAAGACCCAGAATGCTGCGGGCGACCATCTGAATGGCCGAATGCCCTTCGCGCGCGCCGAAATCCATCACGACACCGTTGTGGATCGTGTAGGACTGGCCGGATGCCAGTTCAGCGACTTGCTCGGACAAATGGGTTTTTCCGATCCCGGGCTCACCCAGAATCACATGGACTTCGCCCTTGCCGTGGCGTTTGCATCGGTCAAATGTGGCCGAGAACACCGACAACTCCCGCTCGCGCCCGATGAACTTATGACGCCGTGTGCGAATGTTCCGGGCCAATCGATCCAGACGCCAAATTTCAACGGGATCATTCAGCCCTTTGATGGCCTTCACACCAAGGGATTCGCCAACGAATAGCGGTCCCAACGCGCGCTGAATGTCATGTGAAACCAGAGTCTCGCCGCCTGCGGAAATATCCGTCAGACGGGACGCCAGATTTACCCCATCCCCTGTGACAGTGTATTCTGTATGCGACTGACTTCCGGTCGTACTGGCAATGACCTGACCTGACGCAATACCGATGTGGCAGGAAAGCGGTGGTGACAAAGTCGGTAGAACTGCATGTATCTCGGCAGCAGCACGCGCCGCCCTTTCGGTGTCATTGGTATGTGAAATCGGCGCTCCGAAAACGGCCATGACCGCATCGCCAATATGCTTGTCTATACGACCACCATACTTTTCGACGACATTGTCCACTTTGCTGAAGAATTGATTCAGCAGCGCATGCAGATCTTCTGCATCCAGCTCACTGGATAGTTTCGTGAATGCGGTAAGATCGGCAAACATCACTGTAACCTGTCGGCGCGCGGGCTCGAGCTGTGCAGCAGGTTCAGGCTCTGCTGATGTTTGGCTGGTATCAATCTGTTCTATGGCGCGCAGCAGCCGCCGCCGATCACCGACGGCCGTCACCCCAATTTCGATCAAATCCTCGGCCGTCAAATCAGGCAGGATGGAGAAATCGATTTTGTTGTCTGCGAAGGCCTGCGCGTACTCGTTTAATCCAATTGCGCTCAGCCAGCCCCTAAGGTCCTGAGACATGTTGCCCCTCTGAAGTCCCCCGCTTCATCCTGGAACCTAGCATGTGAGCCGCTTCGAGTCTGCTAGAACCTAATTAATTTGTGTTTTTGAGCAGGGTTAATCCAAAACTGGCTCCTGCACCAAGCCAGTGTTTCCGAAACCGCTCGACAGGATATACGAACAGCAGGCCTGGGTGATCTCGCGGAAGCGGGCTTTTTCCCGACGGTAAAGATATACCTCTCGCTTGTCCGGCAAATCTGAAATCGGGCGAAAGGCGACCGCGTCCGGGATGAATTGCGCGACGGTCTGCGGCAGGACCGTGATCCACTGGCCTGCCCTGACCGTTGTGATCAGCGAGTGCGTGTTGTGAATAGTAACCTCGGCCCGGTCCAGAATTTTTTTGAACGAGGATGATTCAATGATGTCGCACAAGGCGTTTCGCACGAAGGGTGCCGCCATCAGGTCACGGATTTCGGGCGGTTTGGCCTGTGTCATAAGCGGATGATCAGAAGCTGCAACGAGTCCGAACTGATCCTGAAACAGAGGCTCGGTACTGACCCCGTTCAGGGGATGATGGCCGGATGCAATGCCGATATCCGCCTTATCCCCGGCAACGGCGTCCAGAACCTGTTGCGAATCCCCGTCTCGCAACTCGATCTTCAATCCGGGAAAGCGTGATGCCATATGTCCCAGCAAGGCGGGAAAGACCAAAGCTCCCACAGACGGCACGGATACGATACGGATCAACCCATGTTCCGCCTGCGCCGCCATTTCTATGTTCAGAACAGTCTGATCAAAATCGCGCACCTGTTTGAGCGCAAGGTCCAGAACCTGCTGACCCAGCGGCGACAGGTGATTTTTCCGTTCACCTTCAAACAGTTTCTTGCCCAGATGATCTTCAAACTGTTTCAGCATCATTGAGACGGCGGATTGTGTCCGACCCAGACGGCTGGCAGCCTCGGCAAGGTTTCCGGTTTGGGCCACGGTACAAAAACACCGCAGCATCTCGACTTTCATCGCCATACTTCAAACTTTCTGAAGTTTACTAAAGTTATTTGAGTTTGACTGATGTTAGTCGAAAGTTCCATCCTTACCCAAATCGAAATTTGCGAATTTGGGGCCTGACGTGACCAAACTGAACCTGATTGCCGGCGAATGGCTGGCGGGCGAAAGCGAAATTGAAAACCGCAATCCTTCGGATTTAAGCGATCTGGTTGGCATGTTCACACAGGCCAGCGCCGATCAGCTTGAGGCGACTCTGGATCAGGCGCGCGTCGCGCAGACCGAATGGGCTGCCTACGGGTTGGAGCGGAAACAGGCCGTCCTGAACGCCATCGGCAACGAGTTGATGGCCCGCGCCGAAGAACTGGGTACATTGCTGAGCCGCGAGGAAGGCAAGCCGCTGGCCGAAGGCAAGGGTGAGGTTTACCGGGCCGGTCAGTTCTTCACTTATTACGCCGCCGAGTGTCTGCGCCAGATCGGTGAAAACGCCGATTCCGTACGCCCCGATATCGAAGTGGATGTGCGCCGCGAAGCCGTTGGCGTTGTCGCAATCATCAGCCCGTGGAACTTCCCCACTGCAACGGCCTCGTGGAAGATTGCCCCGGCGCTGTGCTATGGCAACGCGATTGTGTGGAAACCCGCCAACATCACCCCCGCCTCGGCTGTGGCCCTGACTGAAATCATCGAACGGCAGGATGTCCCGAAAGGTCTGTTCAGCCTTGTGATGGGCTCGGGCCGTTCGGTTGGGCAACGTCTGGTGGAAAGCCCCAAGGTCAATGCGATTTCCTTCACCGGATCGGTGCCCGTAGGCAAAGGTATCGCCGCCGCAGCAATCCAGAACCTGACCAAAGTGCAAATGGAGATGGGGTCTAAAAACGCGCTGGCCGTGATGGACGACGCCGATCTGGATCTGGCGGTGACGCTGGCTCTGGGCGGGGCCTTTGGTGGCACCGGTCAGAAATGCACCGCCTCGTCGCGTCTTGTAGTTCACGCGGGCATCCATGATGCCTTTGTCGAGAAACTGGTTGCCGGTGCGCAGGCAATGAAAGTGGGTCACGCGCTGGAAGCGGGCGTGCAGATGGGTCCCGTCGTCAGTCAGCAGCAATTGAATGAAAACCTCACCTATGTCGACCTGGGCAAATCCGAAGGGGCCGAGCTGGCCTGTGGCGGTCAGCGCCTGGAGATGCCCCATGACGGGTTCTACATGTCGCCGGGCGTGTTCCTGAACACCACCAACGACATGCGCATCAATCGCGAAGAAATGTTCGCACCGCTTACATCCGTCATCAAGGTCGGCAGCTATGACGAGGCGCTGAGCGTGGTCAACGACACCAATTTCGGCCTGACCTCAGGCATCGTGACCAAATCACTGGCCCGCGCCACCCATTTCCGCCGCAACGCGCGCACCGGCGTGGTGACGGTTAACCTGCCCACCGCTGGCACCGATTACCACGTACCATTCGGTGGCCGGGGCGACAGCTCGTACGGACCGCGCGAACAAGGCAAGGCGGCAGCCGAGTTCTATACAACCGTCAAAACCGCCTATATCAGCGCAGGCCCGGTCTGATGCGGATCGACGGCCTGCAATATACCAACTGGTCGGAGAAGATCTTCCGCCAGCTGCGCGAAGGGGGCGTGGACGCGATCCATGTCACCATCTCCTATCATGAGAACTTTCGCGAAACGGTTCTGAATTTCGAGAAATGGAACCGTTGGTTCGAGCAGTACCCAGATCTGATCATGAAGGGCCGGTGGGCCAGCGATATAGACTCAGCCCGTAAAACGGGCCGGACCGCAGTGTTTTTCGGGTTTCAGAACCCGTCGCCCATTGAAGACGATATCGGGCTGGTTGAAATTCTGCATGATTTGGGCGCGCGGTTCATGCAACTGACCTATAACAACCAATCCCTGCTTGCGACCGGTTGTTATGAGGCCGAAGACACCGGCATAACCAGAATGGGCAAGCAGGTGATCAAAGAGATGAACCGCGTGGGCCTTGTGGTGGATATGAGCCATTCGGCAGACCGGTCCACAATCGAAGCGGCTGAGATTTCGGACCGGCCCATCGCAATCACACATGCCAATCCGCACGAATGGTCCCCGGCCCTGCGCAACAAGCGAGATGATGTCATCCGCGCCGTGACTGAAAACGGTGGGATGCTGGGTTTTTCGGTCTACCCTCACCACCTGAAGGACAAGTCCGACTGCACTCTGGAGAGCTTTTGCGAGATGATCGCCCGCACTGCGGACAAATATGGGGCCGAACATCTGGGGATCGGCACTGACCTGTGCCAGGATCAGCCTGACAGCATCGTTGAATGGATGCGTGTGGGGCGGTGGACAAAAGAAATCGACTATGGCGAAGGCTCGGCCTCGGCCCCGGGGTTTCCACCAATGCCGGGCTGGTTTCAGGACAACCGAGACTTTGGAAACATCGAACAAGGGTTACGCGCGACCGGCCTGAACGATGACGAAGTGGCCGGGATCATGGGCAGGAACTGGTATCGGTTCTTTGCCGAGAACTTCGTCCCACAAAGGTAACCAAATGGAACCACACGCGCAGACAGAGATCGCCAGACGTGACCCCGCTATGGTCATGCGACTGTCACGACTGGGATCACTACACCAATGTCGGCTCAGCTTTATGCGGCAACTGACACGCCGCATGGCCGATGAAAACTGGAGATTTTCGCGCCCTGCATTTGAAATTGACGACAAAGGTGTCGGGCATGCGGTCTATACCGCGCAAGGCCCCGATCGCGCCTATTCGCTGGTCGCCTTTGCCCATGACCTGCCTGCCGATCAACGGTCAGACCGGGTTATTGCCGAAGCGTGGGACGCCACCTTTGCGCTGTTCGATGGCATCCCCACGCCAGAAGACATAGATCGCCTGTCCCTGAACGTACCGCTGCAAGAGGCAGGGCGTGTCAGCGAAACCGAATTGTCACTGTCACGCGCCAACCGTTCCGTGCGACTCTGGGCTCATGTGGTGGATCGTCTGGCTGCGGGCCAGCAACCGGACCTGGAACAGATTTATCAGGTCGGCTATCTGATGAGGACCACGGCTGTTTACGGGTCGGGCAAATTCGGCGCTGCGGATCGTGAGAAAACGGCGGACCGGAATGAGGTCAGTGGTCCCTTCCAGATCGAAATGCTGTCAGTCTATCTGACCCGAGTTTTTGTACGCGATCTGGTGCAATGTATGGCGCAGGTCAAAGGCGGGGATCAGACCTCTGCGCTTAATCCTGAAATCGCACGCTGGCTGGGCATCGGAAATTCCACAGGACTGGGAATGGCGCCGTTCATCGTGAACCATCCCGTTCTGTTCAACAACTGGATCATGGCGCGGGAAGAGGCCATCTCGCGCGTGCGGTCAATTGAGACAGCAACCGAAAAAGACGCGCGTGTCTTTCGCGACGTTTTCGCGCGCAGCAAACAGTCAATCACGTGGTGGCAATCTGAACACCCGATACAGGTTGAAAAACTCGCTGCGCTAAAGGACGACCTGAATTCAATCAGCGCATTTCTGGCTACGGACGACCTGACACAAGACCATCCGTGGGATCGAATGATCCGATGGTCGGAAACTGCGCTCAGCGAAGAAGGCCAGGAGTTGCTGGCCTCGCTGATCCTTGAGCCTTACGGAGATGTCGTGGACGGGCTGTCTAGCTGCATGGCGGACACAAATGCGGCTGCACAGGTGATTGATGGAGCGACGCGGGTATCCGATGTGCGCGACTTGATCCGCCAAAGCTTTGACTGGGCGCTGGACCTTGATTGGAGTGATCCGAAAAACTGCGCGCGGGCATGGTACGTTTCCGAAGAGAAACTGGAACCCCGACTGGGTGAACGGTTTGAAGAACCGATTGCAGACTATGAACAACCGCTCGCGCCCGCGCGTGATGCGGCACTGGCTTTCAAGGCTTTGCAAGAGTGGCCGGATGATGCGCCGATAGCAGAGTTTCTTATGCGCCACCCTGAGCACCGCCACACCGTACGCCGCGCACAAATCAGCCGTGTCGCGCCATATGGTGAGATCCATGACAACACAATCGGCGCAAACGTGATGCCCATCGATATGTTGCGCGCAAAACTATCCTTCTTTGGCGCGACGCATTTCGACCCTCGTTCAGATCGCTGGGTCCGCATCTGCATGTATGCCGGCGCCCCCTACCCCGATGAGCTAAATACCGCGAACGCAGATTTGTGGGTTTATCCGGAGGTTGCGCAATGACCTTTTCATTGAACGAAGTCGAAGCAACAGCCAAACGCGCAACTCGTGGGGCCGGATATGCCTGGGGCGTGGCGGAAGAGGCTGCGAAAGCCACCCGGTGGCTAAACGCCCAAGGGTTCGACGGGCCCGCCATTCTGGCCCAACTGCTCAAACGTGAATATGCGCCCTGTCTGGAACGCCACATTCCTGTGCTTCAGAACGGAGTATGGGTTGGCCAACAAGACCTGTGCCCCCTGATGACCGGAGCTGCGATATCGGATTCACCGACCGTCCTGTCCCAAGGCACCATTTCGATTTCAAATCTCGCGGCACCGCTGCTGTTGCTGCCCTTTGTCGCTGCGGGGGCCAAAAAACTGGGAACGACAGTAAAAGTCACCTTTGACGGGTATGCTGCGATAACTGATGGTGTTCATTTAAGCTGCGCAGACTGCAATTTAGACCGCGCTGATCATGTTGAGATAACTGAGGGCGGCCACATTCAAAACAGTCGTCCTCTGCAAAGCCGTGCCGCCCCAAATGCAGAGGTGTGGCAGATCCTCGACTCCATGGCGCACCGTACATATGCCCCTGCAACTGAAGAATCCCGACTGCTTGGCGCTGGTTCCGGCCTGTCGGACAATGACTGAAGGATCATCAGATGACCGAGACCCAAACCCTGTCGCTTGCCGAAATCGAAAAGCTGTCCTTCACCGCGTTGGTTGCCGCTGGCACAAGTGAAGAAAACGCGCGCCCTCTGGCCGTGGCCACGGCGGCAACCGAAGCAGATGGGGTGGCCAGTCATGGTCTGGCTTATATCCCGATCTACTGTGAACATGTACAATGCGGGAAGGTCGACGGTCAGGCAGTACCGACGCTGGAAACCCCGCGCCCCGGCCTTATCCGTGTAGACGCTGCGACCGGGTTCGCACATGCAGCCATTGACCTGGGCTTCGAAGCATTGATCACGGCGGCACGCGAACAGGGCATCGCGGCCCTTGCGATCACCAACAGCTACAATTGCGGTGTGTTGGGTTATCACACGTATCGACTGGCGCAGGCGGGCCTGGTTGGTCTTGGATTCACCAATGCACCTGCATCCATTGCTCCTTCGGGTGGATCGAAGCCCGTTGTCGGCACCAACCCGTTCTCTGTTGCGGTACCGGGTCCAGACGGACAACCCGCGTTGCTGATCGACCAGAGCGCCAGCACCATCGCCAAAAGCGAAGTGATGAAACACGCCAGAGAAGGCAAAGCCATTCCGGTCGGCTGGGCGCTGGACCCGGATGGAAACCCGACAACAGACCCGAATGTCGGTCTGAAAGGAAGCATGGCCCCATCCGGCGGATACAAAGGTGTGGGTATCGCTTTGCTGACTGAAATCATGGCGGCCGCTTTGACGGGGTCTACACTTGGGCTGCATGCCTCTCCGTTCTCGGGGACGGTCGGGGGTCCACCGAAAACCGGGCAGTTCTTCATCGCTATTGACCCTGCGGTTTCGTCAAATGGACTGTTTTCAAACGCAATTTCGGACTTGGTCGCGTCGATCAGAAATCAGGACGGCGCGCACCTGCCCGGAGATGGGCGCCGTGCATGTCGCCTTGCGGCAGGTCAAAAAGGTGTCGCCGTCAACTCTGCTACATTGGCCAGAATTGAGGCGATTATTCAGGAAAACAGTTAAGAGCAGCCACCAGACCGGGCGATTGTGGTGGCCGCTTGCGCCTAGTTCACGAAATGCAGCGTGTCGAATTCACTGCGCCAGGCAGAGACTTCCAAAGCAACAGGCTCGCCGTCCAGACCTCGCCTGATCAAATCGGCGAGGCGCTCGGCATCTTGAGAGGTCATGCCCCAGCGAACCAATTCAGGAGTGCCGATCCGCAACCCATTCAAGTCCCCTTCAACCGGCTTGACAGGCAATCCGATGCCGCATGCAAGAAACCCGCTTTCGCGAAGTTTCTTTGATGCGGCCTGCCCTCCGCCATAGGGATCTGCCAGAACTGCGAATTGATGCGAATTGGTGAAGCCTTCCGCACCCGCATAAACGCGAACGCCCCGCGCATCCAACGCGGCGGCAAGTGCTTTTGACAGTGCAATCATCTCGTTTGCGTACACCTGGCCAAAATCTATCCAATCCAGCATCGTAACCGCAAGCGCGGCCGTTTTGGCGGCATCGAAATTGGCCGTCATCCCGGGAAAAGCAATGGCATCCAATGCTTTGGCGATGTCGACATCATTCGACACGATCAATCCACCTGCTGGTCCACCAAGGCTTTTATAGGTGCTCATGGTCATGAAATGCGCGCCCTCATTCAGCGGGTTCGACCATGCACGCCCCGCGATTATCCCGCACTGATGCGCGGCATCGAACATGACTTTCGCGCCAACTTCGTCCGCAATGGCCCGCACCTCGGCAACAGGGTGTTCAAAAAGGTTCAGACTTCCGCCGATCGTAATCAGCTTGGGGCGCTCAACCCGCGCCAGATCGCGCAGCTGGTCCAGATCGACGGTGTAACCTTTTGTGTTTACCGGAGCCTCGATCGTGCGCAGCCCGAACAGCCCTGCACAGCCCGCAGTATGATGGGTCACATGGCCGCCGATCGTTGCAGGCGGAGCGATGATTGTATCCCCTGGCTTACAGGTCGCCATGAAACCATAAAGATTTGCAATTGCGCCCGACGGCACGCGAACCTCTGCAAACCGGGCATCAAAGACCTCTGCGCAAAGCTCGGCCGCGATGACTTCGATTTCTTCGATTGCTTCCAGCCCCATTTCATATTTGTCACCGGGATAGCCCAGCGATGGCCGGGATCCGATACCCGACGACAAAAGCGCCTCGGCCTTGGGGTTCATGACATTTGTCGCGGGGTTGAGGTTGAAACACTCTTTCTCGTGAATGCGGCGGTTTTTCTCTGCCAGATGCACGATCCGGCCCAGTAGGTCGCCGGACGATGCTGATGCTGTCTTTGTTGAGATACTCTGAACCAGCGTTTCGCTTGCGGCGGGCACCCAGTCTCTATGTGCAAGTGTCATCTGACATCCTCCTTTTTCTTCCACTGTGGCCGCTGCTGCGTGACTTCGCAAAGCAGAATTGTTATTTCTTGGCGTAGAAAAACTAAGGCTATGATGATGAGCGTTTCCCCAAAGCGCCCCAAAGGGCCTCCACTGAACGCAATGCGCGCTTTCGAGGCGGCGGCGCGCCACATCAGCTTTGTCGCCGCGGCCGAAGAGTTGAACGTCACACCGGGCGCCATCTCGCAACACATCAAAACGCTGGAAGGCTGGGCCGGTGCACCCCTTTTCCGACGCAACGCACAAGGCGTAGAACTCACGCCCGAGGGGCAATCGCTGGTTGCTGGATTTACCCGGGCTTTTGACCAATTGGCCGACGCGACCCAGGCGCTGCGCAACCTTAAACCCAATGCAGATTTTCATATCGCTGCCTTGCCGGCCATTGCTCAACTCTGGCTCCCCAAAAGGCTACGCCAGATCCGATCTCATTTTCCCGACATCAGTTTTTCCGTCACAGCGCTGGAAGCGCCGCCGAGCCTTGGGCGCGAACTGTTCGACCTGTCAATCTTCTTCGCTCCACCGAACGACACGGCAAATCAGGTGGTTGTTTGCCCGGACGAAATCGTGCCGGTTTGTGCCCCGACACTTAAGGACCAAATATGCCGCGCAAACGGTTTTCGGGATTTACCGTTGCTGCACGATCTGGTGTGGAGTGAAGATTGGACCAAATGGGCCCAGCACTCTGGCTATGACCTGTATAATGCCAAAGGTGGTGCTCAATTCTCCCTCTACAGTCTGGCCGTAGAGGAAGCCAAGGCGGGCGCAGGAATACTGATGGGACACCTGTGCCTGATCGAAGACGCCCTGGCCAAGGGCGAGCTGATCGTTGCGCATACCAAGTCGTTTCAAACCAACCGAGGACTGGTGATTCAATTGCCACAACGCACGCGCAGGAGACTGGAAACGGACCAGATTGTTGCCTGGTTGTCCCGTTGACCGAAGCCACTGACTTTCGGGTTATGAGGCTGACGAGATGAGGACGTTAAGCAATTGATCGAGTGGATCAATTGTAGTCTGAACGGCCTGTGTTGAGATTATTCGACCCGGTTGCGGGAGCCGGATTTGGCCTATGTCGAATGTCAGAGGAACTATTAATCTAACGGACAAACAGTACACATGCCCCGGTTGTTTAGATAAATGACCTTATTGGGACGGATGGCAGACCCACAGTAGAAAAGCGCTGAAGATGTCTTGCGGATTTTTCAGCCATTGGCCCGCTTGTGCCGGAGGGCCGCGGACTACCCGAACTGGACATTCTAAAATAGACATTGCAGTTCCGGTTGGCGGGACAAACCTGCCGTTAGCTCATCATCCGTTGTAGAGTCGATCAGGTCGCACCGATCACCCTAGCCGGTGTGCTTTCTCCCGCCTTGTACGTCATCTGAATAGAACCAGTCGTCGGGATATGGATACCACCAGTCCGCCTCCTTCGCCTTCGGGTCGATCACGACCATCTTGGATCGCCTGAATGCCTCGAGTCCCTGAAGGCCTAGCGTGCGTCCAAGTCCAGAATTCTTGATACCGCCAAAAGGCAAGGCATCGTTGTCCACCAGCGGGTTGTTGACCCAAACCATCCCCACCTGTAGTTCATTCACCCCCTGAAATGCCTCCTCCAAGTCGCTGGTAAACAGGCATCCGCCAAGGCCGAACTGCGACGCGTTTGCCAGTTCAAGTGCTTGGTCAAAGTCGCTAACCCGAATGACCGAAGCGACCGGCCCAAAGACCTCTTCCTGAGTTAGCAACATGTCCGCCGTCACGCCGGTCAGGATCGTTGGTTCGAAAAACCAACCTGGCCCTGCATCATCCGGGATACAGCCTCCTACTTCAACCACCGCGCCTTTCTCCGTTGCATCGCGCACCAGCCGCACGACCTTATCTCGCGCTTCCTTGGAGGCCAGAGGTCCAATTTCCGCCACCCCCATGCCGTCGCCGATGCGCAGTTTCCGGGTTCTGGCCACGAACTCGTCGACAAAATCGTCATATACATCATCGACCACAAAAATCCGTTCAGACGATGTGCAAACCTGACCCGACTGCAAAAAGGCAGCAGTCACTGCTCCGGCAGCAGCGACCGCGATGTCGGCGTGTTTACTGACGATAAGTGGATCGCTCCCGCCAGCCTCGATAATTGCCGGTTTTAGACTCTCTGCTGCGGCCACTGCGACTGCACGACCTGTCGGCACGGACCCTGTAAAGGCGACCACATGGGTTTTGGGGCTGGCAATCAACTGTTTACCCACGTCTGCCCCGCCCGACAGGCAAGCAATAAGGTCTTGAGGCAGCGCCTGAAAAAACTCCATGAACGCCATCGTGCACAAAGTTCCTGCGGGTGAGGCTTTCAACACAACACCGTTACCTGCCGCAAGTGATGCGGCCATCGACCAGCAGCCAAGAATGAGGGGGAAATTATATGGAACCACATGCACGGACACGCCGTAGGGCTCGTATGTCTGATACTGAAAAGATCCAGTTTGCATGGTGCCCGCGATCTTGCCCGCGTCATTGCGCGCCATCTCGGCATAGTACCGGAAAACCGGCGGGATATTCGCAATCTCGCCGATCGATTCAGGGTAAGGTTTGCCCGTTTCCAATGTCATCAAACGGGCGACCTCAGTCATGTCGCCGCTTTCGAT
This sequence comes from Ruegeria sp. SAZD013, assembly GCF_059612525.1. NCBI lineage: Bacteria > Pseudomonadati > Pseudomonadota > Alphaproteobacteria > Rhodobacterales > Roseobacteraceae > Ruegeria > Ruegeria sp. SAZD013. The sequence continues at coordinate 22,453 of NZ_JBXWQT010000039.1, read as the reverse complement.
CTCGTTGGCGATCTGATGCAATACCCGCGCGCGAGACTTGCAGTCCGTTGCAGACCATTTCCTTTGCGCCGCATTGACCCGATCCAGAACCTGGTCCACGATCTGCGGCGACGGTTCACCAAAAACCCCGACGGGCTGCAAGGTAGACGGGTTGACTAGCGTGGTCCCACTACCCTCCAATAGGACATGCCTAGGGTTTAGGTAGTAGCTGGATTTGAACGGGTCACGCATTGGGCAGCCCCCTTGTTTAACAGGCATTGCGCCGTTAGCGGATCATGTACACTTTCTTGACCGTCTCGTGGACAGTGCATACGCCTTTCCAGTCCTGCGGAAAAAAGGCCGCCGTATCGGGCGTAATCTCAATTACCTCTCCGTTTTCATGGACATAGGTACAGCGGCCTTCCAGAAAGTGGCAGAACTCGTCCTTGGTGACGTGACATTCCCACTTACCGGGAGTGCAGACCCAAAGGCCGCATTCGGACCGGCCGTCAGGCCCCTTGTGGATCAGCTTTCCCGACGTGCGGGATTGCCCTTCAATCATCGTCGGGATTACCCCCCAATCGACAAGGTCAGTCTGCTGGAGCGGGTTTTGCATACTTGGCGTGGTCATGATTCAGGTTCGCGATCCGTTAGGTAGTAAGTGTTGCGCAATGTTTCCACGACCGTGCATTCCCCTACCCAACCGGCGGGGAATAGTACGGCCGTTCCGGGCGTAACTTCGATGCTTTCGCCTGCATCCGACTGATACAGCGCACGGCCCTGCACAAAATAGCAAAACTCGTCACGCGGGATCGTTAGGCGCCAACGGCCTGGAGTACAGACCCATGCGCCGATCTCCGGCCGATTGTCCGGGCCTTTGTGAACCAGCAAGCCCGATGAATGCGACTGGCCTTCAATCATGTCCGGCTGTAACCCCCAGTCCGTAAGGTCGGTGCGGGTCGAGATTTCGGAAAGATGCGGGGCGCTGCTCATTCCGCGGCTTTCAGGATGTCGTCGAGAATGCCAGCTGCCTTGGTCGGACCATGCCGTGACTGCATGTGAGCAGAGGTTGCCGCCATCTTCGCCTGCATTCCTGGATCGTTGATACATTTGTCGAGGGCAAAAGCCAATTCATCATCGGTCCAGTCGTATCGGTGAAACCCGAATCCGTGGCCTGTTTCCTGAACACGAGTGGCGTTATCGTGGCCGTCCCAGACATAGGGCATGATGATTGCTGCTTTACCGAAATACAGGCACTCGGTGAACGAGTTGTTACCGCCATGATGTATCACCGCGTCAACCTGCGGAATTACCGAAGGCTGGGGATACCAGCTCTGTATGTGCACGTTGTCGGGAATGTCTGTGTATTCGTCCATGTAATCCCCGACATTTACGAGCGCCCGGTAGGGCAACTTGGAAATGGTCGAAATGATCCTCTTTAGCAGGTCGGTGTCACCTGCACCAAGCGACCCGAAAGATATATAGAGAAGTGGTTTGTCATTGTTGGACTTAAACGTTGGCACCTCAAAGGGTTCTTCTTCGCGTACGCAACCTTCGAGATACTGGAACCTGTTCGGGTCCAGTGGGTTCTGCCGTTCGTACTTTGCCGGCTCGGGATAAAGCAGAAGGTTCATTGTGGGCGACGCTTCGAAAAACTCTCCGATCGGATAGGCGTCTTCGTTGCATCTGGCCAGGAACGCATTGTAGTCGTCGTGGATCGGCTTGATCACCTCGTGGAACTTTGCCTCATAGGCCTCCATGCCCTCGCGGTCATCCACCCGGCAGCCCGATAAGTGCGGCGGCACAATCGGGTCTGGGATTTCGTTTTCGGAACATGAGATGATCCGCACCCACGGTACGCCGAACTGCTTGATGGCTGGGAACATAATGACATTATCCACGCAGATCATATCTGGTTTGATTTTTGCCAGTACCTCGGGCAGATCTTTTTGCGCCCATTTTGCGCTGTCGACGATCGCCTCCCAGCAATCCTTTACGTAGTTATCGATCTGGTCAATCGGGCTTTTGCGAAAATTTGGGATGTGACCGTTGATGAAATCTTCCCAGAACTTTGCCATCGCCTCGGGTTCCATCGGCTCGGACAGGGCAACAGGATGCGCCTCAAACCCATAACCTTCATATACCTCGACAAAGCCGGGATCGCTTAGAAATACGGCCTTATGGCCCAGTTTCTCGCAGGCCTGCGCGATGCCAACCGAATTCAGCGCAGGGCCAAAGGCAGCTTCGGGGAAGAAGGCGATGGTTTTCTGTGACATTGTAGGTCTCCGGTTAGATTTGGCTTAGCAGTTGGGCAGGATGCGGGAATGTTTGGCGTCCCATACGCAGTGGACATCCTGACCCGGCTGGATACTTTCACGGTCGGCTTGGCTGGCGGGCACGCGGGCGGAAAGGATGCTCCTCCCGCCGCGAACGCGTACATGCACACCCAGGTCTGACCCGTGATAGGCGACTTCTTCGACAATGCCGGGAAGGCAGTTGCGTTCATCTTGAGGGGCGGTCTGCATCAGGTTGACCCGTTCCGGGCGCACAGCAATTGTGGCAGCACCGCGCAGCTCGGAAACACCCCTCAGCATTCCCACCCCGTCGACATCGACACCGCCGTCGACGGCGTTTCCATCCAGAAAGTTCATCACGCCGATAAAATCTGCAACAAAGCGCGATCCGGGTTGTTCGTAGAGCTCGTGAGGAGTACCGACCTGCGCCAGCTTACCGTCATGCAAGACCGCGATCCGGTCGGCCATAACCAGGGCCTCTTCCTGGTCATGGGTCACAATCAGAAATGTAATCCCTACCTCGTGCTGCAACCGTTTGAGCTCCAGCTGCATCTCTTCTCGCAGTTTCTTGTCCAGAGCTGAAAGGGGCTCATCCAGCAACAGGACCTTTGGCCTTTTGATCAGCGCGCGCGCCAAAGCAACCCGCTGTCGCTGCCCACCGGAAAGCTGATCCGGCTTGCGCCCGGCGAAGCCCGAAAGTTTCGCACTTTCGAGAACCTCGGCCACTCGCGTTGCAATTTCGTCCTTGGGCAATTTCTCCATTTCTAACCCATAGGCGATGTTTTTTTCGACGCTCATGTGCGGAAACAAGGCATAGGACTGGAACATCAGGTTCAGGGGCCGCCTGCTGGGGCGTATATTTGTCACGTCCTGCCCGGCAACGATTACCTGTCCTTCCTGTGGTGTTTCGAACCCGGCCAGCGTCCGCAGCAGTGTGGTCTTGCCGCAACCCGATGGGCCCAGAAGTGCAAAAAATTCGTTGTCGCGAATATCCAGCGAAACGTTGTCAATCGCAGTCACCAAACCGTATCTCTTGGTTATATTCCTGAGTTGAATCGCTTGGCTCATCGGCTGAAAACCTCTTTGTCGGCACGCTGCGCGAAGAAGACCAGCGTGAACGATACAAACATGACGATGGTAGCCATCGCATTGATTTCCGGCGTTACGCCAAAGCGGATCATTGCGTAAATCTGCATCGGCAATGTGGTCGAGGATTGCCCGGCACCGGCGGTGAAAAAGGCAATAATGAATTCGTCCACAGACAGGGTGAAAGACAACAGCGCCCCGGCGATAACCCCCGGCGCGATGGCGGGCAGCAGAATGCGACGAAAGGTGGTGAATTCGCTGGCCCCAAGGTCGGCACTGGCCTCAAGTATCGAATGGTCGAAATTGCGCATCCGCGTTCGCACCACGGCGACAACGAACGCAATGTTGAACACGACATGGCTCAGAATGATCGAATGAAGCCCGAGCGTCATGTTGAGCAGAGTGAAAAAGGACAACAGCGCGATGGCCAAAACTATGTCCGGGATGATCATCGGCGCGAACAGAACCGCGTCTAGAACCGAAGAATTACGCCGTGTCTCGACACCGACCGCCAAAAGCGTGCCGATTGTTGTCGCCAGAACGGTCGAGATTAAGGCCACGATTAGCGTGTTGCGCGCCGCCGATAGTATTGGATCCGCGGCAAACAACTTGCCGTACCATTCCAACGAAAACCCGGTCCATACAGTTGGAAGTCCGGCCCGGTTAAAGCTTAGCGCCATGAGCACAAGGATCGGCACATAGAGAAAGGTATAAAACAATACCAGGTGCAGCTTCAGGCCCATGTTGGATCGGCCCCGCATCAGTCCTGCCCTCTCTGTCCCGCTGCACGATTGGCCAATACCGCCTGTGCGAACAAAAGCCCCATCATAATCGCAATCAGGAACATCGACAGCGTTGCTCCGAATGGCCAGTCGCGGGCGCTCAGGAACTGGTCATAGATCAGGTTTCCAACCATCTGAAGTCGCCCGCCACCAAGCAAATCGGGCGTTATGAAATTGCCGATCGACAGCACAAAAACAAAAACACCACCTGCCGCGATGCCGGGAACGGTCTGTGGCAGTATCACCCGGTAGAAAGTGATCCAAGCGGGCGCTCCAAGATCTTCCGAGGCTTCTATGGTTTCGACATTTATGCGGCTCAGCGATGAATAGATCGCCAGAACCACAAAGGGTGTGTAGTTGTAGACAAGTCCAACGATCACCGCGAAATTGTTATATAGCAGAGACAGCGGCTCATCGATCAAGCCTGCCCCCTGGAGAGTATTATTGATCAAGCCCTCGCGGTTCAGCATCACGATCCAGGCGTAAGTGCGGATTAGGTAGTTGGACCAGAACGGCAGGATCACCAAGATCAGCAAACCGGTCTGCCAACGCCGCGGCGCCAGCGTGATGGCATAGGCCGCCGGATAGGCGATGAGGATCGCGATTATGGTGGCCAGAAATGCAATCTTGGCCGAGCGCAGGAAGATTCCGAGGTATAGTGGGTCGGCGGCCCGCACAAAATTTTCAAACGTAAAGACGTAGTCGATGCCGCCATAGATACCGCGTTCAAAGAACGCATAGGTAAAAATAAGACCACACGGCACCACCATAAGAAGCGCAAGCCAACCCAGGCCCGGCCCCAGCAAGATCACCGATTTCAGTCGATTGGTCATATACTTGGCAATCTGTGGAGTGATATCGTATCGGCCCGACCCTTTGTTCGGGTCGGGTTTTGCTCAGGGTTTGATCACTTATTGTGCGGCCATAATTTCGGTCACGGTACGTGCAAAGGGTTTCTGGCCATTGCCGAGATCGCGCAACTGCTCGTACTTGGTAAGGTCTGCAGGCGACATTCCCATGTTCGGGAAGGTTTCGATCAAGGACGGGTCCAGCGCCGCCATCGCAGCCTTGTTCGGCGTTTTGTAAAGGATATTACTGGCAACCCAGACACCGACATCCGCGCCCAAGACATAGTTCACAAAGGCATGCGCCGCGTCTTTGTTTTCAGATGCATCCGTGATGACTAGCGCATCTACCCACAGATCCGATCCTTCTGATGGGATCGTATACTTGATGTCTGCGTTCTCACCGATGCCGTAGTTACACCAGCCATCCCAGGCGTGAACCATCGTTGCCTCGCCCGATACCAACTTCAGATAAAAAGTTGCATCGTCGTAGGCCAGCAGATCCTGCTTCGCCGCAACCAGCAGGTCCTTTGCAGCCGCCAACGTCTCATCCGACGTATCGTTCAGCGACTTTCCGAGGGCTAGCGCGGCAGCTCCCATCAGCCAACGATCCGTCGAGAGCATTGTCACTTTGCCTTTCAGGTCGTCAGAGGGTTTGAGCAGATCATTCCACGAAGTCGGCTCTGCCATCAGGTCTGACCGGTAGCATAAGCCCGTCGTGCCCCAAGCGTATGGCATTGAATAGTTGTTGCCCGGATCATGAGCCAGTTCTTTAGCTTCGTCATACAAGTTGGACGCATTCGGAACCTTATCGTGGTCGATAGCAGCCACCAGCCCCAAGTTGTTTAATGCTTCGGCAAATGGCGACGAGACGAAAAGAACGTCATAGCCCTTGCCCCCACCGGCTACGACTTTGCCCATGATTTCTTCGTTGGTGCCATGCACCGAAAGCTCGGCCTCGATACCGGTTTCCTTGGTGAAATTCTCCAGCAGGTCCGGCGGCATGTAACCGTCCCAGTTCGAGATCACGATTTTTTCTGCTTGGGCCGCTCCGGCGAATACGCTGAGAGCGCAGACCGCCCCGGCTGTGAGCCAAGCAAATGGCAAACGGAACGAATTGGTGAACTTGTTGGTCATGTCTTCCTCCCTTGACATCCGCGCTCGCTTCTGGGGCGAGATATGTGATGCAATCACGGTATTTTTTGATTAAATAAAACTCAACAATTTTTTGAATCATTTTTGTGTGGCCCGATGAAGACATTTAAAGTACCGTTTTTATTGTATATTAATTAAGAATGACGAAAGCCGCCTTGTTATGTCGCCAAGCAAACACTTGAAACTTGCTCAAAAAATACTGGACGTTGCGATGGATCTCGACTTGCATCAGGGCGACAGGCTGGTGGAAAAAACCCTTGCTGATTCGTGCAGCGTCTCTCGCACTCCAGTTAGATCCGCATTGAGGCTACTGGAAAAAGAGGGGATGGCACGCAAAGCGGCAGAAGGTGGGTTTGTCCTAGAATGCGAACCCGAAAAGGGGCATTCGATACTAAACCAGCATTCGGTTGGAGCAGGTGCCGATCTCGCTGGTGACATCCTACGAGATCGCGGAGCCCGACGCCTGGACGGCGCCATCAATGTCACAGACCTGATCCGGCGATATTCAGTTTCACGCAGCGCTGCACAGCGTGCGCTCGAAGCTCTCCTAGCCCAAGGCGTGATTCAGAAAGCCGAAGGCCAATCCTGGGTGTTCACTCGCATGCCAGGAGACCGTTCAGGACGGATTGAGAGCTACGAATTTCGTCTAATACTGGAACCGCAGGCCATTCTGTCCGACGGTTTCAAGTTGGACACCAAGCGCGCCGATCTGGTCCGCACCCAAACCGAAGCGCTTCTGGCGCAGTCGGAAAACTCCTTCAACAGCCAGGAATTCCAAGACGCGGATCTTGCCTTTCACAAGCTTATCGCTCGTTCGTCCGGCAACCAGTATCTAGCTTCTGCTCTCATTGCCCATCATGGGTTGCGCCACCTGCCAGGCGGATCATTCGGTATGATCGACTTTCGGATGAGGCAGGCGCTTGATGAACATCTGCGCATACTTGATTTCATCGAGCAGGGTCATTTCGATCTTGCGGCGGATCAGATGAGGGTTCATTTGCGGCTTTCAATGAACCAAAGACCCAGCGTCGCCAATCGTGGCGCGCCGGCGCTTGTCCAAGCGACCCGCGGGTCAATCCGATGAGTGAATGATGAACCGCGAGGAAGCACCTTTAATCGCTTTTTTCCCTGAAGCTAGTTTTGGGGCTGCACTGAATTGTGTGGGGATCGCTCAGGAGCTTCGCGCAATGGGCGCACTCCCCGTTTTCCTGACCCACGGTGGCTTTGGTGGCGTATTCGCAGATTACGGTTTTGACGAGTTCGCCGTCCCAGTTCAATCAAAGTTGACAGAAGAGGAAACCCAGACCTATTGGCAGGAATTCCTGAGTCATCACCTACCGCATTTTAGCATGCTCCCAACTGACCAACTGGCCACCTATGTAGAGCCCGTTTGGAGCGCAATCGTCGAGACTGCGGAATCGGTTGAGCAGGGGTTGGAAACGGCGCTAGAGCGGATCAACCCGGATGTCGTTGTTCTCGACAACGTCATCATGTTCCCAGCCATCGTACGATCCGAGCGCCCATGGGTCAGGGTCATTTCTTGCGCGGAAACCGAGCTGCCAGACAACTGCCTACCGCCGTACCTGTCCGGCCTGCCGGCATCTGACGTGGCCGGGTGCGCGGCATTCCGGGACCAGTACCTGGAGACCCTTGGCCCAATTCATGCTCGCTACAACAAATTTCGCCAGGATCGGGGACTTGAGCTATTGCCTAATGGTGAGTTCCTAGAAACATCACCGCATCAAAACCTTCTTTTGGCGCCATCGATAATTCGCCACGATCGTGATCAGGCGCTGAGTCCTGGACAATTCACCTTCCTCGAAGGCTGCGTACGCCAAGAAGGTCCCTACCGTGTACCTCAGATGCCCCGTAACGACGGGCCTCTGGTGTATGTGAGTTTTGGTAGCCTGGGTGCTATGGATGTCACATTCTTTGAAAGCCTGTTCGACGTATTCAAGACAATGGACATGAGGTTTCTGGTCAATGTCGGGGCCCAGATCGATGCCTATTCCAGAGTACCAGACAATGTTCATCTGCAGGAATGGTTCCCGCAGCCTTCCGTGGTTGAACAATGCGATCTGTTTATTCACCACGGCGGTAACAACAGCTTTTGCGAAGCGCTGTATTTCGGGGCCCCGTCGCTGATCCTCCCCTATTGCTGGGACGGGCACGATAACGCCCAGCGAGCAGTTGAAACCAGTGTCGGACTCAGGTTAAATCGGTGGGATTGGACGCCGGAGCAGTTGGAGAATGCGATTAACCGACTACTTGGGGACGCGGAGCTAAAGGCCCGGCTGGCTGCGAACTCAGAGTTCATGCGGTTGAGAAAGTCGGTTCAGTTAGCTGCTCAGAAAATTCTGGATTGTGTAAAACCTAACTGAATCTAGTTTTGTCCCGTCGGTCATCCGTTTTGTAATTAAGGATGGAAGGGAACATCGCAACGAACTCTTAATCACTGAACCTAAAGTGTAGGTTTTGGGCTTATTCTGGCGAAAAACTATTCGTTGATTGACGCACAAATCGCTGATTCAATTTCCGTACTGAACGGGGGAATGAGCGATGAAGGGGCCAAGGCAGCAAACACAAGGGTCACTGTTCTACGAATTCTCGATTGAGGATCATGTTCCGCAAGACCATATTCTTCGAGGTATAGACCGGTTCGTCGAACTGTCTGATATCCGTCGGCACCTTGCTCCGTTCTACAATTCGACTAGCCGACCGTTGAACTGCTCCGGGTTTTCCGGAGGCTCCAAATCGAGGAAGGATTGGAGCCATGGAAAGAGACAACAGAGCGAACCGCTATTCACCTGAGACGCGCGCAAGGGCCGTGCGGATGGTGCTTAACAATCAAGGCAGCTATGAGAGTCAGGCGGCAGCGATCAAGGCGATTGCGCCGAAGATCGGCTGTGGCCGGGACACATTGCGGCGTTGGGTTCAGCAGGAGGAAACTGACCTTGGCCACCGGGATGGTGTGACGTCGGAAGAGCGGACCAGGATCATGAAACTGGAACGCGAAGTGCGGGAGCTGCGTCAGGCCAATGAGATCCTAAAAAAGGCCAGCGCGTATCTTGCTCAGGCTGAGCTCGACCGCCCACTGAAACGATGATCGGGTTAATCCACTGCCCGGCTAGGCATTGCGGGACGCAATGTCCCGAGAGGGGGCGATCACCGGGCCGAGTATTGGGTCGAGCCGATCTGCCGGGTTTTGCCGATCGCCCCTTCGACCTTCTACGACCATCTGGCCGTTGTCCGTGATCCGGATCGTGCATCTGATCGCGCCAAACGGGATGCCGTCCTGCGGCGCGAAGTGCACAGGGTGTGGGATCAGAACTTCAAGGTCTACGGGGTGCGCAAGGTCTGGCATCAGATGCGCCGCGAAAGCTTCGATGTGGAACGCTGCACGGTGGAACGGCTGATGCGACAGTTGGGCATACAGGGCGTTGTTCGCGGCAAGGCCCAGAAAAAAACGCGGCCGGACAAGGCACTGCCATGCCCGCGCGACAAGGTGAACCGGCAATTCCGGGCACCGGCCCCAAACACGCTCCGGGTCAGTGACTTCACCTATGTCTCGACCTGGCAGGGATTTGTCTGTGTGGCCATCGTAATCGACACCTTCGCCAACCGGATCGTTGGCTGGCGAGCGTCACGTTCCCCGCAGACCCAGTTCGTGTTGGATGCCCTCGAACAGGCGCTCTATGAACGGCGACCAAGTGACGATCTCATCCATCACAGCGACCGGGGCAGCCAATATGTGTCGATCCGCTATACCGAGCGGCTGGCCGAGGCCGGGATAGAGCCCTCGGTCGGCAGCGCCGGCGACAGTTACGACAATGCTCTGGCGGAGACGATCATCGGCCTGTTCAAAGCCGAGGTCATCCACCGGTTAGGGCTGTGGAAAACCGCCGATGCTGTCGAATGGGAAACCCTCAAATGAGTCGACTGGTTCAACAACCGCCGCCTGCTGCAACCCATCGGAAACATCTCGCCAGTAGAAGCCGAGGAGACATTCTATGAACAGTGCAATGAGTCCGATAAAGTCGCCTGAAACAGAGTAATCGGTCTCCGGGAAAACCGAGGCGGTTCAGCCCTTTTGAACCGTCTGGAAACGCACTAGTAACGGCTTCAATAAAATTGTGACCCATAAATCGACGTAACTTGCAGGTAGTTCCAGAGACTGCATCGCTTGCGTCACTGTCCGAACTGCGGATCATAGCCCCCATAGACTTGGCGCCCGGCGCTATGAAAGTCTTCCTGAAATTGGCAATCGCGGCCGCGAACTTTCAATATAGCTGTTGCAGCCAATGAATTTTTAAGTTCGCTATCTTTAAAAAGGACGCGAGCGATGTCGGGCAAAAACTCTTCCCCGCGAGGGCAAGCCAAGGCAAATTTCGAAACGAAATCGCCGAAGAATTTGCGTAATCTCTCTGGGCTAGTTTCATTTGTCTCGCAGGCTGCATTTATCAATGCAACTTCAAGAGCCTGCTCAAATGCAACGTATGCATTCGAAACGCCATTCACATCGATCCACAGTGGGTGGTCTTTGCGTCTTGCGAAGTCAGCTGCACGCAAAAAGAGATCTTGAGTAGATGCTGTAGTGGAGGGATACGTTCCTCTAAGAGAAATCAGTTTCCGAAACTGTGACATTTCCCAACTCCATTTTTGGTTATCGATACAAAAATGGAGATGGCGTTTGGTTCGGGATGATAGGATGTAGCCTACGGTAGAATACAGTTATATGGTTGTGTCGCTAACCTTGGATCAACGAATTACGTGAACCGAACACCTTGCGTGATGCACGACTCTGTTCGCAGTGGAACCTAAGAATATGTCCTCAAAACCAGGCTTGTGCGAGGCCAAGACGATGCAATCCGCGTCGCTCTCATTTGCGAAGTCGACAATAGCCCTACCCGCGTGCCCAGAGATGAGCCGAGCCTTCGCGCCTGGAATTTCAGAAGCAGTTTGATGCAGGTTTTCCAGGATTTCATGCCGCGTATTGGCAAGTACTTCGCTGGGAATCTGAGACCCTACATACGCCGGAATTGGCTCTTGGACGTGTATCACAGTGAATACAGCGTCCGCATCAGCCAATTGGCGCGCGGCTTCAAACGACGCTTGTGTGTCGTATTCTTGGTCCAGAGCAACCGGGATCAGGATATTCTTGTACATTTGACCTCCTATCTACTGCTTCGATGAATCCAGTTTGGTTCCTCGGCAGCAGGAAACCTACACAGGCTCAGACTTTGAAGATTTCCCCGCGCCCTTTGTAGCGGCTACAACATCATCAACTGTTTTCTCAACAGCTTCAGCTTCGGTTTCAGCGACATAAGATGCACAACGGGACACGGTTTCGAACCATTCCTGAGCGTCAGCAACCAACCGCTCCGCCGAATGGCGCTGCCACTCCGCCATGCTCTGAAAGGCTTTAGAAGGATCGGACGGGTTCGCGGAAGACACATTGCGTGCAGCTTTTAGAGCCGTCCGGACCGCCTCATGACGCCGTTCGAACCAATGCTGCGCAAAGGCCTCTGTTTCTTCGAGCAATTTCTCTTGCGCGTCCCAAAATTGTTCGATCTGGGCACCGAAGGCCGGATTGCCAGAAATGGGCGGCTGCATTTGCTTGAAAACATCCAAAAGTGAGGTCGGGTTATTTGTGTTGGATTTCTTTGTCGACATCAAAAATTCCTCCGCATTTTCTGAATGAGCTATTTTGCCACCTGCGGCGCGCTTTCGCCTTAATACAGATCAATATCCCTTATTTTTAGGACCTTCGGCTAAAGCTGCGACGGGACACTCGCAATCTCTCCGACATCGGTTCCTAGGGTCAGGATTCATAACCAGTAGATGACGACGGCTGCGAGCGCGATGGCCGAGAGGAAGACCTTGGGACATCCGCGCGAATATGCCCTTTTCGCTCCAGCGCTTCCAACGGCTATAAAGCGTCTTGTGTGGACCATAGGCTTCAGGAGCGTCGCGCCACCTTAACCCATTGCGGTTGATGAAAATTATCCCGCTCAGAATCCGCCGGTCGTCGACCCTTGGCTTACCGTGCGACTTTGGAAAGTAGGGTTTCAGACGCGCCATCTGTGCGTCGGTCAGCCAGAAAAGACTGCTCATGTCACCGCTCTGTTTTCGGCGCCGTGAATCACGCAGCGCTCGGGAAATCAATGCATCCTGACCCTAGTAGGCGGAGTTGGAGTTAGAGTAGTCTAGACATGAACTTAACGCTTGGTTTTCTATGCACGTTGCCGGCTTTCTGATTACCCTTGGTGTCCTCTTCCTTGCCGGATTGGCGGCCGACCAGCTTGGCAGGGCCACGCATCTTCCTCGTGTTACAACCTTACTTTTCCTCGGTCTGATCGCAGGGAACGCCGGGATGGGGTTGATCCCACTCGACGTTGCCATTTGGTTCGACGAGGTATCCATTGTGGCCTTGACGATGGTCGCGTTTCTTCTTGGAGGATCTTTAACCCGAGAGAACCTGGTTCGGCATGGCCGTGCCATTCTGACGATTTCGATATCGATTGTAATTGCGACCTTTCTTATCGTGTCGGCTGGACTAACTGCAGTTGGCGTACCCTTCGGGTTAGCGTTGGTGCTGGCGGCAATTGCCACAGCTACGGCTCCGGCCGCCATGACTGACGTAATCAAACAATCTGGAGTGTCCAACAGCTTCACCGAGACCTTAAAGGGCGTTGTCGCAATTGATGACGCTTGGGGTCTGATCGTTTTCAGCATCGCCTTGGTTCTGGCCGGTCATTATGACGGTTTGGCCACGGTCACGATCACGGCGATGTGGGATTTTGGGGGCGCCATTTTATTGGGTGCAGCACTAGGCGTACCGTCCGCTTACCTAACTGGTCGCTTAAACCCGGGGGAGCCAATGCAAGCCGAAGCGGTGGGAATCGTCTTTCTTACAGCAGGTCTTTCATTATGGCTGGAAGTTTCGTTCCTTTTAACAGGCATGGTTGTGGGCGCAGTTATCGGGAATCTGGCCCGCCATCATGACCGTGCTTTTCATGAAATCGAGCACATTCAGTGGCCATTTATGATCCTTTTCTTCCTGCTGGCTGGCGCAACGTTGAATATTGAAGCCTTTGGCTTGATGGGCTGGGTCGGTGCACTTTTCCTGATCCTGCGCATAGTGTCCCGCCTAGTTGGGGGCTATTGCGGGGCAAGAATTGGGGGCCTGCCTCGCCGTCAGGCCCCCTGGTATGGTCCCGCGTTGCTGCCGCAGGCCGGTGTCGCGGTTGGAATGGCCCTTGTAGCCGGAGAGCAATTTCCGAATTGGGCCGCGTCCATCTTGGCCTTTACCTTAGCCAGTACTGTGGCCTTCGAAGTGGTAGGGCCGCCATTGACTCTCATGTCTATCAAACACACGGCTGATACAGATTAGCAGATTAGTCAGTGACTATTCAGCCTGGATCGATTCAAGAAAGGCGAGCAAATTCGCCAACGGCAGGCCTACCATCATTGGTTGCCCATTAGGCAAAGCTAACGCGATTTGTTGGTCTGTCTCAAACACCGCACCAAAGATTGGCATTTCGCCCCCATGGGCGAGCAATTGTGAACGACCATCAATCTGTTCAGCTATTCGGCCTATAGGAAACACTCCATCGTTTTCACTCGCCAGCTTGGTGAGGTCGGGTGTTCGAATAGCAAGCATTTCGGCCATCGGCCCATCCCCAGTTGCTTCGAAACCATGGCATTGCCAGCAATACTTCCGGTACAAATCACTTCCGGCACTGACATTGACGTCCTGCGCCAGTGCAGGTGCCGTGGTGAACAAAGCCAATAAAATTCCTAGAAAAAACTGCATATGCTCCTCCAATTCCCTACCTCTGATGAAGATTCAATTAAACAGTATCCCAAGGAAACTTCTTTGACCTTGCTCATGTTATTCACTCCAGTAAGAACATTGGCGTTTCATTGGAATAGAGTTTGAGCACGCGCCAAATCTAATCCAGGCGAACATCCAATTGCGCCATCTCGACATTGACCTCACCACCTGCGTCCACAGATGATGCTCCTTCCGATACGTTCATATGCCTGAGAATTCTGCCAAAGGTGATAAGACACTCAATGCAACCATCTGAGAGCACGCAACCGAGCCGATACCACTCCGTCTGGCAGGCTGTCAGTCGCAACGTCGGAAATGAGCAAGTCTCTGCGAAGCTTCCTTTTCCGTCGTAGAAAACGGCGAACACGGTTCAGCGTGTTTTCACGTTTCTCTGGATAGTCGGTTTCCAAGTAACTGTCAGTTTCTGGAACTATCATCGAAGCAAGCCGTTTCAAACGCCGGTCCTTCGGCAACTCGATTATCCGATAATCTTGGCTACACCGGTAGAGCAGCCAATCAAGATGACCGAGGATATGGTACATACCCTTGATACTGGATATCTCTAAATCGGACCTGCTGAACAGTTTCATCTTGTCTATGTACGAGCGCGCTTCGGACACAGCAGTCTCAACGTTGTCCCCCCACAAAGTCGATTCCGTTTGGCTGAGATGTCCCCATACATGACCGAAGGTGTGCCACTTCGGCCCTTACAATTTGTTCGACTTTAGCTTTTGTTGTTTCCACAGCTATTTCTAGGATCCCAGGAATGAGAGGATCTAGAGATCTAGTTAACTCTGCACCTCTGTCGGGTAACAGCGCCTCGACAAGTCTGGCGGACGGTTTAGCGAACAGCAGGATCAGCACTACGCCTATCCAATCGCGTGAAGACATTCTACCACGCTGCAACACCGAACGTATGGCCACGTACGAGTGCTCAGAAACAGCATAATTGCAAACACTTACGATGTCTGCCCGGATTCAACCAATAACACTTATAGGTCCGCAACTCGAAAAGGCCGACCGATGATCGGCCCTCAGTGCTGTCATGTTTAAGGACAGCTGCGAACCAGCAGGCCGTCTATTTCGACGATACCTTTATCTTACGACTTGGATCCCGAGGCTTAGTCTTCGGCATTTCGATATGCAAAACGCCTTTGTCGAATGTTGCTGAAACCTTGTCGATTTCCACGGTGTCTGGCAGCGTCATGGCTCTAGAAAAGCTGCCATAGCTTCTTTCGCTGACACGCAGATCGCCCGTTTCATCATGCGCAATCTTCTTCTGACCGCGCAGGATTAGCCTGCGGTCCTTGACTTCAATTTCGACGTCATCCTCTTCGAGCCCCGGCAATTCAGCCGTAAGAACAATCGCAGAATCCGTTTCTTGGATATCAATCGCCGGTGAAATTGCACCCGTCATATCAAGAGACGGAAAACCCGTGCGTTGCGCAGCCGTTTCCATTGGTAGGAAAGGTGATCTTGCTCCAAAAAAACGCGACATCAGGGTTTCCATTTCACGTCGAAAATTGTCTGAGAGCGGATGCGTTCCAGTGAAAAGTTGCGGGGACTTTTTGTCTTCTAACATTTTTTGAACCTCCTCCTTTGGTCGGATTTCGCGCGCGTAACATTATGACAGAAAACGCGGTTAAGAACCTTGATCTTGCGCAAGCATGCAGCTTCAGCTTTTGCCAAATCGCACGAACCGGCTGAGCCAACAGAAACAAGAACCGTCAGCCAACAAACTTGCCATGTCGTGCTGAAATTAAGACCAATCTCAGTAGGCTTGATCGGAGTCCCAGGTCAGCTTAGCGTTTATCCTGAATGAGCCCGAGTTGCCTACCTTTAGCACAGTGGAACAAAGCCGTATGAAATGGCCGTATCTGGCGCTGATTTACGTTTTGCTGATCTTGGCTCCCTTGGGTTTTTCTTGGTCCTTGGGATGGCCACCGCGACCATTTCATCAAGATCTCGGGTCCGGGCTTGGAATGCTTGCATTTTCAATAATCCTGGTGGAGTTCGTCCTGTCTGGGCGGTTCCGGTTCATCTCTTGTAGTTTGGGTATGGATGTGACCATGCGGGTGCATCAGTTGATGGCGCGTACCGCACTCGGCTTTGCGCTTATACACCCGCTGCTGTATCAGGGAACGCCTTCTGGCGGACGCCGCCCGTGGGATGAAACACACCAACTTACGATTACGACCGACTTTTCTGCGCTGGTATCTGGCATCGGCGCTTATTTTTTACTGTTCATTCTGGTCGCCCCGGCAATTGCCCGTAAATCCCTTGATTACAAATACGAGACATGGCGCCTCTTACACGGGCTGGGAGCCTTGGTGATTGCCTGCCTGCTATTGCACCACACGGTATATGCTGGGCGCTACGGTGGGCATCCGCTATTGACGTATCTCTGGCTTGCCCTGACCAGTATTGCAGTTGGAGCTTCACTGTATGTCTATCTCGTTCGTCCTTTGTGTCAGAGGAAAAGGCCGTGGCACGTCACTTCTGTGTGTCGACTAACACCGAGGCAATGGGAGTTGCGCGTCAAGCCCGATGGTCACAACGGACTGACCTTCAAAGCAGGGCAGTTTGCTTGGCTAAATGTCGGCCACAGTGCCTTCTCGCTACACGAGAACCCATTCTCGATTAGTTCTGCACCGGCCGAAGGACCCGAAGTTTCATTCATGATCAAGGAGCTTGGGGATTTCACATGCGGCCTCGGAAAGATCGCTCCGCAAACCCCGGTCTATCTGGACGCCCCATACGGAAATCTGTCGATCGACCACCGTCCTGAGAAAGGCATTGTACTGATCGCAGGTGGCGTCGGGATCGCGCCGATGCTGAGCATTTTGCGTCAGACAAGGGCGAGTGGGACACGGCAGGATATCAAGCTTATCTATGGCAACCGGGTCGTGGAACAGATTGCTTATCGCCAGGAGTTATCCAAGGAAGATACAGTATTTGTTCTATCCGAACCGCCAAAGGATTGGCGCGGAGAAACAGGTTTGGTCGACGGTCCCCTATTGGACCGCAATTTATCTTCTAAGCAATTTGAAAGCTGGCTTTATGTTCTCTGCGGCCCCCCTGCCATGATGGACGTCGTCGAAGATCATCTAATCGCACGGGGCACCGCGTCCTACCGGATTTTGTCTGAAAGGTTTGACTATGATTAGATTGCTCAGAAACCTGCCCGCGCGCCAACAGGTGAAGTTCTCGGTGTGGTGTATCAGTTTTACAATTTTCACCGCTGCCTTGACCTTTTCCTTAAGATAGCAAAACGGACCATTTGGCCTTGCTAGTTTCAAAATTGTCAGCCGAAACAAGCAAGTTCTCTTGGAAATAGCTGTCGTCGCGAACTTCCTCAAAATCATTCTCCGCTTGGACAGCAATTACGTACCACAACTATCCCGATATGCTCCCAAGAAACGCCTTTGATGGAGATCAAGGGCAACGCTCGCCACTTACTCATAATAAAAAATCTATTCAGGCCGATTTTGGGAGGATCGGAATGACCGTACTCATCGCCTTCGCTACCGTCGAAGGCCACACAGCAAAGATTGCGCGTTTCATCTGTAATGTCGCGAAGAATGCCGGTTTCAAAACAAACCTGATCAATACCGATGATTTCTCTGGCCACGTATCGCTTGACGGTGTGGTCAAGGTTGTTCTTCTGGCCCCTGTCCACGAACGTAGGCACCCCGAGTCATTCGAGGCTTTTGTCACTTCAAACAGAGATGCCCTAACTAAACGAAAGTCTCTCGTGCTTTCCGTTGGTCTAAAAGCTTCTTTCGCGTCAGGTCGAGAAGAAGCACGCGACTATCTCAACGAAATGTTAATGCGAACAGGTTTTGAACCGAATGCGACGGCGTTGATCGCAGGCGCGGTGAGGCCCGAGAACTACGGGTATTTTGAGAGGGAGGTCCTTAAGCACGTTGTCTTGCTAGGTCGAAAAATCGATCCACAAGATGGGGCACGGGAATTTACTGACTGGGACGAACTGACGTCAATTGTAATAGATTTCCTTGGCTGAAACAGTCGGGCAAACCAGCATCAATCTCAAGCGATTTCCTAATAACAACTGGCTGCTCCCGCATCTGCAGGTGAACATTTTTAGCTATGGCTCCCAGCAAATCACAGTCGCCGGTTCGTTTAATCAGTGTCCGAAAAGCACTGGCAACCTCGTCTGCTCTAACATTGCTTGCGTCGTTCCCCCAAAAACTGACTCACGCAAATGAGAATGCCCATAAGCGCCCATAGCAACGAGGTCGGCCCCCAATTCTCTTGCGCGTTCTTGAATGCAGTGTTCGATCGAAGCCCCACCACATGGGAACTGCGACACGGTCGCGTTGCAACCGTGATGGCTGAGCCATCCAGCAATGTCAGTTCCGGGCACTTGATCTTTTACGTCATCAGGCGACGGCAAATCAAAACACCCAATCACAACTTCGTTGGCCGCCAGAAAATAGGGTAAAGCTAAATGCGCAGCCCTAGACGAAGGCAGGCTATCATTCCATGCCAAAAAAATGCAGTCGCGTTGGGCAAACGGATCTCCATTGATCATCAGGGGGACCGGCGAATGAAACAACACTCCGCACGCGATCTTGTGAAATAAATCGGGGTCTTTTCGCAACTCAGCGTCTAGAAAAGCGATATCAGAGCAATTTGCTTGTCCTGCCACAAGATGCTGTAACTCTGCTCCAGATCCCATAAAGGCGATTACATTTGCCGGTACGCCCTGCTCGACCAGAAACGCTTCAACTTCAGTGGCGCGGGACATCAAGGCGGCATTTTGCGCGTTAAGAACATCCAACCAGTTTGAGGGAAGACCCCCCTCAACGAACCTGTTTGATCCATACTTTAAGTAAGGCAGGTTAGGTAAAGCCGCGATCATTACACAAATCAAGTGGCCGTTCTGAATACGGGCAGTTTCAGCGCATTCCAAAATCGACGCGTCGTCAGCATCAACTCCTACATAATATGCCACTGTTCTGTGTTGCATTCCCGACCTCCGTCCGGAATTTCAATTCGCCCAAGAGCCATGCGCACTGATTAAACCAACAAATAGACGATGTTGTTAGTCGCTCTTCTTACTTAGGCAGCATGAAGAACTCTTCCAGCACAATCTTGCCTTCTGCCACCGAATACATTGCAATCTCGCGCAGGGTCATACGCTCACCCGTAGCCTTCTGAACCACTTCAGCCCTGAAGCGCACTCCAAAGCGGTTGGGTGGGTGGACGTAGGGGCCATCCACGTCTAGTTCTTGAATTTCGTGCGATGCCAACCAATCCCCTCTTTTTCCCTTTATGGCTTCTCGACCCTTTGTAACGCGGAATTGGCGAACTGGAGGCACAACTGCCTCTATCGACTGTGCGTTTTCAGCATACATTTCATCAACACTTCCAAGGCCCCTGCGCTTACGCATGGCCTGGACGAATGATCTTCCGAATTCAACCAACTCTTCCATGAGCACCCCCTTAATTACCAGTGACTGTACCACTTCTTGCCCACGCAAATCTTGACAAGGATCAATGAGCATTTGGGTAAATGTAATGCGGCCAACTCGCACTCACCTCTGCGAAGCCATTAGGGTCAGGACTTCGGTAACGGAGCCGTCCCAGTCAAGCTGTTTTGCGTAGCATGATTGATCCGCCATGGCGGTGTAACTTTACCTTGTTAGTGTCCGCTCTGCTTTCTGTCACGGCCTTCGATTGAGATCCTTGGGGTACATGCTTCGGGTCGTGGTCAGCGCGACGGCTGCCAACATGATGCTGGTTCGATGTATTTCCGATGTGCCCATCTCATAGGCGTGCATGACTAGATTCAGCGACGGTCCAGACCACGACATCATCGGAACCACGTCCCTGCGAGACCTCGAAGGCCTGCTATCAGGCAGGCAACAGGTGGATTAACAGACGATCAGTCCATGTTCAGTGCAGCGTCGAGCCGGAATACGGTGCCATCGACCCAAATTCGATGGAGAATGGCCAATACCGATCATACGGATGCCGAAGGTTTTGAGGACGCCACGGATGTGACCTTCGAGGTCCTTGCGCTGCCGGATCAGCCTTTCAAGGGCACCGACAAGGCATCGCAGCCGGTCGACCTCTTCGCTGCGGATATGCACCGCAGTGAACCAGCCGGTTCGGGCGAGCTGCGCCAATCCTTCGGCATAGGTGGCGTCAGACTTGTTGAGCCGTGCCGACAAGCTCTTGTGCGCCTTGAGGGCAACAATGCAGGTCGCAGGCAGACCGAGACCGGCGAGGCCGCGCTGCAACAAGATCGACAACATTCCGCTTTCATGCACGATCCGTCGGGGCGTAAGTTCGCGGTTGCGAAACCAGCCCGCGACGCCCTGGGGATCAGCGGGACAGACGCCACGCGCTACAGTCTCAACGCTATTGGTCTATTTGGTCAGTGCCAAGCTTGGTTTGCCCGGACGAGACAGATGAAGATCGCTTCCGTTGGCTCGGGGTGTCGAGGGCACCTCCGCTCGCCGGGCCGCGCAGCGGCTGAATCAGCATTCGGTCGAGCCAGAGGTCTCGGCGTGTGCGAAACTGCTCGATGCCGATTTCCATGCCCTTATGCCCCATCTCGGGTTGCGCAACATAAGTGCCTAGAAGTCGGTCCCACCACGGTAGATTAAACCCAAAGTTCGAGTTGGTCTCGCTTGGATCAACGGAATGGTGGACTCGGTGCATGTCTGGAGTGACGACGATCCATCTAAGTATTCGATCCACCGGACGCGGCAAGTCAATGTTTGCGTGATTGAAGAGCGCAGTAGCGTTCACGATCACCTCGAACAGGAGCACGGCGACAGCGGGCGGCCCCAAGGTTGCTACAACCGCCAGCTTGATCCCCATCGAGATGAGAATTTCTACCGGATGGAAACGCAAGCCAGTGGTCGCGTCAAAATCGAGGTCGGCGTGATGCATCCGGTGCAGACGCCAAAGCCCCGGTACGGCGTGGAACATCACATGCTGAAGGTAGATTGCGAGATCGAGAAGCAGCATGGAGGCCACGATGGCAACCCAAACCGGCGCCTCGATGTTGTTGAAGAGCCCCCATCCGCGATCCTCGGACATAGCTGCGAGACCAACTGCGAGGATTGGAAAGGTCAGCCGCAGGATGGCGGTGTCGAGCACCACGAGCGCAAGGTTGTTTGTCCATCGGATAACGCGCGGAATATCCCGTCTTCGCCGGGGTGCGGCCACTTCCCAAAGTGCCATCGCCGCCAGGACGGATAAGAAGGCAATAAGGCGGATAGTTGGTTCAGCAGCAAGGATTGTGTCGGACATGGACATCCACTATTCGGGTTTCTGTCGCAATAGAATTGCAAGCTGTTCTAGGCGACGACCGCTCCAATGTAACGCAGACATTCAAGCGATACCATCAGAGGGCGGCTTGGGTCCGCAACTCTGCCGTTCAGCAGATTTCAGCGAACGTCCGCTGCCGAACCAGCAACTCCCGGGCCCGCAGAACCATTGCGGACGCCTGGATCTCTTCACTTTTCACGGCAACAAAGCGCATAGTTGGTCTACTCGCGGCTTCGCAGATCGCTTCCGCATCGGCCGTATCGTTCTTTTGACATTTGACGAATGGATTCACGTAGGCCGGATGGATCAGCTTGACTTCGTGACTCAAGCGACTGATCTTGCGCGGCCAATAATGCGCACTGGCACAGGCCTCCATTACAACCACGCAACGCGGCAGCTTTGCGAAGAACTCAAGGACCTGACCCCTGCGCAATTTCTTCCGAAAAACAGGATGACCTGATCCATCCGCTCCGTGCACCTGGAAAACGTTCTTCGCCAAATCCAGGCCAATCATACTAATATCTTCCATAAACGCCTCCATTCAGGTTGTTTGCAAACCTAAAATGGCACACCGAGGCCAGCGCGGGCGTCTACACCTTCAGAACCGGAGCCCAGAATCGGGCGCATTCGTCTTTTGACGAAACGGTGATCCAATTCATTTCTCGCCACTAAAAGCACGACGCAGTCAGCGGTGCCATGGCATCATTCCAGAGTAAGGTACCCGGACCGCTACAGAATGCGCCATTTGTGCTAATGTCGTAAGGTCAAAAACGGGAAGCTGCAGCTCTTCCTGAAGACGCGCGGCATATGGCGGCAAATCGGTGCACTCCAGTACCAGCGACCTGATTTCCGGTGTTTGGTGTTTTAGTCGCCGTGCTGCTTCAAGGACTTCGGCCTCGATCACATCGGTGTCCATGCGGGTCCGTGTATTCCGCAAGATCACCTCAGCGAATTCGCTGGTGTCCTCCAATCCTTGCACCGCGACGGGTATACCGGCGGCTCCGACGCCTTCGAAATGCTTTGGCGTCAAGGCTGACGCATTTGCAGTCAGCACGCCCACCGGGGCCTTGGCTCCGGTCATATGGAAGGCGATGCCCGAAGCCTTCCGCCGTCTGCAGGATCACATGCTGCGCAAAGAGGGCGGTGACCGAGAGATGGTCGATATCT
>NZ_JBXWQT010000038.1:0-287852 GCF_059612525.1 Ruegeria sp. SAZD013 | reverse complement strand
GAGCTTGGCGAGCCTTTCCGCCGCGACGCGATGAAAAAACCCGTCGCAGTCGCCGGCATCAGCGCCGATGACATGAAGGCGCAGGGCGCTTAACCCCAGGACGAGGCCGGAGCACATGACCCTGACACCCGTCGAGCTGTTGCGGCAAAACGCTCCGGCCACCCGTCCCATAATCGCCCTCAGCGAAGGCAACGACCCCCGCATCACAAAAGGGGCCATCAACACGCAGAGGGGGGGTCATGCTGTTTTGAAACACACGCTCAGCAGGAGGGTATGATGTCATGACATCTCAGGTTCTCAATCTCTTCGGTGCGCCCGCAACACGCAGCGAACGGCGCCTGGCCGATCTTCCGGGCCGCGTTGTCGACGGCGATCCGCATCACCAGATCGGGATGCATTTTACCAGTCCGGATGGCAAGTTGTCGGCGGGCACATGGACCTCGACGCCCGGAAAATGGCATGCGTTCACGGACAAAGACGAATATTGCTATATTGTCAAAGGCCATTGCGCTTTGATCCACGAAGACGGCACCCGACAGGATTTTCGCGACGGGGCAAGTTTTCTGATCCCGAACGGGTTTCGCGGCTATTGGGAAGTTATTGAGGAAACGACGAAGCACTTTGTGATCCGGGATTGCACGTAAGAACTACAAGATGCTCCGAAGTGCAGATGCCGTTACGCGGTAAGGTTGTTCTTGCCATAAAGGCGTCGCATGATCATGGGCGTCAGGTACATCGGGATCTGATACGCGCCGATGAAGGCCATGATCGGGGCGGTGACATCGGTTGGCAGGGCGACAAAGAATATGGCGATGTTCCGGTTTCCCGCGATGATCGATATCGCGGTCGATTTGTCTGCGGGCAGCCGGTTTCGGCTCAGGTGAAATGCAACGGCTTGTGCCCCGAAATTGGCCAGACAGGCGAGCGCGATCCAGAAGGTTGCAATGGCGGGATTGTTCAGGGCCGTGGCGCTGACCGAAGGCATCAGCCCGATGACAAAGACGGCCAAGGTAAGTGTCGCCAATCCCTCCAAATTCAGCAGCATCGCGGGTGAGGGTGCGCGCAGAACTGTGCGCCGGGTGACGATGGCAGCCCCGGTTGCAAGTACGATGGTCAGCAACAATTGCAACCCGGCCTGCAAGACAGATTGAATATCCCCCAGTTCGGGCATGAGCAGAAATACGGGCAATGCGGTCAGCGGCAACAGCGCCGTACCCACAACCATCAGCCGCATCGCGTGTTCAGGCGGATGGCCCATCATCAGGCACATATTGGGACTGCCTGAAATGGACGGGGCCGCCGCCATGATCAGCAGGGACAAAAGGACAGGCGTTCCAGTCCATCCCCCCGCGAACCCGATGGCCAGCACGATCAGCGGCATCACGAATTGAAACCCGATGACTGTGAATGCAACCTTCTGCAGATCACTCAGCGACCCGAGAATGGTTTCAGGGTTCATCCTGAGGACTGTGACGAACAGCAACAACACGACCAGTGGCGGCAGCAGGTTTCGCATCGGCTCGGCCAGGGACGGCAGCAGAAGGCCAGCCGCCAGCCCGGCGATCAGTACATGAGGGCCATGACGCGCCGCCAGATGTAACGGGTTCAAGGCTGTTCTACCCACCCGGGCCTTGGCGCAGATTTTCCGGCAGCCAGGTCGCCAGATCCGGGAACCAGATGAGGATGAAAACCATCAATACCATGATCAGGAACATCGGGATCGCTGCACGCGCGATATAGCTCATCTCGTGGTTTGTCATGCCCTGCATCACGAACAGGTTGAATCCGATCGGTGGTGTGATCTGTGCCATCTCGACAACAACCACGATGAAGATGCCGAACCAGATAAGGTCGATCCCGGCGTCACGGATCATCGGTTCAACCACGGCCATCGTCAACACGACCGAGGATATCCCGTCCAGAAAGCATCCCAGAATGATGTAGAATACCAGCAATACCATCAACAGCTCGAACCGTGTCAGGTCCCATCCGGCGATCAGGTCGGCCAGTCCGCGCGGCAGGCCGGTGAACCCCATCGACAGCGACAAAAAGGCCGCCCCCGCAAGAATCAGGGCGATCATCGCACTGGTGCGCGTGGCCCCCATCAGGCTTTCGGTAAAGGTCTTCCAGGTCAGCGACCCTTGACCGGCGGCCAGCAAAAGCCCGCCAATCACGCCGAAAGCGGCGGCTTCGGTCGCGGTAGCATAGCCCAGATACATCGATCCGATGACAACGGTGATCAGCAGGATCACAGGCAGCAGAAAGCGTGAGTTTTTGACTTTCTCAGAAAAGCTCAGCTTGCTTTCGTCGTTTGGGTTCCAGTCCTTACCCAGCTTGGAATACAGCGCGACATATCCCATGAACATCGCCGCAAGAACAAGGCCGGGGAGGATACCGGCGAAGAACAGCTTGGTGATCGATTCATTGATCGTCACCCCGTATACGATCAGAGTCAGAGAGGGTGGGATCATCAGCCCCAATGTTGCGGCACCGGTCAATGTTCCGATGATCATCCGCTCGGGGTAATTGCGCTTGCGCAACTCGGGGATCGACATTTTTCCGACGGTCGTCAGGGTTGCCGCCGACGACCCCGAGACAGCGGCAAAGACAGTACACCCAACGATATTCGTATGCACCAGACCACCGGGCAGGGGGGCCATCCAGGGCGACAACCCCTTGAACATGTCCTCGGACAATCGCGTTCGGTACAGGATCTCGCCCATCCAGATGAACATCGGCAGGGCGGTCAGGGTCCACGAGGACGATGCCGACCAGATGGTCGTGATCATGACATCGCCCACGGGGCGTGTCGTGAACAGCTCCATCCCGACCCAGGCGACACCCATCAGGGCCAGTCCGACCCACACACCGGTGCCCAACAGGGTGAAAAGCACAAAGAGGAAGAGGATGATAACAGCCAGGTTTTCCATGCGCTTACTCTCCGTGGCTCTGATCGGCCAGATCGCGGGCGATGCGGTGTTCACCGCGGAACAGAACGTGGATCAGGTGATCCGTCAGGGCGATGGCAAGGATCACGGCACCGATCAGCATCGCGGATTGAGGGATCCAAAGGGCGGTTCTATCCTGTCCCTGACTGACGTCGTTGAACTTCCAGCTCCAGTAGACAAAGCGATAGGCATACCAGCAGAAATACCACATGACGGCGGTAGCGATTCCAAAGCACCAGACTTCAAGAATGCGCCGAACCCCGTCCGGCACTGCGTTCAGCAGGATCGATACACGGATGTGGCTGCCCCGGTTCAACGCGTTGGCAAACGCCAGAAAAGAGGCGGCAGCCATCGCATAACCGGCATAGTCCGGTGCGCCGGGAAACACTTCGCCGGTCCAGCGGGCCAGCATCTGCACCACGATCAGCAGCAATATGGCAATCAGGCTGATCGCCGCCAGAACCCCTGCTGCCAGATAAATGAAATCCAATACGGACCGAAGCCCTCGCAAAACTGCCATGCCGTCCCCGCTGTGTTCTGATTGGATTTGAAACGGGCGGCAGGATATGCCGCCGCCCGTCCGGTAAGGATCACTGAGACGCGTGGAACGCGTCGACGATGGCCTTGCCTTGGTCCCCGGCGGCCTCTAGCCATTCATTGGTCATGGTCACACCGATTTCTTTCAATTCCTTCACCATCTGATCCGATGCCGGGCCAACGGTCATGCCGCCATCCCGCAGGCCTTGCAAGGTAAAGCCGGTGTATTCCTTGGCACGCCAGTTCCCGGCATATTCCGCCAGCTCAGCACAGCCTTTGATTACGTTCTTGTTGGCATCGGATACACCAGACCAGACGTCGGAATTGACCATCACGTAGTTGCGCGGCAGCCAGGCGTCGACCTCGTAGAAATAGTTCAGGCTTTCCCAAACCTTGCGGTCATACCCGGTCGAACCCGACGATATCATCGAATCCGCCACGCCCGTTGCAAAAGCCTGACTGATTTCAGCCGCTTCGATGGTAACCGGCAGCATCCCGGTCAACTCGGCCAGCCGTGAAGTGGCGTTGTTGTACGAGCGGAACTTGATGCCCTTCATCTCGGCGACCGAGTTTACCTCATTTTTGAAATACAGACCTTGCGGAGGCCACGGTACCGCATAAAGCAGCGTCAGGTTTTGCTCGGCCAGCAGGTTTTCGATCGAAGGTTTGGCCGCTTCCCAAAGCTTTGCGCTGTCGTCGAATGAGGTCGCAAGAAACGGGATGGAATCAAACCCGAACAATGCGTTTTCGTTCTGATGCCCGGACAACAACCGCTCACCAATCGGGGCCTGCCCTGTCTGGATTGCGCGTTTGATGTCGCCGCCCTTGAACAGCGAGCCGGACGGGTGCGTGACGATTTCAATCTCGCCGCCGGTGCCGGTGGTGACGCATTTGGCAAATTCCGCGCCCGTGGCCGAGTGGAAGTTTGAGGCCGCATAGGCCATCGGCATGTCCCATTTTTCGGCCATGGCGGGTGCCGCGGCGGCGGCGGTCAGCGCAGTTGCCGCCAGAAGGTTCGTCAATTTCTTCATCATTCTTCTCCCTGTTGAATTTGGAAACACCGGCGTTCTTCACCGGTTTGTTCATTATTTCGCGTATCGTGACGGCGCGTAGACGCTCATGTCGACATTTGGCGTTCTGCCCGCAATCATCTGCGCCAGAAGGCGCCCGGTTTTTGGCCCGCCTGTCAGGCCGATATGGTGATGCCCGAAGCCCATATAGGCCCCTTTGATACCGGGCACTTCGCCAATAACCGGGATCGAGTCAGCCGGAGCGGGCCTGTGCCCCATCCATTCCACTTCCTCCTTCCATGTCACGCCCGGGAACGCCGCCCGGGCATTTTTGCGCATCAACTCGAACGGCGCGCGCGAGGGCGGCGCATCCAGCCCTCCGAACTCGACAATGCCCGCCAAGCGTATGCGCCCATCCATCGGTGTCGCAACGAACTTGCCCGAGACAACCATAACCGGGCTGCGCGGCATCGCGGAAGGCTTTACCAATTCAAGATGATAACCACGTTCGCTTTCAAGAGGAACAGAAACTCCCAAGCGCTTTGCCAATGGGCCCGACCAGATCCCGGCCGTGACAACGGCCGCGTCACAAGCAATGGTCTCGCCAGAGGCCCGAACCCCTGTGACATGCCCGTTTTCCCGAACCACGTCTTCGACGTTTGCACGTATGAAACGACCTCCGTTCACCTCAACATGCGCGGCAAGGTCTTTCACGTACCGGCCGGGGTCGGTGATGTGGCCATGATCTGAAAGCCGGGCGGCAAACCCGATGCCCTGACTGTAAACCGGGTCATATTCATGGAAGGCATTACCTTCCAATTCGTCCCACTGAAACCCGTTCCGGCGCCGGATATCCCAACCAAATGCATCTTCCTCAAAATGCGCGCGATCCCTGTAAAGAAACAGGTAATCTGACGGAACCAGCCACTTTTCCGCCCCGGTTCCGGCCGCCAGCGCCTTGTGGTCATTCAGACTGTCGCCAACGATGGACGACAGTGCTGCGGCGATCCTCTCGACGTCGGCGGCGTTGGCGTGACGGAGATATTTCCAAAGCCACGGAAGAAGCTTTGGCAAGTACCCCCATTTCAGGAACAAGGGTTGCGAGGGGCTCAGCAGCATCTTCGGCGCTTTGCCCAGCAATCCGGGAACGGTGACCGGAACAATCGAACACGAGGCCAAAACCCCGCCATTGCCGTGCGAGGTACCTTCGGCAGGGCCCGCCTTGTCGATCAGGATCACGTCGTGACCATCCCGCTGCAACCAAACCGCAGTCGACACGCCGACAATTCCGGCCCCGATGATGGCTATGGTTTTCTTGTCCGTCATTCTGTCACCGCCTTGGCAACCGCATAATGATCCAGTTTGGTCAGGTCAGGTCTGCCGCCAAGTCCGGGGCCCTGAGGCACGCATACCTGACCGTCCTTTACCTGAAATGGCTGCTCCAGAATGTCCTCTTTCAGGAAATAGGACACCTGATAGAATTCGCAGCCCAGAGAGATTTCCGGTGTCGTGGCAATCATGTGCGTGCCCGCCAAGTGGGCCAGTCCAGCCTCGAACATGTCACCACCATAGGCCGTCAGGCCATGGGCCGCAGCAATGCGTGCAACTGTCTGCCCGCGTGTCAGGCCGCCTGACTTCATGATCTTCACTGAAACTCCGTCGCAGATCCCTTCGCGAGCTGCGCGCTCCATATCTTCGGGGCCAAAGACGCTTTCGTCGGCCAGAAGTGGAACATCCGTCATCTGCCGCAGCTTTGCCATCATGCCATACTGATGGGCGCGGACAGGTTGTTCAATGAAGTCCGGTTTGAACTGAGCGACGTCCCGCACCTGCGATGGCGCATCATCAATGCTGAGCCCTTGATTATAGTCCACGCGGACCGAGAACTCCGGGTAGTTCTGGGCAAGATACTCCAGCCGCATGATGTCAAAGGCGTGATCCTTGAACCCGGTCTTGAGTTTGACAATCCGAACACCGTCCTCACGCAGGCGCGCCAACAGATCGACGTCCTGGGCAAAGTCGGGATTTGCGATGGAACAACTCAGCGGAATGCTGTCGCGGAAGCGACCACCCAGCAAAGACCAGACTGGAACACCGCTGATCCGGCCTGCCAGATCCAGCAGTGCGGTTTCCAGCGCCGCCTTGGCTTCGGTGCAATGTGCCACGGCATAAGCCGCACGCGCCATGATGGCGGCCCGATCCCCAACGCATGCCCCAAGAACGTGAGGGCGCAGATAACGGTCCAGTGCCGCAAAACTCGCTTCGGGTGTTCCGGTGAAAACAGACCAGGGCGACGCCTCGCCATACCCCTGCGTGCCATCCTCGGATGTCAGACGCAGGATGACGACTTCGCAAACGCCTTCAACCGATCCGATGCCGTGATCCCGGCGGGATGTGACCGGCAGTTCAAGGTGCCACAGGTCATAGCCGATGATTTTCTGTGCCAGATTGCTCATTTCGCCCCCTGTCGATGGGGAAAGCCTGCCTTGACCGGGCTATCATTTCAAATACTATATTTTCGTAAGTTCATCAGAAAAAGTGATGTAGCAATCGTTGTCCCTACGCTTTCGCCAGCTTCAGGCCTTTCATGCCATCATGGAAACCGGAACCGTGACCGGCGCGGCCTCGGTTCTTGGGATATCGCAACCCGGCATCAGCAACCTTCTGGCACAGCTCGAGCGCGAGGCTCGTCTGCCTCTGTTCGAACGGACCAAAGGCCGATTGCTGCCAACCCCTGAGGCCGAGATGCTATTTCGCGAGGTCGACACGGTCGTGCGCGGGCTGGACCACGTGGCGCAGGCCGTAACCGATTTGCAGAACAAACATCCCGGTCAATTGCAGGTTGCCGCGCCTCACCTGTTGTCCTTTGGCTTCATGCCCCGCGAGATCGCGTGTTTTGCCAAAACGCGTCCGAACCTGTCTGTCAGCTTTCAGTCGCAATATTCGTCCAAGATTCAGGAATGGGTCATCTCGGGCCTGTTTGAAATCGGTATCGTCGAGATGCCCATTCTGCATGAAACACTGAACTATCAGGAGTTTCAGTTTGAAACGCTCGCGACTTTTCCTGAGGGCAGTCCCTTGGCCGAGCACGACGTACTGACGCCAGAGATTTTGGAAAACGAACCCTTCATCGTGATGGGGCCGGAACACCAGACTCATCGCCGGACTCGCGACATCTTTCAGGCATCCGGCCACACGTGGCGTACCCAGATACACACCCATCTGTCCGAAAACCTGCTGAGCTTTGTAAAACAGGGTATGGGGGTCGCGATGATCGACCCCTTTACTGTGACCTTTGACGACGAGAGCGGGTATCAGACCCGCCCATTTGCGCCGCCAGTCATGCTGGATCTCGCGATCATCACGGCCAAGGGCCGCCCTTTGTCCACGATTGCCCAGGAATTTCTGGCCCAGTTGACCCCGTCAATTGCCTCTTACGCGACCCATTCCGAGACCGGCGCGGCCGCTTCGTGAAGCGGCTGAGAGTGAATGTCGACAAGTGTTGGGCCGTCATGCTCAATCGCCTGTTTCAGCACGCGCGGCAGATCCTCAGGGTCTTTGACGGTCCAGGATTTGACGCCAAAGGCGGCCGCAACAGCGGCGTGGTCCGTCCGGTTGAAATCAACATTGTAATACCGCTGACCAAATCCCGCATTTTGACCAGCCTTGATCCATCCGAAGACCGAGTTCGAGAAGACGATTGAAGTGATTGGCATATTGTGCCGAACCATCGTTTCAAACTCGCCGCAGGTGAACCCGAACGAGCCATCGCCCATGACCGACAGGGTTTTGACCGATGGCCGCCCGACATGTGCCCCCATGGCCGCGCCCAGCGAATACCCTAGCGCCCCATGTGCCCGGTTGGTGATGAAATGGCGCCCCGGTTTCCGCCAGCGGTAATATGCGCTGAAATAGGGGCAGGGGGTGCCGGGGTCAGCGACCACAATCGCGTCGTCATCCAGAATGTCCATCAGGGACGCCATGACAGCCTCGGGCCGGATCGGCGTCTCGCGACTTGCGGCCAGCGGGGCGAACGCGGTCCTCTTGGCCTCCCAAGCGGCGCGGGCTTTGGCTGCTCCGCTTTGGCTGGTCAGGTCCTGCCGGTTTTCCAGTGCCAGCGCCAAAGCCTCCAGCGCCAGACGGGCATCGGCGCAGATCGCCACTTCGGTCTGGTAATTGGCGCCGATCACCATCGGATCGCTGTCGATATGGATGATCGTGGTGTTGCGCCCGGGGCTTCGCCACCGTTCCGTTGTGACCGAACCGGCGCGGCAGCCAATGAACAAAACGACATCGGCCTGATCCACGACGGCGCGGGTTGCCGGGATGCCCCCGTTCGACCCGACAACGCCCAGGGCCAGCGGGTCGGTCTCGGCAATGGACCCCTGACCCGACACGGTTGTGGCCACGGGCATGTCCAGCAGGCCTGCAACCCGGCGCAGCGCATCGGTCGCCCGGGACAAGACCGGCCCGCCACCACAGACCGCAACCGCGGATTTGGCCCCTGCAAGAATGGCAGCCGCTGCTTCGATGGTGTCCGGGTCAGGTGCGGCCCGTTCAGCGGGATAGCTGCGGTGCCTGCCATCCGCCCAGATTTCAGCCTCATCGACCTGCGCCTTCTGCGTGTCAAACGGCAGCGCCAGATGCGTCGCACCGGGCGTGCCGGTCGTCATCGCCCTGAAGGCGGCCCGAACCATGGCCGGAAGCCGCGCGGCGTCGTCGAGGGATGTGTTCCATTTGGCCAGAGGCCGGAACAGCGCAGGCTGATCCAGTTCGGTCAAAGGGTATTTGCCGCGGCTGGTTGTTGCCACATCCGACGTGATCGCCAGAATCGGAACCGAGCTTTCGTTGGCCTCGACCACTCCGGGCAAGATATAGGTCGCACCACCGCCGGACGGGCCCTCGCACACGCCGGGCTTGCCGGTGACGCGGGCATAGCCATCCGCCATATAGGCCGCGTGCCTCTCGTCCCGTGTCAGGATGTGCTGAATGCCGTGATCCATCCGGGCAAGGGCATCATAAAAGGGTAAAGTGGTATCGCCGCACAGGCCAAACATATGCGTCACACCATGCGCTTCGAGCATACGCACCATGGCTTCGGCTCCGGTCAGAAAATTTGTCCCTGTCATGGTCGCGAGTCCCTTGTGTCAAAACTGTACTCAGGACTGTATACAGTTTTGTATATTGATTTCAAGCTCAACGTGTGGCACCTGTGATTCAAACGAAGAAGGGCAGGGGTAATGGCTGGTCCGCGCGTCGATGATATCTATGATCAGGTCAAGGCGATGGCGGTTTCGTTTCGCCTGCGCCCCGGCGACCGCCTGAACGAAGTGGCGTTGTCCAGGGATCTGGGCGTCAGCCGCACCCCGCTGCGCGAGGCGTTGAACCGTCTGGTCGCCGAACGGCTTTTCGACTTCCGCCCCGGACAAGGCTTTTTCTGCCGCCCGCTGGATGCGCAAAGCGTGTTCGACCTGTTCGAACTGCGCCAGATCATCGAAACAGCGGCGGCGCGCGCGGCCTGTGCCAAGGCATCGGACGAAGACCTGCAGTTGCTGCGGGATGAGCTTTACGCAACGGGCATCGACATCACCGGTCTGACTGTTGAAGAAGCCGTCAACCGGGATGAGGCGTTTCATCTGGGTATCGCGAAGCTGTCTGGAAACATGGAACTGTTGCAAACCCTGACGCGGATCAACGACCGTATTCGCTATATCCGCTGGATATCCATGAGCCTCGACAGGGTGCAACGCTCAAAGGACGAACACAAACGCGTCATGCAGGCTTTGATGGACCGGAACGCGGATGAGGCCGCTCGGGTTCTGGGTGCACATATCTCCAAGCGTATGGATCAGGTGCAGGATGCCGTGCGTCACGGGATTTCGAACATCTACATGGAAGGGTCCGACGATATCTCGGCCCGTATTATTGAGGAGGTTGAGGGATGATCGCGCAGGGCGGAAAATCCATCTACGGCGCGTCTGTCGGCATTCTGATGCTGGATGCCCGCTTTCCCCGCATTCCCGGCGATATGGGCAACGCGCAGACCTGGCCCTTTCCGGTTCACTACCGCATTGTTCGCGATGCCTCGCCGGATCGGGTGGTCCGGCGCAAAGCCGAAGGCATGCTCGACGTGTTCATCAACGCGGCGCAGGAGCTTGTCAAAGATGGTGTCGACGGGATTACCACCAATTGCGGGTTTCTGTCCCTGTTCCAAAAAGAACTGGCCCAGGCTGTGCCTGTTCCGGTGGCCACATCGTCCCTGATGCAGGTTGAAATGGTCAACCGCATCCTGCCAGCGGGAAAACGCGCCGGGGTTCTGACCATATCAGCCTCTACTCTGACCCAAGATCACTTGCTGGCCGCCAATGTTCCATTGGACACACCCATCGGCACAACCGAAGGCGGGGCGGAGTTCACCCGCGCAATCCTTGGAAATGAGCTTGGTCTTGATGTGGAATTGGCCCGCAAGGACAATGTCGAAGCCGCCATGGCCCTGACATCGGAACACCCCGATCTTGGCGCGATCGTGCTGGAATGCACGAATATGTGCCCCTACGCGCCCGATATTCAGCGCGCCACAGGGCTGCCCGTGTTTTCTATCGTATCTTTCGTGACATGGTTTCAGGCCGGTCTTGTGCCGCCCACCTACTAGACAGGTGACACAGGCGCTCTGACTGACCCGCCCTCATCCGTCACAGGTTCAGGTCGCCTTGTACCGAGTTCCGGATCACCCGCTCGGCATTCGGAATGTCGTTTGAAAGCGCCCGCTCTCTTGCGGCCTGTTTGTCCAGCCCAAACCCAACCCAACGGTCGGTGAGCCGGGATTCCAGTGTTGCCAGATCGACGCCCAGAAACACCTTGAGCGCCCATAGGGGATGAAGGCCTGACCAGCCCGGTTCATCCAGCAAAAGATAGTTGCCTTCAACCAGAATGACCCGCTGGTAAGGCGAGATCATTGATCGGGCAGCGATTGCCAGATCAAGCTTTCGGTCGAAGCCCGGAATTGCAACTTCATCTTCGGTGCGCAAACGCACAAGCAAGGCATGAAACCCGGCAAGATCGAAGGTTTCAGGCGCGCCCTTGCGGGGGAAAAGCCCGCGTTCCTTCAGGATCGCGTTGTCAAAGTGAAAACCGTCCATTGGCACAAGCCCTGCTGACACGCCGCGCCGGTTCAGTTCGGCCGTGGCAAGGCTGGCAACGGTGCTTTTCCCGGATCCGGGTGGCCCGGCAATCGCAACAAGTTGCCGGTGTCGGGCCGGCGGCAGCGCCTCAACGGCGTCGACGATACGGTCGGCCAGAACGTCAGGGGCGGTGCCGCCACCGGTCATGCGGCCTGATCCTCGGGCGGTGCGTCCTTGGCCCCGGTCATAAACGCCACGGCGTCGGACATCGAATAGTCTTTGGGGTCAATCACACACAGGCGTTTTCCCAGCCGGTGCACGTGAATTCGGTCTGCGACTTCAAAAACATGAGGCATGTTGTGGCTGATCAGGATGATTGGGATGCCACGCGATTTCACATCCTGGATCAGTTCAAGGACCCTGCGGCTTTCTTTGACGCCCAGTGCTGCTGTCGGTTCGTCCAGAATGATGACCTTGGACCCGAACGCCGCCGCACGTGCCACTGCAACGCCCTGGCGTTGTCCACCCGACAGGGTTTCGACCGCCTGATTGATATTCTGGATCGTCATCAGACCCAGTTCGCTCAGCTTTTCGCGGGCGAATTTTTCCATCGCCGGACGGTCAAGCATGCGAAGCCACGACCCGAGCGGTCCTTTGCGCCGAATTTCCCGCCCCATGAACATATTGTCCGCAATCGACAGGGCAGGGGACATGGCAAGCGTCTGGTACACGGTTTCAATACCGGCTTCACGCGCGTCGATCGGGGAATGGAAATTCACCTTTTGACCTTCCAGCCAGACCTCGCCTTCGTCCGGCGCCACCGCGCCCGACACAGCCTTGATCAGCGTCGACTTGCCCGCGCCATTGTCGCCGATCACCGCCAGAATCTCACCCGGCATCAGATCGAAGTCGCAGTGATCCAGCGCAGTCACCTTGCCATAGCGTTTCACAAGGTTCCGTCCTTTGAGAATGGGTTCCATCAGGCTGCCACCTTTCTGATCCACTGGTCGACCGCGACCGCTGCGATGATAAGGATGCCGATCAGCAGGAACGTCCATTGTGCATCCGCGCCCAACAACCGCAGCCCAAGCGTAAAGACGCCCACGATCAGGGCACCGAACAGGGACCCCAGAATAGACCCCCGACCGCCAAACAGAGATATCCCCCCAATCACGACCGCCGTGATGCTTTCAATGTTGGCCAGCTGCCCCGAGGTTGGCGAAACCGACCCGATCCGACCAATCAGGGCCCAGCCCGCAAAGGCGCAGATCAGGCCGGACAGCATGTACACGGATATCAGCGTGCGGTGTACGTTGACACCGGACAGCTCTGCCGCTTCGGGGTCATCCCCGACGGCATAGACATGCCTGCCCCAGGCCGTGTGCCGCAGCGCGTATGCAAGGACGAGGATCAGCGCCAGCATGAAGACCACCCCGACGGTAAACACCGCCCCGCCCACGTTAAACTTGGCACCAAACAGTTGCAGGATGGCGGCGTGTTCCTCGATCTCCTGCGACCGGATCGTTTCGTTTTGTGAATAAAGAAAATTCGCCGCAAGAACGATCTGCCACATGCCAAGGGTGACGATGAAAGGCGGCAGCTTGATGCGACTGACCAGAAACCCGTTCAAAGCCCCGATTGCCGAGCCAACAGCAAGGCCGCACACAATCGCAATCGTAGGCGGCATTCCATAGCGGAAGGTAAACTGCCCCATCACAACCGACGACATCACCATGATGGCCCCAACACTCAGGTCGATGCCTGCGGTCAGGATCACAAGGCTTTGCGCCGCGGCCACGATCCCGACGATCTGAACCTGTTGCAGGATCAATGTCAGCGCAAAGGGCGAAAAGAACTTGGGGCCCAGCAAGACACCAAAGATGACGATGGCAGCGACAAGGACAATCAGCGGGACCAGCGACGGGTTCACATGCAGAAAATGCTGAACCGTCCCGACAAATCCGCGTTGGTGATCGTCAAACTCGGCGACTTGCTCCGGGCTGCCTTTTGCGGCGGTTTCGAAATCGTCAGCTTGTCGTGAAGAATCGGACATGGAACTTCCCCCAAAGCGTCAGGTTTATGACGACTTTAGCAAGGTTTCAGGCGTGTGGGTGGTTTTGATAAGTGGAAGGCCGCGCAGCGGCCTTCCAAACATTCAGCTTAACCCCAGCAGAGGTCCATGCCTTCCTGAACCGAGATGGACTCGACGCCGTCGGCGGCCTTATCCGTCACAAGCGCCACACCGGTGTCAAAAAAGTCCTTACCGGGTGTGTTCTCGGGCTTCACGCCTTCGTCCGCCCATTTCTTGACGGCCTCAACGCCCAGCGATGCCATCAGCAGCGGGTATTGCTGTGATGTTGCACCGATGACGCCGTCCGCCACGTTCTGCACGCCAGGGCAGCCGCCATCGACGGAAACGATCAACACGTCATTTTCGCGCCCGATAGCCTTAAGCGCTTCATAAGCGCCCGCTGCCGCCGGTTCGTTGATGGTGTGCACCACGTTGATCGTCGGGTCTTTGGCCAGCAGGTTCTCCATGGCGCGACGACCGCCTTCTTCGTTGCCAGCGGTGACATCGCTGCCAACAAGACGCGGGTCGTTTTCATCGCCAATCACGTTCGGATCGGCCAGATCAACACCGAACCCCTGCAGGAACCCTTGATTGCGAAGCACATCCACAGTGGGCTGGCTGACCGCAAGGTCCAACGTGGCGATTTTGGCGTCATTTGCCGCATCTCCCAGCGTGGCTTTTGCCCATTGTCCGATCAGAAGCCCCGCAAGGAAATTGTCCGTGGCAAAGGTCGCGTCGGCCGAGTCGATAGGCTCAAGTGGGGTGTCCAGCGCAATCACCAGCAGCCCGGCATCGCGGGCCTGCTGCACCGCCGGAACGATGGACGACGTATCCGACGCGGTCAGCAGGATACCCTTTGCGCCATCCAGAATGCAGGTTTCAATGGCCTGAACCTGAGTTTCGTGGTCTCCGTCGACTTTGCCGGCAAAGGCTTTCAGCGTCATGCCAAGCTCTTCGGCTTTAGCTGTGGCACCCTCTCTCATTTTAACAAAGAAAGGGTTGGTATCCGTCTTGGTGATCAGGCAAACGGTTTCACCTTCGGCCATTGCACTGCTTGCCATGGCCGTAACCGCCAGCGCCGTGGCGCCTGCAAGTTTCGCAAGTTTCATCGGTAGTCCTCCCAGTTTTCCCAATGCCCTTCCGGGCATACGTTTGATCGGGCGAAAACCGGCCCGATCTCACATAAAAACCATCACAAGATTCGAATTTCGAGTCAATAAATAAATCACTCTTATTTATTATTGACAGAAAGGAAGGGTTTTTACATTGTCGTCATGAAGGGGATGGCCGTGTCTGCAATGAACTCTCTGGGCAATACTACTGGCGTACGCGAGCCAGACATGCGCGGCACCAACCAAAGTGGAATGCGGGCCCGAAATGAACGGCTTGTCCTGTCACTGGTCCGGCGCCATCAGGCCCTCGCAAAATCTGAAATCGCGCGCATGACCGGCCTGTCGGCGCAGACGGTCTCGGTCATCATGCGCCAGTTGGAGAACGATGGGTTGCTGTTGCGGGGCGAACCGATCCGGGGAAAAGTCGGGCAGCCATCGGTTCCCATGCGCCTGAACCCGGACGGCGCGTATTTCTTTGGGCTCAAAGTCGGGCGGCGTAGTACCGAACTGGTGCTGACGGATTTTCTTGGCAACGTCAGGCACCGCGAACGGCGGACCTATGATTTTCCAACGCCCGAGGCGACATTGAGCTTTTCCACAGAAAGCCTCGACAAAGTGATGGCGTCAATGTCGCCCGAGGCGCGCAGCAGAATCGCGGGCCTTGGGATTGCCATGCCGTTCTACCTTTGGGACTGGGCACAAACATTGCAGGTTCCTCAGGAAAAAATGGATCCGTGGCGTGACGCGGACCTGAAAGGCGCGCTAGCCGCAAGCTATGACGTGCCGGTATTTTTGCAGAACGACGCAACCGCGGCCTGCGGTGCCGAGCTGGTGTTTGGCCCTGCAGAAGGCCCACGAGATTTCCTGTATTTCTATGTCGGCTTCTTCATCGGGGGCGGGGTGGTTCTGAACGGCTCCATCTTTTCAGGGCGGGGAAATGCCGGTGCGCTTGGTCCATTGCCTGTGCCGGACGACGCAGGCGGAGTGAAACCATTGATAGATGTCGCCAGTCTTTATGTGCTGGAGCGCGCAGTTGGTGGGAATGCCGAAACAGCCGGCTCAATCTGGGAAACGACACGGCATTGGGACGTACCGGAAACCCTCCTTGAGAATTGGCTGAACCAGGCGGCGCACGGAATCGCCCATGCCATCGTCTCTTCTTGCAGCCTGATCGATTTCGAATGTGTCAAGATTGATGGCTGGATGCCTGCTGATATCAAGGCGCGGCTGGTGGAAAGGGTTGAGCTCAAACTATCCCATATGAACCTGACCGGGCTTGAACGGCCCTTGGTGCTGGCAGGGGCGGCGGGCCCGGATGCCCGGTCATTGGGGGCGGCCAGTTTGCCATTGTCGGAAAGATACCTGCTCGAAGGGTAGGTTCATCCCCGAAAAACCCCGACCTGTATCCAAAGCGGATCAACCGGAAAAAGGGCATTGCCCGCTGAACTTTTTGACAGCCAGCGCAATTGATCGTTGACGGATGCTGAAGAAGTCTGGCAAGCCGCTCGGCATGTCCGGTTCCGGGGCGTGCTCTGGAATCAATAGGGAATGCGGTGCGGGCTTTGGCCCAATTCCGCAACTGCACCCGCAACTGTAAGCGGCGAGCAGGGCTGAAGTGCCACTGGAGTTAATCCGGGAAGGCCAGCCCAACGCTTTGACCCGCAAGTCAGGATACCTGCCGGACATGTGCCTTTGACAAGGGCACTCCTAATCGGCGACGGGATGTGCGTCGGAGCAGGATGCTTGAAAAAGCAGCTCGGCTTGGACGTCCCCGCAGTCAAAACGCATCTCGTACCGGGGTTGGTACGAAGGGACAAGGACGACTATTGATGACCAAGCTGCTTTCTGCAGCCGCTGTGGCGATGGCGCTTCCAGCGATGGCAAATGCGCATTTCCTGCTGGAATACACCTCTGACACCATGATCGACGCACCGGGGAATGTTCCGGTCAAGCTGATCTTCTGGCATCCGTTCTCGAACGGGCATGTCATGGATCTGGACAAGCCGCAGGAATTCTACGTGATCCACAACGGTCAGAAAACCGACCTGCTGGATACCCTGGAACCCGTACGTTTCACCGGCGGCGAAAACGAAGGCGCGGCATTCAAGGGTTATGTACCCGTCAAACGGTCGGGCGACTATGTGCTGGTGACAGTTCCCCAGCCCTATTATGAGGGATCTGAGGATGTCTATATCCAGCAGATCGCCAAGGCATTCCTGAACCGCAACGAACTGCCGACCGACTGGATGAACCCGGTGGGCTTGCCGGTTGAGATCATCCCGCTCAACAAACCGACCAACATCATCGCGGGGTCGACCTTTACGGGTCGGGTAATGGCCGAAGGCCAACCGGTTGCGGGTGCCGAGATCGAGATCGAGTACATGGCCGCAGAACCGGACATGGAAAGCACGGCTGCTTCGGCCCCGACCGTCTCGCCGTTGCCGGGTGGTGCATTGGTCGCAACTTCGGATGATAACGGGTATTTCACGTTCGGCGTTCCGAAAGCCGGATATTGGGGTTTTGCAGCGCTCGGCGCCGGTCCCGTGACCGAACACAACGGCAAAGAACTCAGCCAGGACGCGGTCATCTGGATCCGCGCCTGGGATTTGGAGTAACCGTAGATGCACATCGTTGACGGAGCCTTGTCCAACCCTGTCGTGATCGGCGGAGCCGTCGCTGCTGCGGGTGGGATTGCCATGGGCCTCAGGTCGCTGGATCTTGATCGCATCCCCACTGCGGGGGTGCTGTCTGCCAGCTTTTTCGTGGCATCGCTGATCCATGTGCCGATTGGCCCTTCGTCAGTGCATCTGATCCTCAACGGTATGGCCGGGCTTTTGTTGGGCTGGGCCGCATTCCCGGCCCTGTTCGTCGGGCTTTTGCTGCAGGCCGTCTTCTTTGGCTTTGGCGGGTTGACGGTATTGGGGATCAACACCCTGAACATCGCGTTGCCCGCGGTTTTGGCCGGGCTGATCTTTGGCCGCCTGATCGCCCATGGCTCACCTCTGCAAGGTGCGATATGGGGCGGGGTCGGCGGTGCCTTTGCCATCGCCGCCACAACCGGCATGGTTGCGTTTTCACTGGCCCTGTCCGGGGATGCATTCCTGCCAGCGGCCAAGCTTGTTTTCTTTGCACATATTCCTGTCATGGCGATCGAGGCGATCCTGACCGGGTTCGCGGTTTTGCTGGCGCGCAAGGTCAAGCCCGAGCTGTTTGTCAAAGGAGCGGCCGCTTGAGGTACCTGGCGATCATTCTGGCGCTGTGCTGCGCACCCGTACCTGCCTTGGCGCATAAGGTCATAGCCGGAGTGTTTGAATCCGGTGACGCCATCGAAGGCGAAATCGGCTTTTCCAACGGTGACATGGCAAGCGGGGCCGAGGTCATCGTCAACGGCCCGGACGGAGCCGAGCTGGGCCGCATCGTAACAGATGCAGACGGGTTCTTTATCTACACGCCGAACGCGCCGGTGGCCCATACTTTCTTTGCAAACCTTGGTGCCGGGCATGTGGCCGAGGTCACCATGCCCGCTGTGGATGTCGCCCGGATCATGGGCGTTGAAGCGGAACCCGACACCGCGCCGACAAACGCACCTGCCCAGACAGCGGCGGTGCTCAGCGATGAACAACAACAGGTCATTGCCAGGGCCGTGCGGGATGAGCTGCGCCCGCTGCGTCGGGAAATCGCCGCCTACCGCGAGCAAAATGACCTGCAAACTGTTCTGGGTGGGATCGGATATATCGTCGGTCTATTTGGTCTGGGCTTTTATTTTGCGGCACGCCGCAAGCTGGCGGCCTGATGGCGCACGTTCTGGGGCAACAGGAAAGCACGCTGATCAAAGCGGGCGCGCAGCGGCGCGGCGCGATCAACCCGCTTGATCCAAGGATGCGGATCGTCATGGCGGTTGTCTTCGCGGTGGTGACTGTCGCGGTGTCCTCGCTGACGGCGCTGTGCGCGGCTTTGGCGGTGTCCCTTTCGCTTCTTGCCGCGTCGCGTCTGCCCTGGCGGAAAACGTTGAAACGCATGGCCATGATGGATGGGTTCATCCTTTTCATGCTGGTGCTGTTGCCATTCTCCATGCCCGGCGACCCGATGTTCACGCTCTGGTGGTTTCCCGCAAGCTGGCAGGGTTTCTGGAAAGCGGTCGAGATCGCCTTGACGGCCAACGCGGTCATCCTGTCCCTGATGGTGCTGGTCGGCACGATGGAGCCGGTCACGCTTGGCCACGCCCTGCACCGCCTGCGCTGCCCCGAAAAGCTGGTTCACCTTCTGATGTTCACCATCCGCTATATCGAGGTTCTGCGGGAAGAATACCTGCGCCTGCGCGCGGCAATGAAGGTACGCGGTTTTCGCCCGGCAACAAACTGGCACACCTATCGTAGTTTTGGCTATCTCGTGGGCATGATGCTGGTACGCGCGATCGAAAGATCCGAACGCATACTTGATGCGATGAAATGCCGGGGGTTTTCAGGCCGTATGCTGCTGCTTCAGGACTTTGCCCTGACCCGAAGGGACATCGTTTTTGCCGCAGGTCTTGGTGCCCTTTGCGCGGGTCTGATCATACTGGATTTGGCATGACACTGATTGCGCTTGAAGAAATCTGCTTTGCCTACGCCGGTCTGCCACCCGTTCTTGACGGTGCCAGCCTCAGCCTGTCCGCTGGTCAACGCCTGTCGCTGACGGGCCCGAACGGGGCAGGAAAATCGACCTTGCTGCGCATTACGCTTGGCTTGCAGCGCGCACAGTCCGGCACGGTCAGGATCTTTGGTCAGCAAAGGGTGCATGAGGCTGATTTTCACGACGTGCGCCGCCGGGTGGGCCTTGTGTTTCAGGATGCGGATGATCAGTTGTTCTGCCCGACCGTCGCCGAGGATATCGCCTTTGGCCCGCTCAACCTGGGCAGAACACGCGACGAAGCACTTGCCATCGTTGAAAGCGTGTTGGGTGATCTGGACCTGATGCATCTGAAGAACCGCATCACCCACAATTTGTCAGGGGGTGAAAAACGGCTGGTTACGCTGGCGACCGTTCTGGCGATGGAGCCCGAGGTTCTGCTGCTTGATGAACCCACCAACGCGCTGGACCCACGGAACGAGGCCCGGCTGCTGGAAATCCTCCGGGCATTGCCGCAAGCGATCCTTCTTGTCAGCCATTCCCCGGCCTTCCGAGCCGAACTGGCACCGGATGCGCTGGATTTGCGAGACGGAAAACTGGTTGCTGTCTGACAGGACCAATACGTGTTCAGCTGTTCCGCTTTCGGCTCATAAGCCCATATCTGACTGCCCATGCGCGAAACGATAGGCGTCTGCGACGGTCCTGTTTCACCGGGTGTTTCGACGGCGCGCCACCTTTTCGGTTGAACTCGAAAACGTCGATGATGCGCTCGGCGCAACCGCAGGCTTCGCCTATGCCAACTTTGGCAAAGTAGAATTTTTCGAAACGTTCCGGGTTTCGCATGGCACCCCTCCTGTTCAAGCGTAACTCCAAAAGCCAAGTGCCGCCAAATCACTTTGTTGCGGATGCAGAGGGGGTCCTATGGCGCGGCGAATGCGCTTCCCGTCCAGACATTGTCCAATTGATTGAAGACCGGCGAGGTGATGAGCATCTCGGCAGGGTACAGCAATTGCAGCTCATCCGCGAACCGCGTGACGCCGGGTACAAGCCCGGTGATGTTTTGCCACGCGGCCCAGCTGCCGGGATCGGACAGGCTGGTGGGATTGCCGGGATCAGCCGCCTGGTGCCAACCGGCCGCATTCAGGATCGGTGAAAGGGCAAAGCGCGCATCGTTGCTGTCAACCTCGGAA
This sequence comes from Ruegeria sp. SAZD013, assembly GCF_059612525.1. Lineage (NCBI taxonomy): Bacteria > Pseudomonadati > Pseudomonadota > Alphaproteobacteria > Rhodobacterales > Roseobacteraceae > Ruegeria > Ruegeria sp. SAZD013. Next base: position 267,255 of record NZ_JBXWQT010000038.1, on the reverse strand, counting down.
CAGGCAGCAGCATCGCATTCCCAGCTTGTCCAGTCTGCCGCCGCGATGGTCCCGGCAATCGGGGCGGCGGCGTCGATGACCCGTGCCAGAACCTCGAACCCGCCACCCGCAGTCGGACGGCTGAGCGACAGGGGGTCGGTGGCCACGGCATGCAGCGCCGCGGTCGGTGCCAGGCTGAGGGTCCGGCCGATCAAAGCCAGCTGTGCGATGCCGTCGGTCACCGGGCCTGATCCGGCGGCCGGAAGGACCCTGACAGGTGTCAGGATCGGTACCGCACCGCCACGTATCGCGATCTCCTGCAACGCATTGTCGAAGGCCGGAACGAAATCACTGCGGATCGTATAGCTCAGCGGGAAACTGGCCTGCTGCGGACCAACGGGCCTTGCACCGTCGCGGGTGATGAAAGACATCGGCGGAACGGCACCCGGTTGCGGCAGCGAAATCTGCGGTCCCGCGATACCCAAAGCGGCCGCGATCATGCGAGCGCGCTGTTCGGCCTCACCATACTCGCTCAGCAGATTGATATAGCCGCCGATCTCGGTGATGTTGCGCGGCGCAGGGATGCGCGAAGGGGCAATATCGCCCGCAATGGCCAGCCTATGGGCAATCACCTCACGGGCGCGCTGGATCGCCGGAGAGTTGGTCGTTTCAAGAATGTTGATGATCGCCTCGGCAAGGCTTTCATCAATTCCCGGTTTGTCCGTCACATTTGTGCTCGTGTCACTCATTGTCGTCCTCCGCAGGGGCGTTCAGGCCATTGAGGAAATCCAGCACCGACTGGCTGCCAGCCTTGGTCGCGCTGCCGTCATCGGCATCCGCGTTCGCCTTGGTGAAGGCCCCGAAAAGCTTGGCCAGAAGCAGTGTGTTGGACGGGTTGGCCAAAGCCGCAGCCCCGCCGGGGAAATCCTTGAACAGGTTTTGCGTAAAGGCTGCCCGGTTGCCGTCTGCCTGTCCGCCAATCAATGCGGCGACACCCGAGGCGTTCTTGGCGATATCCTCAAACCCCTTGATCTTGGCGGCGTTGCTGGCATCGAACGCCTTTTTGTCAGCGGCGGCTTTCTTGGCCTCTTCCTCTTTGCGGGCGGCAGCGATTTCCTGACCTTTACCCGCAAGTTCCGTGGCCTTTCCAACCAGTTCTTTCGTCAGATCCGTTGCCGTGTCGATGGCCTTGTCTCGCCCCGCAGCGACCGATTGCGTTTCAAGCGCCAGCTGGGCTTGCAGTTCCTTCAGGCCCGTAAGATCGGTTCCCGCCCGCGCAAGATCAGGCGCGGCCTTGAGGATTTCGGCCAGTTGCGACGTGGGCACAGCCTGGCCGGTGCCAATGTCGCCCCCTGCAATAGTAAGCGTGTTCGAAGGCTGGTTGTTCGGCAGGTCTGACGGCGCGCGGGTGCCAAAGATGGCGTCACTGTCAGCAGGCAGGACCGGCGCGTCGCCAACCGGCGGCGGTGTCGGGCTGTCCTGCCAGTTCCAGAAGCGGCGGTGGTCGATCATCTCGCAGGAATTGCAGCGGCCCAGAACGGCCTCGCCCAGCAATCCTCTGGTCGGCAGTGAAATCGTGCGGCGCGGTGGCCGGAAATCCTCGCGGTGGAAGGCCAGCAGACTGTCCTGAATATCACCGGTCCGCATCTCCATCCGGTCGGCCAGATCGGGCGGGATCGAGAAGGGCATGATCATGGCATTGCCATAGAACCCCAACACCTTGTTCTGGACGGTGCTGAGCAGCGATATCTCGCTTGAGGCATCGTCCAGCCCGCCTTCCGGTACCCCGATGGTGAAGCGTTCCAGCAGGATCGCACGTTCTTCGTCCGTCATGCTGGCCCAGATCACGCGGGAATAGCGAACGGTGTTGGCCACAACATGCTGGTACATCTCTTCGATGCGGCGCAGATCCCGGCGTGACAGAACGTCCGGCACCTCCTGCACGGAATAGGGCAGGGTGGCAGGCAACGCCTGGAACGTGTTGTCATCAACAACTGTCTGGGCGTTTTCATTCATACGCGCCTCGAACTCGCTGACCATGGGCGGACCCACCAGATCGTCAAAGTCCGAGCCCGAGATCGTGGTGCGAAGGCTGCGGTTGATATTGCGGGTGGCCCGGTCCAGATCGTCGGCATCTTCCAGATTGGCCAGATGTTCCCAGATGTTGAAAATGTTGATGGGATCCGGACCAGTGTAGAACGAATAGGCAAACGAGCCCGTCCGCCTGCGCAGCTCGACACGGGCGATATCCGACCGCTCGACCGAACGGGGCAAAGCCACAGACCCGGTATAGGTCCGGCGCTTGGTCGGGTCACGCCGCGCATCAGCCAGCCGGACAAGCAGGTTCTCGCGGGTTTCCGCTGGCAGGTCATGCAGGTTGTCGATGTCTATCGGCGATCCGGTCAGCGGCACAGGTCCGACCCGGTCGCCATCCTGCGTGAAGATTACGGCTGAAATGTCATCATTGGGCATGAACGTGCCCTGCGCCTCGAAACTGACGATGTCCTGTGCGACACCGGGCGCGTTCTGCGGTGTTGCGTCCTTGTCCGCATAAAACTCTTCCAGAAGCTTCAGGGCGCTGCGGAATCTGCGGCGGTTTCGGAACACGCGCCGGAACACTTCTGCATGGCGCAGGATGACCTTGTACCGGCTCAGCAATCCGGACCGGGTGACATTGCCCGGCAACTGGTCACCTTGCCCCAGACGGCGGAAGCGGATGAGTTGCATCGGCACAAAGACCACCAACTGCACGCCCTCGATACGCGTTTCCAAGGAAAAGTCGCGCAGGACTTCGAACCATTGCATGGTCATTGCGTGGCAATGATTGCGGTTGGCCACGAATTTCGTTGTGGCCGTTCGCCGATCCGTCGCAGTTGCAGTGCGCACACTGGTCCGTGCCGAGTTGCGCTTGACCGAAGCCGCCCGTTCAAGCGCGGCAGAGAATGTCTCATGCGTGTCGGACAGAAAATCGCGCGATGTGTTCTGCGTGTTGGACGAATTGCCGGAAGAATTCGAACTGGACCGTGCGCCGCTGAAGCCCACGCCGCCGACTATGGCCCCGATGCCTCCGAACAGGCCGCCACCAACGCCACCTGCGCCCCCGAAGCTCTTTGAAAAAGCGCGCGTCGAAAACGAGGATGTACCCTGAATCACCTCATCCAGCGCAGTTTCAAACGCACTGTCAAAGGACGTGTCGCGGGCTTCTTCGAATTCCTGTTGCTCTTCAAAGGTCAGGCTCTCTCGTTCACGTACGCTCAATGTTTCGCGCTGTTCCGACACGACAATCCGCTGCTCTTCTCCGGGGGCAAGCGGCAGGGAATAGACCAACCGACCCAAAGACATGCCAGCGTGAACAGCAGTCGACCGCATCTTGGCAATATAGCCAAGCGCAAGGCTCGACGCTTTGGGCACATCCTGCGGCCGTTCCTCAAGGTCTTCAAAGAAGTCTTCGATATCAATGGGTTCGTCAATCGGAATCCGGTCCCGAAAATCCCAATCACCCCCGTCATTGTTGAACGCGGCCAGAAGCGTTTCGGCTGACAGATTGGCCTGAGCAAAGGCTGTGCCCGGGATAGTCGTCACAAAGCGGCCCCCACCTATGGGGCGCGTTCGAACGATATTCTTGGGCCCGACGAGCGGATCAATCAGCCGGTACAGAACCGAATAGCGCCGCCGCGAAACCGTGCCACCTTCGGTTCGGTACTCCGACGCGCAATCGCCCTCGCCCAGCACGATAGGGGCCTGCGTACCGGTGAAATCGGATATGTTTTCTTCAGCATCCTCGGGATCCACCGGCAAGATATCGGCCAGCTCACCGACGATCGAACGCTGCAAAGGCAGGACAGTGCGATCCAGCACCACAAGACCCATTTCGCCGTCCAGCGCGTCAACGCGTGGCACGGCTTCTGTCAGGGTGGTGTTCTGGCCCCTGATCCGTAACCGCAGGCCGTTCTGCGGCAGGCGGAGATTAGGCAGATCAACCGAAAAAAGACCACGCGCGTCCGTGACGGCGGCTTTGACAGCCCACGAAAAATCTGCGTTGTCGATCCCTTCATTGGCGGTAAAGGTGGGGCGCAGGACCTCGACGATCACGCGTTCGGCAGGGGTCCCGTCAGGGTTGATCAGTTCCCCCCGCAATTTCGGGGCGAGGGTGGGAACGACCGCCCCCAGAAAGCCTCCGGCCAGATCTTCGCGAATGGTTGCAAGCTGACGAAAAACCGCACCAGTCGACTGGACGCGCCGGTCGACCAGATCGTTGATCACTTCTGAGGACAGCTCAATTCCGACGCCACGGCGCAATGCCTTGAGCTTTTCCGCCTCAACCCGCTTCTGATCCTCAACGCTGTGCGCACCAGCCGCGACAGTGCCGGAAATTTCCGCTGATATCGATGGGCTTGGCCGAAGATTAGGTAAGGACAGTGTTATGCGCGGGGGCTCACTGCTGGAGTCGGACATGAACGTCACCTCTCGAGAAAGAGCTGAAAAAACGAGATGTCAGAAAAATAAGTCAAATCATTAAAGGTGACCCAAGGTAACATGTCTGGGGGATTCGCGGAAGCAACGCAGGGTTGTACCCGCTGCAACGCGCGGCAAAGCGCTCAGGACAAGCGTAGTGTCTCTTGCCGCTGACGGTATCCAGTATTGGTCAGGGCCAGAGGAAAAACCTGTCGGGAAACACCGGCACCCAGATCGCCTTTGGTCTAGTTTCGCGACTGCTGAGAGGAATAGAAATACGCAATGGCCTGCGTGCGGTTTTTGACACTCAGCTTTTCGTAGATGTTGGACAGGTGGAACTTGACCGTGTTGGTCGAAATCTGAAGTTCCTTTGACAAATCCCGGTTCGACATTCCCTGCGCCAGCGCCTCCAGAATTGCGCGTTCTTTACGCGATAGGCTCTGGATCGGGTCCTGTTGCATTTTCCGGATATCTACGAACGGGAACACCATCTTACCCGCCGCGACTTTGGCGCAGGTTTCCAGCAGGCCCTCAACCTCGCCCGTGCGAGCGGCAAATCCAGCCGCACCCGCCTGCATCGCCAATCGCGGGACATCGCCGCCAGTGTCGCCATAAACGACAAAGCGCGGGGCGTTGGGCTGATCGCGCAGAACTTCGATCAGTTTGGCAGCGCCTAAAACCGGAAGCGTCCAGTCGACGACACCGACCTGAACGGGAACCCGCATCACCGTTCCCAGAAACCCTTCGGCCGTTGCTGACGTGGCCATCAGCGAGAATCGGGGGTCCCGCTCGAATATCTCGGACATGGCCGACAGAACCAGCGGGTTGCCGTCCGCCAGCATGATGTCGATGGGTTTGCTCGGTGTCTCAACCATATGATTTTGCCCCGAATTCGGAAAAAACTACCCATAAGGATAGGGTGTTTCTTTGTATACCTTCGTATTTTTACCAAAACGGGTAGGTATTGCCCCATCCTATTGGCCATCCAAAAGCAGTAGTAAGTTACGTTGCGTCATAAGGCAAGCTCGCGTTTCCTGCTCGGTAACTTGACACGACGGGCCGCAATGCCCGGCCAACAGCCGAGGATGCCAGACCATGACTTTTCAGATTTTCCCTCCGCTCGAAATCCCCCAAACCCTCGCTGCGGGGCCGGGGCCGGGTAACACGGATGCCCGCGTCCTCAAGGCCTTTGCCAATGCAGGCGTTGCCGATCACATGCAGGGGGACGTCCTTAGGGGGATGGTCGAATGCAAGCACATGCTGCGGAAAATCTGGGGCACCCAAAACGCCTATACCTTTGCTGTTGCCGGCACCGGTTGGAGCGCCCTGGACACCATGTTTTCGGCTGTCATGCCTGGCGACAAGGTCGTAGCTTTTGCCAACGGCACATTCTCGGGGATCGACGCGCTGACCCTGCGGTTCAAAGCGGCGACGCCCGAAGAACATGCAGCCAACCCGATGGCGCCTCAGGCCGCCAGCGTCACCGTGATCGAGGTTCCGCACGGCCAGCCGGTCACCGGTGATCTGGTCGAGGCGACTCTCGCGCAGCACAAACCGAAATGGGCTTTCATGGCGCATTGGGAAACCGGATCTGGCCGCATCAATGACCTGCGCGGATTTTCCGACGCGTGCGAACGTCATGGCGCGATGGGTCTGATCGATGCGGTGTCGTCTCTGGGCGTCGATGACTTCTCGATAGACGATTTTCCGGGCATCGCCGGATGGGCGTCCTGCCCGCAGAAAGGTCTATGCTGCCTGCCGCTGACCTATGCCCCTGTCAGCTTTACCGACGCCTATATCGCATCACTCAGAACCACCGGTGCCTATACCTATGTGCACAATCCCATCTTTGAGGCCCGCCATTGGGGCATTGTTGATGGGCAGGATGTTGAAAAGGGCACCTATCACCGCACCCATTCGGGCTACGCCGTTGCGGCCTTCCATGAATCCCTGCGCCTGACCCTTCAGGAAAGTCTGGCCAAGCGGTCCGCATCGTACAAGACGCATGAGAAGGTTCTGCGCGACGCTGTTACCGAAATGGGCTGCGAGGTCACCTCCGACATGCCCAGCCTGATTGTGCTGAACCTGCCCCCGGAACTGGCTGGCCGCGAGATGGAGCTGGTCCAGAACTGCCGTGCGCGCGGGTTTGGCATCTGGCCGACCCTCAGCGAACCCGTGCAGGTGCGCATCGGCATCCTCAACCAATTGAACCGCGAGGCCGTCAGCCGGATTGTGCGTCTGTTCGCCGAAGCCATCCGAGAACTGGGCGGAACGGTCAATCAAGACGCAATCGAAGACCTGCTGGAAAGCCGTTACGGCACCTCAATCGCTGCATAAACAGGAGCGGATCAGATGGATATTCACGAATATCAGGCAAAGGAAATTCTTTCGAATTTCGGTGTCGCCATACCATCCGGCGCACTGGCCTACAGTCCGGAGCAAGCGGCCTATCGGGCGCGTGAGCTGGGCGGTGACAAATGGATCGTCAAGGCGCAGGTCCATGCAGGCGGTCGCGGCAAGGCCGGAGGGGTCAAGCTGTGCAACACCGAGAACGAAATCTATCAGGCCTGCGATGATCTGTTTGGTCGCAAGCTGGTCACGCATCAGACCGGCCCCGAAGGCAAAGGCATCTATCGCGTCTATGTCGAAGCCGCGGTGCCGATTGACCGCGAGATTTATTTGGGTTTAGTCCTCGATCGGTCCAGCCAAAGGGTGATGATCGTGGCCTCGTCCGAGGGCGGGATGGAGATCGAGGATATCTCGGCTGACCGCCCGGAAAGTATCGTCCGCTCCATCGTGGAACCGGCGGTTGGGCTTCAGGAATTTCAGGCGCGCGAGATCGCATTGAACCTGGGGCTTGAGCCCAGGCTGATCCAGCAAATGGTGCGTACGCTACAGGGCTGCTATGCCGCTTTTAGCGAGCTTGACGCGACAATGGTCGAGATCAATCCGTTGGTCATCACAGGTGACGACCGGGTGCTGGCGCTTGACGCCAAGATGAGCTTTGACGACAACGCCCTGTTCCGCCATCCACAAATCTCTGAACTGCGTGACAAAAGCCAGGAAGACCCGCGCGAAAGCCGCGCGGCCGACCGCGGACTGTCTTATGTCGGGCTGGACGGAAATATCGGCTGCATCGTCAACGGTGCCGGTCTGGCGATGGCCACGATGGACACGATCAAGCTGGCCGGTGGCGAGCCTGCAAACTTCCTCGACATCGGGGGCGGGGCTTCGCCCGAACGTGTGGCCAAGGCATTTCGTCTGGTCCTGTCGGACGACAATGTTCAGGCCATTCTGGTCAACATCTTCGCCGGTATCAACCGCTGCGACTGGGTGGCCGAAGGCGTCGTTCAGGCCCTGCGGGAACTTGACCTCGACCTGCCCGTCGTCGTGCGGCTGGCTGGGACAAATGTCGAAGAGGGCCAGAAGATTCTGGCCAAATCCGGCCTGCCGATCATTCGCGCCTCAACGCTGATGGAGGCGGCAGAACGCGCTGTTGGCGCATGGAAAAACGACCTTACTCAAGGCACCAAGATGAGGGCTGTGAAATGAGCATTCTTCTCGACCGTGACTCGCGCGTCATCGTGCAGGGCATTACCGGCCGCATGGCTCGGTTTCATACCAAGGACATGTTGAACTATGGCACCAATGTCGTGGGCGGCGTCGTACCCGGCAAAGGTGGGGAAACCGTCGAGGGTGTTCCGGTCTTTGACACCGTTAAACAGGCTGTCGAGGCGACCGGCGCGGATGCCAGCCTTGTTTTCGTGCCCCCGCCATTTGCGGCTGATTCAATCATGGAAGCCGCAGATGCCGGTATCCGCTATTGTGTCTGCATCACCGACGGGATTCCGGCGCAGGACATGATCCGGGTGAAGCGGTACATGTACCGCTATCCGAAAGATAAGCGCATGGTGCTGACCGGGCCGAACTGTGCCGGTACGATTTCCCCAGGCAAGGCGCTGCTGGGCATCATGCCGGGCCACATCTATCTGCCCGGCCATGTCGGCATCATCGGCCGCTCGGGCACGCTGGGCTATGAGGCTGCGGCGCAACTGAAAGAACGCGGCATCGGTGTCTCGACCAGTGTCGGGATTGGTGGCGACCCGATCAACGGGTCATCCTTTAAGGACATCCTTCAGCGCTTCGAAGAGGACGAGGACACCCATGTCATCGTCATGATCGGCGAGATCGGCGGCCCGCAGGAAGCTGAAGCAGCGGATTACATCCGCGACCACATCACCAAACCGGTGATTGCCTATGTCGCGGGTCTGACCGCCCCGAAAGGCCGCACGATGGGCCACGCGGGTGCGATCATCTCGGCCTTTGGCGAAAGCGCCAGCGAGAAGGTCGAGATCCTGTCCGCCGCCGGGGTGACCGTTGCCGAAAACCCCGCTGTGATCGGTGAAACAATTGCCCGTGTGATGGAGGCCGCGTGATGGTCAAACCCTCGGTTCTTGTCACCCGTCGCTGGCCTGCCGCCGTCGAGGCGCAGCTGGCCGAGAATTACAACGCTGTTCTGAACACCGGGGACAAACCCATGTCCCCGGCCGAAATTCGGCAAGCCTTGAAAACATATGACGCGGTGCTGCCAACTGTAACGGACACACTGAGCGCCGAAGCAATGGACGTCCCTGGTGCGCAGACCAAAATACTGGCCAATTACGGTGTCGGATACAGCCACATCTGCGAACCTTCGGCGCGTGAGCTGGGCATGACCGTGACCAACACGCCCGATGTTCTGTCCGAATGCACCGCCGATATCGCCATGACCCTGCTGCTGATGGTGGCGCGGCGCGCTGGCGAAGGTGAACGCGAGCTGCGGTCCGGCACCTGGACCGGATGGCGGCCCACGCATCTGGTTGGAACCAAGGTCAGCGGCAAAACGCTGGGCATTATCGGCTATGGCCGCATCGGGCAAGAGATGGCCCGCCGTGCGCATCATGGCTTTGGCATGGACATCCTCGTCTACAACCGCAGTCAGATAGCGCCGGATGTGCTGGCCAGGTGCAATGCAACGCAGGTGGCCTCGATTGACGACTTGCTGCCGCAATGCGACTTCGTCTCGCTGCATTGTCCCGGCGGGGCTGACAATCGGCATCTGATCAACGCGCGCAGGCTGGGCCTGATGAAGCCCGACGCCTTTCTGATCAACACCGCGCGCGGTGAGGTGATCGACGAATGGGCGCTGATCCAGGCCCTGATGTTCGAGATGATCGGCGGGGCCGCGCTGGACGTGTTCGATGGTGAACCCCGTATCAGCCCGGACCTGCTGCAATGCGACAACCTCGTGATGCTGCCACATCTGGGCAGCGCCACCCGCGAAGCGCGCGAGGCGATGGGGTTTCGGGTTCTCGATAACCTGAGTGATTTCTTTGAAGGCCGAGAACCCCGGGACCGCGTGATCTGATGCAAGCGCTGGCCCCGAATATTCAGCCCACCCCCAACCCTTCGAGCTATGCCGAAGGGTTGCGCTCGGAATTGCGGGCGTTGTGGCGGAACATATTGCTGAAACGGGCGCCACATGTTGCGGCATGGGCCGAGGTCACGCCGCTGCAACCCATTCCCACGGGACCCGAGGCAACGCCGTATTTGCAGGCCCTTTCGATCTGGTTCCAACTCTTGTGCATCATCGATGAAAACGCCGAAGTTCGGGACCGTCGACTGACCGAAACCCAAAACGGCGCAGAAGCGGTAGAAGGCGGTTTTGCCGAAGCCCTGACAGACTTGTCCCTGACCTATAGCCAGGTTGAAAAGCTGACCGCTGACCTGTGTACCGGTCCCACTCTGACCGCGCACCCGACCGAAGCCAAGCGGGTTACGGTTCTGGAAATTCACCGGCGTATCTACCGCAACCTCGTCAGTCTTGAAACACAACGCTGGACGCCGACCGAACACGCCGAATTGCTGAATGGTCTGGAGGGAGAGATTGATCTCTTGTGGCTGACAGGCGAACTTCGCCTGTCGCGCCCAAGCCTGCACGACGAGATCGAATGGGGGTTTCAGTTCTTCCGCGATGCAATCTTTGATGCTGTCCCGCAGGTTATGGGCCGATTCGATCAGGCCTGCCTGCAAGTGCTGGGACGTACGCCGAGTGAAACTCCTGATATCCGCTTTCACAGCTGGATCGGCGGCGACCGGGATGGCAACCCGAATGTCACGACCGAGATGACCGCATTGGCGCTGAAACGCGGACGCGAAACAGTTCTGGACCTATATCGCCAGGCACTCGAACGTGCCGCAAGCAGGTTAAGCATCAGCGCGCTGATATTGCCTTTACCTGAACCTGTCAGGACGCAAGTACAAGCGATAGTCGACCGGGCTCCGGTCGCCGGACGCAATCGGAATGAACCGTTCCGGCAAGCACTCAATGCCATTCGCTATCGGCTGACAAACAGCGGCTATGATCACATCTCGCAATTCGTGGGCGATCTCGACACGCTTGATACCGCTTTATGTACGGTCAACGCGGATATTCTGGCGCGGCAGCACATCCGTCCGCTGCGCCGGGCCGCTTCGGTTTTCGGGTTCCGGACCACAACGCTGGACATCCGCCAGAATTCGACCGTCACAACCGACGTTCTGGCCGAAATCTGGTCGCATAGCGGACAGGTGCCGGTTTACGGCACAGCCGAATGGTCTGCCCGCTTGCGAACCGAACTGGCCGATCAGAACCTGCCTTATCAAGACCGCGATGCGTTAAGCGATCAGGCGCGGGAACTGCTTGCTCTTCTGGCTCTGGTCCATGGTGTGCGATCGGGACCGGACCCCAAGGCAATAGGGCCCTTCATCCTGTCCATGACCCGTTCGGCCGACGACATTCTCGGCATCTACCTATTGGCCCGCTATGCCGGGTTTGGGTCCGAAACTCTGGATCTTTCGGTAGTCCCATTGTTCGAGACAATTGCCGATTTGCGAAATGCCCCATCAATCCTGCTGGACGTTCTGGCAGTTCCGCTTGCCCGTCGCAGCCTCAAAACCGACGGTCGAGTAATCGAGGTGATGCTGGGATATTCGGACAGCGGCAAGGACGGAGGCTATTTCTGCTCAACATGGGAGTTGGAGCGCGCCCAACGCCGGATCGTCTCGGCGCTGGCCTCGCAAGGTTTCAAGGCCACGTTTTTCCATGGTCGCGGTGGCTCGGTCAGCCGGGGCGGTGCACCGACCGGGCGCGCCATCGCCGCGCAACCCAGCGGAACAGTTGCCGGGCGGTTGCGCGTGACCGAACAGGGCGAGGTGGTTTCGGCCAAATATGCCAACCGGGGCACGGCTGCGGCGCATCTGGAGTTGTTGCTGTCAAGCACGATGCGCCATACGGCGACCCCTGACGAGGCGCCTTCACGGCCTGAATTCGATGACGCATTGGATGCTTTGTCAGAGTTGTCACAGACAGCTTATGTCTCGCTTTTGCAGATGCCGGGTTTTCTGGACTATTTCCAGCAGGCTAGCCCTGTCCAAGAACTTGCCCGCCTGAAAATGGGGTCCCGTCCGACCCGTCGGTTCGGCGCGGCCAGTCTGGACGACCTGCGGGCCATTCCATGGGTCTTTGCGTGGTCGCAGAACCGCCACCTGATCACTGGTTGGTACGGGTTCGGCACCGCCATGGCCAGTTTTCGCAAGTTTCGCGGCGCGCGCGGTGATGACGTGTTGCACGACATGTTTCGACACTCCCGCCTGTTCCGCCTCGCCGTCGATGAGATGGAAAAATCGCTCTATCAGGCGGATATGGAAATCGCAGCGCAGTATGGCGAATTGGTCTCTGATATCGAGATCCGCCAACGTGTATCGCAGGTAATCAAGGCGGAATACGATAGTGCCTGCAAAGCGACCCGGTTTCTGACAGGTGGTCAGGTCATCGGCCATCGCTTTCCCCGCCTTTGCGAGAGGTTTGACCGCAAACAGGCCGAATTGGCCCGCATTCATGCTCTTCAGGTCGAACTGCTGCAACACGCCCGCAACGAACCGCAGGCAGGGTCAGTTCCCGTGCCCCTGCTGCAATCCATGAACGCCGTTTCCGCTGGTCTTGGCTGGACCGGCTAACCATTTTCAGGAGATCAAAACTGTGAACGCCCCGCATCGAACAAACGGATTTTTCACCCAGTCCTTGTCGGACCGCGATCCTGAGCTTTTTGGCTCGATCCGGTCTGAGCTGGGTCGTCAGCGCGACGAGATCGAGCTGATTGCGTCCGAGAACATCGTCTCTGCCGCCGTGATGGAGGCGCAGGGTTCGGTGATGACCAACAAATATGCCGAAGGTTACCCGGGCCGGCGCTATTACGGGGGCTGCGAGTTTGTTGACATCGCCGAGAATCTGGCCATCGACCGCGCCAAGCAGCTGTTTGGCTGTGGCTTTGCCAATGTGCAGCCGAACTCGGGCAGCCAGGCCAACCAGGGCGTGTTCCAGGCGCTGATCCAGCCCGGCGACACCATTCTGGGCATGAGCCTGGATGCCGGTGGCCACCTGACCCACGGCGCGCGGCCCAACCAGTCGGGCAAGTGGTTCAACGCCGTGCAATACGGCGTGCGCCAGCAGGACAACATGCTGGACTATGATCAGGTCGAGGCGCTGGCGAAAGAGCATAACCCCAAGCTGATCATCGCGGGCGGTTCGGCCATCCCGCGTCAGATCGACTTTGCCCGCATGCGCGAGATCGCCGACATGGTCGGCGCCTATCTGCACGTGGACATGGCGCATTTCGCCGGTCTGGTTGCGGCAGGCGAGCATCCCAGCCCGTTCCCCTACGCGCATGTGGCGACCACCACCACACACAAGACCCTGCGCGGCCCACGTGGGGGCATGATCCTGACCAATGATGAAGATATCGCTAAGAAAGTGAATTCGGCGATCTTCCCCGGCATTCAGGGCGGCCCGCTGATGCATGTGATCGCGGCCAAGGCCGTGGCCTTTGGCGAGGCGCTGCGCCCCGAGTTCAAAAGCTATATCCAGCAGGTCGTGATCAATGCGCAGGCGCTCAGCGATCAGCTGATCAAGGGCGGGCTCGACACCGTGACCCACGGCACCGACACCCATGTGGTGCTGGTTGACCTGCGCCCCAAGGGCGTCAAGGGCAACGCCACCGAAAAGGCCCTGGGCCGGGCGCATATCACCTGCAACAAGAACGGCGTGCCATTTGACCCGGAAAAGCCGACCATCACGTCGGGCATCCGCCTGGGCAGCCCCGCCGGCACCACCCGCGGCTTTGGCGAGACCGAATTCCGCCAGATCGCCGACTGGATCATCGAAGTGGTCGACGGCCTGGCAGCCAACGGCGAAGACGGCAACTCCGAAGTCGAAGCCCGCGTCCGCGCCCAGGTCGCAGATCTCTGCAACCGCTTCCCCATCTACCCGAACCTGTAAGCCGAAAGGTCCCAACCATGAGCTTTCACCCAATTGAACAAGCCCCCGCCCGCCTGAACCGCAGCGAGCTTGCCGTGCCCGGCAGCCAGCCCGGAATGTTTGAGAAGGCCGCGAAATCGGACGTGGATGTCATCTTTCTCGATCTGGAAGACGCCGTCGCGCCAGATGAAAAGGAACAGGCGCGCAGGAACATCATTCAGGCGCTGAACGATATCGACTGGGGCAACAAGACCATGTCGGTGCGGATCAATGGTCTGGATACCCATTACATGTACCGGGATGTCGTGGATGTCGTCGAACAGGCGGGCCAGCGTCTGGACCTGATCATGATCCCAAAAGTCGGGACAGCTGCAGATGTATATGCGGTCGACATGCTGGTGACCCAGATCGAAGACGCCAAGGGATACAAGAAACGGATCGGGTTCGAACACATCATCGAAACCGCGCTTGGTATGCAGAATGTCAGCGCGATCGCGGCCGCATCAAAGCGCAATGAAAGCCTTCATTTTGGTGTCGCGGATTATGCCGCCTCGACTCGCGCGCGGACCACAATCATCGGGGGTGTAAACCCGGACTATTCGGTTCTGACCGACCCGGATGCCGACGGAGGCCGCCTGAACCACTGGGGCGACATGTGGCACTACGCCCTTGCCCGCATGGTGGTTGCGGCGCGCGCCAACGGGCTGCGTCCGATTGATGGGCCTTTTGGCGATTTTCAGGATCCCGACGGTTACAAGGCCGCCGCAAAACGTGCCGCCGTTTTGGGGTGCGAGGGGAAATGGGCCATCCACCCCAGCCAGATCGCACTTGCCAATGAGGTGATGTCGCCCTCGGATGCCGAAGTTACCAAGGCACGGCGTATCCTTGTCGCCATGGCCGAGGCCGAGGCGGATGGGAAAGGTGCCGTGTCTCTGGATGGCCGTCTGATCGACTATGCCTCGATCCGTCAGGCCGAAGTGCTGGTTGAAAAGGCAAGCCAGATCGCTGCGGCCTGATCGCCCGCACCAAAACTGACTTGCGTGGGCGCACTGTCCACGCATATTCTCCAGCGCTTTGACGGGCGGACTACGGCGCTAACATAAATCGGCTGTCCGCGTTTCGCGAAAATTGCCTCCCTAAAACGTTTGTCACATTTTGACCAGCAAACGGATGCTGCCTTAAATCGCTACGACAAAAGCAAGGGATGTTTCCGAGTTCGACACCTGAAACCGGAACCCTGCCAATCCCGGTTCACTGCCCCGACAGGTTTCCGTTCCGAAATGCGGTCGGCGTCTGACCGAACTCAGCCTTGAACGCACGGGTCATGGCACTGGCGTTTTCGTATCCACAGCGCCCCGCGATCTCGGCGATGGATTGTTCCGTATCCTCGGCCAGATTGCGCGCGCGGTTCAGGCGCAGACGCCGGTACAGCGCTTGCGGAGTTGTTTTCAGTTCCGTCTGAACACGCGTTTCGAGCCTTTTCTGTGAACATCCGATTTTCCGGGCCACACTCCGGACCGAAAGCGGTGCTTCAAGATGCGCCTGCATGACAGTCAGAGCGCGATTGACCAGCGTGTCCTCGGATTTCAGAGGCAGGTCATAATGGCCACGCCCGTTCCGGCTCATGAACAGGTGCTCGACCTCCATCGCCAGCAGCGGGCCGTGATCCCGGCGGATCAAGGTCAGGGCCAGATCGAAGGCTGCCATGGCCCCGGAACAGGTCAGCCGATTACCATCAATGACAAACCTTTCCCGCACGGCCTCCACCGCCGGAAACCTTTCCTCGAACCGCGAAAACTCGTCCCAATGAATGGTCGCCCTGTGGTCATCCAGCAATCCGGCACTGGCAAGCAGCCAGCTTCCCGTATCCAGCCCGGCCAGATGCTTGTGTTTCTTGGCCGCTGCCAGCACGGCACGCATGGTCGACCGCGTATCCAGCTTCAGGTATCCATATGACGGCATGACAACAAGAAAATCCCCCTGTTGATCGCCGATGGCCCCGTTCGGGGTGACGACAAGGCCGCTTGAGCTTTGAACAGGGTTGCCGTCAAGCGAACAGAAGCGCCACGCATATAACGCCTGCCGCGACAGGGTGTTCGCCGCCCGCAACGGTTCGACCATGTTCGCAAGGCAATGGTTCGAGAACCCGTTGAACAGAAGGACATTGTACTGCTGCGATAATATTTTCGAATTTAGCATGAAACTGATCTATCTCTGCATGTCGTGACCATGAGCGATGGCGTTTGGTTGGTCAACCACCGATCCAGGGAACACGCGCCATGCAGTTTGGTCTGACAGAAGAACAGGACATGATCGTCTCGACGGTCCGCAGCTTTGTAGAAAAAGAAATCTACCCGCATGAAGACGCGGTCGAACGCAGCGGAACGGTCCCGCTGGAGCTTGGCAATGAGATCAAGCAGAAATGTATCGATCTGGGGTTCTATGCTTGCAACTTCCCCGAAGAAGTGGGCGGCGCGGGCCTGTCGCATCTGGATTTTACGCTGGTCGAGCGTGAACTGGGCCGTGGGTCGATGGCGCTGACGCATTTCTTTGGCCGCCCGCAGAACATCCTCATGGCCTGCAACGACGAACAGCGCGAACGCTATCTGCTGCCCGCGGTGCGCGGGGAAAAGATGGACGCGCTGGCGATGACTGAACCGGATGCCGGATCGGACGTGCGCGGCATGAAATGTCAGGCGGTGCGCGACGGTGGCGACTGGGTCGTCAACGGTTCGAAACATTTCATCTCGGGCGCGGAACACGCGGATTTCTTCATTGTCTTCGTTGCCACCGGCGTGGATGAGACCCCGAAAGGCCCAAAAAAACGCATCACCACCTTCCTGGTGGATCGCGGCACACCGGGCTTTGAAGTGCGCGACGGCTACAAATCCGTCAGCCACAGGGGTTATAAAAACTGTATCCTGTATTTCGATAATTGTCGCCTGTCCGATGCCCAGGTTCTGGGCGAGGTCGATGGCGGCTTTGCGGTGATGAACGAATGGCTCTACGCGACCCGGTTGACGGTTGCGGCCTTCTCGGTCGGGCGCGCGCGGCGCTGCTTTGACTATGCGCTGAACTACGCCGCCGAGCGCAAGCAATTCGGCCAGCCCATCGGCAAGTTTCAGGGCGTTGGCTTCCAGATCGCCGACATGATTACCGAGATTGACGCCGCCGACTGGCTGACCCTTGCCGCCGCTTGGCGTCTGGATCAGAACCTGCCCGCAAACCGCGAGATCGCCTCGGCCAAGCTCTATGCCTCCGAGGCATTGGCGCGGGTCACCGACACGACGCTGCAAATCTTCGGCGGCATGGGCCTGATGGATGATTTCCCGATCGAACGGTTTTGGCGCGACGCCCGGGTCGAACGGATCTGGGACGGCACCAGCGAGATTCAGCGCCACATCATCAGCCGCGATCTTCTGCGTCCGCTGGGCGCCTGACCATGACCAAAGACCTGACCCGGCTGCTGCGCCCGAAATCCATCGCTGTCATTGGCGGCGGTGCATGGTGCCAACAGGTTATTCTGCAATCCGAACGCATGGGATATGCCGGTCAGATCTGGCCGGTCCATCCCAAGGCTTCTGACATTGCGGGCCACAAGGTTTATGGCCATATCGAAGTCCTGCCCGACGCACCTGACGCGGTTTTCATCGGCATCAACCGCCACGCCACGGTTGAAGCGGTTCAAGTCCTGTCCAGCATGAGTGCGGGTGGCGCTGTCTGCTTCGCCTCGGGCTTTTCCGAAGCCGTGGCCGAGGACGACACCGGCGGGGATTTGCAGGATCAACTGATCAACGCGGCCGGCGGCATGCCCATTCTGGGCCCGAACTGCTATGGCTTCATCAACGCGCTGGACGGGGCATTGCTGTGGCCGGATCAGCACGGGGTTGTGCCCGTCGACAAGGGCGTGGCGATCCTGACGCAAAGCTCGAACATCTCGATCAACCTGACCATGCAGAAACGCGGGCTGCCGATTGCCTATATGGTCACCTGCGGAAATATGGCTCAGACCAGTCAGGCGCAGATCGCCTCGGCCCTGATCGATGACCCGCGCGTGACCGCAGTGGGCCTGCATATCGAAGGCTTCAAGAACATCCGCGAGTGGGAGGCGCTGGCCGCCAAAGCCCATGCAAAAGGCGTCCCGCTGGTCGCCCTCAAGGTCGGCGCATCGGAACAGGCGCAGGCGGCAACCGTTTCCCATACCGCGTCACTGGCGGGCAGCGATGCCGGGGCGCAGGCGCTGCTCGACCGGCTTGGCATTCCACGCCTTCCGGCGCTGCCCGACTTCCTTGAAACGCTCAAACTGCTGCACTGCTACGGACCGCTGCCGGGGGGGAACATCGCCTCGATCAGCTGTTCGGGGGGCGAGGCGAGCCTGATTGCCGATATGGCTGTCGGCACGGGGCTGCAATTTCCACGACTGAGCGGTGAAAAGCTGACCCGCCTACGCGGCGCGCTCGGGCCCATGGTCGCGCTGAACAACCCGCTGGATTATCACACCTATATCTGGCGTGACGAACTGGCGATGACGCGGGCTTGGTCGGGCATGACGGGCGACGATATCGACATGACATTCTCGATCGTCGACTACCCGACCACCGACTCCACCGATTGGGCCTGCGCAACGCAGGCAGCGTTGAACGTACGGGCAGAAACCGGCGCCCGGTTCGCGATTGTCGCCACCTTGCCGGAGCTTTTACCGGAAGACATCGCACAACAGCTGATGGTCGGGGGTGTTGTACCCTTCATGGGGCTGCGCGAGGCGCTGTCGGCGACCCGCGCCGCAGGGCAGGTCAAGGCCCCATCCGCAACGCCCGTTTTGCAGCCGGGTATGATGGAACCAACCCAAACCCTGACCGAAGGCGCCTCGAAGGCGGCGCTGGCGGAATGCGGCCTGCGCATCCCGCAAAACCGGACGGTGCGGGGCGCGGAGGCTGCCCGTGCCGCAGCGGACCAGATGGAAGGCCCCTTTGCTGTCAAGGGTGTCGGGCTTGCGCATAAATCCGAACACAGCGCCGTTCGGCTGGGCATACGGGCTCAGGACGTCGCGGCTGTCGCGGCTGATATCGGCACCGAAGACATCCTGATCGAAGAGATGGTCACCGGAACCGTTGCCGAACTTCTGATTGGCGTGGTGCGTGACCCTGCGCATGGGTTTGTTCTGACCCTTGGGGCAGGGGGCGTGCTGACCGAACTGCTGCGCGACACGGTATCCTTGCTGGTGCCCAGCCCGCCCGGAGACATCCGCTCCGCCCTCGGTCAATTGAAGATCGCCCCACTGCTGGCGGGCTATCGCGGCCAACCGGCGGCTGATATGGATGCGATTGTTGCCGCGGTCGAGGCCGTTCAGACCTATGTCATGCAAAATGCCGACACGCTTAGCGAAGTCGAGATTAACCCGCTCCTGTGCACGCCGGACAAGGCTGTTGCCGTGGACGCCCTGATAAGAAAGGCCTGAGATATGGACCCGATCAAAACCCGCCGCGATGGTTCAATCCTCGAGGTTACGCTGGACCGCCCCAAGGCAAACGCGATTGATCTGATCACCAGCCGCAGAATGGGCGATGTCTTTGCCGAGTTCCGCGACGACCCGGACCTGCGCGTGGCCATCCTGACCGGCGCGGGCGAAAAATTCTTTTGCCCCGGCTGGGATCTGAAAGCTGCCGCCGACGGCGACGCGGTGGACGGAGATTACGGCGTCGGTGGGTTCGGAGGCCTGCAAGAGCTGCGCGACCTGAACAAGCCCGTGATTGCCGCCGTCAACGGTATCGCCTGCGGTGGCGGGCTGGAGCTGGCCTTGTCCGCGGACATGATCCTTGCCGCTGATCACGCCACTTTTGCCTTGCCGGAAATCCGCTCGGGCACTGTTGCGGATGCCGCCAGCGTCAAGTTGCCCAAGCGCATCCCCTATCACATCGCGATGGAGCTGCTGCTGACAGGCCGCTGGTTTGATGCCGAAGAAGCCAACCGCTGGGGGCTGGTGAACGAGATTGTCGCCGCTGATCTGCTGATGGACCGCGCGTGGGACCTTGCCCGCTTGCTGGCGTCAGGGCCGCCGCTGGTCTATGCGGCCATCAAGGATATCGTGCGCGATGCCGAAGACGCCAAGTTTCAGGACGCCATGAACCGCATCACCAAACGGCAATTGCGCAGCGTGGATGTCCTCTATTCCAGTGAGGACCAGCTTGAAGGCGCGCGTGCATTTGCTGAAAAACGTGATCCGGTCTGGAAAGGCAAATAGAAACACGGTGTGTTTGTCGCGCGGATCCGGTAAATTTCCCATTTACTGATCCGCGTCACAGGTGCACAGTTGGGTATGCCTTATTTCGAACGAAAACCATACGTTAGCACGCCGCTTCCGGTCAGCCCGATCGCTCCGCAGCCGGACGCGCAACCGATCTCGGATATCGCACGCCGCGTGCTTGGGGCTGAACGGGGCACGAAACAGCCTCTTGAGGGGCCATTTGCGTGCCGCAAAACTTGCCACCCCGGCGGCACCGCGACCATTTTGCTGTCCTTTGACGCACCAAACGGTGGCGGGCCTGTCGCATTACAGTTCGAACCGGGTGACCTGATCAACCGGAACGGCGACACTCTTCCAGCAAACCGGGTTAATGTTGTTCCCCGGCAAATCCAGCTAAACCCCGGCGAGTCAACGGATGTTGCCGTCATTGTAACCGTGCCGGACCTTGCCGATCCCGGCGAATATCACGGCCGGATTGCCTGCACGGGTACAGTGCAAACTTCGATCCTCGTGATGTATGAGGTGGCGAACGCTCAAACCTGACGGGTTACGAGGTAGTCCATGAAATGGCCCAGAAACGCGCGGGGTACTTCTTCGGTGGCCGCAAAAACCTGCGCAAACTCCTGACGGGCCGAGGCCAGCAAGTCATTGGCCGCGTCCTGTGCATATCTGATGCAGCCATAGTGATCCATGCGATCCAGAACCCAGCCCACATCCTGCGTCGAGCGGCTGTCGCGCGGGTTTGACAGCATATCCGACAGGCGTGCTTTTTCGGGCTCGTCCGCCTGCAAGCTAAGCCGCCCTAGCATCAGCGTGCGTTTGCCTTCGTAGATGTCCCCGCCGATCTCTTTGCCATATTTGTCCTGCGAGCCCACGAGGTTCAGAACATCATCCTGTATCTGAAACGCGGCCCCCAGAAAAAACCCAAACGCGTTAAAATCGTCCAGGTTCAACGCGCCAGACGCCACATCATTTGGCCGGGCAATCAGCGCCCCGATGCGCATGGGGTGAATGAAGCTGTACCAGCAGGTCTTTTTCAGACACATCGTCAGATAATCCGATGCGTCCACGTTCAGCCGGTTGTCCCGTATCCAGCCAAGCTCCAGTGCCTGACCTTCAATGGACTGTTGCAACAGATGATCAAACTCGTCCACCACGCGCATGCCGGTTTCAGGGCCAAGCGGCCCAAGGTTCTGGCGCAACAGGCGCAGGGCCAGCGATTGCATCCCGTCACCGGTATTGATGGCCAAAGGGACCCCAAGACGCTTGTGCATACACGCGCGCCCTCGCCTGAAATCGCTTTGATCCTCGATATCGTCATGGATCAGAAACGCGTTGTGCAGCAGTTCAAGAACAGCGGCTGACACCCTCGCGGTCTC
This sequence comes from Ruegeria sp. SAZD013, assembly GCF_059612525.1. Lineage (NCBI taxonomy): Bacteria > Pseudomonadati > Pseudomonadota > Alphaproteobacteria > Rhodobacterales > Roseobacteraceae > Ruegeria > Ruegeria sp. SAZD013. The sequence continues at coordinate 245,864 of NZ_JBXWQT010000038.1, read as the reverse complement.
GCTGTCACCGCCGAAAGCCTCGCAGGTGGCTAGCAACAGTGCGGGCCGCAACCCCTTGCCCGAGGTTTCAATGTAATCCCGCATCGGCCCGTACAAATAGGCCTGCGGCTCGCCCGTCGGCAACAGCTGCAAAAGCGTCTCACGGGCCCGATCCCCGTAAGAGGTCAGCGTTTTCAGAAAATCCTGCTGTGCCGCAGGATCCAGATGTGCTGTGCCAGTGGCCACAGGGTCATCCCTTCTGGGTGATGATCACACGGGTTTTGGTCTCGTTCCTGCCCGTCTCGGCAAGGTTGGGTCCTGCCGCCGAAAAAGGTGCATCCGTCAGCGGCAAGGCTTTGGACAACACCCCCGACTGGCCGCTGTCCCGGCCCAGATCAAAGGCAACATCCTCTGCAATCTCCTCTCCGGGGATCGGAAGATCAGCCGTCGGCTCGTAGGCCACGATTAGGTCAAGCAGCTCTTTCGGAGGGCAGATCATGCGCAACGCGTCCGCAATCGCAGGGTCTTCGGTAATCCCGCCGGGTTTTGAGTATTCCGTAGCCGGTTTTGCAATGACGGCAAGAGGCCCTTCGCCGCCACGCTCAACACCCACGGAATCCTGTCCCATCCTCAGCGCGGCTTCGACCGCAACCGCAAACCGGTTGTCCCAGGGTAGGCCGGCCTGATAGCGGGCAAAATCATAGGCGCGCAGCGGTTTCAGGATATCCGGCTCGTGCAGATCCCAGATTTGGCAGGGCTCTGCTTTTGATCCGCCGCGTTGCAGGATGGCATTGACCGCCCGACGTGCCGCTTCGTTTGCCCCTTCCATGGTGGCAAGGTCGGTGTAGGTGCGCACATAATCCGACGCCAGCATGAAGTTCGGGATCAACGTGGCCGCCTCAGGGCGCAACCGCCAGCTGTTGATGCGGTTGACCAACAGCGGCTCCACATTGGTTTGGCGCTTGGGGTCGTTGGGATCCTGCACAATATCAGGATCAAGGAACCAGTAATGCATGTCCTCGTCGCGCAGGACGGTCTGGCCATCCACGTTGACGCTGCGCTTGAGCTGTTCCCAAACCTCGTGCGCAATCTCTTCGCGGCTACAATCACGCGCGGTTTTTCCGTTCAACCCCGGCTTGTCCCATTCCGAGATATCTATTGAAAGCAGGCCCTTGGTCTTGCCTTCTGCCCAGTTTTCAAAGTTGATGGCCGACCAGAACTGCTTTTGTGAAACCGCGGTCAGGGCCCAGGGGCTGTCAATGAAAATGACGTGGCCGTGGGTCAGTTCAACATCCTTGGTCAGGTAGAACTGAATTCCGTTCATCCATTGCACGTCTTCGGCCAGCAGGGGCAGCTTGGCCAGAGACGGGTCGATTGCCGTCATCGCAGGGGTGATGAGGGGCGCGATCCGTTCGATCGGCATCGCACTGATGAACCAATCCCCGGTGACCTGCTTTTCTTCGCCATCCTGTTCAACCGTCGCGCTGACGATGCGGCCATCCTGGCAGTCGATGCCCGTGACCTTTGAGTTGAACTTGTACACGACCCCCTTGCTTTTGAGGTAATCCAGCCACGGCTGTATCCACACAAGGTTTGTTGGGCCGTTCAACAACCGGTTGCCATGCGGCTCGGGCGTCGCGATACCAAGCTGAAGTTGAACCGCAATGTCGCCCACGGTCTTTGTACTGGCAGTTGTCGCCTTCGCGGCCACCAGCGAACGGGTCAGGCCAATGGCCAGAAACTTCTGATACGCTTCCGAGCGCTGCTCGGCACCGATGAAATCCCACCACCCGATGCGTTCATATTCATCGAACCGGCGCTCCTTGCAGGATGTCGCGATGCGCCACATGCAGGCGATGAAATGTTCGACATCCTCATAGGCGATCTGGTCCCGTGGCGAGAGCGTGAATGCAACCGTCTTGAGCACGTCGGCCACGTCTTTCAGCGTGCGGGGAAACCGTTCGGGAACGATGATGCCTGGGTCATCGAACTGGCTGACCAGAACCTGAGTGGTGGACACCAGATTATCGTAACAGGTGCCTTTGCCATAATAGGGCGTGCGCGCCATCGTATCGGTGATATGGCGGTAGAAATTCGGAAAGAACCGGAACCCGTGCTCGCCGGGCAGCCAGGGGCGTTTCACACCGGGGGGATAACTGGCGCCGTCCATCTCGGCCCATTGTTCAAGCGCCTTGATGTGTTTCGCCTTGGACCCGTGATCGCCTTCGCCCTTCATCACGGGGATGCTGCGTGCCTTGCCGCCGGGGATCAGCTGGCGCTCGTGAATCTCGACCTCGTACCCACGCTCGATCAGCTCATGCGCCGCGCTCATTCCGGCCACGCCACCGCCCAGTATGACAACCTTTTCAGCCATCGGATGTTCCTTTCGCGGAATAGACGTCAAAGCGCAGGGTGATATCGGACAGGCTGGCTTCGCCGATGCCGAACCCCTGCAACCTGTTCATCCAGGCATAATTCGGGTTTGATGTCAGGTATCGCGGTGCCAGCCGGACCGGGGCCGAGGCGGGCAGATTGCCCTTCGCCAGCCCGGCATACCCATCCGGCCCAAAGTCACATACGCCGGTATCTTCAAACAGGATCGGCGCACCCCCTTCAACCGGTTGAATAAGCGCTCGGGCGTGCAAAAGCCCCACACCGTCGGACCGCACGCGCATCCAATCGCCCCCCAGCGGATCGATCGTCCCCTTCAGATGAGGCCCGTCAACTGTTCCGCCGTTTTTGATCCCGAAATGCAGCCAGATACCGTCGGGCGTTTCACCCGAAGGATAGAACTCGTCGTTGAACGGCACCACAAACCTGCCCACATGTTCCAGCGCGGGCACTTGCGTGATTGCCTTTACCGGGCGTGGCGGCGCAGGTTCGGGGGCCTTTCCGCGGCCGGGATCATATTCGCGACCACCGGTCGTCAGCACCGGTCGCCAGGTCAATGTCTTTTCTTGGGTCACAGATGGCAGCATGGCTGCAAACTGCTGAAACCCGGTCTTGGGGTCGCATTGCAAGGGCCAGCCGCGAATGGCGCGCTCGGGGCCGCCATCTTCGGAACAGATCACGCGCACCACGTCATGCGAAGACACGGCGGGTCCGGCTTCGATCAGCACCCGATTAAGCCCATTTTCGTTGATCAGCTCGGACCAACGCAATGTCACGCCCCGGTCTGTAAACTCCCCCATGACCAGATCTCCGGTCAACACGTGATGGTGCAGATCGCCTGTGCTTCCTTGATCCTCAGATGGAATTTCTGCTGAACGCGGAAGATATGTTCGCCGTCAGACGAGGTTTGCAGATATTTCACCGCGATATCCGAAGGCACGACAATCTCGACCGGCGCACCTTGCAGTGATACAAGTGCAGCCTTGTTTGCGGGCAGGGTGCCCGATCGCAGCAGCGGGCCGTCAAGGAACGGAAGAATACTGTCACGCGGCAGCACCATCGAGTTCTCAATCGGCGTGGTCACGGCCTGAAACAGCCCATTGCCCATCACGCAGGCAAAAGGCCCAAGGTATCCGTGAGCTTCCAGTTTATTGATGCCCGCGACCACGGCCTCGAAAACCTCGGGGCCGGAACAGGGCTTTTTCTTCCCGTTGATCGATATGGACTGACCTTCGCCAGCCTCCAACAGCCCCGGATATTTACCGCCCCCGCTGACGGTGTAGATCGGCGGCAGATCGGCAGGTGCGCCACCGGCATGTCTGGGCGCTTCGCCGGTGCCCGGCTGGCCGTTGAAAATGATGTCATCCTCAACCTTGGCCACGACGGCGGCGGCCCGGCGGAACATGATCATGGCCGCGGCCAGTTCCGGATCAGCCACCTGCGCGCCTTTCAGGTAGACGTTGACGGAAACCGTCGTCAGCCGCAGGGTGTCATAATCATTTACTTCCAGACGTTTGGCCGCGCCTGACGCGTTGTCAATCAGACCCAGCTTGTTCAGGGGAACAGATTGCGTGTCCGCTGGCAGCGGCCCATAAAGCGGCAGAATACTCGCAGCCACCCGCGCGCGCAGCGCCTCATCATGGACGGCCTTGTTAACGGCATTCCACTGTTCGGTGTTCCAATCCAATGCATCGGTCATTGTAAATCCCTCTTGGTGATGCTGCCCTGTTTGGCCGGGCAGTCCGTCTCGTTCATTCGGCTTTCGTCAAACTGTCCAGTAGTGCCCCGGCGCGTTGTTCCTGAACAACGGCACCACATTCGCGGGCAAGCGCCAATGCCAGTTCAACCTCGGCAATCGCGCTGTCCCGATCACCCTTGGCAGCAAAGGCCTTGGCCCGCACGCGGTGATATTCCGGTTTGTTCAGCGTTTCTCCTCGTTCCCAACCGGGGGTACACACGGTTTCAAGCCGGTCCAGGGCCTGATCAATATCTCCGTGATCGATCATCAACTCAGACAGAACAATCTGATTCTGTGGAAAAGTAAAGTTTCCACCAGACTTTGAGATCAGGTTCATGCACGCTTCGATATGAGCTGGAACGCCCTCGATGTCGCCTTTTCCCGCCTGCGCAAGACCCATGTAGATATCCTGCATGGCGTGAAGATACAGGAACCCTTCCTCGTCGGCGATCTTGCGGGCTTCCTTCATAGTGACGTCCAGCCGGTCCCATTCGCCTGCGTAGGGCAGGAACATGCTGCACGCGCCCATGATGTAGACAAGGTTGGGCGCGTGGTTCAGTGCCCGGCTGACGTCGATGGCTTTCAAGCGCGCGGCCTCCGCCTCATCGAACTTGCCCTGCTGCCACAGCAGGCACCCCTGAATGGCCAGCAATGACGCCGTGGTCGAGGACTGGGTCATTGGCATCATTGCCATGTCCAGCTCGGGCGTGATCAGGGCAAAGGCACGGTCAAGCTGCTGCTCGCAATCCGCAAATTCCCCACGGAAGTAATGCGTAAAGCTCAGCGCGCGGGCTGCCAGCACGTTGGGAACAGTGTCGCCGCTCATACCGGCCATCGCGTCCAGGGCTTGTCCCATCTCCATTGCGCGGTTCATCTGGCCCGCGACAAAGAAATTGGTCCAGCGGCAGAAGGTGGCCGCAAAAAGGGTTTCGCCATCGCCCAAAGCATGGGCAAGCTCCATCGCGCGGGCGGCTGTCTCTCCGACCTGATCGGAGGACCATCCATAAATCGCCATGTAAGCCGGCAGGATATTCATCTGCACCCGAAGCTCGAACCCGTCACGCTCGGCATTGGCGGGCATCGTTCCGATATTGCGCAGGGCCGCGCGAAAGGCCGAGATCGCAGGCAGGTTCGCCAACCGCGACAGGGCTTGTTCGCCTGCCGTAAACCAGTTGGACACCGCCTCATCCTTCAGCCCGCCATGGTCGCAGTGATGCGCCACGGTATCGGGGGCGGGGCTTCCGAATGCGTTATGTCCGGCCAGCAAGGCCCGTGCGATTTTCAGGTGAACCTTCTGCCGGTCTTCGCGCAGCAGCGAGTTATAGGCCGTATCCTGAACCAGCGCGTGGTTGAACGTATAGGTGGCCGTTCCGGCTTCGCCCGTGATCAGCACAACGCCAGCCGCCATCAGCTGCATCAGCGCGCTTTCCACATCCATGTCTTCCTGCGCCACCGCCTGGATCATCGCCGAGGTGAAACTGCGCCCGATAACAGACCCAAGCTGCGCAATGGGCTTGGCGTTTTCCATCCGGTCAAGACGCGACATCAACGAATCCTGAAGGGTTGCGGGGATACTCAGGGCATCCAGAACCTCGGCGTTGATCGGCGCATCTTGCGGCAGCTGGTCCAGAACCGCCTTGGTCATCTCTTCGATGTAAAGCGGCACGCCATCGGCTTTCTCGACAATCTGCCTGATCAGGATGACCGGTAAACTGTATGGCTCGGCCACGCGCCGGACCAGTTCCGAGGCTTCACTGCTGGCCAGAGGCGTCAGATCGATGCGGGCCGCGCGGCCTTCGTAATGCTCTGGCGGCTCATATTCAGGGCGATGCGACAGGACCACCAGTATCGGGAACCCGTCCAGTCCTGATGCCAGCGCCTCCAGCACGTCCAGCGTGGTTGCGTCAGCCCAGTGCACGTCCTCCACCACCAGCAGCAAGGTGCCGCGCCTGTCGCACAGGCTGCCAATGCTACGCAACAACACGTCCAGCGACTTGCGGGCCTTCTTCAGGGGGTCGGGATCCGGCGCTGCGCCCGTTTCGACCCCGGCCATATCCAGAAGAACAGGCAAATCCGTGTCGCTCAGACGAGAGGCGGCCTGAACAAAGTCGGAAATCGCGGCCCTGATGCTATCATCGGACTTGTCGCCTGAAACCCGCCTCAACTCTCCCACGATCGGATGAAGCGGAAGGCTGGCCAGATGCGGAATACACTGCAACGTAAAGGGTTTGACGCCAATTGTTTCAGACAGGGACTTGATCAGCCGCGACTTGCCAATGCCTGCGGCGCCGCCGACAAACGCGAACCTGCCGGACCCCGCCTGTGCATCTTTCCAAAGCTGCGTTAGGACTGAAAGATCGTCGCCCCGGGCGACAAGATCAACAGCTGACTGTCCGACACGCGCATCGAACCGGCTGGTCGCGACGCTTTCGGAAATGGCGCGATAGACAGTGCGCTGATTGTCAAATCCTTTCAGGTTATGGCTGCCACGGGGCTCGAATTCGAATGCGCCTTGTGTCAACCGCCACGTCTCTGCGGAAACGACCACCTCGCCCGGCTCGGCCAGACCTTGCAGGCGGGATGCGAGGTTCGCGGTTTCACCGACCAGAAAGTCCTGCGACCCAAGACTTGTTGACGAGACCACCCCCACAACGACCATACCGGTGGCAATTCCCGCCCGCAGATCCAGTTTTTCGCCAAACCTGTTTTCAAGGTTTTGTACGGCTTCAATGGTCTCCAGCACGGCGCGAACGGCGCGTTCGGCATCGTCCTCCATGGCTTTGGGATATCCGAAATAGACCATGATCCCGTCACCCTGCCTGTAGGCCAGGTGACAGCCATGCTGTTTCAGGGTGCCGATCGCCGTATCCAGATACAGGTTCATGATCTGCATCAGGTCTTCCGGGTCATACCGCTGGGCCAGCTGCGTGGACCCCACTAGATCGCAGAAAACCAGCGTAAGCTGTCGCCGCTCGGCTTCGGACCTAAGCTCCTGCCGGGTCGATGCCTCCTCAGATTTCAGACGGGCCTGCGCCTTGCGAAACCGCTTTCTTTCGCCAACCGTTAGCCCCAGATCGCGCAGTTCGGGATCTGTCAACTCGTCCAGAATATCATCATCCACGCCTTCCTGCCGAAACAGGGTGGCATGGTTTTCCAGATCAGCCAGTCGAAGAACTTTTGAGATACGCGGCGATGCCTCAAGGACCCCCGTCATCGTTCTGCGCCCCCGCCCATTTTCCTTCTCCCCTTACTCCCCTCAAAACATATTGTATTTGTATAAGCAAAAATAGAGAGGAATTTACGTTCAATCCACATGACGCAGGGACACCATTGTTAACTTGTTATCTGCTGTGACAGATGTAGGGTTGAAATTCCACTCCACTTTGAGTTTTTCGTGTCAAATCATTGGCTTTCAGTTTCATATTGATTTTTCACGCGCAAAACTGGGCCCGGCATGCTGCCTTGCCGCGCGTAATGGGGAAGGGTGTTTTCCCATAGGCGCTAGGGCCTCGTGCGCTTTTATCGAAGTTGTGGAAATGCGAAAATCAGACCCTGCCGATTTTCGACACTGCCGCGCGCCTTAACCGCTTCCCCTACGTCAATAGTCGCGTCGCGTGCGACACAAGCACCCGCTTTGGCGCTGGAAACGTGACCCGGCAGGATACCGGTTCCACCAAATGGGCAGAACCGGTGTCTTCTTCAGACGGTTGCGCCTTTCAGGCGGATGGCAGTGCCAAGGCTGCCCGCGCAAAGCCCGACCAGAATCGAGATGCCCAGTTCCACCGCTTCCACATGAGCAAACTGAAAGCCCGCAAAAACCAGCGTTTCCAGCATGCCGACAACGGCCCCCAGTGCCGCGCCCAACCACAGCTTGCGGGTCATCATTCCAAGCGCCAGCCCTAGTATGCCGGGCAGGCCCAGGACATTGGCGCCGATTGTTCCAAGTAAGTCTAGCATGTCCGTCCCCACATCAATTCGAGCTGTTGTTCAGAAACGCGCGAATGTCGTCGCCAGAGGCGGATGCATGTTCCTGCAGAACCTCGCCCTCCACGGCCTCGCTTATTTTCTGGTACTGTTCCAGATAGTTTGCGGGCAGATTATGCGCGATGCCCTGATGGCAGTCGATACATGTCATGCCGGTGTCAATGGCGCGCTGGTGTTCCGACGCGGCCCGTGTTTCCTGAATGGTAAAGTCCATGTAGTCGAAGTTATGACAGTTGCGGCATTCACGGCTGTCCGATTCCTTCATCTTCTTCCACACGGCCGAAGCCATGCTCAGGCGATGCGCCTCGTATTGCTCGGGTGTGCTGATGGTTCCGGCCAGCTCATGATAGACGTCTTTGACGGCCATGATCTTGGCTTTGATCTTGTGGCTCCATTCATCCGGCACGTGGCAGTCGGAACAGATCGCACGAACGCCGGAATGGTTGTTGTAATGGACCGTTTCGCGATATTCGCCCAAGTTCGTTTCCATCGTGTGGCACGAAGTACAGAATTCTTCGGTATTCGTCAGCTCAAGGGTCCAGTGAAATCCACCCCAGAACAGGATACCGGCCAGAAATCCGGCCAGGACAAGAAAGCCTGAACTGAACAGCACCGTCGGCGTCCAGATCGCGTTCCAGAGGCGACCAAGCAAGCCGCGGTTTTCAGGGGAGTCGGCCATGTCGGTGCTCCTTTCAGTCTTGCGTTGGATCAATTGCCGGCGGAGGGCTGGAACACGTTGTCGACCAGCGGCGGGGCGTCGGCCTGCGGTACGTGGCACTGGTTGCAGAAATACCGGGTTCCGGCGATCCGATCCAGTTCGCGGCCTTCGCGGTCCAGATAATGGGTCATCGACAGCGTCGGTGCGTTGCGGTCACCGGCTTTGGTCCAGTCATGGCAGGACAGGCACTGGTTGGTACGGATGTCGATCTGGTACTGTTCAACCGAATGCGGGATCAATGGCGGTTGCTGCCGGTAATTGCGCTGCTGCCGCCCTTCGACATTGCGGTGGATCTGGTCCAGCGGCACCGGCTCATCCACGTCCGCACCGCGCAGGGATTCAACCTGAGCAGATTGCGCGACGGCCCAACCGCTCAGCAATAATACGGGTAGAAGGGCAATTCCGCCTGTAACGATCGATTTTTTCATCTTGGCACTCCCCTAGATAGGTCTGGCGGCGCGCGGCTCGGGCGCGGCAACTGGATCGAAAGGTTGGACGACGTGGTCGTCGAACCGGTGAGTAAAGGTAAAGACGTCGACCGCGCAGACATCGATGCAGCGGCCACAATTCGTGCAGTCGGGTGACAGGATCAGCGGGGTACTTCCCGGTTTGCCCTTCAGCGCGGGCGAGATCACCTGATTTTCAGGGCAGATCGCGTAACAATCCATGCAGTCATCGCAGGCGGCGCGGTTTGTGGCGCTGATCCGCAGCAGGCTTTTTGCTCCGATCAGGCCATAGAACGCGCCCACCGGGCACAGGTGCCCGCACCATCCGTGGCGCGAGACGAAGACGTCAAAGACAAAGATGGCGGCGATCAGGGCCCAGACAAAGCCCATTCCAAAGACCAGCCCGCGATGCAGCATGGTGATCGGGTTGATCAGTTCCCACGCGATCATGCCGCTCAGACCCGAAACAAGCAGGACGGTTGCCAGAATCCACAGGCGCGTGCCGCGCTTTGGTTGCCAGCCCTTCGGCAGGTCCAGCTTGCGATGCAGCCAGTTGGCCGCATCCGTCACCGGATTGATCGGGCAGACCCAGGAACAATAGACCCGCCCGCCGATCAGCGCGTAGATCACCAGAACGATCGCCCCGCCGATCAGTGCCGTCACCTCGGGCCAGTGGCCTGCAACCATGCTCTGCAACAGGATGAACGGATCGGTCAAAGGCAGCACGTCCAGCGTCAGCGACCCGGCCAGCGTGCCCTGAACGATCCAGATGCCGAACCATGGGCCCAGCAGAAACAGAACCAGAAAGAACAGCTGGCTTGCACGGCGCAGCAGCAGATAGCGATGCGCGCCGATCCAGCCCTTGCTGGCGATGGCCTCGTGACCTGTGGGCATATCTGTGCGGGCGCTCATTGTCCCACCCCCGGCAGATCATATCCCGGCGCAAAGCCGCCGGGCGTGACCAGATTGTCCGTGCCCGGTCCGGGCAAACGGTCCGGCAGATCGATGATCCCCTCGACCACCGGCGCGCCTTTCGCGGCCTTTTCTTCCCAGCCCTTGCGGTAGTGCTCTGCCGAACTGCCCCGCGCCAGCCGGGCAGGCAGCACCTTGATGGCGGCCTCGGGCAGAACACAGCTTTTCTCGCACATGCCGCAACCGGTGCAGCGGTCGGCGTGGACGGTCGGGATGAACATCGCGTGATGGCCCGACCGCGTGTTGTGCGTGGTGTCCAGCGTGATCGCCTCGTCGATGACGGGGCAGACGCGGTAACAGACATCGCAGCGCAACCCGAGGAAGTTCAGGCAGTTCTCCTGATCGACCAGAACCGCGACCCCCATCTTCGCATCGTCGATATTGTCCAACGCGGGATCCAGTGCCCCGGTCGGACATGCGGCGACACATGGGATGTCGTCGCACATCTCGCAGGGAATATCCCGAGCGGTGAAAAAGGGTGTTCCCGTCGCCACCGCGTCCGAGCCCAACTCGGCCAGTTTCAGGGTATCGTATGGGCAATCCCGCACGCATAATCCGCAGCGGATGCAGGCCGACAGAAACTCCTTTTCCGGCAGCGCGCCGGGCGGGCGCAAAGCCTCGGCTGGCAGGGCGCGGGCGTCGCGGGCCAGATAGGCCAGCACCGTCCCGGCGACCACGCAGCCGCCCGCCGCCCGCGCCGAATCCTGCAGGAACCGGCGCCGCTGCGGCGAAAGGGGTTTGTCGGCAAAAGACATGAGGATTTACCCGTACGATCCTTGTTGCCTATGCGCGCTCGACCTTGCAGGCGCATTTCTTGAAGTCGGTCTCTTTCGACAGCGGGCAGGTCGCGTCCAGCGTCAGCTTGTTGGTCAGCTGGCCTTCATCAAACCACGGCATGAACACCAGACCGCGCGGCACCTTGTTGCGCCCACGGGTTTCGACCCGGCTGGTGACCTCGCCCCGACGGGTGGACAGAACAATCTCCTGACCCCGGCGCAGATCCCGATCCTTGGCGTCCTGCGGATGCATGTAAACCACAGCAGCGGGATAGGCGCGGTGCAGTTCTGGCACACGGCGTGTCATCGACCCCGAATGCCAGTGTTCCAGCACGCGACCGGTGCACAGCCACAGATCATATTCGGCATCCGGTTCCTCGGCCGCAGGTTCGTAAGGCGCAAAGATGATGCTCGCCTTGCCATCCTTCTTGCCATAGAACTTCACGCCCGCACCTTCGGGCACATAAGGGTCATAGCCTTCGCGGAAACGATACAGCGTTTCCTTGCCATCCACGACCGGCCAGCGCAGGCCACGGGCTTGGTGATAGGTTTCAAACGGAGCCAGATCGTGCGCGTGGCCGCGCCCGAAGTTGGCATATTCCTCGAACAGACCCTTCTGAACGTAGAACCCGAAATGCTCGGATTCGTCGTTGTCAAAGCCCTCGGCCGTTTCCGACAGCGGGAACTTGTCGACGCTGCCATTGGCGAACAGAACCTCGTACATGGTCTTGCCGCGATGCTCTGGCATGGTGGCCAGCAACTCTTCGCCCCAAACCTCTTCGACTGTAAAGCGTTTCGAGAATTCCATCACCTGCCACATGTCCGACTTGGCCTCGCCGGGTGCCTTGACCTGCTGCCGCCAGAACTGGGTACGGCGTTCCGCGTTGCCATAGGCACCTTCCTTCTCGACCCACATGGCGGTAGGCAGGATCAGGTCGGCGGACACGGCCGTGACGGTCGGGTAGGGGTCTGATACAGTGATGAAGTTTTCGGGGTTGCGATACCCGGGATAGCCTTCTTCGTTGATGTTCGGTGCGGCCTGCATGTTGTTGTTGCACTGCACCCAATAGGCGTTCAGATCGCCATCCTTCAGCTTGCGGTGCTGCTGCACGGCGTGAAAGCCGGGCTTGGCCGGAATGGTACCCGCAGGCACGTTCCAGGCGGTTTCACAAATCTTGCGGTGCTCGTCATTCATGACAACCATGTCGGCAGGCAGACGGTGGGCAAAGGTGCCAACCTCACGCGCGGTCCCGCAGGCCGACGGCTGACCGGTCAGCGAGAAGGGCGAGTTTCCGGGCTCGGAAATCTTGCCCACCAGCAGGTGCACGTTGTACATCAACGAGTTCACCCACGACCCGCGGGTATGCTGGTTGAACCCCATGGTCCACAGGCTCATGACCTTGCGGTTCGGGTCGGCATATTGCTGGGCCAGACGCTCCAGCTTGTCCGCCGGAACACCGGACAGTTCCGAAGTGTATTCCAGCGTGTATTCCGACACCGCCTCGGCATATTCCTCAAAGCTGATCGGTTCCATCTTGCCGACATTGGGGTTCGCGGCCTCTTGTTGCAGCGGATGATTGTCGCGCAGGCCATAACCGATATCGGTGGCTGTTTTGGTGATATTGACGTGGTTCTTGACGAACTCTTCGTTCACCGCGCCATTCTGGATGATGTAATTGGCGATATAGTTCAGGATCGCCAGATCGGTCTGCGGGTTGAACACCATGCCATTGTCGGCCAGCTCGAACGAGCGGTGCTCGAAGGTCGAAAGAACATGCACTTCGCATCCCGGCTTGGTCAGGCGCGTATCGGTCAGACGCGACCACAGGATCGGGTGCATCTCGGCCATGTTCGACCCCCACAGAACAAACGTATCCGCGTGCTCAAGGTCGTCATAGCAGCCCATAGGCTCGTCGATGCCGAAGGTGCGGATAAAGCCGACCACGGCAGAAGCCATGCAGTGACGCGCGTTGGGGTCGATGTTGTTCGACCGGAACCCGGCCTTCATCATCTTGGCCGCCGCATAACCTTCCCAGACGGTCCACTGACCAGAACCGAACATGCCCACGCTGGTCGGGCCTTTCTTGGCCAGCGCCTCTTTCCACTTGGCAGCCATGACGTCAAAGGCTTCGTCCCAGCTGACCGGCTCAAACTCGCCATTCTTGTCATATTCGCCGTTGGTTTTGCGCAAAAGCGGCGTGGTCAGGCGGTCCTTGCCATACATAATCTTGGACAGGAAATAGCCCTTGATACAGTTCAGACCCCGGTTGACCGGCGCATCCGGGTCGCCCTGCGTGGCGACTACGCGACCATCCTTGGTGCCCACCAGAACCGAACAGCCCGTACCGCAGAACCGGCAGGCGGCCTTGTCCCAGCGGATATCAGGCGCGGCGGCCTGAGCGCTGGCCGAACCAGCGGCCAGTGGGATGCCGGCAGCCGAGGCCGTGGCAGCCGCTGCGGACGCTTTCAGGAATGTACGACGGGATTCAGAGATGGTCATTGCATGGGCCTCCTGCTGGACGGTTGGCTTGGAGCATCAGGACGCGGAGCAACCTCCGCGGGATCTTCGAAATGGTGATAGGTCAGCGACAATGAGATCACGCCGGGGATCTGGTGCAGATCCATGATGGTTTCCGAGGCCAGCCGGTCGGCTGTATCCTCGACAACCACGACGAACCGGCCATCCTCGGCCTCCGCATGAAGCTCGACGCCATCGGTGCCGGTTATCGCCGCGCGCGCGGCGTCGGTGTGATCGGGGGCGATGTGGACAAGACAGCCACAGATATTCATTGGGTCACCTCCGGGTGCAAAGGGGCGGGGCGGTGCATCGTGATGGCCCCGGCAGGGCAGGCGGCAGAACATATGCCGCATCCGATACAGGTTTCGGTTTCAAGCGCCGGTTCAGCCCGCCCGCCCAGTTGCAGGCGAAAGCGGATGGCTTCCTGTTCGCAAGTGTCCTGGCACAGGCGGCAGCTCACCCCGTTCATCGACAGGCAGCTTGCGGCCTCGATCCGTGCGCGCCACGGCCACTCGGCCACACGCTCGGGCAACAGCGCCGGGGTCGGGCAGATTTCGGCACATGCACCGCATAAGGTGCAGCCGCCTGCGGAAAGATCCAGAACCGGAAAGCCGCTGTCGTCGAATGTGATGATGTCTTCCGGGCAGGCCCCGGCGCAGTCTTCACAGCCTGTGCACAGATCGGCAAAGCCTGTCACGCCCGCGCCCGGCGGTCGAATCGCATCAGGATCCTCCCGTAGGATACGTGCGCTCAGAAAAGCGCGTCTGCTGGTCAACTGGCTCATGGCTGGCGACTCGAGTGTGGATAGATTGGTTCGCGTCCTTACTTCCTAACTGCGCGAAGCAGCGCACGAATTGACCTATATCATGTTTTTCGCGAATATCATGTTCTTGGTGAATTTTCCTGACCCACCTGAGATTTGCGACCATGCGTCATACATTCAGCTCGACACGGGCTCCGATAAAATATCTCAAGATTTCAGCTACTTGGCTTTCGGGCGCCGCGCATATCGCAGTAGACAGCCCATCTGCGATCACCGCGTCAGGGGCAGAAACCGAAACCGTTCTGTCCCGGTTTGCAGGCCCGTCCGGGGTGATGATGTGGCCCAAACCCTGTCCCAGCTGCGTCCCCAGCGACGATGATGTCGCGACCGCGCGGTCACGCAGCGCGACCCGTTTCAAAACCCGCTGGTCCGGCGCGGCCAACCCGGCTTTCCAGGGCGTGCCGTCGCCACGCACACCCAAGGCGGCAACCTCTCCCATGTCGACCAGAACATCACGCAGGCCAAAGCCACGCAGCAGCGCAGCGATCCGATCCGTGATCGCTCCCTGGGCGATACCGTTCAGCGTCAGGGCCGACTGACCCGGCACCGGCAGTCGCACCGACGCGGCATCGAAAGACACCCGTTCCCAGCCCACAGCAGCGCGGGCGGCAGCCAGATCTTCGGGGCCAGCGCCTGTTGCCAAGGCATACCACAGGGGCTGAATGCTGGGGTCGAATGCGCCGCCGGATGCCTGATGCAGCGCACTGCTCAGGCTCAGCACATTCAACAGCTCAGGCGCGGGTTCGGTCAAAACACCGTCGCGGTTCAGGCGGCTCAGCTGTGACTGCGGACGGTACAGGCTGAAGATATCCTCCAGCCGGGTCACCTCACCCTCGACGGCGGCAATGATTGGTACGGCCTCGGCATCTGTCAGCCCGACCAGCCGCAGGCTGGCGGCAGCCCCAAGGGCGGTGCCGCGCCAGTGCGTGTCAAAGGCCATGGCCGGGGAGGCCGCACAGGCGGCCGAAATGATTAGAAATCGGCGACGGGACAGGGCGGTCATACGGGGGTCTCCAACTTCAGATCAAGATCGACCGGTCCAAGCACTTCGGCATCAGGAATGTCGGGCAGGCGCATCGCGGTCCCGCCATAGGTATCCGCGAAAACCTGGGCATCGGCAGGATCGGCAAAAGGCACCACTTCGCGCGCGCCCATGCCGCCGGCCACATCGGCACCAACCACAAAAGTCGCACCATCCGCAGCGATCCAGTTCGAAATCCCCGGCTGCCGCCAGCTTGGCGCAACGCCCATATCGCTGACATAGATGGCCGTGATATCCGCATCGCGCTCGGGGCTTTTCAGATAGGCCACCATGTCCCGCACCTGTGCAAAGAAAAGCGGGGCCGGATAGCCTTCCAGATGAACCTGCCCCTTGGGGCCGCCATGTTCGGCGACATTCATCTGGCAGAAATAGCTCAGCGCATCGGGTGTCAGATCGACCGGGTCGGGGGCCTCGGCCAGCTCTTCCTTGCAGGCCGCCAGTGCGAGCAATGCGATCAGGGCAAGACGTCTCATGGCTCAACCCTCCGGAAAGCCAGCCGGGCGAGGGCAAAGCCCAGCACCGGCCAGATCATCAGCGACGCGGGCGCGGCCCAGACCGGCAGGGCCTGTGCGGCCCCGGTCATGCCCGAAGCCATGGCCACGCCTTCCGTCGCGGCGATGTTCCACAAACGGAAAGCGTCGGCCGGGTTGGCCACCATCACCCATGGAAAGACGGATTGGGTGAAGGCGCCGCCCTTGTCCATGACGACGGCCCCCAACAGGCCCAGATCATAAAGGACGACAAAAACCAGCCAAAGCCCGGCCGACAGACCCGCCGCCGCCGTGGCGCCCCTCGCCAAAGCGGACAGCAGGTATCCAAGCGCCAGAAACACGGCGCCCAGCAGGATCGAGGTCAGGACAAGTCGCACCAGCGCCATCAGGCTTTCCGGCCCCGCACCACCAAAGTACGCGGCTACCGCACCTGCGGTGCCAAAACCGACGGTCATGGCAAAGGCCAGCGCGGCCAGATGGGCGCAGAACTTGCCCAACAGGATTTCCCCGCGCCCGGCCGGATAGGACAGCAGCAGCGACAGGCTGCCCCGGTCCACATCGCCCGCGATGGCATCGAAGGAAATCATCAGCGCCAGCAAAGGCGCAAGATAGACCGACAACGTGGTCATCGACGCGACAGATACGGTCAGCATATCGACACCCAATGTGCCGGTGGGCGCACTGCCCGCAAAGGTCAGCGCCAAGGCGAACAGCACCATGATCAGCGTGGCAACCAACAGCCAGCGGTTGCGACGCAGGATCAGCATTTCAGTTCGGGTGATGGCAAGGAAGCGGGTCATGTCCTCTCCTCCTGTGCATAGTGGCGATAAAGGTCCTCCAGCTTGGGCGGTGTCATTTCCACATCCGCCACCGCATCGCCCAACCCGGCGATCCGGCGCAGGGCCTCCATCTTGTCTTCGGGTGTGCAGAGCAGCTCAACGGACGCGCCGTTGATCCGGTTGCCGCCCAGTTCGGCGGCCAAGGCATCCGCATTGGCGCTGGCACGCACCTTCAGGCGGATCGGCAGCCCGGCCAGCGCCGAGAGGTTGTTCAGCGTGTCATCGGCGACCATCCGACCCTTGCGCATGATGGCGATCCGGTCGGTGCGCGCCTCAACCTCGGTCAAAGCATGGCTGGCAATCAGCACGGCGGTACCCTGCGCGGCCAATTCATCAATGATGGCATAAAGGTCCTGCCGCGAGATCGGGTCCAGGCCGGATGTCGGCTCGTCTAGCAGCGCCACTTTCGGCTGTCCCAGCAGCACCTGCGCCAGCCCCAGACGTTGCCGCATCCCCTTGGAATAAGCCCCGATCCTGCGATCCAATGCATCGCTCAGACCAACGCGCTCCAACAGGCCGGGCACATCGGCTTTTGACCCGGACAGTTTCGCAAACAGTGTCAGCTGCTCGCGCCCGGTCAACGCCGGGTGAAACGAGACCGCCTCGGGCAGATACGCCGTATCCTGTCGCGCCTGCGCGCTGCCAGGGGTGGCGTCCCCGATCCGAATGGCCCCGTCCCGAATGGGCGTCAGGCCAAGGATGGACTTGATCAGGGTCGACTTTCCCGCGCCGTTATGGCCCAGCAGCGCCACGCGCTGACCGGGGGCAAGGGATAGGGTGATATCGTCAAGAACGCAGGTTTTCCCCCGGTTCTTGCTGACATGGTCAATTGACAGGGCCTTATCCGTCATGAGGCACCTTTTTCATAGCTGGGGGTTCAGGGGCTTGCATCAATGGGTTGCTGTCCATCACACCCCCCGGCAACAAAGCCGGGAAGGCTGATTGCGACCAGCGCACCAGCTGCACGGCAGGCGAGCCGAGCAGCAATTTGGCTGCGGGTTGGGTCCACAGCACATGGTCCATACTGTCATTGGGTCGATAGGGGACATCGGCGATGCCATTGCCATCCACATCATAGGCGGCAAAATCGGACCAGTAGTTGCCGCGCCCGTCTTCGGACCACTCGACCCACTTGGTCGAGACATATTTCACCTGCGTCCGGTTGCCGATGAATGAATTGCCAACGATGCGGTTGCGTTCACTGCCAGCGGTAAAATGGATGCCGATGCCGCATCCCTCAAACCAGTTGTCGGTGAATTCGTTCTTGTTCGAGTTATAGAGGAAGGTGCATTTTTCCTTGGCACCTTTCACCACATTGCCGGTGATGACGCTCTTGTTGGCGTAATTCAGCATCACGCCATGTTCGCGGTCCCCGATCGAGACATTGTTGGCGACCCGCACATTGGTCGTGAACATCACCGCATAGCCCAGATCGTTGCCGATCGAGACATTGTCGCTGACGACCGAGTCGTCGGCATACATGTAGTGAACGGCAAACCGCAGATCGCGGAACAGGTTGCCGGTAAAGGTATTCTTCTTGGACGAGTTCACAAAGATCCCGTCGCGGCCATAGCGGATGTCATTGCCTTCAACCACCGCACCCGGCGCGTTCCAGACATAGACACCATTGCCACGCGCGTTCATGTGGCGATCCTGCCGCCCTTCAATCCGGTTGCGTCGTACGATGCTGTCCTTCGCACCGTGTATGTCGATGCCGTAAAGATTGCCCAGCAGCACGTTATCCTCGACCACCGGCGCGCGCGCCGTCTTGGTCAGCTGGATGCCGCTGTCGATCCCGTCATGATCCGAGCCTGATCCGATCACCGTAAGCCCGCGCAGGGTCACGCCCGGCCCGGTCACTGTGATCACGCTGCCTTGGCCTTGTCCGTCGATGGTGGCCTGTCCCAGCCCGTCGAGGGTCACGGGCCGGTCCAGAACCAACTGCTCGACGTAATCGCCGGGGCTCAGGCGAAGGGTGTCCCCATCCGCCGCCTGCGCCAGTATCTCGTTGATGGCCCCCGCCCGGTTGGGCACATCCCAGTCCGCCGCCCAAAGGCGCGAGCCGAGCAGGAGCGGTATGAGCAGGGGCCAACGCATGTTTATGCGCTCCGCGGCTCAACAAAC
This sequence comes from Ruegeria sp. SAZD013, assembly GCF_059612525.1. Classification (NCBI taxonomy): domain Bacteria; kingdom Pseudomonadati; phylum Pseudomonadota; class Alphaproteobacteria; order Rhodobacterales; family Roseobacteraceae; genus Ruegeria; species Ruegeria sp. SAZD013. The sequence goes on along the minus strand of NZ_JBXWQT010000038.1, from coordinate 227,023 downwards.
ATCCGGCCGCGCATCTCCATGTGCAGCGCGTGGCAGAACCACTGGCAATAGAACCAGTGCACGCCCGGACGGTCGGCAATGAACGTGACCGAGGCCGTGGCCTGCGGTGCAACTTCCATCGCGATACCGAAGTTCGACAGGCAGAAGCCGTGGGTCACATCGTCCACGTCATCCAGGTTGGTGACATAAACGGTCACTTCGTCACCCTGTTTGACGGTGAACTTCTCCATGCTGAACACGGGCGCGGTCGAGGTCATGTAGACCCGCACCTTGTTGCCGTCCCGGATCGGTTCCTCGGCACCTTCGTCCAGATCGACGCCGTCAGCGGCAGCCTGCGCGCGCGCCTCTTCCCACATTGGGTCGTTGCGGTCCCAGACATTCACCGGGTTCACCTTGGACCGGTGAACAATGATCGAGTCATGCGGCTCGGCAAAGGTCGGGCCGTCATGGACCACCTTCATCTTGTCGCCGGAAATATCGATCAGCTGCTCATTTTCGGGCTTCAGCGGGCCTACGTTCAGGAAGCGGTCTTTCGAAAACTTGTTCATCGAAATCAGCCACTTGCCATCGGCTTCGGCAGTTTCACCCATCGAGGTCGAGTTGTGGCCCGGCTGGTAATGCACGTCGACCTTGTCGACGATCGGGTCAACATCAGCACCCGCATAGGCCTCGATCGCCTTGGCGATGTCCCACTTCACCACCTGGCTGTCCAGGAACAGGGTGGTATAAGCGTTGCCCTTGCCGTCGAACGCCGTGTGAAGCGGGCCAAGACCCAGCTGCGGCTCGGCGACAACAGCGGAACGCGGATCGGCGTTTTCGCTGAACAGCGCATCGACCTTTTCCACATCGATCACGGACACGGTCGGCGACAGCTTGCCGTTGATCATGATGTGTTTCTTGTCAGGCGCTGCGTTCACACCGTGTGGCGAGTTCGGGATCGGGATGTACCGGGTCAGGTTTCCACCCGCCTCTTTACGCCCGTCCACGACCTTGACGCCGTTCAGTTCCTGATAGTTCCCGGCCGCTACGGCCTCTTCGATACCTTTGAGGTTGAACACGACCACATGGTCCAGCTCGTTCTCGGTCATCTCGGCCAGGTTCATACCCATTTCCGAGTTATACGAGGTCGAGAAGGCGTATTTGCCCTGATAGTCGCAGTCGGTGTTATCGAGGTTACCCGACACCATCACCTGCCATGCAACTTCCATGGTGTCGCCGTCGATGGCAGTAAAGATGTTCACATATTGTGACGGATCATCAAGGATCTGGCCGTCATTGACCAGCGGGGCCTCGTGCTCACCGTTGGCAAAGACATAGCCGGTGCGCGGGAATTTCTGCGGACGCAGGCCGTGGATGTCATGCGCGTTCGGGATCTCGATGATCTTGTCGCATTTCATCACGTCACAGCGCACACGGGCCACGCGGGTGTTGGCCTTGTCGTTCATGAACAGATAACGGCCATCATAGGTGCCGTCGGTGAACGACATATGCGGGTGGTGCAGGTCGCCGTTGTCATAGGTGACCTTGCCGTTTGCAGCCAGGAACTCCTTGGTTTCAGGCAGCAGGCCCTCGGTCAGAACCTTCAGCGACTCGTTGGTCTGGCCCCAGCCCGTGGCCGAGCAGCGGTTGAACACCGGCACCCGCATCAGCTCGCGCATGGACGGCACGCCTAGAATGCGCAGTTCGCCGGTCTGGCCCGACGACCAGAAGCCGTAATATTCGTCCAGCTCGCCCGGCTCCAGATGCTGCTTGGCGGCAGCGCTGGCCTCTTTCGCGGTCATCAGGGTCGATCCCAGACCGGTCCCGGCGATGACGGCACCGGTGGCAGTGGCCCCCAGCATACCGCGGCGCGTGATGTTCAGTTTGTTTTCTTGGTCCGACATGGTCGTTCCTCCTTTTAGGAAACGGTTTTCGGTTTGGCGTTTGGATGGTTCGCCGGTGGTTGCCCGAGGGGGGTCTTAGGTGTGACCGACCCGGTCTTGGCCCGCCGTTTCAGTTGGCGGATAACGACGGGACATTTGTCCTCGGACTGATAGAGCACCTGACAATGCAGGCAGGTGACGCACTCGTTCGGATTGATCTCACCGGTGGGGTGGATCGCCTGAACGGGGCATTCATTGGCGCAGGTCTGACAGGGCGTGCCACAATCGTTGTAGCGGCGCAGCCAGTCGAACATGCGGATACGGGCAGGGATCGCCAGCGCTCCGCCCAGCGGGCAAAGATAGCGGCAATAGAACCGTTCGATGAACAGCCCGATCCCCAGCAGGACCAGCGCAAAGACCACAAACGGCCAGTCGCGCATGAATTTCAGAATGATCGCGGTCTTGAACGGCTCGATCTCGGCATATTGCTCGGCCAGCGGGATCGACACGAAACTCAGACCAAAAAGACCCAAAAAGATCATGTATTTCGCAGGCCAGAGCCGCTCGTTCAGACCCCAGGGCAAAGTCCATTGCGGCACTTTAAACGCCCGTGCGATCTTATTGGTCAGCTCCTGAAGCGCGCCAAACGGGCACAGCCAGCCGCAATAGGCTCCACGACCCCAGAACAACAGGGCGGCGGCCACGGCAAACCACTGGATAAAGACCAGCGGATCCAGCAGGAACGCGTCCCACGAGAACCCCGTGCGTAAACTGCCCGCCAGCGCCATCAGGTTCACCACGCTCAGCTGCGCGTTGGCATACCAGCCGATGAAGAACAGGGTCATCGTCAGGTACCCGATGCGGAACCAGTAAAAGACGCGCGCATTCATCGTGGCGTGGAACTGGAAGAAGAACGTCGCCGTCAACACCAGCAGCATGACACCAAGCCCGGCGATCTCGACAGTGCGATCCTTCCAGATGCGCTGCCACAGGGCGGCCTTGGCGGCCGCTTCGCCCGTTGCATCATCCACGACCGATGGCGCGGTGACGGGCAACAGGTACTGTTCAGGCAGTTTGTATCCCAGATCGAAGGTCAGAAAGGTCTTTTCAACCGCCCCGACGGCACGCTGCACCAGCAATTGCAGGCGGAACGGCTCGGCCGGGTCAAACTCGGCATCAGCCGGGATCTTGAAGATATCCAGTTCGGTAAAGCTGGGAGCATCTGGCGCGGCAACCTCACCCAGACGGCGCTGCTGCTTGTCAAAGAACCGCACCGAGCTGTCGCCCTGGATCAGCTGAATCCGGTCAAAGATTCCACCCCGGACATAGCCCGATCCCTTGAAGCTATAGGCCCCCCGGCCCAGAACCAGAATGGCCTGTTCGCCCTCATCCAGCCAGTTGGTCAGGTTCCGGTATTCAGCCTCACCCAGCAGTGACTTGCCGATCGACGGGACCGAAACAAGCGCCATGTGCATGTCGATGAAGGTGTCATCCGGCTCGCCCGGTTCGGGTCGCTTGATCGCGCGCTGATCCCCTGTGGCTTCAAAGGCGGCATTGACCTGCCCGACATCCAGCGTCATCCGCCGGACCGAGCCGTCTCCCGACAATGTGGTCCAGTCGTACATGGCATCCTGCGCCATGTCGACTTCGCGCTGCGGACCTCCAGCTTGTACCGGAGACAATCCACCCAGCCCCAGCGCGCGGGCCACTTTGATCCCGCCGCGCACAAGGCTGTCATCGATCACCATGATCGTCACGGTCGCGCCCGAGATAATGTCGAGGTCATGCCCCTCACCCCCGGTCTCGGCCTCTCGTTTCAGGTCAAGGCCCGCATAGCCTTCGGTCAGTTCGACCATGCGGGAATTGGGAATGCCGATCAACACGATGGGTTCGGAATGCTTGACCAGCTGAACGCCGGTCAGAACAGCGTCCGCATCAATGGCGGCAACCACGTGAATGGGTTTGCCGGAATAGCCGGTCGTGCCGACAAAGTCCGAAGTCAGAAAAGCCCATGCGATCGTCTCGCCACCCCGAAGGACAGGGGCAACCTTCACGTCGCTGCGTACCGGGCCAAACGCGTCGGCGCCTGGGGCCAGGTCAGCCGGATCGATATCAGGAAGAAAGCTGGCAAGACTGTCGGCGCGTGCACTGATTGCAACACTGCAGGACAGAACGAGGGCCAGAAGGAAATGGATTGCGCGACTTACGACCACGGCGCACCTCCGATCAATTGGGTGGACGCCATGGACGCGCGCGGGGCGCGTTCAGATTCTTCTCGGGTCGCAAACGGTGGCCCTCGGGTTTCGGGCCACAGGTGTTTGGGGCTGTACAAAATGCACTGCTCCCCATGTTCAATGCGTACATTTTGAACATTTCCGACGCTTGCGGACAGCAAAGCGCCCGGCATCGGTGCTGACGCCTTCACCGCACAAAGCGCACAGTCCGCGCATTTCGGGCAGGGCGCGGTTGGATCGTCGTGCCCTTCTTCAAGGTCAACTTGGACCCAGACCGCGCCCGCCTCCGAGCAGATCTCCACCCACATGCTCTCACCGGGACTCGCCAGCACCGGACCAAGCATTTGCAAAAGCAACAGGAAAATGCCCACCAAACCACACACCGCACGGGACACGCGATCAAACAAGCTATGCGAGGGGTGGAAGGTGGGCATTGAGAATCCAACTCGGCGTTCTTTCCCGAACCCTATGGGATTCTGTTAGGCGGAGACTTGACTTAGATCAGGTGCTCGCGAATTTGCAGCTACCCGTCAGCTTCATCCATCAACCCTCGAACCCAGCGCCCGGCCAACCATGTCGCCGGAATGCCCAACGGGATTGACCACAGGATCGCCGGAACCGGTTTTATCGCTGAGAATCCGGCACTGTGCAGGATCAGCCCGGCCAGAAACAGGTTGATAGCCACGGTCAACATGGTGGCCGGATAAAGCAGAATGGCCAGTTTCCAGACCGGCCATTTGCCCTCAGTGGCTGGTGCCTTCCGAGAAGGTGATTTTGTTCCAGACATTGTACTTCCCAGATGGTTTACGCATCGGCAGGCGGCGCACTTCTTCCAGCGTCTGCGCGTCATAAACGATCACCGCGCCGTCATCTTCCCAGATCGACACAAGCGCGTGGCGGCCATCCTTTGTGAACTCTACATGTGCCACGGTCTTGCCCGGGGCAGGGCGCAAAGTCTTTATGATTTCAAGGCTTTGCTTGTCGATCACATGCATGGCATCCTTGTTGGGGCCAAAGAAGACATCGGCCCAGACGTAAGGCGAATTCTCGTGGCTCCGCATGAAGAATCCCGGCCCTTCGGTCTTGATCCGCTTGACGGTTTCCCAAGTCCCCATGTCGATCACCGACACCGTGCCGTCAGTCAGATGCGGCGTGGCCATAACGGTCGTATCGCCATGCTTCCACGTAATCCCCGAGCCTAGATGCGGCATCCCCGGCAAGTCCAGATCGGCCACCTTGTGCCCAATAACAAGGTCGATCACCTGTCCGCCCTTGCCATCGCGCGCGGCACCCATGACGTATTCATAGCTCTGATCGAAAAAGAAATCGTCCAGATAGTCGGGCGTTGTGATCTTGCGCACCGGGAAAGGATCGGGGTTCTTGAACTGCCCTTCGATGCGAAAGTCGTGACCCAGCCCGGATTGCGGCGGGTTGGCTCCGTAGAAGACCTCCCAGATCTCGGGAACATCCTTGAGCGCCAGAACAAAGCTCTCACGCGGGGGGGCCTGATACACTGCGGATACGCGGCTGGATTTTCCCGCTTTTCCTTTGATCGCAATGACTTTTGCCACCGACAGGTCTTCGGTCGACAGCAAGGTCAGACTGTTGGGCAAATAATTCGCAACGGCCAGCCACTTGCCGTCGCCGGACATTGCGATGTTACGGCTGTTAAGCCCTGCCCGTACGCGCCCCACCTGTTGCAGGGCCCAGATGTCGTATTTCTGAACCCAGCCATCCCGGGACATGATGAATACGTAACGCCCGTCCGGGCTGAACTTCGGCCCGCCGTGAACCGCGAAGGGTGTCTCGAACCGGTCCAGAACCTCAAACGTGTCACCGTCCAGCACACTGACATGATGATCCCCGGTTTCGACCACCAGGGTGATGTTCATCGGGTCACTTGACCACACTGGCGCCTCAACGGGGATGTAACCGTCATCCAGCGTGCGGCTGTTCATGATATGGGCCTCGCCCCATTCGGGGTCGGTTTCCAGCGGTGATTTTAGCCAGCCGGCCAGCTCTTCAATCTGCAAAGCGTCAAGTTCGTGCGAGAAAGCAGGCATTTGCGTCGCCGCGCGCCCTTCGGCTATTACCGCTGCGATGCGGGGCCCGCGCATGCGCTGGAGCGTCTCGGGGATCAAGGCCGGGCCGACGCCGCCCAAGCGGTTTTCACCGTGGCAGGACGCACAATGTTCAGCATAATCCGTTGGTGCATCCGCCCAGGCACCACTAGCGCCCAGCACAGAACACATCAACACGAGCTTCATCTTTTCAAAAATACTCCCGCCGGAGGCCCCCTTAGGTGTCTCTGGCGCCCATGTCGAAGGCTCAGAGCAGACGGAACTAAAAGAATTGATGCGCCGGATCATGGCTTTTCCCCCGGAACGGCGTAACCTGCAGACGCTCGCCTGCGTCGTCAACACCGATTTCTTCGTTTGTCAGGTAACAGGCCGGATCTTCGGCCCAGGGATCACCGGTCAGTTGCAGGGCTCGGATGCGGGTGTTGCCACCGCAGACATCCTTTAGCTCGCAAGCCCCACAGCGCCCTTTAAGGGGGCGCGGACGCGTGCGCAGCATAGCCAGCATCGGATCGTCGCTGGTCCAAAGCTCGGAAAACGATGTCGTCTTAACGTTGCCTACTGTGTAATCGGACCAGTACGTGTCAGGATGGACCCGGCCCAGATTATCGATATTGGCCACGCCCAAACCGCTGGAATTTCCTCCCCAAGCGGCCAGATGCTCGCGGACATGCGCGGCCTTGTCAGCGTCGAAATGCGTACGAATCCAGTTCAGGAAATACCCCGCATCTGCGTCATTGTTGCCGGTCACGATGTCCAGCGGGCGACCGCCCGAGGCAGCCTCCCACGCGCGCTCCAACAGCAGATCCATTCCCTTGCGGGTGCGCTGATGTTCGGCATCCTCGCCGCGGTTCTTGTCACCGCGCCCGGCATAAACCAGATGCGAAAGGTAGAACTTGTCGACGCCCTCGTCGTCGCATAGCTGAAGCAGGTCCGGCAGGTGATGCTGCGTGCCTTCGGTCAGGCAAAACCGCAAGCCAACCTTGATGCCGCGCCTCTTGCATTCACGCACACCGCGCAGGGCGTCTGCAAAAGCCCCTTCAACACCGCGGAACCAGTCATTCGTGGCCCCGATCCCATCCAACGAGATGCCAACATAGTTGAATCCGACATCGGCAATCATGTCGGCGGTCTCATCATGAATTCGTGTCCCGTTGGTCGACAGCGCCAGCATCGGCACAAGGTTTCGGGCACGTTTGGCAATGTCGAAGAAATCGAACCTGTCCAGTGGTTCCCCACCCGAGAGGATCAGGGCCGGGACGCGAAACTGGCCCAGATCCTCAAGGGTTACCATGGCTTGCTCGTGGCTGAGCTCGCCCGGGAACGCAACATCCGCCGAGACGGTATAGCAATGACGGCACTTCAGATTGCAGCGCCGCGTCAGGTTCCAGATCACCACCGGCTTCACAGGGCCGGGGCGGCGTTTTCGCACCGGGGTCGGTTTGACCAGCTGGTGCATGTATTCGGTCAGGCGAAACATCGTCTCAGCCTTTCTTTTTCAGGCGCAAACCGGTCTTTTTCAGGATGCGCGTGGAATAGAGGATATCCTTGGCCCGGCAGGCGTCACCCAAGATCGCAGTGATCTGGGCGCGTTTTTCCTCGACTTCATCCCGATCCGAACCGTGAACCATGGCAAACAGGTTATAGGGCCAGTCGGGCAAGGCGCGCGGGCGTTCATAGCAATGGGTGACAAAGGGTAGAGCACCGATCTGAGCGCCCAATTCGGCGATGCGGTCATCTTCGACATCCCAGACAGTCATGCCGTTCGAGGTCATTCCCAGCTTGTAGTGGTTAGGGGCGGCTGCGATGCGGCGGATTACGCCGCGTGCTTTGAGGGCTGACAGCCTCTCAAGCAGGTCGGCTTCCTGCATCCCCAGATCATCAGCAACCTGAGCATATGGGGCGGTAACCAGCGGCAATCCGCCCTGCAGTGCTTGGATAATCTGTCTGTCTGTTGCGTCGATCATGCCGCCACCCGAAAGCCGATGTAGAATTCCTGAAGTTTGGGGAAACAAAGAACCTCGATCCCCGTTTCCCGTTCGATTGCATCGGCTGCGGCCTCGATCCCTTCGGGCGTTTCCGTGGCCAAAACGAACCACATGTTCAGCCGGTGCGTACGTTCATAATTATGGGCGACCTCGGGATGTGCATTGACTTTGGTCAGGACCGCTTCGAATTCCCCAGCCGGAACGGCCATCGCACAGAGGCAAAAGGCACCGCCCATTGCTGCGGCATCGAAAAACGGCCCAAAACGTGTGATGACACGGGACTCTTTCATGCGCGTCAGGCGTGCCAGTAATTCGGCCTCGGTCAGTCCAAGTTCTTTGGCGACTGTTGCGTAAGGATGTGAAACCAGTGGCAGATCGTCCTGCATACGGTTCAGAATCGCACGGTCGGTTTGGTCCAGCGTCATGCGGCGACCTCCTTGGTTTGAATCAGCGCACCGGTCTGCTTGAAGCAGCGGGTTGAGAACAGAACCTTGTTCCGTGCACCCGTCAGTTCGGGCAAGGCCGTCGCACGGGCCAGTACGTCCAATGCTTCGCTGCGGGACCGCGCGTGGATCATGGAATACAGGCGATATGGCCACACACCGGGCACCGGGTTGCGCTCGTAACACAATGTCACACCGGGGAAAGCCGCCAAAGCGGGGCCGGCTGTGTCGATCTGCTCTGCTGGCAAGTCCCAGACAACCATCGCATTGGCGGACCAGCCAAGAGCCCGGTGACGTACGATGACGCCCAGCCGCGAAATGATACCGGCAGTATGCAACGCGATGACTCGCGCCATCACATCATCAACGTCCCGGTTCAGTGAATGTGCCAAATCTGCATAAGGTTCGGCGACCAGAGACAAACCCGAGCTCAGCGTCTGCAGCAGACACCGATCACCCTCGCGCATCGCAGACGCATCCACCTGACGTGCTGTGGGCACGGTTTTGACCCCGCCGATCATGCGGAACCCGAGATCAACGTTGAAAGGGCGCACCAGCCGCAAATCCAGAACACGCAGCCCGGTGACCCGGCTGATCCGTGTGAGGGTATCATCCACATGTGCCCGATCAGGGCCGGTTGCGACGAACCAGAGGTTCCAGGCGTCCTCGCGCTGATAATTGTGGTTTACACCCGGTTCGGCGTCGATCAGGGCGGCGACCTCCTCCAGCCGCTCCTCCGGGACGGAGACTGCCGCCAGAGTACTGGCCGTCACCACGCCGGGTGTAATGGTTGCGCCAACCCGCGTGATGCGGCCCGTGGTGCGCATTCTGGTCAGGCGGTGGATGACTTCGCTTTCGTCAAGCCCAACTGCGTTTCCAAGAACCTGAAACGGGCGTTCGATTACCGGGAAATCGCGCTGAAATTCATCCAGCAAGCGGCGGTCGATCGGGTCTGTAATGTGTTGCATGACTTACAGACCCGTTTTGTGCGCACGCGCGGTAAAGAAGATGCCTGACGGGCTTTCGGCCTCGATCTCACGCAGTTTTTCGAAACTACGCGTGTCATAAACCATGACCTTGTTCGCATCGCGCACACTGATCCAGACTTCGTGCCCGCGTGGTGTGAACTCCATGTGCAAAACGGCCGGGCCGGGCTTGAACTCGTGAATTATCTGTTTGCTGACAGTATCGATGACCTGAATGGTATCGTTCAGCGGGTGGGCAAAGTTAACCCAGACCTGTCGCCCGTCCGGGCGGGCCATGGCAAAGACCGGCTGTCCGTGGGTTTGTGTGCGTCCGGTCTCGGTCAGAGTGGCGGCGTCTACCCACAAAACCTCATGGTGGCCAACGGCGGGCAAGACGAATTCGGACCCTGTCAGCGCCCAACCTTCCAGATGGGGCATCTTGTAGACCGGCATTTCCTCCTGACCACGGCCATAGCCGGGCAGAACGCGGATCGGTTCCGGGTTGTCGGACCACAGGTCAAGCGCGGTCAGGCCATCCTCGCCAAACAGGCCGGCGATATAGGTGCGGCCATTGGCAGTGATTAGCGCGTCATAGGGGTTCTTGCCGATATCGGTGATCCTGGTGATCTCAGGCGCCCCCTGTGCAAAATCCGCGATCCATGTTTCGCCCGTGTCCCACATGGTGAAAACGAAGCGGCGGCCCGGCGCGTCGACCAGACCAATCGTTTTGCTGCCAGTGGGAATGTCAGCCACCATCTCCAGCGTTTGCGCATCAAACACGCGCACACCGCCGGGTTCGTAATTCGATACCGCCACAAGCGTACCGTCGTCCGAGATCGCGCCGCCAATGGCGTTTCCGGACTGCACAACGCGGTTCACGATCTGGCGGGTGACAATGTCAACCTTGGTCAGGCCACCGTCGCGGCCAAAGACATAAGCAAAACGTTCATCCGGTGAATAGACCAACGAGGCGTGGGACAAGTCGCCCAATCCTTCTATCCGGGCCAGAGCGGCACGGTCGGACTGGTCCACCAACAGGACCGATCCGCTGGCACGTTCGATCACCAGCCCAAGGTCTCCTGTCGCCATCGGCTCGGCCTGGGCCGCGGTCATCATCAATGTCGCCGCAAGGCTGAGGATAAGGTATTTCATCGTGCCTCCTGTTCCAGCAGGTATCGGGCAATCCATTCGGCCTCTTCTTCGCTGATCAGAGGCCGCCACGGGGGCATCGCCGTATCGGGGATGCCGTCAAGGATGACGCCGGTCAAAACCTCGGCGTCATAATGCTCCAGTGTTTTCGAGCGCAGATCGGGCCCCAGGCCGCCTTTCAGCGACAGCCCATGGCACGAACCGCAATCCTGATGCACAAGTCTTTTCAGTGCGTTGGGATCAATAACATCGGCAGCAAAGGCGGACGTTGCAGCCAGAACCGCAGTTGTCAGAAAGGTTCGGGCGACCCACCCCGTGCGGCCAGGCACATTTCTGTTCGGCGCGGGGCACGGCACATGTTTTCTGCACCCCAGCTTAGCCATGGGCCCGTTCCAGAATGTCCGCCACGGGCTGTTCGGCATAAAGTGAAACAACCTTGCCGATGATGAAAAGCGTTGGCGCCTTCAGCCCGGAGGTGCGCACGTCGTTGGCCAATTGGTCCAGCCGTGACACCAGCCGGCGTTCATCAGGTGTCGTTGCATTTCCGATGGCCAGAACCGGCGTCGATCCCGGCAGGTTTTCGGTCATCAGCCCCATGGCGATCTGGCCGATGTTGGCCACTCCCATATAGACCACCAGCGTCGTGTCTGGGTCGGCCAGGCGTTTCCAGTCCAGATCCAGCACTTTGTCTGCCTGCCGGTGTCCGGTGACATATTGAACCGAGGTGGCCAGACCGCGATGGGTCAGCGGCACGCCGGTCGAGCAGGACGCGCCCTGCGCCGCCGTTATCCCCGGTGCGTATTCGACCGCCACGCCATGGGCCATCAGATAAGCGGCTTCTTCCGAGCCGCGGCCAAAGATCATCGGATCGCCACCTTTCAGACGGGCGACCGTGTGACCTGCGCTGGCCTCTTCCAGAAGGATTTCGTTGATCCGGTCCTGTGGGACGGTGTGGCATTTGGGCGCTTTCCCAACAGGGATCAGCCGCGCGCCTTCGGCGTGCAGATTCAGGATGTCGGCAGACACCAGTCTGTCATAGACCACCACATCTGCTTCCTGCAGCATTCGCAGGGCACGCAGCGTCATTAGTTCAGGGTCGCCGGGGCCTGCACCTATCAGAAAAACCTTACCGCTCATGTTCAAACTCGCTGGGTCTGAATGTCTTCGAAACCCGGGGTTTCCTGCGCGAGTCCAATGCTTTTGCGGGACGTTGCTGGGTAGGCCGGGCGTGTCATGAGGGCAGATTGGCGCAATCGAAAACCAACCTCCTTGACATAAGTTAAGGAGCGCGGGATTTGCGCCCGCGCTCCGTTTTCAGCCTGTAGGAATAGCTCAGATCAGGGCTCGACAGTGATCATCCCGATCATGTTCTGTGTCTCCCAATGGGGCCCGCAGAGATAATCCTGAGGTCCCGGTGTCAGGAAGGTTATTTCAACCGTTTCTTCCGGGAACAGCCGGTCGCTTTCGGGTTCGCTGCCATCTTTGAGCAACACACTGTGGCTGGTGCGCTTGTCGACGTTCACCCATCGGACAGTTGTACCTGCCTTTACGGTCAGTTCGAACGGGCAGAAATTGTAGTTGTACATCAAAACCACCTTGGCGTCCTCGACCGAGGCCGAGGGGTGTCCGAACAGCTCGACATAACGCTCTTCAGCTTCAGCACAGATTTCGGCGGTTTTATCTGACCAGGCTGGCGCGGCAAGAAGCAGCAGCGCGGGAAGAAGGCGGTGGGGTTTCATGGTCCATGTCTCCTTTCCAAGGTGTTTGGGGCCGGGTGAACCGGCCCCAAACTGTTATTGCTTGACCACGTTGATAAGCGCGCTGTCATCATCCAGCGCAAGGCTGGTGTTCAGCGTCACGTGATGGAACCTTGCGTTGGCGAAATCGTCATGAATGGCAAAACCGACGGTATAGGTCCGGCCTGCCTCCAGTGGAATGTCGCCCGGCGCGCCCGAGTTCAGCGGACGTGTGAAGACAACAGTCCACACGCCACCTGACAGGTTTGCCGAGGCCGCGATCTCACCATCATTGACCACACGCTGTTCCAGCAGATAGCCATTTGTGGCGCTGCCGTCCGCGTAGACACGCATCAGGTCAAGATAGGTGCCATCAGCCAGATACTGTTCGATCTGTTCTGCGGCCTGCAACTTGTCCCAACCGCCCAAAGCCTTGCCGCCCCTGCCTTTGATTTCGATCTCGGTGCGGCTTTCGCTGAGGTACTTGGTCACGGTGTCCTGAGCGGTCAGGCGACCGGAAACATCCCCGTTTGCGGCTATTGCATCCGCCTCAGGCGCAAAGGGCATATAGGTGTTGTCGGCGTGGCACGACGCCCAGCACCCGACCTGATCGCCCAGCTCAATGCCGGTTCCGGTGATCATCATAGCGACCTTGATTTGGTTTTCGGGGTCCATTTTGCCGCCATCAACAAACGGAGCAGGGTTGTGCCCTGAATCCGGCCATTGCAGACGGATGTACAGGTTTTCGTCATCATGTGCCGCCTGAACGGTTGCGTCGATCACACCGCGTTTGCCGGGGATCGGAGTGGGTTCCAGCTCGCCACCAGCAACGATCTTGTTACCAATCGCATCCAGTTCCTTGGCATGACAGGTCGAACATTGATCGCCACCTTTGGTCAGCGGACGGGCCCCGCCATGGGTTTTTCCGTTCTGCACCCATTCAAAGGACGCCTGGCCTGGATAGAACAGTTTCAGTTCCGCACTGGCCACCGCATTCCATTCGATGTTGCCACCGACATCGCCGCTTTCACTGCCGGCAGGTGTTGTCGAACCATCGGTTGCAGCCGTTGCCCGCTCTTCCGCGACAGCCGCGTCAACTGCTGCCGCAATCTGGGCCTGAACGGCCTCCTGCTGGGCTTTCTTTGCAGCTTTCTCAGCCTCGGCCTCGGCAGCTTCCTTGGCTTCGATCCGCTCAAGACTGGCAAGGTATTCTGGCGGTATTTGTCGGATGAAGGCCGGATTTGGCGCCTCAAGCTCCTCCAGATACTCGTCGGTTGCGCGGTCTCGGATGTTCGAGTGGGCAATGCCCTTGTGGCAGTCGATACAGGTCTGACCGGTTTCCATTGCGTTCAGGTGCTGCTGACGCGCACGGGGACGCTGGAATTCGGGCATCATCGATTCAAAGTCATGGCAGTTTCGACATTCACGCGAGTCCGTCGATTTCATCCTCTCCCACTCATTCATGGCAAGATGAATGCGCTTGGCTTCAAATTTCTCGCGGGTGTTGATGGTGCCGACCATCTTTCCATAAAGCTCTTTCGAGGCTTTTATTTTGCGGATGATTTTGTGGGTCCAGTCCTTGGGCACGTGACAGTCCGAGCAGACCGCACCAACGCCCGACCGGTTCACGTCGTGGATCGTGCCCTGGTATTCCGCATAAACAAAATCTCGCATCTCGTGGCACGAGACACAGAATTCCTTGGTATTCGTGGCTTCCATGGCGGTGTTGAACCCACCCCAGAAGATGATGCCGGCGGCGAAAGCCGCAGCAATACCGGCCACGGGCATTCCCCACAGGAAATACCGGCGCCAGATCGGTTTTTTCTTATCCGGTTCGGAAGTCATATCCGGGCTCCGTTTTGGCTGTCTTTTCTGGCCTTAGGTGGCAGGCCGGTGAGTTTGGCGGATCTGTCAAACGAGGAAAGGGCGGGCGAGGGGCCCGCCCTTTCCGGTTTAGGTTGCGAACCCGTCAGGTGACGTGGTTCGACCGGTTGTAGACATTGAATTTGCCGGTCGGGGCGTAAAGTCCGTCAATCCGACCGATCTCTTCCAATGTCTTGGCGTCGAAGATCACAATCTGACCGTTGGGTTCCTTCGAGTCCGACAGGTTCCACTTGGAAACCCAGACCTCGGTACCATCGGCGTTGAATTCGAAGTGAACAGCGGCACTGCCTTCGTCTTCGGTGATCTGGATCGTTTTCACGATCTCGCCGGTCTCTTTCGAGATGACCTGAACCGATTGTTGAATTTCCGGCTCGGGGTGTTTGGTCTGGTCAGCCCAGATGTAATCCGAGTTCGGGTGGGTGCGGACAAACAGGCCGGGGCCGTCGGTTTCCACCTCGTAACAGGTTTTCCACGCCTGATCCGGGTGGCCTTCTGGGTCGTTGCCCCAGACTGTCACGGTACCGACACCCAGGTGGGTTGTGCCCGCCACAGGTCCGCAGTTTGGGTCAATCCAGTTCGCGCCCGGGCCGGGGTGCGGCAGGGCAGCGGTGTCGATCATAGCCTCAAGCTTGTGCGTTTCAGTATCGACAACGACCATCTTGTTCGATGCGTTAGCCGCGATTTGGAAGTACCGGCCTGTCGGGTCGAAGAACCCGTCATGCAGGAATTTGGCCGAGTTGATCTTGTCGATCCGCAAGTTGTCGAGGTCGGTGTAGTCAACCTGCCAGAGCTGCCCCAGCTCTTTCACGGCAACGATCCAGGTGGGTTCGTTCGGCGTGGTGTAGATAGCGGCCACACGGGCTTCTTCCACATACTCGCCATCTACGTTGGTGCCACGGGTCGATACGACTTTGACCGGCTCCATGGTCTGCGCGTCAACGATTGCAAAGTGAGGCGGCCAGTACCCACCGCCGATGACGTATTTGCCGTCACCGGACACGGCGACATCGCGCGCGTCATAGGCGATCTTGACTTCCGAAACCAGCATCTTGTCCGGCGTCTGCCAGAGGTCGATCTTGGTCATCTTGCCGTCACGGCCCATTGTATACCAGAAACGGCCCGGCGTTTCGGGTTCGGTGATGTTGTGATGCTCCGAAGCCTTCAGGACGTGCACGGCATAGCCGGTCGGAATATGCGTCAGCACTTCTTTCGTGTCGCCGTCAATGACTGCAACCTTGCCGACGTCACGTTCGATGACGACAAAGAAGTTTTCCCAGTTGCGGCCGTGCAGCGGTTCGGTCGGATAGTCCGCTTCTTCGACGTAGACCTTGCGGGTTGCCTTCATCTGTTCCAGCGACATTTCAGGCGGCTTTGGGGCCTCCATCATGATGTATGTCGCCATATCCTTGATTTCCTGCTCAGACATGATGTCCGAGAAGTTGTTCATCCCGCCTTCAGTTCCCCAGGCGATGATTTTCTCAAGGCGTTCCTGACCCAGTTTCAGGGTGCCGCCTTCGGTTACGGTGCCGTCGGCTGCGGTCTTCTTCCAATGCGGTTCCAGGTTTTTACCGGTAGCGCCTTTGCGCAAAACCCCGTGGCAGCCTGCACATTGTTCAAAGTACAGTTGTTTCGAAGCTTCAAAGGCTTCGTCGCTAAGTGTTGGCTCGTCGGCAAAAGCTGGAGCAGCGACGCTGCCCAACAACATTGCCAATCCGACCCCAAAAGCGCGGCCGGTCTTGTTGTAGCTGATTCCAAGTGACATGATCACTCTCCATTTGCGTGGTGAGGCAATGCGGAGACTGATCCATCACGGGATTGTCATCCTTGACCAAAGTCAACGGGCGCGGCGCTAACTTCGTTCTTTGGACAAAAACCAGGTGCAGATTTCAGCAATAAAACCTGTTTTTTTCGCACATGTTTTTGACGTCTTGATTTCGGTTAAGTGCCCCAATCCCGTCGGACAGTACTGCTTGTTGAAGGACGAGATGGGCCATGGAGAGCAGGCATGTCATCTGCAATATCGCGCATTTTCAGCGAAGGATTTCGGGTATTTTTCCTTTCCGCCGGTCTTTATGGCGTATTTGCTGGTGTCGCCTGGGGTATTTGGCTGGCCTCACTGGATGGGCTTTTACCTTATGACGAGCAAAGTTATGGAATGCCCCCGGTTATGTGGCATGCCCATGAGATGATTTTTGGCTATGCAACAGCAGCGCTGGGTGGGTTCTTTCTGACGGCAGTTCCGAACTGGACCGGGACGCCCGAAGTGCGGGCGCGTTTTGTCACGGTCGTAGCGCTGATCTGGATGGCGGGGCGGCTGGCTGTGTGGTTATCAGGGTCGCTCTCTCCGACTACCGTCGCAATTATCGACCTGAGCTTTGTTCCAATTCTTGTCCTGAAAATTGCCAGCCAGCTGGTACGCAGGCCCAAGCCACAGAACATGATATTTATTTATCTTCTGAGTTTGGTATGGGTGGCCAACCTGATGGTTCATCTGGAATGGATTGGACTCACCACAGACACGTTGAATACCGGGGTGCGCGCAGGGCTGCTGACCTTGTGTTCAATGATAGCGATACTGGGGGGGCGTATCACTCCAGCCTTTACGCGCAATGCAATGAAACGCGACGGTGTGCCCGAAGCCCTGTGGCCGGCTTCAAACGCGGCGCTGGAAAAGGCCGTGATGGCGCTTGCCCTTGTGCTGCCGTTGTTGGTGCTGAGCTTGGGCAGTGTTTCCTTGGCGGGTATCTGCGCGTTGTTGCTGGGCGGCGCCCAGCTGATGCGCATGGCACGGTGGAGAGCGGGTTGGGCGCTGCGGCAGCCGATCCTGATTGCTTTGCACCTGGGCCTGATGATGCTGGCCCTTGGGTTGTTGCTGTGGGGGTCTGCCGTCATCGGATATGGTAATGAGATCGGCGCGCTTCACATTTTGGGGATCGGGTGCGTTGGTGGCATGACCCTTGCCGTCATGAGCCGCGCCGCCCTTGGTCACAGCGGCCGGCCCCTTGTTGCACCGTCGCCAATGGCGGTCGGATACGGGCTGATGGCGGCGGCGGCTTTGGTCCGCTGGTTGGGGTCCGGGCTGGCAGGTGGATATATGACGGCCATGCTGACGGCTGACGGGTTATGGATTGCCGCAATCGGGTTGTACCTGTTTGCCATGTGGCCCGCGCTGACAGGCCCGCGCGCAGCGAAGCACGGCTGACACGGAACCTTAACCGCGTATTGCTATTCAGAATATCAAGGGGCGTTCGTTTTTTACATGGCGGGACACGAGCGCACGAGCGCGTCTTCCGTTTTCAGGTATGTGCCGCACAGCTTGAGGAACGTACCTTGGGGTCTCAAGTTCCGGAAACAAGTCGAAGATTTCCGCCCTTGCTTCTGGGGGAACGCTGGACAGAGCCTGTGCGCCGACAAAAAGGCTTTCTGACTGGGCACCTTCTGCGTAGATGATTTCATGGCGGTCGAACAAAAGATGGAAATATGTGACTGTCACGGTGTCATCTGCAACGCTGATACCAGGGCTGGCGGCAAGAATACGAGCGGGAACCAGGATTTCCTCTGCGTCGAACATTCTGACGGCGATTCGGGATCGAACCAGCATGCGGTGCTGTGGCGAAACAAGCAGGTCGCGTTTTGGCAAGTCACACCCCAAGGCCCCGGCCTTGATGAGGATTGGAAGCAGCTTGGGTTTTTTCACCAGCTCTTCATGCGATAGGTTTCGCGTTCCGATCCAACGTATGTGTTGCGGTCCATTGTCGGCAGTGACGACCATGTCACCCACCTTCAGATCCTCGATGGGTATCGGACCTTCTGGCGTCATGATAAGTGTTCCGGCAGCAAAGCACGGCACGTCAATAATGGCAGCAGGGTCAGTTGTGTCGGGCGCATTGGTCGGCGTGACATTCACGATGTTCATCGAGTAGGTCGTACCGGGCACAAGAGGTTCAGAGGTAATATAGCCGCCCAATACGCCGTCAACTTCGACGCGATATACAGTAATTGTGCCTCCGCCTGGTTTGGACAGAATGTAGGATTCTTCCAGGTATATTGAGCCACTCAAAAAGGTGGTCGAACCATCGAGGGTGGTGATAGTACCGGTCTGCGTCAGGTCATCGCCGTCTTCGTCGTCAAAGCGGTCACCGTTGAAAACATCCCCTGTATCGACAACAGGTGCTCCACCTCCGTTTTGAATAAAACCACCAGCTGCGTCAGTCACACTAAACAAACGACGATCCGTGTCGGGATCAAAATTGACATCCAACGTAACCGTGTCCGGCCCAATCGTATTCACCGTGATTACACCAGGGGTATAACCGATATAGGAATAGTTCGCCATTTTCACCCATCAATCATTGAAACGGAATTTTTCACCTTTTTCTCAGGTGGTTGAATAGGTCCTTCATGTCAAAAAGTCGACGCGAAAGTGTTCACAATTGCCTCAGATTTAAAGGCAATCCCAAGGTCATTTCGTTATTTTCGCTGTTTGCGGATGTCTGATCTCGTTCCTGAGGATACTTTAGAAGTCTTGACTTTCGTTAAGGCAGCCCTGTGACCTGCACGTCATGTTGCCTGCACTAGCTAATCTGCGCAAAGGAGAGCGCGATGCGAGAAGTCATGACAAAGAGCATGGCTCGCAATATTTTCTATGGCGGGTCACTGTTCTTCATCCTCATCTTTCTGGCTCTATCAGCCCATTCACACCTGTATATCGTCAATTCTGAAAATGCCGCGAAGCTCGACGAAAGTGTGGTTCGGGGTAAACATGTTTGGGAAAAACACGCCTGTATCAACTGTCACACGATCCTTGGTGAAGGGGCGTACTTTGCCCCTGAGGTCGGCAATGTGATGACACGTTGGGGCGTGTTGGACGACCCGGAATCGGCCTTTGAATCCCTCAAGGGCTGGATGGAGGCACAACCCACCGGCATTCCCGGTCGTCGGCAGATGCCGCAATTCAACCTCAGCGACGAAGAGATCCGGGATCTGACCAACTTCCTGATCTGGACGGACAATATCGACGCTCAGGACTGGCCGCCCAACGAGGCTGGCTGAGAAGGGGAATGGAGCAATGAAATACGAATCCCAAAAAATCGCCTATGCCTACTTTGCGGTAGCCATGGCACTGTTCGCGATACAGGTGATCGGCGGCCTGCTGGCCGGCTTCATCTATGTATTCCCGAACTTCCTGAGCGAGCTTCTGCCGTTCAACATCGTGCGGATGCTGCACACCAACGCGCTGATCGTCTGGTTGATACTGGGCTTCTTCGGTGCAGCCTACTTCCTTATTCCGGAAGAAGCCGAGCGTGAAATCCATTCGCCCAAGTTGGCTTATCTGCAGCTGATCATCCTTGTGGTCGGTACGTTGGGCGTGGTTCTGACCTATGTCTTCAACCTGTTCGAAGGCAACTGGCTGCTGGGCAAAGAAGGGCGCGAGTTCCTTGAGCAACCCAAATGGGTCAAGGCCGGTATCGTCGTCGCCGCGCTGATGTTCCTTTACAACGTGTCGATGACCGTTCTGAAGGGCAAGAAGACTGCAATCACCAATATCCTGTTGTTGGGCCTGTGGGGTCTGGCGCTGCTGTTCCTGTTTGCCTTCTACAACCCGGGCAACCTGTCCCTGGACAAGCAATACTGGTGGTATGTTGTCCACCTGTGGGTCGAAGGTGTGTGGGAACTGATCATGGCCTCAATTCTGGCCTACCTGATGCTGAAGCTGACTGGTGTGGACCGTGAGGTGGTTGAAAAATGGCTCTATGTCATTGTCGCCGCCGCGCTGTTCTCGGGCATTCTTGGAACAGGTCACCACTACTATTGGATCGGTACCCCCGGTTACTGGCAGTGGATTGGGTCGATCTTCTCAAGCCTCGAGGTGATCCCGTTCTTCGCAATGATGGCCTTTGCCTTCGTCATGGTCTGGAAGGGCCGTCGTGACCATCCCAACAAGGCCGCTCTGCTATGGTCTCTGGGATGTGCAACGCTTGCCTTCTTTGGTGCCGGCGTCTGGGGCTTCCTGCATACGCTGCACGGGGTGAACTATTATACCCACGGCACACAGATCACTGCGGCCCACGGTCACCTGGCCTTCTACGGTGCCTATGTCTGCCTCAACCTGGCGATCTTCAGCTATGCGATGCCGATCCTCAAGAACCGTGATCCTTACAATCAGGTGCTGAACATGGGATCGTTCTGGCTGATGACCAGCGGTATGGTCTTTATGACCTTCGTGCTGACCTTCGGCGGAACCGTGCAGACGCACATGCAACGTGTGGTCGGAGATTACTTCATGGACGTACAAGACCAGATCGCAATCTTCTACTGGATGCGTCTGGGTTCCGGTATCGTCGTGGTCCTTGGTGCGCTGCTGTTCATCTATTCGATCTGGGTTCCCCGGAAAGAAGTTATTGAACCCGGCGCCGCTGAAACCCCCGCGGAGTAATGGATATGGATGGCTCCATAAAACTGAAAGAGGGGGCGGCAAACGCCCCCTTCTACCTGCCCCAAGGCGATGAATGCGATGTGTTCACCGCGGCTTATAACAACGACTTGCCAGTTCTGCTGAAAGGTCCGACGGGCTGCGGAAAGACCCGCTTTGTGGCCCACATGGCCGCAAAACTTGGCCGCCCGCTTTATACCGTCGCCTGCCATGATGATCTGGCGGCTGCCGACCTGATTGGCCGTTATCTGCTGAAAGGCGGGGAAACCGTCTGGGTCGATGGCCCGCTCACCCGCGCAGTGCGCGAAGGGGCGATTTGCTACCTCGACGAGGTGGTCGAGGCCCGTAAAGACGTCACTGTCGTTCTGCACCCGCTGACCGATGACCGGCGCATCCTGCCAATCGACCGCACCGGCGAAGAGCTTGAGGCCGCACCTGGCTTCATGCTGGTGGCGTCGTACAACCCCGGTTACCAGAATATCCTGAAAACCCTGAAACCTTCGACTCGGCAACGCTTCATCTCTTTGGAGTTCGATTTCCCGTCCGCGCAGATGGAAGCCGAAGTGGTTGCACAGGAAAGCGGTCTGCCGCTGGAACGTTGCAAGCCGCTGGTGCGGCTGGCGGGTAAGTTGCGCGGGCTCAAGGGTCAGGATCTTGAGGAAGGCGTTTCCACCCGACTGGTTGTTTATGCCGCGACACTGATCGCACAAGGCATGTCCACCGACCGTGCCATCCTTGCCGCCATGATCGAACCTCTGACAGATGACGAGGATATCAAACGCGGGCTCCTCGATCTTGTTACGGCTGTCTTTGGGTGAGGCCGGCCGATGGTCAAGATCGATTTTGAGCCATGGGAACCCGAAGAAACGATCGGGAAACTGTGGCACACCCTTGCCAGCCGCCTCGATGCACCCCTGGTGCACGATGGAGCCGCGGTCGACCTCTCTGAGGTCGCGGGGCGGCTGGCCGTCCTCTTTCGAGGGCTGGGCGGTGGTCCGGGCGTAGAATTGCGCCCGGTCTCGCCCGAGGTTTCACACCACCGTCTGGGTTGGCGTCGTCGTCTGGCGACAGAGGCAGAACTGATGCCACGCGCCTCGTTCGACGGTGAAGTTCTGCGCCTACCGGACCGGCTGGCGGTTTTTCCAGCCCGCGAAGCAAACGGCGCGCTGTATGTCTGGCTGGCCGCTGCGGCTGCCCATGCCGGAACGCGAATTGATGAAGACGATCCGCTGCGCGCCGACTTGCGCGCGCTGATCGCCGCGCAGAGCATGGTTGATGCGACCCTGGACGACGCCCCCGGCCTGCGCCCGCTATATACCGAGCTTTGCAAGGGCGTGCTGCATCAGCGCGATATCCCCAACTTGCCACCGGTTGAGGCGGCAGTCGAAGAACTTATCCAACATAGGCTGGGTGACCCTCAACCGCTGTCGGCGAAAGCCGAGCAGCTTCTGACACTGGACGAGGACCTGATCGCCCCCCGCGGCTATCAGCCTATGCGCCCGGTTCCCCTATGGCCCGAACTGCGCGCGGTTGGCTTTTCCGAACATAACGAGGTGGAAAACCCCGAAACCGAAGGTCCGCCCGAGGAATCCGGCGAGAAAACCCACCGCGCCCGCCGTCGCAAATCGGATCAAGCCGAGCGCAGCGACAGTTTCATCCTGCACAAGTTCGAAGCCATCCTCAGCTGGGCCGAGTTCCTGAACATCAACCGCCGCATCGACGATGACGATCCCGACAACGCCAAGAAAGCGGCCGATGATCAGGAAGAGATTGGCCTGGGTCAGATATCAAAAGCCCCCCCAACGCGGCTGAAGCTGCACCTTGATCTGGCACCCGAGGATGTGAACCGCGAGCGTCTGTCCGGCCGCATCCTCTATCCCGAATGGGACGTGCGCTCGGGCCGGTATCTGCCAGATCACGTCAACGTCCTGCTGTCGGATGCAGATATCCGCGACGATGCTGCCGCGTTTGGCAAGGACCTAGCCACCGCTCGCCGCATCCGCGCGGTCAAACGCCAGTTCGAGGCGCTGCGCCCCGGTCGTGTGATGACACGCGGCCATCTTGATGGTGACCAGCTGGATATCGAAGCCGCCGTGCGTGCCGAAACTGACCGCATGGCCAGTGGCGAAAGCAACGACCGCATTTGGCAACAATCCCGCCCCGAGGCGCGCGACCTGGCAGTCTCGATCCTGCTGGATGTCAGCCGTTCCACTGAAAGTGCCGTAACCGGTCGCGCCGTGATCGACATTGAACGTGAAGCTCTGGCCGCTTTGGCCTGGGGCCTGAACGCCTGCGGCGACGATTTCGCCATTCATGCCTTCAGTTCGCTGAAACGTCAGCGCGTCTATATCCAGCGATGCAAACGGTTTGATGAACCGATGGGTGCCAAAGTTGAACAACGTATCGCATCGCTGCGACCCGGTCATTACACACGACTTGGGGCCGCGATCCGCCACTGTTCAAAGGATCTGGCAAGCCAGACCCGCAAACGCCGCCTGTTGCTGGTGATCACCGATGGCAAACCCAATGACCTTGACCATTACGAAGGGCGCCACGGTATTGAAGACACCTGCATGGCCGTGCGCGAAGCACGCCGCGCCGGGCAATCGGTTTTTGGCGTTACCATCGACAAAACTGGCAAAAGCTGGTTCCCGCGCATGTTCGGACAGGGTGGGTTTGCGGTTATCCCTGACCCACACCGCCTGACCATGGCCCTACCGCAGATCTACCGCCAACTGGTCGGAGCATGAGCGAAACCTCTTTCATCGACGAGCTTCCGGGCGAATTGCTGATGTGGGTTCTGATTATCAGTGAGCTGCTGGTTTTTGGTGCCGGGCTGATCGCGTTCATGGGCGTTCGCCTGACCGACCCCGCAGGCTTTGCCGAGGCGCAGTCGCATCTTTATCGAACAGGGGCAGCCTTCAATACTGCAATACTGGTCACATCTGGTTATCTGGCCGCACAGGCCCTGAACTGGCGCCGCGCAGCATTCCGGTTCAAGGCCAGGCTGGCCCTGACAGGTGCGGCTGTACTTGG
Source organism: Ruegeria sp. SAZD013 (assembly GCF_059612525.1). Classification (NCBI taxonomy): domain Bacteria; kingdom Pseudomonadati; phylum Pseudomonadota; class Alphaproteobacteria; order Rhodobacterales; family Roseobacteraceae; genus Ruegeria; species Ruegeria sp. SAZD013. The sequence continues at coordinate 203,215 of NZ_JBXWQT010000038.1, read as the reverse complement.
GATTGCATTCCTGGTTGTCAAAAGCGTGGAATACGCTGGAAAGGCGGGGCAAGGCATTACCTATGAAACCCACCCGTTTTTCATGTTCTACTACCTGTTGACGGGGTTTCACGCGGCGCATGTTCTGGCCGGGGTGGGTATCCTGTTGCTGGTCGCGTGGCGCGATGATCCTCGTAACATCGAAGCGGGCGCACAGTTCTGGCACATGGTCGATCTGGTCTGGATCCTGCTGTTTCCCGTGATTTATCTTCTGGGATAACCAAGATGTCGGCAATTTCATCTTTTGCTAAATACTCCCGCCGGAGGCGTCCGAACTCGCTCACCAGCGCATGGCTGGTGCTTCTGGCACTCAGTCTAGCCTCAACGCTTTTGACCCTGATGAAAACGCTTGGCGGACTCATTGCAGGTGGTATCCTGCTCCTTGCCCTGATCAAAGCCCGTGTGATCCTGGCCCGATATCTGGACCTGGCTGAAAGCCCGGGCTGGCTGCGGGGTTTCACCATGGTTTTGACGGGGTTCTCTGCTGTGATCTTCGCACTTTACCTGATCTGAAAAAAGCCGCCCCAAAAGGGGCGGCAGGTTACCAAGCAAAGGGACGCTTAGGTTATTGTGCGGCCATTGGCATCCGCGCGATCTGACAGCGCTGCCACAGCGCCGACAATGCGCCCACCAGATGATCGATATCCTCGTCCGTATGAACGGGTGACGGTGTGATCCGCAGGCGCTCGGTTCCTTTTGGAACTGTGGGATAGTTGATCGGCTGAATGTAGATGCCAAACTCCTCAAGCAGGGTGTCTGAAATGAACTTGCACTTCACCGGGTCGCCGACCATTACCGGGATGATATGGCTGGGGTTGGGCAAATGCGGAATGCCCTCGGCATCCAATCGGGCGCGTACCTGCGCAACACGGGTTTTTTGCAAATCACGCTCGGCACTCGAATGCTTCAAATGCCGGATCGATGCGGCGGCACCCGCTGCAATCGATGGGGGTAGGGCAGTGGTGAAGATGAAACCACTGGCAAAGCTGCGGACAAAATCACACAGCGCGGCTGAGGCCGCGATATACCCACCAACCACGCCGAACGCTTTGCCCAACGTGCCTTCGATGACCGTCAGGCGATCCATCAATCCTTCGCGTTCGGCAATTCCGCCCCCGTGCGGGCCGTAAAGGCCGACGGCATGAACCTCGTCCAGATAGGTCATCGCGCCGTACTTGTCCGCCAGATCGCAGATTTCCTTGATGGGGGCGATATCGCCATCCATGGAATAAACCGATTCAAAGGCGATCATCTTGGGTGCGTTGGGATCAGCTGCGGCCAGTTTGGCGTCCAAATCCGCCAGGTCGTTATGTTTCCAAATCACCTTCTGGGCACGCGAATGCCGGATACCTTCGATCATCGAGGCGTGGTTGAGCGCATCAGAAAACACGATCAGCCCGGGAATTCGCGCGGCCAATGTCCCCAAAGCAGCCCAGTTCGACACATATCCCGAAGTGAACAGCAATGCCGCTTCTTTCCCATGCAGATCGGCCAGCTCAGCCTCAAGCAGAACGTGATCATGCGTGGTGCCCGAGATATTGCGCGTACCGCCAGCGCCTGCTCCACAGCGTTCCAGTGCGTCGTGCATGGCAGAGACCACCGAAGGGTGCTGCCCCATGCCCAGATAGTCATTGGAGCACCAGATCCGCACATCCCGCTGGACCGGTCCGTCGGTTTGGCGCGCGTTCGGAAACGCGCCACAGCGGCGTTGCAGGTCGATGAAAATCCGGTAGTTGCCTTCGTCTTTCAAAGTGTCGAGGCTGTGGCTAAAAAATTGCTCGAAGTCCATCTGGCGTGCTCCCCGGATAACTGAAATTTCGTTGAACCTATGCCAGTGGTTCGCGCCCTTACATGACAATAGTCAAGTTGGAGACCGAGAAAAGGGTGGCACCCCCGCGCTGGCTTTGGCATAGCATGTCACGGGGTTGATCATCCGGGGGTGTTCCCGGAACGGACGAATAAGGGGCTGCCTTCTTGTCACACGAGGCACAAAAGATAGTTGCACGGCAGTCACTGCTCTTGCGAAGCCTGCCAGAGCAACACGTCGATACTCTGCTGCGTCAGGCCGTCTGGCGGCAATACGACCGGGGCGAGACAATCTTTCTGCAAGAGGAAGAAGCCAGGGCCGTACATGTTGTACTGGCTGGTTGGGTCAAGCTGTTTCGCATTTCCCCGACCGGTGCCGAAGCCGTGGTGAGTGTTTTCACGCGCGGTGAAAGCTTTGGTGAAGCCGTTGCGCTGCGCAATGTGCCCTATCCCGTTTCGGCCGAGGCGGTATCTCCCTGCGAGATCATGCACATTCCAAGTCCGGTGCTGCTGTCGCTGATGAAGCAAGATCCGGAAATCTGCGTGTCGATTCTGGCGGCCACATTCACGCACCTGCATTCCCTTGTGGCGCAGCTCGAACAGCTCAAGGCCCAGACAGGTGCGCAGCGTGTCGCGGAATTCCTGCTGAATCTGTGTGATAGCGATGCCGGCCAGTGCGAAGTTGAACTGCCGTATGACAAGATGCTGATCGCCGGACGTCTGGGGATGAAACCCGAAAGCCTGAGCCGAGCGTTTTCGAGGTTGAAACCAGTCGGGGTGAAGATCAACCGAAACCACGCGGAAATTGCAGACATGGATGTATTACGGAATTACGCGGAAAGCGACCCGAGCGAGAAATAGAGCCGTGTGGCTGTTTCTCTGGGCAGTAAACTGGCCATTTCCGGTCTGCGATCTTTCCGGCAATCACTATCCTTACTATTCTTGCTGGATATGCCCTATTCGGCGCGATCCTGAATGGGTGAGGTGATGGAACGCAGACATGACGATTGAACAGAAACTAGCCGGTTATCCCCGCGCGAGACTGATGACAGCTGCCACGCCGGTCGAACGGCTTGATCGTCTGTCCGACCAGCTTGGTCTGGAACTGTGGATCAAACGGGATGATCTGACAGGGTTGAGCTTTGGCGGCAACAAAACCCGGCAGCTTGAGTTCTATATGGGTGAGGCACAGAAACAGGGGGCAGACACCATTCTGATCACCGGAGCTGTGCAGTCCAATTTCGTGCGCACGGCTGCCATGGCTGCGTCGAAGCTTGGGATGGAGGCCGTGCTTCAATTGGAAGAGCGTGTGCCCGATATGGGAGAGCACTATTATTCCTCGGGGAATGTTCTTCTGGCCCGGATTCTGGGTGCCGAGCACATGCACTACCATACCGGAGAAGACGAGGCCGGGGCCGACAATGCCCTTCACGTGCGGGCAGATCAGCTGATCGCTGAAGGCCGAAAGCCATATGTAATTCACTTGGGCATCGATCATCCGCCCTTGGGGGCGTTGGGTTATGTGGCCGGGGCTGCCGAACTACTGGATCAGATCGCCGATTTCGACGTCGCAGTGGTGCCATCCGGCAGCGGTTCGACCCACGGCGGGTTTCTGGCCGGGCTGCGTCTGACTGGCAACACGGCACCTGTTTACGGCATCTGCGTTCGCCGCGACCGTCGCCAGCAACATGCGCGGTTGCAAAAGGTATTGGAACGGTTGGCGGGTATGATGGAGTTTGACCCGGCTCTGGTCATGAAAGACATCCTCACATGGGACGGCGCATTACCTCCTGGATATGGGCGGATAGGCCCGTCCACACGGAAGGCGCTTGCACTGATGGCGCGCGCCGAGGGTATTTTTCTGGATCCGGTCTACTCGGCCAAAACATTTGCGGGTTTGTTGGAATTACGTGAAAACGGCACCATTCAACAGGGTCAGAAGGTTGTGCTGTTGCATACGGGTGGGCAACCGGCGCTGTTTGCATATCAGGAAGAGCTGATCCCGGCCTGAGAGCCATCCGAGAAGCCACTGTATACTAAGTCGCGATTAGCCAGCCAACCCGTGGTTTCGAAGCGCGCCACACGGTGACACGTGACCTATGTCAATGACAGTACCGCGGATGTCGTGTCGGTTGAGCGAACCTAGCCCACCTTAGAATGGGTGGAAGATATGTTCGCAGAGTTGGAGGCTGGATATGGCTGATGGATGCGGCTGTGATCGACACGTGCATATGTATCTGAGCGTGGATGAGGCCCTGCACCGTGGCCTGTCCGCTGCTGATCCGATCACAGAAACGGAAACGCTGCCTTTGGCCGCTGCAATAGGGCGAATATTGGCCCGCGACTGTTTCAGCAAGGTCGATATGCCCGCTTTCGACAATTCGGCAATGGATGGTTATGCGGTTCGAACCGCAGATCTTGGCGATGACGACCTGTTCCAGATGCCGGTGGAGGGTCGCATCGCGGCGGGGGACAGCGGGTCTCATGCTGCACCTGTCGGCAGCGCGGTGAGGATTTTTACCGGAGCGCCTGTTCCTTCTGATTACGACGCCATCGTCATGCAGGAAGATTGTGATGTTGTAGAGGGGCAAATTCGCTTCAGCCGCCGTCCAAAGCCCGGGCAACATATCCGGCGTGCCGGTGAAGACCTTCATGCCGGAGCGTCGATCCTGCGGCGCGGCTGCGAGATTGGCCCGCGCGAGGTGGCAGCCCTTGCATCCGCCGGGTATGGCGAGGTCGTGGTTCTCCGCAAGCTGAAGGTTGCGATCTTTTCAACCGGCAGTGAGTTGCGCCAACCGGGTGAGCCCCTTGGCCCGGGGCAGATCTATAACTCGAACCGTTACATGCTGCTTGCGCTGTTGCAGAAGCCCTGGATTGAACTCACGGACCGGGGGTCGGTTGAAGATGACCCCGCGCTTTTGAAACAGGTCTTGCTGGACGCGACTGAAACCTCTGACCTGATCATCACGACCGGTGGTGTTTCTGTCGGCGATGAGGATCATATGCCGCGTCTGTTCACTGAGATCGGTGGCGTGACGGATGTGATGAAAGTCGCAATGAAACCGGGCAAGCCGATCATGTTTGGTCGGCGTGGCGGTGCACTTTACATCGGCCTTCCAGGCAACCCGGTTTCTGCTTTTGTGACCTGGCAGATAATCGGATCGCAGATGATGGCGCGCCGCGCCGGTCTGCACCACACCCCGCAGGCAGCCGTACAGGCAGTTCTGTCGGAACCCTTGCACCGCACCGCGGGCCGTCAGGAATATCGCCCGGTTCAGATTGACGGTCACACACCGGACGGACGGCCCCGATTGCGTCTGATGGAACCGTCCTACAGTGGTCGTGTTGCTTTGCTTGCACAAGCGGATGGATTGGCGATCATCCCGGCAGAGGTGACGGAATACCCCGAAGGACAAGGCCTTGAGCTATTGCGGTTTTAAGCCCTAAGCGCTTTTCCCGCGGCATCAAAGGGCGGTTCATGCAGGATCGTGGCCCTGTGCGGTCGCCCCAGAACCATAACCTCGACCTCATCACCTGGCTGGGCGTTTTTTACATATCCCAAGGCCAACGACATTCCGACAGTGTAGCCATAGGTGCCCGAGGTCACTCGGCCGATCCCTTCACCGTTCTTGAAGATCGGCTCACCACCTGTTGCATCCGCGTTAGATGCTGTCACATCCGCTTCGTTCAGGTGTAGAACCACCAGGTGTTCCCGGGCCGGGTTCTGCAACACTTTCTGCGCAGCCGCTTTGTTGAGGAAGTCCTTTTCGAATTTGCAGAGGCGATCAAGACCCACTTCATGCGGCCAGTACTCCGGGCTGTATTCGCGGCTCCAAGACCCATAGCCCTTTTCGACCCGCATAGACATCAGTGCCCGGCTGCCAACAGGGCCAGCCCCGAACTCTTTGCCTGCCTCAATCAAGGCATTGTACAGTCGTGCTTGATCTTGGGTGGCGCAATGCAGCTCCCACCCCAGGTCGCCAGTAAAGGAGACGCGCAGGGCAAGAACCTGAACTCCCGCCAGCTCAATCTTGGCGGACCGCATGAACGGGAAATCTTCGGTTGCGAGCGATGTGTTGGTCAGAAGTTGCAGGATGTCGCGGGACCTAGGGCCGGCCACGTTAAAGCCGCACATCGTTTCGGTTTTGCTTTCGAAAGTGGTTCCCTCAGGCAGCGGAACCTGTTTGAAGAAGCGCTTGTGATACCGCTCTGCCATGCCCGAGCCAATCACCCAGAACTCGTCATCAGCTACGCGGGTAACTGTAAAGTCGCCTGCAATACCGCCGCGTTTCGAGATCAGCGGGGTCAGGCAGGATCTGCCGACGGTTTTGGGCATGGTATTGGCAAAGACGGCGTTCAACCAGTCTGCCGCACCCGGACCCTTGCAGAGATACTTGGCGAAGTTCGAGATATCGATGATCCCGGCACGGTCGCGCAACATCCTGCATTCCTCACCCACCGGTCCCCACCAGTTCTGACGGGTAAAGCCATTGGTATCTTTGGTGCCGGGCGTTGCGGCAAACCACAGCGGATGTTCCCAACCGGCGTTCAGGCCAAAAACCGCACCCATGGCCTTCTGCGCCTCGTAGATCGGGCGAACCCGTGCCGGACGACCGGCGCTGCGTTCTTCATTGGGGAAATGGATCGCGAACCGATGACTGTACTGATCTGCCACGCGCGCTTTGGTGAACGCCTTGGTGGCCCAGTTGTCAAAACGCGCCAAATCCCAGGCGAACATATCGTATTCCGTTTCACCCTCGATGATCCACTGCGCCGCCATCAGGCCCATGCCGCCCGATTGCGAGAAGCCGGGGATGATACCGTTGCAGCAGAAATAGCCGTCGACCTCAGGCACCGGCCCCATCAGAACATTTGAATCCGGTGACCAGATCATCGGGCCGTTGATGACACGCTTGATCCCGGCTTCACCAACCGCAGGCAAGCGTTCGATGGCGTTCATCATGTTCTCTTCGATCCGCTCCAGATCATCAGGGAACAGGTCGTGGGCAAAATCCAGCGGCGTGCCTTCTTCGGCCCAGAACCTCATATCTTTCTCATAAGCGCCGACCAGCAGGCCGTTGCCTTCCTGACGCAGGTAATACTCGCCATCCCGGTCTGATACAGATGGCAGACGGGTGCCGTGGCTTTTCACATCAGCCATGGATTCGGTTACGAAATACTGGTGCTCTGTAGGTTGCAGCGGCAGTTCGATTCCGGCCAGTGCCGCAACCTCGCGCCCCCACAGGCCCGCTGCGTTCACCACCCAGCGTGTCCTGATGTCACCTTTTGGCGTTCTGACGATCCAGCTGCCATCCTCCTGCCGCTCGGTTGCAGTGACCGGCGTGAAACGGTGAATCTGCGCCCCGCGTTGACGTGCGCCGACCGCATAGGCGTTGGTCACACCCGACGGGTCCACATTGCCGCCATCGGGTTCGAACATCACGCAACGGATGCCGTCGTAATTGACCAGCGGGTTCAGCTTTTGGGCTTCTTCGATGCTGATCTCATAGAAGTTCATGCCATACAGTCTGGCCTTTGCGGCCTGTAGCTTCAGCTGATGTTCGCGCTCTTCTGTCTGGGCCAGGTATAGCGAGCCGGGCTGGAATACGCCGCAGCTTTGACCGGTTTCAGCTTCCAGCGCTTTATACAGGCTCATCGTGTAATGCTGGATGCGGCTGATATTGGTACTGTCGTGCAATCCGTGAATGTTGGCGGCTGCGTGCCATGTTGACCCCGAGGTCAGCTCGTCCCGCTCCAACAGAACTACATCGGACCATCCCAGTTTGGTCAAATGATACAGGATCGAGCACCCGATCACTCCTCCGCCGATGACCACGGCCTGAGCTTCGTTTCGCATTTTGGCTATCTCGCGCGTTTTCGTTCGCGCTTGTTCTTCCATGAAGACTGGCCCATCGACAATGTCGACAAAATTCGAGATCGAATGAAGTCAGCTAAACTCAAATTTGGAGAATGCCTGACGGCGCAATACGCTTAAGCAAACGAATTCGTCAGAACGTCAATCGGTGTGCGCGGCCACGTTCAAACAGCTTTAGGTTCAACTCATCTGCTTCCGGCGCGCCATATTCCAACGCAAACACAAATGCGTGGGTCAGGTAGAAACACGAGGCTTCATGATGCTGGCGCTCTTCGGCCAGAATCGCCGCTTGGTGATACAGCCGGATCAATGCGGGTACATCTTTTTCCGCATGGGCCCGCAAGAGTTGTTTGTCGAGTTCGTCCAGATCCACTGTGACCCTTTCGGTGAATTCACACCGGCTGCCCAATACTAAAGAAAAGACGGCAACGCCGTCCCGTCTATAGTGTTTGCAACCGACCCGCGATCTGGTCAGTCAGGCCTGACCAGATCGACTTTTCAGGATTGCTTACGCTTCAGCGCGGGCTTTTTCGATCTGCGTGGCCACCCAATGGTGAAAACAATGGGTCGGGCCGTCCATCGCGGGCGAGAAACGACCGCCATCGAATTTCACGCCGTGACGGCCTTTCTGCATGCCTTCAACCACAAAGACGTCTTCCTCGAACACCGTCTTCCACAGTTGCGCGTTCTTGGCACGCAGTGCTTCGTGTTCGGGCGCGTCTTCGGGTTTTTTGGCGTAGTAGAGCTCAATCCGTTCGTTCGAACGCTCATGCGTGATCGGATCGATGAGGAAAGCAAAGCCGTGGTCACGCTGAACACCCAGCAGGGTATTCGGGTAAACGACGATATATTCCGCGCCGTCAGTCCACTGCTCACTCAGGTTCTCGAAATCATCCAGCTTTTCGCCATCGTGACCCTCGAACTGGCGGTAGACATAGGTGCCCTGACCCGAATACTTGCCCAGTTCGTTGATGTTGTAGTGATCTTCCAGACGCGAATAGCTGTTCAGGCCGGGGTGAACCCAAGGCAGGTGATAGCTTTCGCAGTAGTTTTCAACAGCCAGTTTCCAGTTCGAGTTCAACTCAAGATAAACCGATGCGCCAGCGCCACCGTGATACATTGGTTGATCGAATTCTTTCCAGCGTTCCATCAACTCGCCATGGACATTTTCGAATTCCGGAGCATCGCCGCTGACATTGACAAAGACAACATCCCGCCAGACATACGAGCGGATGCGGATAAGGCCCAACTCGGCGAAATCTAGATCCTCATGGGTGTTTTGCCCAGGGCCCCCGACATGAGGGGCAGTCCGCAGTTCACCATTCAAGCCATAGCACCAGCTGTGATAGGGGCAGCGGATCGCGCCGCGGATTTTTTGCGGCTTGTCGACCAAAATCATGCCGCGGTGGCGACAGGTGTTCTGGAACACGCCGATCTGACCGTCGCGATCGCGTACCATCAACAGCGGCACACCCAGGAAATCGATCGGATACGCATCTCCCGCCTCTGGAATGTCTTTGCCAAAGCCGATGCCGGACCAGTTCGCAAACAAGACCGCATCCCGTTCTTCGGCAAAAACTGCGGGATCAATATAATGCTCGTTCGGCAGACCCTTTGCGGTGTTTACCGGTGTCAGAACAGACGAAAGCGGTGCGTGCTTGTTCATCGGCCACTCCTGAGTGATTTGAATGAGTTTATCGCTGCATCCATTGGCGGCCGAGGCCGCCCACGTTCAATACTAAAAAACCTAATGGCAAATTGAGGCAGGCTAAACCGAACCTTCAGACAGTTCGTTAAGCAACCAATTCTTGAGAGCCAGCGCCCCTTCCGAAAGCTGATCGTCCGGACGACCGACAAGATAGAAATTATCCGGGGCGGGCAGGCTGAATTCCTCTAATGCGACGAGTTTCCCTGATGCGAGCATGGGCTGGACCAGACGTTTCCACCCCAGCGCAAGACCCGCCCCTTTACGCGCCACCTGAAGGGCAAGCGCATAGCTGTTCACCCGCGATTCCACGGGAACAACCCCAGAAAACCCGAGGTCGTGGAACCAGGATGACCAGGTCGTCCAGGTACTGTCCTGCGTTTCAAGATGGATCAGCCGCCGCTGCACGAGGTCTTCAAGGCTGGCCCCTTTAAGGTCCGCGGCCATCTGGGGGCTGCAAACGGGTGTCAGGATATCGCGATACAGTTTCGTGTGCGTGAGTTGCGCGTTCGCGTCCCGGCCATAGCGGATGAACAAGTCGATATCCGGCCGGTCCGTGAACGCCTTGTCCTGCGCCATCTGGTTCACTTTCACGTGCGGATAATCTTGCCAGAACCGGATGACAGACGGTGACAGCCAAAGTGCGGCGACGGCAGTGGTTGACCCAACGGTTACGTGGTTCTCGACATCGTTGCTGCGAATCTTTTCAAGTACCTTTGAAATCTGCCTGAACGAAGCGCCGAGTGCCTCAAACAGGTCTTGCCCATCCTCGGTCAGTTCCACACCGCGGTGCTTTCGGACAAAAAGTGCCGCGCCCAGCTCACCTTCCAGCGCCTTAATCTGATGACTGACGGCACCCGGCGTCACGGAAAGCTCACTCGCGGCTTCCTTGAAGCTGAGATGCCGAGCGGCGGCTTCAAAGGCCGATAAAGTCGTAAGAGGGGGAAGGTTGTAGTGGCGTCGAGACATGGAGGTTTGTCGGCTTTTGAACTCTGGGTGAGCTCAATTCACCCGAATGTTAGAAATTTTGCAATTGAAATCTATCTTTTTTCCTGTTGTTTGCTGAACGACGCAGAATGTACGCCACGTGAGACCGAACAGGACAAGTGATGGATACTCAAGTCGCCCGCCTTGTGCGAAAAACGCCGCTCAGCCCCGACACCTCTGACTTCTGTTTCGAGATCGAAAGCGGGCGCTTCACCAGCCTCGAGCCCGGAGCGCATGTGGACATCCATCTTGAAGACGGTCTGATACGGCAATACTCGCTGTGGAGCTGGAGCCAGGATGGACGCCTGATCAACGTGGCCGTCAAACGCGAAGACAAGGGGCGAGGCGGGTCACTGGCGATGCATGACCTGCAAGAGGGCGCGACCGTGGAAATCGGCGGCCCCCGCAACCACTTCAAACTTGAAAGCCATGATCGGCACGTCACTTTGATCGCTGGCGGCATCGGGGCCACTCCACTGGTTGCAATGGCACGTGAGCTGCTGAACCGAGGGCAGGATTTTCGTGTCTATTATCTTGTTCGATCAAAAGAATACGCGGCGATGGATGCACAATTCCGGGCGCTTGGACTTGATGAATGGTATCATTTGCATTGTGATAACACAGACGGGGTGTTCGATCTGAGATCTGTCATGCAATCGATGCCGATGGGCGCAGACGTATATACCTGCGGCCCTGAACCGATGCTGAATGCGGTACTGGAGGCTGGTGCCTTGCTGCGCGGCGGCGCGATACACTTTGAACGGTTCGCCGCCGCGTCGGACATTGAACATGCCCCGAACGCCGATTTCCAGATCGAGATCCAGTCGACTGGTGCGATCTATCCCGTTGGCAAGGACCAATCCATTCTGGAGGTTTTGCAGGCCAATGGTGTGCAGGTTGATTTCGGCTGCTCCGAAGGGCTTTGCGGAACCTGTATCATTGATGTCGTTTCCGGCGAAGTCGATCATCGCGACGGTATACTTACTCCGCAAGAGCAGGAAACGCATGAGTTCCTGTGCACATGCGTTTCGCGAGCCAAGTCGGACAAACTGGTATTGAAACTGTAGAAGGAACCACAATCACGCCCTTTACTTGTTCTCGCTAACACGTGTTTCGAGTAACCGAGAGCGTCGTTTCGAGTAGCATAAGGGTCGGAATCTTGGGTGAGCTGCCCTAACCTCTGTCATAGGTTTCCCCGAATTGAAGGGCGCAACCACTTCTTGCGAAGCTGCAACCAGGTTCAACGGCAGACAGACTTGCCACTTCGAGCCAACAGCTTTTGCAAGCGAGAACAATCCGGGAGGAAAAGAGCGGTGGGCGATCCCACATGGTGTGTGGTCTTCCCCGTAAGTCTCAGCTGAGTTGCAGTCAACTCGCTGATCGTTTGGTGCATTGGGCATGTTATTTTCGCCGTCCCGCGCGGTGCACCCCAAGCCAAAATCAGAAGAACAAGAAATGGCGAACACACGGAGGAAAACGCAATATGTCGATACCCGATCCATTCACGGACGTTGAGATAAAGACGGCGGATGCCGGTTTTTACGAAAATTACAGCGTCCCAATTGCCCTGATCAGCAAGTCCATCATGGTCGCGCTGGTTTTGTGGGCACTGATCTTCCCAGCAAACGCAAACGGTACGCTTGGCAGCCTGAACGGGCGGTTGCTTGAGCTTTTCAACAGCTTCTACATTGTCATTGTCGGGTTGTTCCTCGTTTTTCTGGCCGTTGTCGCCGCTATTCCATCCACGGGTCGCCGTGTGATGGGAACACCCGGTGAAAAGCCCGAGTTTTCGAACTTCTCATGGTTCTCCATGATGTTCGGCGCCGGCCTGGGTGTTGGTCTGATGGTTTTTGCAACCGCAGAACCGTTGGGGCTGTGGGGTTCGAACCCCGAAGTCGTGTCCGAGGCGGTCGTGGGAAATACACCCGAAGCACTGCAGTCGGCTTACCGATATACCTTCTTGCACTACGGGTTTCACGCTTGGGCCATCTATGTGGTTACCGGGTTGTCGCTGGCATATTACGCTTATACCCGCGACATGCCTCTCACCATCCGCTCGGCGCTGACGCCCCTGTTTGGCCGCTTCGTCAATGGCTTCTTCGGCCATGTGGTTGACGTTTTGGGCGTTGTTGCAACGATCCTCGGTGTTTCTGTCACCATCGGCTATGGTGTCAGCCAATTCATCGACGGGCTTTATGCCATCACCGGTATGGAATGGGTCATGGATCTGGGTGGCGAAGTTCCAACCCCAAGCAAAGTGGGTCTGATCGCCGGTCTGGTCATCATCATGAGTCTGTCGATTATTTCGGCCGTATCAGGCGTTGGTCGTGGTGTTAAATACCTGTCGAACCTGAACCTCGTATTGTCGATCATCCTGTTGGGCACATTTATCGTCTTCGGCTCGTTCGTCTTTGCCATGACCACTTATGGCACAGCAATGGTCGACTATATTCTGCATATCCTGTCGCTCAGCTTTAACGCCTATGGTCCACTGTCAGTTGAAGCCTTCGCTGCGGCTCTGCCCGCCGAAGCACAAGCCCATGCCAATGATCTGATGGGCGGAGCTACCAATGCGTGGGGCAGCTTTGACGGTTTCAAGAGCGGCCTGGAAGGGGCAGCAGCCGAGTTGGATGAAGCAACGCTGGCGGCCGTTTATGCGGCGGGTGAGCAGGGGCGTCAGTTCGGCTGGCAGTCGGGCTGGACCACGTTCTACTGGGCCTGGTGGATCGCGTTCTCGCCCTTTGTGGGCTTGTTCCTTGCCCGTATTTCGAAAGGACGGTCTGTCCGCGAGTTCATCGTGGGTTGCGTGTTCGCTCCGGCGTTGGTGTGCTTTGCTTGGATGACGGTTTTGGGCGGCACCGCGATCGACCTGGAACTGGCAGGCGCTGCAGAAGGTGCGATCGTCGGAGCATCAAACACCAACAAGCTGTTCGTGACCCTGTCTTACATGATTGACGGAGGTCTGTTGTCATTGCTGAACGTGATGTGCGTGATCCTGATCATGACATTCCTCGTCACGTCGGCAGACTCGGGCATTCTGGTGATGAACACCATCATGTCGGGCGGCAGCCAGGAGACGGGCATCAAGCACCGCATCATCTGGGGTGTCATCCTGACGGCTGTGATTGGCGCGCTGGTCCTCGCAGCGGGCGAAAACAACCCGATGGATGCTTTGCGAAACGCAATGATCATCGGAGCACTGCCCTTTACTGCTGTAATGGGTTTGATGTGTATTGCATTGGCCAAAGCTTTGTTCCGAGACAGTCAGCGTGACAAACATGCCGCTACAGGTGCACAAGCCGCCGAATAAGCAAATGCTTAGCTTATGACGTGATCAGGCCGTCTGGAATTGGGCGGCCTGATTTTTTTTGCGTAGACACTGGCCACGACCCTCAAACAACGAAAAGGTGCTGGCCAGCCCGACTGTGGCGAGACACCAAAACCATATCTCAACGAAAAAGCCCCGGTAAAAACCGGGGCTTTTGAGCATCATTTCGTGAAATTCCTACATGCAGGCTTCAACGGCGCGTTTGGTCATGATCGACACAAGATGCGCCCGGTATTCCTTGCTGCCATGTAAATCAGCTATCATGTTGGCGGGGTTAATCCGAAGGTCCATCAAGGCGTCCGGGCGAAACTCCTTGTTCAGCGCCTGCTCGGCTTCGCTCCAACGGAAGACGCCATCCTCACTTGCCCCGGTCACCGCCACGCGCACGCCGTCCGTGAAACGGGCCAAATATACCCCAACAAGTGCAAACCGCGATGCTGGTTGCAGGAATTTTTGATAGCTTGCCGCCTGCGGAACCGGAAAGCGGATCGAGGTGATGATCTCTCCTTCATCCAGGGCTGTGGTGAACATGCCTTGAAAAAAGTCATCTGCCGCAATTTGACGCGCGTTGGTCACCACGGTTGCGCCCGATCCCAGCACACCCGCCGGATAACAGGCTGCCGGGTCATTGTTCGCAACCGAACCACCGATGGTTCCACGATTGCGCACTGCCGGGTCGCCAATTTGTCCAGCCAATGCCGCCAGCGCGGGATAAGACCCCGCAACGTCGCGAGCAACGACAGCGTGAGGTGTTGCACCCCCAACAGAGACCGAGCCGTCATCATCAACGCAGACGCCTTGCATCTCGGCAATGCCGCTCACCGACACCAGTTTGGACGGTGCCGCCAACCGTTGCTTCAATGTCGGGATCAGCGTTTGTCCGCCTCCCAACGCCTGCGCATCCTCTGCTGCCAATGCTGCAACCGCGTCAGCAATGGTCGAGGGCTTCTCAAACTCGAAATTGTACATTTCGTTCTTCCTTTCCGAAAGGCGCTGATCCGCCCTTCATCTGGCTATAAATATCCCGGGGAGCGCGAGGGGCTAACCCCTCGCACCCCAACCTCTCAACCATGCATCGCCGTCCAAACGCGTGACGGGCTCATCGGCATGTCGATATGATCAACAGCCCTTCCACCCGAGTTCAACGCATCCAGCACCGCGTTGACCACCGCAGGCGGTGAGCCGATCGCTCCGGCCTCGCCGCAACCCTTCACACCAAGCGGATTGTGTGTACAGGGCGTCTGGCTTGAATGATCGACGCTGTAGAACGGGACGTCATCAGCGCGTGGCATCGCGTAGTCCATGAAGGACGCGCTCAGCAGTTGGCCATTCTCGTCATAGGCACAGTTTTCAAGCAAGGCCTGACCGATGCCCTGACCAATACCGCCATGCACTTGTCCATCAACGATCATCGGATTGACGATATTGCCGAAGTCATCCGCAGCCGTGAACTTCTCAATCGTGACCTGACCTGTGTCCGGATCAACCTCGACCTCACATGCATAAGCCCCTGCCGGGAAAGTAAAGTTGGCCGGGTCATAAAACGCGGTTTCTTCCAGTCCCGGTTCAACTTCCAGCGGATAGTTGTGCGGGACATAAGCCGTGAGGGTCACATCCCCCCATGCCACCGACTTGTCGGTCCCCGCAACACTGAACTGACCGTCCTTCAGCTCGATATCCGCCTCGGACGCTTCCAACAGGTGGGCGGCGATCTTCTTGGCCTTGTCGATCACTTTTTCGGTCGCCTTGACCATCGCCGATCCACAAACCGCCAGCGAGCGTGAGCCATAGGTGCCCATGCCAAACGGGATCTTCGAGGTGTCACCATGCACGATCTCGACCATCGACTCGTCGATGCCGATCATGTCGGCCACAACCTGCGGGAAGGCCGTCTCATGCCCCTGACCATGGCTGTGCGCGCCGACCATGACGCTGATCGAACCGGTGGCATTAACCCGAACGGTCGCGGCATCATAAAGACCCGCCCGGGCCCCCAGCATGCCAACGATGTTCGACGGCGCGATACCGCAGGCCTCGATATAGCAGTTGACACCCAGGCCCCGCAGCTTGCCGTTGGCCTCGCTTTTTGCACGGCGGGCGGCAAAGCCTGCCAGATCGGCAGCAGCCTCAAGCTTGTCCATTGTCCCGTTGTAGTCCCCGGTGTCGTAAGTCAGCGCCACTGGCGTGTCATAGGGGAACTGCGTGACAAAGTTCTGGCGACGCAGGGCGATCGGATCCACACCCAACTCGCGGGCGGCCTTGTCGATGACACGCTCCAGCTGGAAGGTTGCTTCGGGGCGGCCAGCGCCGCGATAGGCGTCCACCGGCACCGTGTTTGTAAACATCGCCTTCACATTTACCTGAATGACCGGGGTCTTATAGTTGCCTGCCATCAGCGTCCCGTGCAGCCATGTCGGCACCGAGCTGGAGAAGGTCGAAAGATAAGCGCCCAGATTGGCATAGGTGTTGGTCCGCAGCCCGATAAAGTTGTTATCCGCATCCAGAGCCAGTTCAATCGTGCTGACATGGTCACGACCCTGCGCATCCGACATGAACGCCTCGGACCGGCTGGCGGTCCACTTGACTGGGCGGTTGCAGGCTTTGGCGGCAAAGGTGCAGAACGCTTCTTCCGCATAGTGGAATATCTTGGTGCCAAATCCACCACCCACATCCGGGGCCACGACGCGGACTTTATGTTCCGGCAAACCCAGAACGAAGGCGCACATCAACAAGCGGATGACATGCGGGTTCTGCGAAGTGGTATAGAGCGTATATTCATCCGTGCCCCGGCTGTATTCCGCCACGGCCACGCGCGGTTCCATCGGGTTGGCGACCAGCCGGTTGTTCACCAGATCCAGCTTGGTAACGTGCGCCGCGTTGGTAAAGACGTCGTTCACCTTTGCGTCGTCGGCCTCACCCAGCTGCCAGTCGTAGCAGATGTTGTTTTTCAGATCGTCATGAACCAGCGTCGCGCCTTCCTGCGCGGCGGATTTCATGTCGATCACGGCGGGCAGTTCCTCGATATCCAGATCAATAGCCTCAACCGCGTCACGGGCCTGTTCCAGACTGTCAGCCACCACGGCGGCAATGGGATCGCCCACGTGGCGCACCTTGCCCTGTGCTAGAATGGGATGTGGCGGTTCCTGCATCGGTGCGCCGTGCTTGTCGGTCACTTCCCAGCCACAGGGCATTCCGCCCACGCCTTCAAAGTCTTTGCCGGTGAATATCCTGACCACGCCGGGCATACCCTCGGCCGTTGATGTATCCACAGAATTGATCCGCCCATGCGCGATGTCGGACCGCAGGAAATATACGTAAGCCTGGCCACGTACATTGATGTCGTCGGTGTAGTTGCCTGCTCCGGTCAGAAAGCGGACGTCCTCGCGCCGCTTGGAGCTGGCTCCGATGCCACTGTCTTTGGGCATTGCTTGTTCTCCTCCCATAAACGGATGCTGTTGCACCCTTCACTTGTCCCACGGGCGCAACATTTACGCCCGCAGCGGCATCATTCCGCGGCGATACTGCCGACGTCCTGGCCAGAGGCGGCCATGATCGCCTTGACGATATTGTGGTACCCTGTGCAGCGGCACAGGTTGCCTTCCAGGTATTTCCGGATTTCGGCCTCAGATGGGCGCGGGTTGTCTTTCAGCAGCGCTGCGGCGCTCATCACCATACCCGGAGTACAGAACCCGCATTGAAGGCCGTGATGATCCTGAAAGGCTTGCTGGATCACGTTCAGCGAACCGTCCGCATTTGCCTGACCTTCGATGGTGCCAACATCAGCGCCGTCGGCTTCGACCGCCAGCATATTGCACGACTTCACGGCCTGACCATTCACATTTACAACGCAAGCGCCGCACTGGGCCGTATCACAGCCGACATGCGTGCCCGTCAATGACAGTTGCTCGCGCAGAAAGCCGGACAGTAATGTCCGGCCCTCGACCTCGCCGCTTACGGCCTTGCCGTTCACGGTCATGGAAATTTTCATGACTTTCTCCTCCCTGAATTCCAACGGTTCAACCGCCCAATACGCGCTTGAACCAACCTTTTTTTGCTTCGCCTTCTTCATCTTCGGCCGAAGGTTCGGCTTGAACCTGATCCGAGGTTTCCGGATCGGGCGTTTTTTCCGGTTCGACCGCGTTCTGAAAGTTTTCAAAGAACCGGTCGGCCATTTTTCTGGCGACTCCATCAATGACCCGGCTGCCAAGCTGGGCCAGCTTGCCACCGACACGTGCGTCGACGGTATAGGTCAGCAGAGTACCTTCGGGCACATCAGACAAACTGACATCGGCCGCACCCTTGGCAAAACCCGCAGCCCCACCCTTACCTTCACCCGAGAGCTTCACGCTTTCAAGCGTTACGATATCAGAAAGGGTAACGGCCCCTTTGAAGGTCGCTTTGACGGGGCCAACTTTCTGCACCACCGTCGCTTCGAACCCGTCATCGACCGAGCCCGTCATTTCCTGACATCCCGGAACGCATTCTTTCAGAACCTCAACCGACAAAAGCGCATCCCAGACCTTGGATCGCGGCGCGGCGATGACGCGGCTGTCGCTAAGCTCCATTTCTCTTCTCCAGGTGTTTTTTCTTACGCTACGTGGTGTTTTTCGCCCTGCCTATTAGACCTTGGGTGTAGGTGACGCCGAGCCGGTCTTATGTACGACTTTGGGCCAGTAGGCGCAGATTACTTTCGTTGTTAGGATTGGGTAAGCTGGGGACAATCTGATTGAAAAAAGGCAATACCAAATGCTTGCTGACTCCGTTGTAAGGTCTGGCTTCGAGAAAGTGCTGATCGTCGATGACCACCCCCTGTTTTGCGACGCGCTGTCGATGACCTTGCAAAGCGTGGCGCAGATCGGCGAAATCCATACCGCAGACCGACTGGAAGGCGCGATGGAACTTCTATCAGGGGGGCTGAAACCGGACGCGGTCATGCTGGACCTCAACCTGCCGGATGTGGAAGGGCTGGACGGCCTTGTCCGTCTGAAGGCTGCTGCGAATGCCCCGGTTATTGTGGTGTCCTCGATGACGGATAATCGCGTTGTCAGTCAGGTGATTCAGGCGGGTGCATCGGGTTATGTACCCAAGCATAGCCAACGCGATGTGTTTCGCCTGGCATTCGAGACAGTGCATTCCGGCAAAGTTTTTGTGCCCGAAGGATGCGTTCTGATCAATGTTGAAGAGGATGAACACGCCGACGCGGTCAATCGGCTTGCGACACTGACAAATCAGCAAGCCCGCATCCTGCAACTGATCTGCGAAGGTAAACTGAACAAGCAGATTGCCTATGACCTGTCCATTGCGGAACCCACGGTCAAAGCGCATGTCACGGCAATCATGCGGAAACTGGGTGTGCAAAGCCGGACGCAAGCCGTTCTGATTGCAAAGAAAGCTTCGTTTGCCAGCGTCTTGCAAGACCAAGGCTAAGCGTCATACTCTCACCACATCGTCGCGCTTTAGGGAGGAGGCTCGATGGACCAAGCAGTCGGGTGGGCGACAGCCCGGACCGGTGCAACAGGCATCGTCAAAACGGCTTTCGTGCGTTACGACACCGGGCAGGCGCTTGGGGTGCTCGAACGTCAAATCGGGGCTGAGCCACTTGCGCTGGTGATATTGTTCGTCAGTCCGAACGCGGACGCCGCTGCGGTCATTGCCAAAGCCGAGCAGGTGTTTGCGCCTACGCCGGTGGTTGGCTGCACCACCGCCGGAGAACTTGCGGATAGCGGTTATTGCGAAGACCAGATCGTCGCAATCGGCCTCCCGCAATCCCATTTCGACACGCGTACGGTCCTAGTTTCCGATCTGAACGATTTTGAGGCGGAAAGCATCATCAACGAGATGATCCACAACCGAAATGCCATGATGGTCACGGCGCCCGACTGGAGCCATGAGTTTACGTTCCTGATGATCGACGGATTGTCGACCAAAGAGGATGCGTTGACCTCCGAGTTGGCCGTCGGCTTGGGGCCGGTGCCATTGTTTGGCGGATCGGCCGGTGATGGAACCCGGTTCGGGCGTACCTATGTGCTGCATCAGGGCAAGGCACTGAGCAATGCTGCCATACTGACTCAGGTTCGTACGCGGTGCCCGATCAAGGTGTTCAAAACGGATCATCTGGTTCCAACGACCCGGCGTATGGTCGTAACCAAGGCGGATCCGGCAAAACGCATCGTTCAGGAGATCAATGCCGAGCCCGCCGCCCGCGAGTACGCCCGTATCCTTGGCAAGGATCCGGAACAACTGACGACATTCACCTTTGCGGCGCACCCCGTTGTTGTGCAGATTGGTGGGCAGCATCACGTCCGCGCCATTCAGCAGGTGGCGGGCAACGGGGACCTTGTCTTTTTCTCGGCCATTGATGAAGGGCTTGTGCTGACGCTGGCCGAACCAAGGGACATGGTAGAGCACCTTGAGGAAGAAATCGGCCTTCTGACCGAGAAACGGCAACCCGACACAATTCTGGGCTGTGATTGCATTCTCCGCCGACTGGAAGCGCAGGAAAAGCAAAAGACACGCGAAATCTCGGACATTCTGGCCCGCAATCACGTTGTCGGATTTTCAACTTACGGAGAGCAGTACAACTCTATCCATGTGAACCAAACTCTGACGGGTGTTGCGATTTATCCGCCCGAGAAAGAGTAACGCATGATCGAGCATCTTACTGACCCGTCGGACTCGGTTGACCGCCAGAACGAGAAACTTCGCAAGATCGCCGAAGCGCTGATGCGTCGGGTAGAAGAATCCACCGATGCGTCAGGCGCAGCTTATGCGCAGTTTCAGCGTGCGGCCGTGCTTGAACAAGAGGTCCGCGCCCGGACGAATGATCTGGAACGTGCCCTTGAATTGCTGAACGATTCCAATGCCAGATTGGCACAGGCGAACAAGGACACCGAAGCCGCACGCGCGGATCTGGCCAATGCAATCGAAACGGTGCAAGAGGGGTTTGCCCTTTTCAATCGCGACGAAAAACTGGTGCTGTGTAACAGCCGTTTTGGTCTGCATATGCCCGACATTCAGGAGCGGCTGAGCCCGGGATTGAGCTTTGCCGAATATGTCGAACTGGTCAGCCGATCAGGGTTTCTGTCCCTGCCTGAAACAATGACACCGACAGACTGGGCCAAAAGCCGCCTGGATCGGCACACGGACGATCATGTGGTGTTCAACGTCCGGCTTGTTGGCAATCGGTGGTCACAAGTGTCCGAACACCGCACGCCGGATGGCGGCACTGTTATTCTGCAAACCGATGTGACCGATATCATGCGGATCGAACGGCGGGAGCGTGACCGGATACTGGATGACAAGGCCAGGCTGATCCGCGCAACGCTTGAACATATTGAACAGGGCGTTTGCATTTTTGACAACAAACACCGTCTGATCGGGTGGAACAACCGCGCTAGCGAGTTGCTGGCCATTCCAATCGCACAGTTTCAGACGGGAACCCGGTTTGAATCGCTGTCCAATCGCCTTGGCGCGAACATCAGGTTCCAGAAGGGGGTAACGGAAGCCGATCTTCTGAACTGGGTGACGCGGCAAACCTATCGCCGTCCTCTGCAATTTCAGATGCACCGTGGAAGGTCGAAGATACTTTCTGTTTTTGCGCAGGAAATGCCCGACCGCGGTTTTGTGATATCCTTCACCGATGTAACCGCAGAACGAAAATCCGCCCAGGCCTTATATGAGGCCAAAGAATTGCTGGAACAGCGCGTAACATCGCGCACGATGGAACTGGCTGACGCTTTGAACGAGGCCGAGCGTGCAAACGCATCCAAGTCGCGATTTGTGGCAGCGGCCAGTCACGACCTGTTGCAACCTCTGTCAGCGGCAAAGCTTTATGTTGCATCGCTGGGCAGCGGTCTGGACAAAGACGACGCAAGAACCGTTGCAGGAAAGGCTGAAAGTGCGCTGAACAGTGTTGAACACATTCTGGAAGCGCTGCTGGATATCTCGAAACTTGATTCAGGGCGGGCCACCGCGCATTTGTCGACCATAACAGTGAGTACGCTGTTTTCGCAGATGGAAGATGCGTTTCGCCCGGTGGCGCAGGCAAAAGGGCTTGAGCTGTCTTTTGTTGACACGAACGCGCGCGTGACCAGCGACGCCAGCTATTTGCGTCGGATTTTGCAGAACCTGCTTTCGAACGCGATCAGGTATACCGAGGTCGGAAAGGTTCTGGTCGGTGTGCGGCGTCGCAAAGGCGCAATTGCCTTGCAGGTCTGGGATACAGGTATCGGTATCGCGTCAGACCAAAGAGACCTCGTCTTTCAGGAATTTCAGCGCCTGCATTCTGATGCCAGCGCCGCAGAGGGTATGGGATTGGGCCTTGCAATCGTGGAGCGCGCCTGTGGGCTGTTGCAACATCCAATCCAGCTGTATTCCGAAGTAGGCAAAGGAACTGGATTCTCGGTCGAAGTGCCGTTGGCGCAGGAAGAGCAGACCATTTGCAGCAGCGCCCCTGCGGCCCGCGATCCGGGCTCCAAGGTCCTTGGTAACACGGTCGTATTGTTGATTGAGAATGATGAAAACCTCCGTAGTGCACTGACCATGACCATCGAATCCTGGGGGGTTGAGGTTCTGGAGAGCGAAAGCGAAGACGAAGCAATCAATCTACTTCGTGAAATTGACATTCTGCCTGACGCAATAGTTGCCGATTTTCAGTTAAATCACGATAGAACCGGTGTTGACGCGATACATGCCCTGACGCACGAGTTTGGCCCTCTGCCCGGCTGCATTATCTCGGCCAACCGATCACCTGAACTGGCCGAGCGTTGCAAGCGCGCCAATCTGCCTTTGCTCTACAAACCGCTAGATGCGCAACTACTGCGCTCAACGCTGGAATCGTCGATTGCACGCCGCAACTGAGCGGCGTCAATCTGTGACCGGTTCAGATTGAACCAAGGGTCTTCCCCTTGCCGAAACAGCTGGTTAAGAAGTTCTTCCAGCGTCGTTTCAGGAGGCCCCATTGGACCGTATCGCCCGCACCATCGCCACCGAGATTAATGCACGATCCGAGCAGGTCGGTGCCGCGATCAAGCTACTGGACGACGGAGCAACCGTGCCTTTTGTCGCCCGGTATCGAAAAGAAGCAACCGGAGGATTGGACGACACCCAGTTGCGTCTGCTGTCCGAGCGGCTGACCTATCTGCGCGAGCTTGAAGCGCGGCGTGAGACCATCCTGAACTCGATCAAGGATCAGGGCAAACTGACAGAAGATCTGAGCCAATCCATAGCGCGTGCCGAAACCAAAGCGCAGTTGGAAGACATTTATCTGCCATACAAGCCAAAACGGCGCACCAAGGCTATGATTGCGCGCGAAAATGGGCTTGAACCTTTGGTTGACGCTATTCTGGCGGACCGCAACTGCGACCCTGAAACATTGGCCGCGGCGTACCTCACCGAGGCGGTAACGACGACCCGGGATGCATTGAACGGCGCGCGGGACATTTTGACCGAGCGGCTGACGGAAAACGCCGCACTGCTGGGCGAATTGCGCAGCTTCATGCAGCGCGAGGCCCTGCTCAGCGCAAAGGTCATCGAAGGCAAGGAAAAGGACGGCGCAAAGTTCAGCGACTACTTTGACCATGCCGAATTGTGGGCAGACGTGCCGTCGCATCGGGCATTGGCGATGCTGCGGGCATCCAAAGAGGGCATCGTCACGCTGGATATCGCGCCTGAACCGGAATTTGGTGCCGCGCGGGCCGAGACGATTGTTGCCGCTCATCTACAGACACGTGGCACGGGGCCGGCAGACGCATGGTTGCGCAAAGTCGCGGGCTGGACATGGCGGGTAAAGCTTTCGCTGTCCATGATGGTCGAACTGATGGCCGATCTGCGCAGCCGGGCGCAGGACGAAGCCATTCAGGTCTTCTCGCGAAACCTCAAGGACCTGCTGTTTGCCGCGCCGGCAGGTGCCAAGGCGACATTGGGTCTGGATCCGGGCATTCGTACGGGCGTAAAGGCTGCTGTCGTTGATGCGACCGGCAAGGTCGTTGCCACTGACACCTTGTACCCATTTCAGCCGAAGAATGATTTGCGTGGCGCACAGGCCAGTATCCTCAATCTGATATCTGCTCATCAGATCGAACTGATCGCAATCGGGAACGGGACTGCCAGCCGTGAAACCGAAAAATTGGTTGCAGACACTCTTGCGCTACTACCCAAGACGGTGAAAGCACCAACAAAAGTGGTGGTGTCAGAAGCTGGGGCTTCGGTCTATTCCGCCTCTGAACTGGCTGCGCGCGAGTTTCCGGATCTGGATGTCTCGCTACGTGGTGCGGTCTCGATTGCGCGCCGATTGCAGGACCCTTTGGCCGAGCTTGTAAAAATCGAACCGAAATCCATTGGTGTCGGCCAGTATCAGCATGATGTGGATCAGCATCGCCTGTCACAGTCGCTGGATTCCGCGATCGAGGATGTGGTGAATGCTGTCGGGGTCGATCTGAACACAGCGTCCGCCCCTTTGCTGTCACGCGTATCAGGTCTGGGGCCAGCGCAAGCCGAAGCGATTGTCACCCACCGCGATCTGAATGGGCCCTTCCTATCGCGGAAGGATTTGCTGTCCGTCGCCCGCCTTGGACCGCGCGCGTTCGAACAATGCGCCGGCTTCCTGCGCATCAGGGACGGTTCCGAGCCGCTGGATGCGTCTTCGGTACACCCCGAAGCCTATGACGTTGCGCGCCGGGTTGTTGCCGCCTGCGGCCGTGATATCCGAAACATCATGGGCCATAATGGCGCTTTAAAGGGGTTGCGGGCGGAACAATTTGTAACTCAGGATTTCGGCCTGCCGACGGTTCGGGACATCTTTGCCGAACTTGAAAAGCCCGGACGCGACCCCAGACCCAGTTTCGTCACCGCATCATTCACCGACGGTATCGAAGAAATCACCGATCTGAAACCCGGAATGGTTTTGGAAGGCACAGTCACCAACGTCGCGGCTTTTGGCGCTTTTGTGGATATCGGTGTGCATCAGGATGGGCTTGTTCATGTCAGCCAGCTGGCGGACCGGTTTGTCAAAGATCCGCATGACGTGGTTAAGACCGGGCAGGTGGTTAAAGTACGTGTTGTCGATGTTGATGTCCCGAGAAAGCGCATTGGGTTGACCATGCGAAAACAAAGTGGCGGCGGACATCGTCGCGCGTGATCGCAAAACGACGCGTGATGAAGTGCGCTGCCTTCTTGAAACCGCGTTTTGAGGGGCGTCAGCTTAGTATCTTGCACGTGGTTCAATCCATGATTACGACTGGGACGACCGGAATGAAGGTGATGTTGGCGCTACAGAAACGGCTGTGCTAATTGATCTTTTCTTTCTTGAAAGTTCGAAAAGACCGGGGTTGTCGCGGTGGGCTGGTTCGTAGTCTCTTGTATAACGTCTGAAGCACAACCTTGGCCCAATGCGGATCTGTAAACTTCCTGAGCTTCACCTTTTCGTAAACCAGAGGGTATGCATGACACATGTCGTGACACTGAATGCCGGATCGTCTTCGATGAAGTTCGGCCTGTTCGAACTGACAGAAGACGATCCAATCATGGTGTGCACCGGTGTGGTCGAACGGATCGGCGAGCCTGAGCCAACCGTCAAGGCGCGGTCATCTGGCGGCGGAGTTCTGGCGAATGGCACGGCAGGAGATATTCACGATCATGCCGCCGCCCTGGACTGGGTACTGAACCTGTTGTCACGTGCCTTCCCCAGTTGCGAGGTCACCGCGGTTGGGCATCGTATTGTTCACGGCGGACCTGAGATCGATACGCCATTGCCGTTGACCGCCGCTGCTTTGGAGGAGTTGGACAAGCTCTCTCCGTATGCACCTCTGCACCAGCCGCACAACCTGGCTGGCGTCAAGGCAGCTATGGAACGCTTTCCAAATGCCGCCCAGATTGCCTGTTTTGACACGGCCTTTCATCGCAATCACCCCTGGGAGAACGACGTATTCGCCCTGCCGCGCGAGTATTACGACAAAGGCGTCCGCCGCTATGGTTTTCACGGGCTTAGTTATGAGTACATCTCGGACCATTTGGCCAAAACCGCGCCACTTTTGCACGCGGGGCGGGTTGTGGTCGCGCATTTGGGTAACGGTGCGTCGATGTGTGCCATGATCGGGGGGCGATCCGTCGGTTCGACCATGGGGTTTTCGTCGTTGGACGGGCTGCCGATGGGATCACGTTGCGGTCAGCTCGATCCAGGTGTTTTGTTGTATCTGATGGATCAGGAAGGGTTGAGCGCCTCAGAGATTTCCGACCTTCTGTTTCGCAAATCAGGTTTGCTGGGTCTGTCCGGACTTTCAAGCGACATGCGCACTCTTGAAAAAGCAGATACCCGTGAAAGCCGACAGGCCATCAGCTATTTCACTTTCCGCATCCGCCGCGAACTTGGGGCAATGGCCGCAATATTGGGCGGTATTGATGCCCTGATCTTCACTGGTGGTATCGGAGAAAACTCGCGTCTTGTACGCGACAGGGTATGTTCCGGAATGGGGTGGCTGGGGATTGAACTGGATCCCGATGCCAACGCGGACAATGATCGGATAATCTCGACAAATCTGTCCCGTGTGGTGGCCATGGTTATTCCGACAAACGAAGAGCTGGTTATTGCCCGTGCTGCCGCAGATCTGTTGACAAATCGATCCCATCGGAAAAGTGCTTAGCCCGGCTGGTACGTCCAGCGATACGAGGGTGGGGTCGGCCCTTTGTTGCGACCACCTTGCTGCATCTGCTCCCAGGCATGTGCCAGAATACCCACTGATCGGGACAGGCAGAAAAGGCCGCGCGCCAATGGTGGCGTAAACCCAAGCTCGGCATAAATAACTGCGGTTGCGCCATCGATGTTCATCGGGACGGGTTTACCCTTACGCCGCGCAAGCTCTGCCTCGATCTGCTGCGCAATGCGCATGACCTGCCCATCGCAAGCACCGGTTTTCACCGCTTCGGCGACCAGTTCCATCAGGCGCGGCGCACGAGGGTCTGTGGGTGTGTGAAACCTGTGACCAAAACCCGGAAGTATCTTTCCGTGGCTTTCGATCCTCGCATTGATTGCCTGCTCCAAAGTGCCAGGGTAAAGGCCCACAAAGTGGTAGAGTTCCACGGTTTGCTCGCCAGCCCCTCCATGAATGTCGCCCAACATGTTCACGGCGCTCGCCATCGCGTTGTTGAGAGGCAGGCCACAGGTCACCGCCATGCGCGCGGTCGCAATCGATGGGGCCTGCGGACCGTGGTCGACTGCCGCGACCAGCGCGGCTTCGAACAATTGGGCCTGCGCTTTTGATGGGTGGTCGCCGCGTACCATGAACCAGATCATCTCCGCGAAACCCAGGCGTCCGATCAGGTTTTGAATCGGCTCTCCGCGCAGGTCGATCCGGCCAGGTTCCATATCGATGATGGATGTTGCCCACCAATCTGACACATCGTTCATATGATCCCCTCTCTGCGCAGCGCGTCGATTTCCGCGTCGGTCAATCCGATTTCAGACCACACTGCCTTGTTGTCGGCCCCAAGTTTTGGTGGCGCGATTTGCGGCATTCGCCGGGTGCCATCCATTACGACGGGACTACCTGCAAGCTGCATCTGTTCGCCGTGAACCTGTAAAGAGCCAATCAGACCGCGATCGTAAAGTTGCGGGTCTGCAAGGGCCTCTGGTACGGTCAGAACTTGCCCAGCTGGAACACCCAAAGCGTTTAATTCACTCACCCATTCGGCCGCAGCCTTCGTTTTCAGGGTTCGTTCCAGTTTTGTACGTAAGGCGTGGCGGTTTCTTTTGCGGTCTTCGCGCGTTGCGTAATCAGCGTTGTCCAGAAGATCATCCCGCCCCAGACAGCGGGCAAGTGCCTGCCATTGCTCGTCCCGATTGGCCGCGATGTTGATCGGGCTGTCCAGCGTGGCAAATGTCCCTGAGGGGGCCGAGGTTGTGTTCTCATTCCCGTGTGCTCCGGGTGTTACGCCGCCCACAAGATAATTTGAAACAACCCAGCCCATCGTCGAAATTACGGCTTCGGACATCGCAACATCCAGATACGCGCCGCGCGGGTTGGCGTTCAATGCCGCCGCGACTGCAAAGGCAGCCGTCATCCCCCCGACCGTGTCTGCCAACGGATAGCCGACGCGATAAGGTGCCGTGTCGGGGGCGCCGGTGATTGACATCACGCCGCTGATACCCTGCACAATCTGGTCATAAGCCGGATCGCCGCGCCGGGGGCCATCCTGCCCGAACCCGCTGATGGCGCAATAGATCAGGTTGGAATTGACGTTGCGCAGAACTTCGTAACCAAGACCAAGACGATCCATTACTCCGGGCCGGAAGTTTTCCACCAGAACATCGGCTGACTGGACAAGGCGTTTCAGCAGCGCCTTGCCCTTTTCCGATTTCATGTCCAGCGTGACAGATTTTTTCCCGGCATTCTGCGCCAGAAAACTGATCCCCATCCCCGCCTTGTTTCTGGCAGGATCGGCTCCCAGAACGCGAGCAAGGTCGCCACCATCGGGGCGTTCGACCTTGATCACGTCGGCACCCATCAATGCCAGTTGGTAGCAGCAATACGGACCCGCGAGGACATTGGTCAGATCGAGAACCCGTATTCCCGCCAGCGGGTCAGTCACCTTCGGCAACCCCTTCCGCCCGGGCCTGTGCACGGCGCGCGCGGTAGCTGGGCAGGAGCACCAGAAGCGCCGCGATAACCAGCAGACCCAGCGTCATCGGGCGTTCCCAGATAAAGGCGATGCCATCGTACAACTGCATGGACCGTGAGAAGTTGTCTTCCATCATGCCGCCGAGGATGAAACCAATCAGCAGTGGTGCCAATGGGTAATCAGCGAATTTCAACGCCGTTGCGCATACCCCAAAACCTACCAGTATCAGCAGTTCGGTTGCATTGTTCTGCCCGATATAGGCCCCCATCAGAGTAAAGAACAAAATAAAGGGGATCAGATAGTTGCGCGGCACCGAGAGAACTTTGGCAATGTAGGGGATCAGCGGCAGATTCAGGATCAGAAGCACCAGATTGCCAATGAACATGGACATGATGACCGCCCAAAAGATCTGCGGCTCGTCCAGCATAAGGCGTGGGCCCGGCGTCACGTTCAGCGCAATCAATGCGCCAAGCAGGATCGCCGTCGTACCCGATCCGGGAATGCCCAGGGTCAGCAGCGGTACGAACGAGCCGGTACAGGCGGCGTTGTTTGCTGTTTCAGGCGCGGCCAGCCCTTTGATTGACCCTTTGCCGAATTCGTCCTGCTCGGCTTTTGGGGCGATGTTACGCTCGACCGCATAGCCCAGAAAACTGGCAATCGTTGCACCGGCACCCGGCAGAACGCCGATGAAAAACCCTTGGATAGACTGGCGGCCAATCACCGGAGCAATGGCTTTGGCTTCCTCCCTGCTTATGCGCAGGTCCTTGATTTCGCCTTCTTCGCCCTTAAGGTCCTTGGGTTTGAGAACAAGAAACAGAGCTTCGGGTAAGGCGAACATGGCCATTGCAAGTGTGATAAAGCCAAAACCCGACTGCAAATCCATGATGCCCATTGTGAAGCGGGGCATGTTGAACAGCGCGCCTTCGCCGACGGTTGCCATAATCAATCCAAGGATTGTCATTATGATAGCCTTGGCAACCTGACCTGTTCCCGCGAAAGCGGCAATGGCGGACAAGCCGACAACCATCAGCGCGAAATACTCGGCCGAGTGGAAAAGCAACGCAACAGAGGACAGGGCAGGAGCGAAGACCATCAACAGCAACGCACCGAACGTGCCACCTGCAAAGCTCGCAATTGCGGCAATGGTCAAGGCTTTGCCCGCTTTGCCCTGACGGGCCATCGGGTAGCCGTCAAAGCTGGACGCGACGGTACCCGCGACCCCCGGGGCATTCAGCAGAATAGAAGAGGTCGAGCCACCAAAAATGGCGCCATAATACACGCCGGCCAGCAGGATCAGCGCGGCCGACGGGTCACCCATGGAAATTGCCACCGGGATCATGATGGCGATGATCGACATCGGGCCCAGACCCGGAAGCATTCCGATGAATGTGCCGATCAGACAGCCTGCGACGACCATCAGCAGGTTTTGCAGTGAGAATGCCGTTTGCAGGCCAATCAGAAGTCCTTCAAGCATGTCAGCCTCCGAAAATGCCGGGCAAGGGGCGCATGTAAATGCCAAGGACTTCCTGAACCAGATACCAGACTGTACCGGTGGCAATCAGGGCGACGAGAAACATGAGATGCCATTTGCGTTCGCCCAATATAAATGATCCTAAGATTAGGAAGGCCGAGGTTGAGATCAGAAACCCAACAGGGCGCAGGCACAATGCGTAGACGACCATCAGAACCAGCAGCATGATCGCCTGACCAAGATGGTAATCGCCCAACCGCCGATAATCGATTTCAGGTTCGCTGGGTTCAGCCTTTTCAAAGCCCAGCAGAATGATCGTGGCCGTGATGATGCCCAGAATCGACAGCACTTTGGGAAAAGTGCTTGGCCAGATGGGATTTCTTTGCATGAAAGGAGGCAGACTACTGTCCATCGTGAACCAAGCGGCGTAGCCATATGTTATACAAACACCCAGAAGAATGAGCGCGATCCAGCGATCCAGCGCCATGGGACCCCCTCCTTTTTTGGTCGTCAGAGATGGCAGAGCGGGTTACCGCTCTGCCCAAGTTGGATTCAGAGGAAGCCCAGCTTTTTCATCAGATCACCGATCTGTTGTTCCTGCTGCTCAAGAAATGACCGGAAATCATCGCCCGAGTTGTGGATGTTCACCCAACCGTTGCGTGCACGAACCTCTTCCCATTCCGGGGTGTCGTACATCTTTGCAATCGCGGCCTGATAGGCTGCAAGCTTGTCCTCGGGCAGGCCCGGGGCCGCGAAGAAGCCACGCCAGTTCACAAAGGTGGTGTCTATGCCCTGTTCTTTCATGGTCATCGCGTCTGGGGCGGCGTCAACACGATCTGCCGATGTAACGCCAATGATCTTGACTTCACCTGCGTTGGCCAAATCGACGGCCTCCGAAAAACCCGTAGACAGGGCTGCGATCTCACCGGACAGAAGGGCAGCCATGGCTTTGCCACCTGCATCATATGGGATGTATTTCACGCCAAGCGCATCCTTCCCAGCGGCTTCCATCACCATTGCTGCGACCAGGTGGTCCATGCCACCAGGAACTGAGCCACCGCCAATGGCCGTGTTGCCCGG
Source organism: Ruegeria sp. SAZD013 (assembly GCF_059612525.1). NCBI lineage: Bacteria > Pseudomonadati > Pseudomonadota > Alphaproteobacteria > Rhodobacterales > Roseobacteraceae > Ruegeria > Ruegeria sp. SAZD013. The sequence continues at coordinate 172,311 of NZ_JBXWQT010000038.1, read as the reverse complement.
GTCGGCGTCGAAGGCAGCAAGTAGATCACTCATAGAGTTGATAGGGCTGTCTTTGCCGACAACAATTGCTGCGTAATCTCCAATCGTGCCCGACACCAACGTCAGGTCGCGGAAGTTGTGTGGAAACACGCCAGTCAACGAACGGATCACGATAGGCGTGGAGTTTACCATCAACGTCCCGTGGTTGCTGTCGGCGTTTTCAATCAGATAGCCGATGGCTTTGCCGCCACCACCGCCTGACATGTTTTCATAAGACGCGGTGCCCACAAGACCGGCGTTGGTAAGCGCTTCGCCGGTGCCGCGAGCGGTACCGTCCCAACCACCACCGGCGCCGCCGGGGATCAGAAAGTGGATGCTGTCCACCAGCTGGTCTTCAGCCAGAACGGGTCCTGCAAGACCTACAGCAGCAACAGCTGCGATCAGGGCGCGACGGCCCAGTTCGAAAGTTGTCATGATGTCCTCCCATTTGACAACGGGCCGCATGGCGGCTCAGATTGGGAAGAACAAAAACACACCAACCTGACATCAACCTGTCACGCGCGAGAATAGTATTAAAGCCCGATGAAATTTCTGCTTGTCGAAGACAATCTAGACCTCGCAAACGCGATCAGTTCCCGCATGAGGTTGGACGGGCATGTGGTTGATAACGCGTCCACATTAGGCGATGCAACTGCCTTTGTTGAAACTCAGGAATACGATCTGATCCTGCTGGATATCATGCTGCCGGATGGGGACGGTCGCGATTTCCTCAAGCGTCATCGCGCGAGCCATTTGGACACGCCAGTAATCGTTTTGACGGCCCGCAGTCAGGTTTCTGATCGAATCGGCTCGCTTGATCTGGGCGCTGACGACTATGTCACCAAACCGTTTGATCATGCCGAACTTGAAGCGCGCTGCCGCGCTGTTCTGCGCCGCAAATCTGGGAATACGAAGACAACGATTGAAGTCGGCGGCATCGTATTCGACCCTCTTGCAGGCCATCTGACGGTGGGTGACGAGACCGTGTCGCTGCGTAACCGTGAACTGCGCCTGCTGGAATTGTTCATTAGCGCACCTGGTCAGGTTTTTTCGAAACAAAAACTAACCGACCGGCTGTTTTCTTATGATGATGATGTCTCTGATAACGCGATCGAAGTTTATGTCGGCCGCTTGCGCAAGCATCTGGAACCCTCGGACCTGAAGATCACTACGTTGCGTGGGCTGGGATACAGGTTGGATCATGCCTCCTGATCCCAATGTGTCAGGATCACTGCGGAACAGGCTGGTTCTGACACTGATCGGTGGCGCGGCCATACTTGCGTTCCTGCTGTTTGTCGCAGTACGAAACTATGCTGCGCAGGTCGCGCTACAGGGGCAAGACAACATACTTGGCGCATCAGTGGCCTCTATCCTCGATGCGGCCGCTTTGCGGGAAGGCGTGTTGGAGGTCGATATCCCGTATGCGGCCTTCGCGATGCTAAGCACCCCTGCGGACGACAGAATCTTCTATTCTATCTTTCAGGACGGGTCGTTTCTGTCCGGATACGAGGATTTTCCACCGACCATAGGACCGCATGACGGCAAGTCGCTTTTCAGGTTCAGCCAGATTCGCGGTGAAACCATTCGTCAGGTCAGCGCCAGCCGGACTTTGGTGGGATTGGATAAGCAAACCGAGCTCGTGGTCGCGCTGGGGCAAACGCAAGATGCGTTGGCGGAGACTCTGGACCAGATTTCGCGCAATGCGGCGATTCTGGGCGTAGGGTTCTTTGCCCTTGCCGCCGCTCTTTCCTTTTGGGCGACGTCCTCGACCATCGGGCAGTTGAACAGGTTGACAACCTCTGTCACCCGCCGTGGCCCACAGGACTTGAGCCCGTTCAAAAAGCCGGTACCCCGCGAAATGGCCCCATTGGTTGCTTCACTGAACTCATTGATGGGTCGGCTTGATCAGTCACTGAGCCAGTCAGAAGATTTTATCGCCGAAGCGGCTCACCGCGTTCGCACCCCGCTTGCCACTGTCAGGTCATATGCTGATGCCACTTTGCAAAGGGTTGAAAAAGAAGAAAACCGCGAGGCGCTGCGTTCGATGGTGCGCGCCATTGACGAAAGCTCACGTGCAGCTGGTCAGCTGTTGGATCACGCAATGATCACGTTCCGGGCTGATCATCTTGAGCGGGAAGACATAGACCTGAACGCCTTGGTCCGTGACCTTGTGCAGCGCCTAACACCAATTGCCGAGATGAAGGACCTGTCACTGTCGCTTTGTGGCGACCCACAGGTCATGTATTCAGGTGACCCCATCCTCATTCAAAACGCCGTACGCAACATGATTGACAATGCACTGAAATATGCTCCGGCCGACAGTTCTGTTCGCATCGAAGTCACTTCGGAACCACGGGTTCAAATCCGGGTAAAAGATCGTGGCACGGGGTTCCCCATAAACGAAATTGACACTCTCACGCGCCGTTTCGAACGGGGTAAGAACGCAAGTGGCACCATCGGGTCCGGTCTGGGCCTGACCATCGCGCGGGACGTTGCAACAGCGCATGGTGGAACGCTTGACTTGTCCAACAGGCAGGGAGGCGGCGCTTGCGTTACATTATCGCTTTAGTCTTCCTTTGGTTTCCTGCTGTCACACTGGCGCAAATCTGGGAGGATCGGCAAGTATTCAACGCCGAAGCAGACGAGGCGCATATTCGGGTCATCTCGAGCACGGATACGTTTTTGTTTGAGCCTATGATTTCCGGTTTTATCAAGGAGAACCCTGACATTTCTGTCGAGTATATGGTGACGGGTACTGCCGACATCGATCGAATCGTGCGTGCCGCACCGGAAGATTTCGATATTGTCATTTCCAGCGCTATGGACCTGCAACTGAAACTGGCCAATGACGGATATGGACGCGTGATCGATGACATATCTCTGCCGTCCTGGGCGCAGTGGCATCGCAGTCTTTTCGCCTTCACGTTTGAGCCCGCGACCATCGTGATCAACCGTGCCGCCTTTTCCGGCACGCCTATCCCGGAGACCCGACAGCAACTGATCGAAGCACTTCGAATGCGACCGGACAGTTTTCGGGGCCGGGTGGGAACTTATGACATCCGACAGTCCGGTCTAGGGTATCTGTTTGCGACGCAGGATGCCCGTGCGTCAGAAACGTTCTGGCGTCTGATGGAAGTCATGGGCGGTTTGGATGTGCGTCTGTACTGCTGTTCGGGTGACATGATTGACGACCTTGTCAAAGGCGAGATCGCCGTCGCCTACAATGTACTTGGCAGCTACGCGGATGCGCGCGCCGGGCACAAGGATACGCTTGAGGTTATTCTGCCGTCGGATTTTCAGACGACCATGATGCGCACGGCGATGGTGCTTGAAGGTACACCCGTACCTGAATTTGCCGCGTCTTTTGTCCGTCACCTTGTATCCAGTCAATCCAGCCGGGCAGGTGGCAGCCATACCCTCCCGCCTTTGGCGCCTTATGACACGGACGAAGAACGTGAAACGATCGGGCTGGATCCAGCGTTGATGACGTTTTTGGACAGATTAAAACGCCGCCGGTTTCTGGCCGAATGGGAAAGCGCGGTAATCCAGAGATAGCCCTGCCGTTATTCCCTAAATGCACGATTGAAGTAATCGGCCATCGGCTTGACAAGATAGGACAACGGAGTGCGCTCATCGGTTTTGATCAGTGTCTCAACAGGCATACCCGGCAAAAGTTCCTGACCGTTGAGACGGTCCATTTCACCATCATTCATAATCACCTCGGCGCGGTAGAAAGTGAAGCCGGACTGTTCATCCGTGAAAGTGTCGGCAGACACGTTTTTGACCTGCCCGTCCAATTCAGGTGTTTCGCGCTGATTGAAGGCCGGAAATCGCAGGGCGACAGGTTGACCCACGTGCAGCTGATCCACATGGATTGCGTCCACACGCGCGGCGACCAGCAATGGCGTATCCTGTGGGACCACATACATCATGGGTTCGCCCGGCTGAATCACCGACTGCAGGGCAAAGACCTGACTGCCGTAAACGGTTCCGTTGACAGGTGCGCGGATGTCCAAACGTGCCATCCGCTCGGACAGGGATAGTCGGCGTTCCGATAGTTCAGCAATTTGGGCCTGTACGTCTCGCAAAGTGGTAATCGCCTCCTCCCGGCGGGTTGCAGTCAGTTCAACGATCTGGATCTCGGTTGATGCGATCTGCCCTTTGAGGCGGGCGACAGCGGCTTCCAGTCGACCTATTTCACCTGTCAGGCTGGCTTCTTCCCGTTGCAGGGCCAGCACGCGACTGGTTTGGGTCAATCCACGTTTCAACAGGCTTTGCTGGTCTTCCAGCTCATCCTCGATCAACTCAACCTGACGGCGCAGGGAAACGAGTTGGGCTTGTGTGCCTTCGATCTCACTTTCGATCTGAACCAACTGCTTTTTCAGTTGTTCGTGCTGCTTGGACATTGTTTCCACCCGCGCGTCGAACAAGTTTTGTTGCCCTACAATCAGGTCGGGATCAATGCTGTATTCCTCCTGTACCTCGTGCAACTGCGCCGACAGCTCTTGCGACGAAAGCCCGTCGCGTTCGGCCTGAAGCCGGGCACGCCGGACCAGAAGTTCGAAAAGCTGCGCTTCCACAATCGTCTGTTCGGACAATAGGAAAGTATCATCCAGTCTCAGCAACATCTCGCCCGAGGCGACCACATCACCATCGCGTACAAAGATTTCGCCAACAACGCCGCCATCAGGGTGTTCGACCACCTGACGGTTGCTTTGTACCTCGATCACGCCTGAGGATACGATCGCACCAGCTAGGCGTGTCTTCACTGCCCAAAGGCCCAGTCCGCCGACCAAAATGGCAAGCGCGGCGAATCCTACCAGGGCGGGGATTCTCATACTCCAGGCCTGCGCCTGCTTCTTGGTCGTGTTTTTTGCCATTATTCACCTACGGGGCTAAGCTTGCGCTTAATCGCGCCCGCATTCTGCACCATTGCGCTGAGAACCTCGTCACGACTACCGAACTTGACCACTTGTCCTTTTTCGACAACGGCCAGATCGTCACATTCCGAAATGGCCTGCGGGCGGTGTGTCATGATGATCGCGGCTTTGCCGGCCGCCTTGAGCCCCCTCACGGCCGCGTTCAAGGCTTCGGTGCCATCCGCGTCCAGTGCCGAGTTTGGTTCGTCCAGAATAAGCAGAACAGGGTCGCCATAGAGGGCGCGGGCCAGAGCGATGCGCTGTTTCTGTCCACCTGACAACTGACTGTCATTGCCTTCAAGGAAGGTGCCATAACCTTTCTCCAAAGACAGGATCAGGTCGTGTGCATTGGCTTTTTTGGCCGCGGCCACCACCGCTTCGGAATCCGGGTTCTCCGACATCCGGGCGATGTTCTCGGCCACCGTTCCGTTAAATAGGGTAACCTGCTGCGGCAAATATCCGATATGGCTGCCCAAATCGTTGGAGTCATATTGATCCAGAGTGGCACCACCCAGCCGAATTTCCCCGGCTGCCGGATTCCAAAGCCCCAGCAACGCCTTGGCCAGTGTCGTCTTTCCCGACCCGCTTTTGCCGATGACACCCAGCGCCTTGCCCGGTTGCAGTTTCAGATTGACGTTCCGCAACGTTGGCGTTGTTGCCCCAGGGGGAATGACAGTCAGCGATTTTGCTTCCAGCTGCGCCTTCGGGATGGGCAAGCGGATCCGCTGCTCTTCGGGTGGGGTCTGATCCAAAAACCGGCTGAGGGAAGTCCAGGCTGTTCGCGCACGTTCGATCATGCCCCATTGGCCAACCGCTTGTTCGACCGGGGCGAGGGCCCGACCCAAAAGGATTGAGCCCGCAATCATCGCGCCCGGTGTCATTTCATTTTGCAGAACCAGCCACGCGCCCAAGGCAAGCATTGCAGATTGAAGAAACAGTCGTAGCGACTTGGTCAGAGATGTAAAACTGCCTGTCCAATCGCTGGCAGAAATGGTTTGGCGTAAGGCATTCGAACGCTGGTCCAACCACCGCTTTGTCACGTCCGCCTGCATACCTTGAGAGCGCACAACCTCTGCCGCTTGTCTCGCATGTTCCGCAAAGGCGTTTGCCCGCGCCGCTGCAGATTGTGCCTCGGCGACTTTCCTGCTGGTCAGCGCCTGATTGAGCAGTGCAATCACGACAAGTAGAACACCGCTTGTCACGGCCAGCCAACCCAGCAGGGGATGAAACAGGAAAATCGCGCCCAGAAAAACAGGCGTCCATGGTATATCCATCACCGCCAGCAGAACGGGGGACGAACACAGGTTTCGAATGGATTCCAGATCACGCAAGGCCGTCGCCGGGGCAGATCGTATTTGCGGCATAAGTGAACGCCGCAGCGTTGCTTCGAAGACGCGCTCATCCAACTGTGACTGGAACCGTGCGCCGAACCGGGCAACGATGCGTCCGCGGGCAAAATCCAGCATCGCCATCAGCGCATAAAGCAACGCCACCAACAAAAACAACGCTGTCAGTGTTTCCACCGCACGCGAGCCCAATACCCGGTCATACACCTGCAACATAAACAATGGGCCTGTCAGCATAAGCAGGTTCACAAAAATGCTGAACAAGAACGCCAAAGCAAGGAACGCGATCCCCTGATTGCGCACATTGCGCAGTTCATGTCGGGGGGCCGCGGATACGCGGTGTTCAGGTTTCAATGTTTTAAATCCATATTATTCGGAGATGCGACCCCGCACTTAAAAAGTTAGATCAGCCTTGCCAAGTTTGCACATCTTTTTTTGGGCAAGAAACCGCGGGTCCTTGGCGTAAAGAAGCACTATTCAGCCGTAGCTGACAAAAAAACCTAACGGCGATTATGGGCACCGTTAGGCGGGCGCTTCAGGATAACGGCAATTCGGGCGGAATACAGCAAGAAAGACGGTCACGCAAAGACCATAACCCGCCAACAAGCCGCAGGCGAGGAAGGCTGTATCGATCCGGCCGCGAAATGACCGAGACCAAATTTTTTCGACTTTATCTGTAGGGATGGCAAGTGTTGTTATATTGTCGGACATTATTGTTTATTTTGTCCTACATTAAATGTAGAAGTGAATGAAACACGAATCGGAGAAGTCGCACGTGGTCAAAAGAACGCCCCTAAAGGAAAAAGCTGAGAGTGTCGGCAACACCTTGAAGGTGCTACCGGCTGGCAGCAGTGGCCGGGACGTTCTGGAAGCTCTCTCTGGAATGATCGAAGCGGAAGGTTTGAAAGTAGGCGATCGCCTGCCGCCAGAGATCGAAATTGCAAATCAGCTTGGAATCGGACGGGCGAAGGTTCGCGAGGCCCTGACAAGTTGGCAGAACATGGGCATCGTTGTGCGGAACAAGAAAGCAGGGACGCGTTTGGCAGCCGAGGTATCTGCCAACACGATCCATCTCCCACTCACGCTGAAGCTCGAAGCCGAAAGCCTTTTGCGGACACACGCCGTGCGCCGGCCACTGGAAATCGAGGCTGCAAGGTTGGCTGCATTGAATTGCTCAGACGCGCAGCGGCTTTTGATTTCGGCCCGCGTTGCCGAGCTCATAGCTGTTCATTCTGCGGGTGAGGATTGGCGACCGGCCGACTACCGGTTTCACGCGGCACTGCATGAAGCGTGCGGAAACCCACTTTTCGGGCAGTTGATACGGCAAATTCAGAAAGCATTTCACGAAGTATATGACACCCCATTCGGCCAACCACACTTGGGTCAAGCCTCAATTCCAATACATGCGCAGCTGGCTGAAGCAGTTGTCGCAGGCCGTGCAGATGAAGCCGCGCGTATTATCGGCGAGATCATGGACATGGTCGAAGCAGAAGTCCTAGAAATCATGGAAAGTCAGAATGTCTGATTACAGAGACCTTGCAACGCGTCTTGCAACTATCTTCCCGGAAGAGGCAGGTTCGGTCACGCCTCCTATTGTTCAAACCTCACTATTCACCTTTGACAATTATCAGAGTTTTGAAGACCGGATGGCCGGAAGATCAGAAACAGCCATCTACACGCGCGTGGAAAACCCGACCGTCGCCGCGTTTGAAACGCTCATGGCTGAAGCCGAACAAGGTCAGGCTGCCGTTGCATTTGCTTCCGGGATGGCGGCCATTTCCTCAACGCTGCTGGCATTTGTCAAACCCGGTGACCGGATTGCCTGCGTCGAACACGTCTATCCGGATTCATTCCGGTTTATGGAGCGCATCCTGCGCCCGTTCGGGGTGCATATCGACTACCATGCGCCGGAGCGTTTCGAGAACGACCCCGATCTACTTGCCGATGTAACGGTGGCCTATCTGGAGAGCCCCGGATCGATTGTTTTTGAGGCGATGGATCTACGTCGTGTCGCAGAGCATGCCAGACGCCACAATGTGTTGACGATAATCGATAATTCATGGGCAAGCCCGGTGTTCCAACGCCCCCTCGCACTGGGCATCGACATCGTCATCCACTCGGCCTCGAAGTACATTTCGGGGCACTCGGACACGGTTGCGGGCGTGGTGGTTGCCTCCCGGGACCATATCGCCCGCATCCGTGATCTGACACTTCCTTTGCTTGGGGCCAAACTGGCACCTTTTGAGGCCTTCCTGCTGACGCGCGGCCTGCGCACGCTGAACGCACGCATGATGCAGCATCAAGCGACGGCCAACATGTTTGTTGATCGCCTGGCCACTGTTCCGCAGGTCAGGCGGGTCAACTCACCAGGCGCCAACGACGTGCCCGGGCTGACGGGGCGGTCCGGACTTATGTCGGTTGAGTTTGATGACAGTGTCGACATCGCCAAACTTTCTGATGCCTTGAACCTTTTCCGCCTCGGTGTGAGCTGGGGTGGCTTCGAAAGTCTGATCCTGCCTGCGCGCGTCGGACTTGCTCAGGCTGGTGAACAAAACTCAATGCAGAAATTTGGGGTCTCACCCAATCTGGTGCGCCTGAGTTTGGGGCTCGAGTCGGCAGAAGATCTATGGGCCGATTTTTCTTCGGCGCTCGCCGAAAGCACGGCTTAGAACCGTTCGCTCAATAAAATCAACAGGAGGAAAACATGAAGAAACTACTAACTGGAATGACGGCTGCGGCCGTGCTCATGGGTTCGGCATCTTACGCCGAGACCACATTGAAACTGGTCGAGGTTATTACAAGCCCCGAGCGTACAGAGGTGCTTCAGGGACTGGTTGATGAGTTTGAAGCCAATAATCCCGACGTCACTGTCGAGATTGTATCGCTACCTTGGGGTAACGCGTTCGAAAAGCTGGCAACAATGGTGGCAGGTGGCGACATCCCTGATGTGGTTGAAATGCCCGATACCTGGCAGGCTCTTTATGCTGGGTCCGATCAGCTGGTCAGTCTCAAGGATCATGTCGCCGGATGGGAACACGGGGCTTCGCTGACTGACAAGACAGTCGCTATGGGCAGCCAGGCGGGTGATCTCTATATGATCCCGTACGGATTCTATCTGCGGGCGATGTTCTACAACAAGAAACTGCTGGCCGAAGCGGGTATCGACACTCCCCCGACAACGATGGAGGAGTTCAAGGCAGCCTCGGCCGCAGTGTCCGAGCTTGAGGGCAAGTATGGGTACTGTTTGCGCGGTGGTCCCGGTGGAACAAATGGCTGGATCATGTTCGCCGCAGCCATGAACGGCACCAACGAGTTCTTCACAGAAGACGGTGTCAGCCGCATCAACGAGCCCGGCTCGGTCGAAGGTATCCAGTTCATGATCGACATGTATCAGAACGGATATGCGCCCAAGGACGCCGTCAGTTGGGGCTTTAACGAGATCGTGGCCGGTTTCTATTCCGGTACATGTGCATTCCTCGATCAGGATCCGGACGCACTGATCGCTATTGCCGAGCGGATGCCTGCCGAAGATTTTGCGGTCATTCCGATGCCTGTCGGACCTTCGGGCAAAGCTTTCCCGACCATTGGGTTCGCAGGTTGGTCGATTTTCAGCGCGACAGAACACGAGGACGAAGCCTTTGATCTGGTTGCGGCCTTGTCGACGCCCGAAGCCAATGCCGCGTGGGCAAAGCGTGTTGGTGTCATTCCGATCCACAAAGGTGCCGATCAGGATCCTCATTTCCAGACCGAGCAATTCAAAGGCTGGTTCGAAGAACTGAACGGCGAGCAATATGTGCCAACAACAATGCCAACCAACCTGGAACAGTGGGGCTATTTTGGCAGCACGCTTCTGCTGGAAACCAGTCAGGAAGCCCTGTTGGGGCAGCGCAGCGCGCAGGACGTCGCGGATGAGTGGGCTGAGTTCCTCACTGACGAACACGCCAAGTGGAAGGCAAGACAGTGATTTCGCGCGCTCAGAAAACTGTCAGGCCCGGGGAAACCCGGGCACGACGCTCGCTCTACCTACAATACATGGTCGAGCCGTTTTTCTATTTGTCACCCGCTATTCTTCTGATCGGTGCGGTGATCATGGTTCCGCTAATCATCGGAATCTCATATTCGTTCCAATCCATTGAGCTGTTGAAGCCTTTTGCTTCTGGCTGGATCGGGTTTGAAAACTACGTTGATCTGTGGGGAGACCGCAAGTTCTGGATCGCGATGGAGAACACGCTGTTTTGGACCTTTTGGTCGATAACATTCCAGTTTCTGCTTGGCCTTGGTCTTGCCATGCTTTTGAATACGCAGTTCTATGGAAAGAAACTTTTTCAGGCGCTTGTTTTCCTACCCTGGGCTGTCCCGACCTTCCTTTCTGCGCTGACATGGGCGTGGCTTTTTAACCCTGTCATCGGCCCGCTACCGCATTGGCTGGCCGCCCTTGGCATTCTGTCAGAGCCCTACAATATCCTTGGCGATCCCGAGCTTGCCATGTGGGGGCCGATCACTGCAAATATCTGGTTTGGCGTACCGTTCTTTGCGATCACGCTGTTGGCGGCTTTGCAATCGATACCCGGTGAGCTTTATGAGGCTGCAGAAGTCGATGGCGCGACCCCATGGCAGACCTTCACCAAGATCACCTTGCCGTTCCTTGCTCCGATGATCGCGATCACCGTGATGCTGCGGACGATCTGGATCGCCAATTTCGCCGACCTGATCTACGTGATGACCGGCGGCGGGCCTGCCAATTCGACGCAAATCCTGTCGACCTACATCTTCACCACAGCTTTTCGAAAATTGGACTTCGGCTATGCGTCAACCATTGCTGTGGCGCTGCTGGTGATCCTTCTGATTTACGCCGTAGTCCTGCTCTGGCTTCGTAAGAAGCTGGTCAAGATTTGAGGAGTTGGCCATGTCAGCTGTCAGGAATCCCAACCCGCTGCTGGTTTTGGGTAAATACGCAGCACTTGCGTTCTATCTGATCTTTGCGTTGTTCCCGCTTTATTGGTTGCTCAAGATCGGGTTGACCCCGGACGCGCTGATCTTTTCAGAGGGAACGCGCCTGTTCCCAAGCGAAGTGACCTTTTCAAACTTCAAAACAGTCATTTTTCAGACCGATTTTGTGGCCTATTTCCGGAACTCTCTTGTGGTGTCGCTGGGGGCGGCGTTCTTTACGACATTGTTCGCGGCTGGGGCGGGTTATGCCTTTTCCCGCTTTGTTTTCGCGGGCAAACGGATCATCATTGCCTTGATGCTAGTCACCCAGATGTTCCCGCTGCTGATGATCATCGCACCCATCTACAAGATCATCGCGGACCTGGGGCTGTTGAATTCGCTGACAAGCCTGATCGTTGTCTACACCGCGTTCAACATCCCCTTTGCAACATTCCTGATGCAGTCATTCTTTGACGGCATTCCCAAAGATCTTGAAGACGCGGCGATGATGGATGGCTGTACGCGGTTTCAGGCGCTGCGCAAAGTAGTGTTCCCGCTGACATTGCCCGGTCTCGGGGCGACGCTTGGATTTGTCTTTACTGCCGCATGGTCCGAGCTGTTGTTTGCGTTGATGCTGATTTCAAAGAACGACGCGATGACATTCCCGGTTGGCTTGTTGACATTTGTTTCCAAATTCTCGGTCGATTGGGGGCAAATGATGGCGGCCGGCGTGCTGGCACTGATCCCAAGTTGCCTCTTCTTCATCTTCATTCAACGCTATCTCGTGCAGGGCCTCACGTCCGGCGCGGTCAAAGGATAGGAGGCCAAATCATGGCACGTATTGAACTTCGTGACGTTGCAAAACGCTATGGATCCGTCGAGGTTCTGCGCAACATCAACCTTGAGATTCAGGATGGTGAGTTCATCGTTCTGGTCGGCCCGTCAGGCTGCGGCAAGTCCACTTTGCTGCGCATGGTTGCTGGTCTTGAACCGATATCAAGCGGCGACTTTCTGATCGATGGCGAGCGCATGAATGATGTGAGGCCAAGGGATCGGGACATCGCGATGGTGTTCCAGTCCTACGCTCTCTATCCGCATATGGATGTCGCTCGGAACATGGGCTTCTCAATGGAAATCCGCAAAACTCCGGTGGCTGAACGCATGTCAAAGGTCGCCCAGGCGGCAGAGACGCTGGGGTTGACCAAATTGACGGATCGCTTGCCCAAGGCCCTTTCAGGAGGTCAACGTCAGCGGGTTGCCATGGGGCGGGCCATCATCCGAGACCCACGCGCATTTCTGTTTGACGAGCCATTGTCAAACCTTGATGCGGCTCTGCGTGTCGAGATGCGGCTGGAGATCGCGCGGCTTCATCAAAAACTAGGTGCGACCATGATCTATGTGACCCATGATCAGGTCGAAGCGTTGACGCTGGCAGATCGGATCGTTGTTCTCAACGCAGGGGATATCCAGCAAGTCGGCAGTCCGCTCGAGCTTTATGAAAGGCCGGCCAACAAATTTGTTGCCCAGTTTATCGGCTCACCCACCATGAATGTTGTGCCTGTATTGGGAACCAAAACAGGTGTGAATGTCGGGAATGGGGTTGAAATCAGGATACTCGATCAACCCCTTACCGCTCAGGCGAAAGAACTGGGTGTAAGGCCGGAACATATCGATGTTGTGGACAACGGCACCGGTGATCTGTCGGCCGTGGCGGATGTTGTGGAACATCTGGGGTCGGACACGAACATCTACGTCAATGCCGAAGGGATCGGCCCCATGATGGTGCGCAAGCATGGCAATATCCCGGTGAAATCCGGGGATCGCCTCGGTTTGCGCATTCAAGCACAGAATGCACATCTGTTTGCTTCGGATGGTACAGCGTTGAGACGGGCTTGCTGAGATGGTGGATAATTTGGAAGATTGGGCTTCGCCGCATGCGATAAAACTCCATCCGCGGGATCTTTAGATGAACGATAACCAGTTATTGCTGCCGGGGTCGCAGTCCGAAGCCGGGTTTTGGGTTGAAACGTCAAGACATCGCGATTGGTTGATGAATCAGGCCATGCGGCAACTTACGTTCTTCAGCGCGAGCTGCCGGGATGAGCCCGGGTTCTATACACTTGGTCACGATGGCCGCCCGTTGCCCGGCAAGCCGCAGGAGCTGCACACGACGACCCGGTTGGTTCATTCTTATGCATTAGGACTTCTGTCCGGTTTCCAAGGTGCTGAACGGATCATTGATCACGGCATGACATATCTCGATAGCCATCACCGAGATCGCGACCACGGCGGATATCTCTGGGCGTTGGATGGGGATCAGATCAAGGATGACCGCAAGCTTGCCTATGGGCACGTCTTTGTCCTTCTTGCCTCGGCAAGTGCGAAACTGGCGGGTCACCCGGATGCAGACAAGCTAATGACAGATGTCCAAAGTGTTCTGGAAAAACACTTCTGGGACGAAGATGCAGGCCTGTTTCGCGATGAATGGAACAGGGATTGGACGCCGTTTTCCACATATCGCGGAATGAATGCGAATATGCACGGCGTTGAGGCAATGCTGGCCGCCTTTGAAGCCACAGGAGACGAAATCTTCCTGTCCCGCGCCGGTCGCATTCTGGACTTCTTCATTGGCAAAATTGCACCCGGTGAAAACTGGCGGCTTCCCGAACACTATTCGTCTGATTGGCAGATCAACCGGGATTATGCGGGTGACCCGATGTTCAGACCTTACGGAACAACGCCGGGGCATTCGTTCGAATTGGGTCGGCTTCAGCTTCAGCATTGGGATTTGTCAGGCCGAACGAACCCCAATGCTCCGTACAGGGCGCGCCGCTTGATTGCGCAGGCTTTGAATGATGCGTGGCTGCCTGGCGGCGGGTTGGCCTATACTCTTGATTTTGATGGTCGCGTTGCCAATGCTTCGCGGTTCTGGTGGCCCATCACCGAAGCCATAGGGGCGGTTGCCGCTCTGATCGCGCTAGACAGAAGGCCAGAAGACGAGGAGTGGTACAGAAAGCTCTGGACCTATGCGAGTGAAACACTTGTGGATCATCGACATGGCGGCTGGTTTCCAGCAGTGGATGGGGCAGGGGCTGTAGTGACATCTATTTTTGACGGCAAGCCGGACATCTACCACTCGTTGCAAGCCTGTCTGTTTCCGCTGTCAGGACGTTTGTCGAGGATGATGCCGCTTTAGGTTTGGAAAATCCTCAGTTGCGGCTTGTCTTACCCGAGTAAGAATCCGGTGCAGGGTCTTGTCGAATACCCGCAGACTACAAATCGTAGCCTGCGGCGGTGTCCGAATGTCAGGAGGTCGCTCGGTTGCCCCTGCATTCCAGTGTTATGCACTCCAATCAACCTTGAACTCTTCGCGAAATGCAAAGCGTTTCAAGTGGTCTTCTATGACTACTTTCCAGGAGTTCAAATCGCCACGTGGGCCGACTGAAGCAACTATGTCCAGCCCCTCGTCCGTCGCTTTCATCGCGACCGCACACCCGTTTTCAAATGAAACTTTCCCTTCAGTTACATCAAATTCTACTTGCCCCTTGTAGGACCAGTGCTTGCATAACTGCTGAAGATACTTGCTGGCCACATCTGTTGGCGCATTTCCTGACGCGCTCTGGTCCGGCAACATTTCCAACGCAGTTTCAGCCGCCCCGCGCACAGCCTTCGCAAAAAGTGTTACGTCGATATTCGTGGCCTGGAACGTAACCCCAAGATCCACGCACTTGCGCTGCATCACAGGGTCCAACGTCAGGATGCCCGCTGCCTTGCCCGCGGCCACGATCCGTTTCAACGCGTCCAAAACCGCTTCGACCACGTCGGTGTGGCCAGCATTGCCGATGTGGCCCATATCCGCGGCCAAATCTGACGGACCGATAAATACGCCGTCGACATCTGTGGTCAGAATGTCATCCAGTGCATCCAGGCCAAGGCGGTTTTCCACCTGAACCAACAGGCAAATCTGGTCACCTGCCGTTGTGAGGTAATCCGGAATCGCCGCAAAACGCGAAGCTCGCGCCAGAGCAGACCCAACGCCTCGAACTCCATGTGGGGGATATTGCACCGCGCGCACCAACTCCCGCGCTTGATCGCCGCTTTCAACCATTGGCACCAATATGCTTTGGATGCCAGCATCGAGATATTGCTTGATCATCCAGGTCTCGCCAATTGGCAGGCGCGCTACTGGCTGGCTACCTGTTCCTTCAATGACCCTCGCTTGCTCCAGAATGGACAGTAGATCGTTTGGGGCGTGTTCCCCATCCACAAGAAGCCAGTCAAATCTGGATGTGGCGGCGATTTCGGCGGCATATGCGTTGGCCATCCCAATCCAGCATCCGATCTGGGGTTTTCCGGCTTTCAGTGCGGCCTTGAAGGGGTTTGTTGGCGCGGGCAATGAAGTTCTCCTTCAGTCGAATTTGATATTGACCGAACCGAAGGGTCCGAACTCGGCGTTGATTTCTGATCCTGGCGGGCATTCGACAGGGCGGATGAAGCTGCCTGACAGGATCACTTGTCCGGGTTCAATACTTTGACCGTATTGCGCCATGCGCCGGGCCAGCCAGACAACACTTTCGACTGGATCATTCAATACGCCGGCACCAAGGCCGGTTTCCTCAATCTCACCGTTGCGGAAGGTCAAGGCACCAACCCAGCGCAGGTCGAAGTCGTCTATCGCGTGACGTTCCGAGCCCAGCACAATGCCCGCATTGGCGGCATTGTCGCTGATCGTGTCAAAGACGGTTCGGATCTTGCCGGTCTCGGGGTCCTGACGCTGAATACGTGTGTCCAGAATTTCAATCACCGGCGCGACGTAATCGGTGGCGGATATGATATCGTCGCGGCTCACATTCTCGCCGCCGACGGCGGATTTCATGACAAAGGCGATTTCAGTCTCGATCCGGGGCTGGATGAAACGGCCTGCAGGGACCGTACCACCGTGTTCAAACGCCATGTCATCAAACAGGATGCCGCTGTCGGGAATATCGATGTTTAGCGCATATTGCATCGCTTTCGACGTCAGACCGATCTTCCACCCGATGACCCTGCGCCCCTCGGCCAGTTTCTGGCGATAGATGGCATTCTGCACCTCGTAGGCGTCGCCCATATTCATTTCGGGGTGACGCAGGCTCAGCAGACCGATCTGGTCGCCGGTGCGTTCGGCCTGAAGCAGGTCGGCTGCCGCGCGGGCGTGCTCTTCGGGTGTCATACCTTCTCATCCTCGACCGTGTTGCGCAGGGTGCCGATACCTTCGACGAAGACCTCGACCACGTCACCCGGTACAAGATACTTTGGCGGGTCAAAGCGCGCGCCCGCTCCGGTGGGGGTACCTGTTACGATAATGTCACCCGGTTTCAGGGTCATGAAGGTCGAGATATACTCGATTTCGCGCCGGATCGGGAACATCATGCGGTCGAGGGTATCGTCCTGACGCAATTCACCATTGACGCGGGTCTGAATGCGGGCGTCATCCAATTGCGCCGGGTCGGTGAAAGGCACCAGCCATGGGCCGATCGACCCTGAATTGTCCCAGTTCTTGCCCTGAGTTACGTTGAACTTGGCATGGCGCACCCAATCGCGGATCGTGCCTTCGTTGCACAGCGTCAACGCGGCGATGTGATCATAGGCTTCGTCCTGCGAAATCCGACGGCCCGCCTTGCCGATCACAATGGCCACTTCGCCCTCGTAATCCAGCGTGCGGTTTTCAGGCGGGCGGATCAGCGGGCGGTTGTGGCCGGTAAAGCCGCTGGCAAAGCGCGGGAACAGCGACATGTATTCCGGCTGCGCGCTGCCATCCTTGTATTCCGCATTCCTGTCCGGGAAGTTCACGCCGACGCACAGAATGCGAAGGGCATCCGGCATCACCATTTCATAGGTGAAATCGGAATGGGTCACCGGCTTGCCCTCGGCCGCCGCAGCCAACCGGCTAAACTCACCCGTAGCGATGACCTCATACAGGCTGGAAAACTCAGGAAAATCACCGTTCAGGGCGATCGCACCATCATCGGTAATCGCGCCAAAGAAGGTATCCCCTTCGGCGGTAAAAGTAGCAAAGCGCATTAAGCCTCCTCGGCGGTGTCGATGCCGCCCATGCACAGGTATTTGAGTTCCATGAAGTCATTCAGCCCATGGCGCGAGCCTTCACGGCCCAGACCAGACATCTTAACCCCGCCAAAGGGAGCTTCCGCGGTCGAGATCAGGCCGGTGTTGATACCGACCATGCCATATTCCAGCTTCTCGGAAACTCGCCAAACGCGAGCCAGGTCGCGGGAATAGAAATATGAGGCAAGGCCGAACTCGGTGTTATTTGCCGCAGCGACGACTTCGCTTTCGGTGTTGAACTTAAAAAGGGGCGCGACCGGGCCAAACGTCTCTTCGGTCGCGACCGCCATCTCCGAAGTGACTCCGGTCAAAATGGTTGGCTCAAAGAATGTGCCGCCCATGTCGTGTGACTTGCCACCCAGAATGACATCGGCTCCTTTCGAGGTCGCATCAGCGATGTGTTCAGCAACCTTGTCGACTGCCGCCTGATCGATCAGCGGGCCGAATATGATACCTTCGTCAAAGCCATTACCAATGGGCAGAGTAGCTACTTTGTCGCGCAGCTTGGCGGCAAAGGAATCGTAGACACCGGCCTGCACGTAAATGCGGTTGGCACAAACACAGGTCTGACCATTATTTCGAAACTTGGCGATCACCGCCCCTTCAACAGCGGCGTCCAGATCAGTATCATCGAAAACAATGAAGGGCGCATTGCCACCCAGCTCCAACCCCAGTTTTTTGATCGTTGGCGCACATTGCACATATAGAAGCGTGCCGAACTCGGTCGAACCGGTAAAGGTCAGCTTCTGCACTGTCGGGTTCCCGGTCATCTCGCCGCCAATGCCACGGGCTGAGCCGGTGACGACCGAGAACAGTCCCGCAGGCAGGCCCGCTCTCTCGGCCAGAACTGCCAACGCGATAGCTGAGAACGGAGTCTGGCCGGCCGGTTTCAGAACCATAGAGCAGCCCGCCGCCAGTGCAGGGCCAGCCTTGCGCGTGATCATTGCGTTTGGGAAATTCCACGGCGTGATCGCGGCGACAACCCCAATGGGTTGTTTGATCGTCAGGATGCGTTTGTTTGGAGCGTGGCCAGGTGTGACATCACCATAGGCGCGGCGGGCCTCTTCTGCGAACCACTCTATGAAGCTGGCACCATAGGCGATCTCACCTTTGGCTTCGGCCAGTGGCTTGCCCTGCTCGGCTGTCAGGATGGCACCCAGATCGTCCTGGTTCTCCATCATCAGTTCGTACCAGCGGCGCAGAATTTGACTGCGCGTCTTGGCGGTGCGTTTAGCCCACCCGTGGCGCGCGGTCTCGGCGGCACCCAGATTGGGAACATGACCAATAACTTCGCCGGTGGCGGGGTTGGTGACGGCCAGGCCGGTGGCCGGGTCAGCTTCAATCCAGCGTGTACCTATAAGGGCAGCCTCACGCAGCAAACCGGGGTCATTCAAAGGAAACATATCGGGACCTGCATCAGTTCGAATTGGATAGATCAACGGCTTGCCCGGCCAAAAGGCATCATGAGCAAGCAATCGGAGTGGACATCGCGATCCTTAAACCGGGAATATGACGTTAGTCTGACCGGTGCCCGAGGACGGGAAATACTCGGTCACAACCTCGCATTTTTTGTCGTAAGCGTCCCAGCCGAGTGCGCCATACAGCATCGCGGTATCATGCATCGAGCCTTCACCGCAGCAGAAGTTGGCATAGTCCCCCAGCATCTTGAGGAACGTAGCGTGATCGCCGTTTTTCCACATTTCCAGCACGTGCAGATCCATCTGGCGGTTGAATTCTGAGCTGATTGTGAAAGTGCCGTTATTGGCGGCATAATCCTTGTTGGCCCAGATCTTGTGCGACAGCGAACCCGACGCCACCAGCAGCACCTTTTCGTCGCTGGCCTCGACTGCTTCACGGATTGCCTCGCCGACGATACGGCTCTCGTCATGGGCGTGCACGGTGCACCACGCACCGATCGACACCACTTTCATTTCGTGTTCACGGCTCATAAACCGCATCGGAACCAGCGTGCCGTATTCCACCTCAAGGCTGTCCAGGTGATGTGCCAGCGTATAGGCACCCTTTTCGGTCGCAATCCGCGCAATCGCATCACCCAATTCGGGGTTGCCCTCGTATTTATAGGGCAAGTCCTGAATGAACTGCGGGAATTCATTCGACGTGAATAGACCCTCAAAATGGTCGTTGGCGTTTATGTGAAAGCCCGCGTTCAACACCCAATGCGTATCACAGATGACAACCGTTGTTGCGCCCAGCTCCTTGGCGCGACGAGCAATCTCTCGGTGGCCATCAATAGCCGGCTGACGCTTGCCTTTGATCGGTCCTTCCTGCTCGGACATGAGCAGGGTACCTGCGACAGTTTTGAGCACCTGTAGTGACAGAAGCAAAGGCGTGCGGATTTCTTCTTTAGTCCCGAACGGCAATTCTTCTCAGATCCCAAAAGTTTGGCTCGAACAAGGTGCCTTTCGTTCCGGGTTTCGAACCCAAGGGCGCGCCAGCACAAAGGGCCCAAATACCCGGAGGGTAAGGGCCCCTAGCTGCGACGCCCAATACCGCCGCTCATGTGCGAAGCAAAGCCTTGCCATGGGTCAGACCGTTCACCTTCTCCAGGATGGAGTCCGCGTCAATGCTATGGTGCCGATAGAGGTCGCCGATTGTCCCTGTCTGGCCAAAATGTTCGACCCCTAATGGGATGGTCTGATGTCCCTGTACGGCACCCAGCCAAGACAATGTCGCGGGGTGTCCGTCAATCACGGTAACCAGCTTGCAGTGGCGCGGCAGACCGGACATCAAAGTTTCGATGTGGGACCGAGCCGTTTGATTGCCGCGCGAACGCGCCCGTTGCGCTGCCGTCCACCCGGCGTTTAGCCGATCTGCTGAAGTCACCGCCAGCACTCCGATGTCTTTGCGTCCTTCGCCCATCACGCCAGCGGCTTTGATCGCTTCGGGTGCAACGGCCCCTTGATAAGCGATTACGACCTCGCAATTCGGGCCCGGCCTCCGCAACCAGTATGCACCATCAATGGCACCTTGACGGAACTCATCGTCCACGCGTTTGCCAGGCTGTTCAATCGGGTTTGTCGTCAAGCGCAGATAAACCGAACCGCCTGTTTCGTCACGCAGCCAGGTGCGTTCGTCCGGCTGCCCTTCGCCGTCGCGCTGAAGATAATCAAAGGCCCATTCCATGATCACGGCCAGTTCATCGGCAAAGGCTGGCTCAAAGGCCGCCAGACCGTCCTGGCTCATCCCGATCAACGGTGTGCCAATGGATTGATGTGCGCCGCCTTCTGGGGCCAGCGTAATGCCCGAAGGCGTGCCGACCAGCATAAAGCGCGCATCCTGATAACAAGCATAATTGAGTGCATCGAGGCCGCGGCTGACAAAGGGGTCATACACAGTACCGATCGGGATAAGCCGCTTGCCGAACAGGGAATGCGAAAGGCCCGCAACGCCCAAAAGCAACATGAGGTTCATCTCGGCAATACCAAGCTCGATATGTTGCCCTTCAGGAGTAAATTCCCATTTTGCCGTCGAGGGGATACGGTGTTCAATAAAAGCGTCGGCTTGCTCGGATCTGGCAAACAGTTTGCGCCGGTTTACCCACGGGCCAAGGTTTGTTGTGCCTGTGACATCAGGAGACGTCGTCAGGATACGCTCGGCCAATTGACTGTCGCCCTTCGACAAGTCATCCAAAATCTTGCCGAAAGCCATTTGGGTCGAGATTTCGCGGCTTGTTTCGATGTCAATAGATGGAACATCCAGCTTGTCATCGAAATAGCGTCGCGGACCTTTGGCAAAGAAGGAAACTTTCGACAGAAAGTCTTTCAGCGCTTCCGGGTCCTGCACTGCCGCAAGTGGCTCCCATTCCTCACCGGCAGGCACGCCCATGTGTTCTTGCCACGCGACGAACTGGCTGTTGTTCATCAGCCCACCGTGGTTGTCCTTGTGGCCCGCAATTGGCGTACCCCATCCCTTGATCGTGTAGGCCAAGAAACAAGTAGGGCGGTCATGCTCGATGGCAGCAAAGGTTTGGGCCATGGTCTCAACGCAGTTGCCGCCGAGGTTTTCCATCAATGCAGCGAGTTCGGCATCTGTGCGCCGCTCGATCAGCGCCGTCACATCCCCCTGATCCCCAAGATCGTCCATGAGGCGCTTTCGCCAAACCTCGCCGCCCATGAACGTCAGGGCCGAGTATTCCTGGTTCGAGCAGGCATCAATCCAGTCTCGCAGCCGATCGCCGCCAGGTTCTTTGAAGGCCGCACGCTGCAACACGCCGTGCTTCACGCGCACAACATCCCATCCGAAGGCATCAAAGATTTTCTCGATCCGTTCGAACAACCCTTCACGAACGATGCCATCAAGTGACTGCCGGTTGTAGTCGATAATCCACCACGTGTTGCGCAGGCCATTTTTCCAGCCTTCCTGCAATGCCTCGTATACGTTGCCTTCATCCAGTTCAGCGTCGCCTACAAGCGCCACCATTCGCCCCATCGGGGCATCTGCCCCCCAGTTTTTGGCCTTGACGTAGTCCTGAATGATCGAAGCAAACGAGGTGATCGCGACACCCAAACCTACCGAACCTGTCGCGAAGTCGACATCATCGATGTCCTTTGTCCGGCTGGGATAGCTTTGCACGCCACCAAACCCGCGAAAGTTTTCCATCTTCTCGCGGGTCTGGTTGCCCATGAGGTACTGCATCGCGTGGAAAATCGGTGACGCATGCGGTTTTACCGCAACCCGATCTTCGGGCCGTAAAGCCGAAAAGTAGAGCGCAGTCATGATCGAAACCATCGACGCAGACGACGCTTGATGACCACCGACCTTTATCCCATCAACCTTGGGCCGGATATGGTTGGCATGGTGGATCATCCAATGCGACAGCCACAGCAGACGCTGTTCAACGATTTTCAACTGGTTGGGATCATACGGCATGGTGGTCTCCGGGACTCAGGCGGCACTGCGGGCAGGGTAGGGCAAAGCTTGCTCTAAATCTGCAAGGATATCTTCAACGTCTTCCAACCCGACGGAAAGTCGGATCAGGCCATCGCTGATTCCATGTTCTGCTCGTTCTTCTGCAGTATACGTCGAATGGGTCATGGATGCCGGGTGCTGGATTAAGGTTTCTGCGTCCCCCAAGGACACGGCGCGCTGGATCATGTTCAGGCGGTTCATGAACTTGATGCCACCGGACAGGCCAGACTTGATTTCAAAGGCGATCATGGCCCCCGGCTGCGACATCTGGCGTCGTGCGACATCGTGCTGGGCAAAACTCTCAAGCCCCGGGAAATACACCTCACTGACGCCAGTGTGTGCCTGAAGGTAATCGGCAACAACCTTGGCGGACGCACAGTGGCGATCCAGTCGCAGGTTCAGTGTCTTCAGCCCACGCAGGATCAGCATTGCGTTGAATGGTGCCATCACTGCGCCTGTCATGTCCTTCATGCCGACAAGCCGGATCTCAGAAATCTGCTCGGCGGTTCCGACCACAAGACCCGCGACCACATCGCCATGCCCGCCCAGATATTTGGTGGCGGAGTGAAGGACGATGTCCGCGCCGTGCTCAATCGGGCGGGTCAGATAGGGGCTGGCATATGTATTGTCGACCACAACCTGCGCACCGACAGAATGTGCGATCTCTGAACTGGCGGCGATATCCACCAAGCGCATGTTTGGATTGGCTGGGGTTTCGAAGTAGACGACACGGGTTTTTTCGGAAACAGCGGCTTTCAGGTTCGCGGGGTCCGTCATGTCAACATGGGTAATAGTGACACCCCATTTTGCCAGACCGTGGCGCATGAAAGCGAATGTGCAGCCATAGAGTGTTTTGTCGACAATGACTTCGTCACCTGGCGACAACAGGGTCCAAAATACGGCGGTAATTGCGCCCATCCCGCTGGAAAGCGCGAGCCCAGCCTCGGCACCTTCCAGAACTGCAATGCGCTTTTCAAGAAGGTCACATGTAGGGTTCGATATCCGGCTATAGATATGACCTGCGCGCTCGCCGGCAAACATCTCACCGCCTGCCTCTGCGGTTTCGAAGGAGAAGGTTGAGGTCAAGTGGAGGGGCGGTGTCAGCGCACCATCATTTTCAAATGGGTTGTAGGCATGATGAATGGCGCGAGTGGCAAATCCGGTTGTGTGGGTCACGGTGGGCTCCTGATCTAAGTCGCTATCACTTTGCGCCTTTACTTTGAGCAATGGGTTGCGAATAATGCCACGTTGAAGGCCTACATTGGCATATTATGCTAAAAAATGGAGAGAAGATGGACGCCAAAGACAGGCAGATCATTCGAGCGTTGCAGCGGGACGGGCGTATGACGAACCAGGATCTTGCTGATGAGGTCAATCTGTCTCCTTCACCGTGTTTGCGGCGGGTCAAAAACCTTGAGGCCAGCGGTGTCATCAAGGGATACAGTGCCGATGTGGACGCTGCTGCATACGGGATGGCGATAACCGTCTTTGTCCGCATCCGGCTTGAGCGGCACAATGAAACAGATGTGCAGAAATTCGAAAAACGCGTTCGGATGATCGATGAAGTTCTAGAATGCCACGTGCTGACCGGCGCAATGGATTACCAGTTGCGGGTATTGGTATCGGACCTCGAAGCATACGAAGACTTTATTCGAAACCGAATTCACCCGATCGGCGGGATAGCTTCGATCGACACCAGCTTTGTTTATGGAACAGTCAAGAAAACAGCGGTGTTTCCAGCCTGAGATGGTTTGAGTTCTCGAAAGTGACCCTTAGCATTGAGTTCTAGATTGTTAGGATGCGGAAAAACCAGTTTCGAGTTTCCGTGACTGTGAGTATTACCTCGGTTAGGTAAAATTCGCCGACTGGATGCGTCTCCGTAAAAGTAACATAATCATCATTACGCGAGCTTCCTGCGAATCAAAGGTGAATTAACCCAACACTGCCCGGACGCTCCTCCTACAATTCGCATTACTTCAAAATCTCAAGGTCGGGTCACAACAAAATCCGGCACGATCGCTGCCTGTTTGATCGCTTCCTCGACATCATGCCCGGCGAAGAAACCAAAATCCGAGACAAGTGCCGAAGCCACTCCGGCATGACGCGCGCCCAGAATGTCAGTATGCAAACTGTCACCCACCATCAGAACGCGGGATTTGTTGACAGGCCCAAGTCGCTGAAAAGCAAGATCATAGATATTGCCGAATGGCTTTCCATAAAATTGCGGGGCTACACCTGTCCGGTCGGCCAAACGGTGTGCGAAAAGACCTGGTTCTTTGGAAAAGCCGTACTCGCGCGGGGCAACGATATCCGGGTTGCCCACCAATACCGGGCGGGGGCGGCTTAGCAATGCCGCCTCCAACATCGCCTGCCGGGCTTCGGTCCAGGCGGCTGACCCGATCATCAGAAAACCATCAACAGATTCGTAGGGCTGCGGGTCATCCTCCAGATAGGTTAATTTCAAACCTTCCAAGTCGCGAAGACCGGCGCTGGGTGTCGCCATCAAACCCCAATGCAGCCCACGTTGGCCATTCAGCCCGGACAGCAACGTAGCCCGACTGGTGATCACATCCTGCGGCGCGAAGTCATATCCCAGTCTGGTGTATTTCTCCAACAGCGTGGCGTGGGGAAACCCAGCGGCATTCGACACCACCAAGACACGTTTGCCCGCAGCCTTCAGTGACTTGATCCGTTCGGGCGTTTCGGGGATCGCCGTGTCGCCTATATTAAGAACCCCGAACGCATCCAGAAGAAACACGTCAAACTCATCCTTAATTTCGGAAAGAGTCTCGATACGACGATAGCTCACGTCGTTCGGTTCAATATCTGGAAGGCGGTGCCGGACGGCTTCGTAAGCCTTGAAAGCCTCTTGCGCTGAGAATCCGGTCAAATGATCGCTCCTCGTACTTTTGCCGAAACCCACTCGCTGATCATGACCGCAAAAAGAATTACAATTAGGATCAGGCTCACTTGCGGCCACGCCAGAACGTTAAGCGAGGCCGAAAGCTGCAACCCGATGCCACCGGCGCCAACCAGCCCAAGCACTGTGGACTCGCGAATGTTGATATCCCAACGAAAGACTGCAATTCCGGCAAATGCTGGCAGGATTTGCGGAACGATCCCATACGCCATGACTTGCCACCGCGAAGCACCGGTGGCTGTGATCGCCTCGACCTGACCGTGATCAATCTCTTCAATCGCTTCGTAAAGAAGTTTAGCGCAGAACCCGATTGAACGGATGGCGATTGCTATGACACCTGCGAACACGCCCGGTCCAATTATAGCGATCAATAGCAGCGCCCAGATCAGCGAGTTGATTGAGCGGGTCGAGACAATGACCAACAAGGCAATGGGGCGGATGAACAACGCCGACGGGGTAGTATTGCGGGCCGCCAAAAAGGCAACCGGCACGGCCATGCACAGAGCGATGATCGTGCCCAGTGTAGCGATGTTCAGTGTATCCCAGATCGGGCGACCCAGCTGGGTAATATAATCCCATTTCGGAGGTGTTGCGCGGGTCCAGATATCGTTGGCGATACGGGGTGCGTCCCAGACGAAAAACCAGGTTGTCGATTCCGAAATGAGCTGCCAACAGTAGACAAAAACCGCTACTCCCAGAAGCCAGCCAAACCAGCGAACCAGGCTTTGGCGCGTCGTCCGCCTGCGCCAGATTTGTGTATCGTCGCGTTCAAGAACCGGCATTACTGAACCCTCGCGCGGATAATTCCCGAAAGGTATTCAAGGGCCATGACGATCCCGATGATAAGGATCAGAATGGCGGCAGCCGTATCATATTCATATCGATCAAACGCGGTGTTAAGTGTCGCGCCAATGCCGCCTGCCCCCACCAGCCCGAGAATAGCGCTTTCCCGGAAATTGATGTCGATCCGGTACATGGAAAGACCCACAAGCCTAGGCATGATCTGAGGCTGAACCCCGTAGTTGATCCATTGCAGCCATCGTGCACCAGAGGCCTGAATCGCCTCAGCCTGAACTTTGTCCATCGCCTCGATATCTTCGGCCAAAAGCTTGGAAAGAAACCCAATGGTTGCGAAAGACAGCGTCAAAAATCCTGCCAGCGGGCCAAAGCCAAAGATGGCCACAAGCAAAATGGCAACGATAATTTCCTGCAATGCCCGGCTTAACGCGACAATGCCGCGGCACATTATGTAAATTGGCAACGGGGCGATATTACGTGCAGCCCCCAATCCTATCGGGATCGAAATCAGGATACCGACAACCGAAGCGGCCACGGTCATCACAATGCTTTCCAGAAGACCGGCCCAGATATCCGACCACCGTGAAATGAAATCCGGGCTGGTAAAGGCAAGGACGAACGCCCATCCCCTGTCCAGTCCCTCATAGACCCTTCCCCAATCAACATCGATGGTCATGAAAGCCGCGATCAGGTAAGCGAAAAACCCAAGTATCAATGCCCTGCGCAGCAACGTGTTTTTGATAAAGGCCGGTTTGCGCCAACCTTTTCCCAGCATGTCGTCAAGTTCTCGATGGCTCATTCTGCGGCCTCGACATCTTCATCCTCATCCACTTTTTCGATGGTCGCTTCCCAGTCTTCCTCACCGTAAATCTCGGTCAGCTTTTCCGGGGTAAGCCCTGTTGGAAGGCCATCAAACACGATTTCGCCAAAGCGGAGGCCCACGACACGCGGAACGAACATCTGGGCTAGTGCCACGTCATGGATGTTGATGATAGCCGCCAGCCCGCGCTCCTGACACAGTTCGGTGATCAACCGCATGATCTGACGACTGGTCTTCGGATCCAGCGACGCGGTCGGTTCATCGACCAGCAACAACTTTGGGTTCTGGATCAGAGCGCGGCAGATACCGACCCTTTGGCGTTGACCACCCGACAACTCGTCCGCGCGTTTGTCAGCCATATGCAACAGCCCCACCCGGTCCAGCAGGCGGAAAGCCTCGTCCACATCCGACTGCGGATACCGCCGTAGAAAACTGCGCCAGAATCCGACATACCCCAACCGACCGGACAATACGTTTTCCATCACGGTGAGGCGTTCAACCAGAGCATATTCCTGAAAGATCATACCCATTTCGCGGCGTGCTTTCCGCAACGCACCCGACCCGAGTTTGGTCAGGTTCATGTCATCCAGAAGAACACCGCCGCTTGTAGGCTCAACCAAACGGTTGATGCAGCGGATCATCGTCGATTTTCCCGCACCCGAGGGCCCGATCAGTGCAAGCACCTGCCCTTTGGGCACCTCAAGATCGATGGCCTTCAGTGCCTGATCTCCGGTCTTGTAGGTTTTCGTCAGCTTTTGAAGACGCAGCATAAAATGCCCCCGATTAGGGTGGATAGCGGGCCTTTTCAGGCCCGCCTGATTAAGCAAGGCTTATTGGCAGGCGTAGGAGACGCCGTTTGCCGCGTCAATTTTCCGAATGACGTCCCAGAATTCCTGGTAAGTCATCTCCAGAAATTGGCCCTCGTTCGACTTGGAAAACTCTGCTTCAAGCGTCGTCCCTTCCCACTCGAAGTTGAAGAAAGCATTGCGGATTTTCTCCTGCAATTCGGGCGTCAGGTTGTAGACAGTGCCAAATCCGGTGGTTGGAAAGGTCTGCGATTTGTAAATCGTAACAACATCTTCCTCCTTGATCACATCCCGCAAAATCATCCGTGCCTTTACCGAATTTGCAATCGATGCCGCTGGATAGTCCTTGTTCGCCACACCAAGGATCGAGTTGTCGTGCTTTCCCGAATAGACGGGTTCGAAGTCGCGATCGGGCAGAAGATCAAAGTCACTTTTCAGGATCGCCGACGGTGCTTTGAAGCCCGAGTTGGACGTGGGTGACGTGAAGGCAAGTTGCTTACCTTTGATATCCTCAACCTTTTCGATGCCCGAGCCTGGGTAGGTGATGATCTCCATTTCATAACCGAAGTTACCGTCTTTTGAGGCCATAATCGTAAACGGTCGGAACCCGGCACAGTTTACTGCCAGTGGGTTGGACCCGGTGTTGAAGCCCGCAATATGCAGGCGTCCCGACCGCATCGCCTCGATCTGGGCGGCGTTGTTTTGGACCGGAAAAAAGACCACGTCCTTGCCTGTCTCAGCCTTCAGATGCTCTAGAAAGTCAGACCACGCGGTTTTGTATACGGCTGGGTCTTCGACCGGTGTATAGGCAAAAATCAGGGTGTCAGGATCAATTAGCTGGGAAGAATCTGTGGGGATATCCGCAATCAAATCCCCATCCACGTCGCAAAATCGCTCGTCCAGATCACCCCTCGGGCAATCTTGCGCCGAAGCTGTGCCGGAAAGCGACATAAGCGAAATTGCCGATGCCCCAATCAATAATCTGATGTCTATCTTCATGTTTTCCTCCCAGTCATGCGCGGTCTTTTTGCAGTCCGCTGTTCGTCATTCGTTTCAGTGTTTACGGGGCGACGAGAACATCAACCTCGGCACCGTTGATCGCGTTAAGCAATTCTCCTGTTGGTTTCGTGTCGGAAACTATGGAATCCAGGCTGGTCAGGTCTCCGACCTGAGACAGGCCTTTACGGCCAAATTTCCCTGAATCGATTAAAAGATGTCGATTTGCTGCGCGCGTCAGCATCATTCTTTTGACAGCCGCAAAACCGCGCACGGTTTCTGAAGGGCCTTCAACCGAAAAACCCGACGAGCCGATCATGCATCTGTCGACATTGAACCGAGACAGGAATTCCAGCGTTTCGGTTCCAATCGTCGCAGATTCGGTTGCCAGATATTCTCCTGGACAAAGCAAAACCTCGGCAGCCCCATGGCCGAGGGTCATTGCCACCGGAATAGAATTCGTAATCACTGTGCAAGGAGTGCCGAGATAGGCCAATGCACGGGCCATTTCGATTGTGGTCGAACCGGAATCGATCATGACCGTTTCACCATCGCGTACCAACCCCGCCGCGCTGATACCTATGCGTTCGCGTTCCTCAATCCGCGCGTTGGCTCGCTCGTCCAGACCTGGATAATGCCCTTGTGCCGGGGCAGATGCCCCTCCGTGCGCGCGTGCGATCAGGCCGTCATTCGACAGGGCGTCAAAATCCCTGCGCACCGTCTCGTTAGAGACGTTGAAACGCTGGGCCAATTCATTGATGCGAACGTGCGGGCGAAGCTTCAACTCCAGCAGTATTTGCTGGCGCCGGTCGGATTTCTTTACCCTACCCCGACCCTTTTCAATCGTTTTGGCACGTATTTTCGTTTTGGACATCCAACAACCCAATCAGGTTTCAATCCCCACCTTTGTGGGATTTCGGGCATAATGCAATAATTTTTGTTGCATAACCCTCAGTAGGTTGTGACAATTCGGAAGAGTCTAAAGCGCAAGGCAAGAATGTGTGAATTGAACCGTTTCAAAGTGAAAACCCAAGGACCACCATTAACGACTGAAGGTTATTCTGGTTGCGCTTTTGATACCGTGTCATTGAGGGCAGCATGAGCGACGGCAACATAACAGACCAGATTGCAGCGCTTCCGATGCGCTGGGACAGGGATGGAAAGCTGCGTGTTCTGATGGTGACTTCGCGCGATACAGGACGGTGGGTCATCCCAAAAGGTTGGTTGATGGAAGGAAAGAAACCCTGGCATGCCGCCGAAATTGAAGCACTGGAAGAAGCAGGTGCAGTCGGGGCAATCTCGAAACAGCCAGTTGGTCATTTTTTCTATGACAAACGCTTTGAGGGCGCGAATAGCGTTCGTTGCCGCGTAACCCTCTATCCCATGGTAGTTGAAAAACTGAAACGGCGTTGGAAAGAACGGGACGAACGGACACGTCACTGGTTTTCACCGGGGAAAGCGGCAAAGCTGGTGGAAGAAAGAGATCTCTCAAGTATTCTGAAAAATCTGACGGGCAATCAGAACGCCCAGTCTGTCATTAACAAGCTTCGAAAAGCTGGATGAGAAAGCGCCTGACAAAACAAAAAATACTGGGCGCAAAATAACCAAAGGGAGGAATGATAATGAAAAAACTTACATCCACGGCCGTCGGGTCGCTGATTGCAATAGCCGCATCTATGTCGGCAGCGCAGGCGGACAAGCTGACACTCTATTGCTCCGCGCAGGAAGACTGGTGCCAACTCATGGCGCGTAGCTTCGAAGATGCGACGGGCATCGACGTCAACATGACGCGTAAGTCGTCAGGTGAAACTTTTGCTCAAATCCGTGCCGAAAGCTCAAACCCGAAAGGAGACGTGTGGTGGGGCGGCACGGGTGACCCGCATTTGCAGGCCGCTGAAGAGGGCCTGACAATGGAATACATGTCGCCAATGCGCGACCAGCTTCATGATTGGGCGATTTCCCAGGCCGAGAGTGCCGGAAACAGAACGATAGGTATCTATTCCGGCGCACTTGGGTATGGCTATAACGCAGACTTGCTGGCGGCCAACAACCTGCCTGAACCCGCCTGTTGGAAAGACCTGCTAAAGCCTGAATACAAGGGCCACGTTCAGATGGCCAACCCGAACTCGTCTGGTACGGCCTATACGACGCTGGCCTCGATGGTGCAGATCTTTGGCGAGGATGAAGGTTTTGAGTTCATGAAAGGCCTGCATTCGAATATCAACCAGTATACCAAATCCGGATCGGCACCAATCAAAGCAGCCGGTCGTGGCGAGAACACGATTGGCATCGTCTTCATGCATGATGCGGTAAAGCAGGCCGTATCGGGTTTCCCGATCAAGGTCGTCGCGCCGTGCGAGGGTACGGGATACGAAATTGGCTCGATGTCCATAATTGAAGGCGCCCGCAACGAGGAAGAGGCGAAGAAGTTCTATGACTGGGCACTGTCGCCCGAGGCGCAGAACCTTGCTCTTCAGGTCAGCGCGTTTCAGGTGCCATCGAACAAGAGCGCGGAAACATCGGAAAGCGCGCCTGACATGAGCCAGATCAAGCTGATTGACTATGACTTCAAAAAGTATGGTTCCTCAGACGAACGGAAACGTCTGTTGCAGAAATGGGACGAAGAGGTTTCGGTTCTGCCGCAGTAAATGACTGACCAGACTTCAAAAAAGACCCGCCCGGTTCTGATCTTTTGGGTCATCGCCGGGTGGGCCGGGTTTTGCCTGCTGCCGTGGTATATGGTCGACGGCGGCCTGTGGTCATTCGAATGGCTTTTTGACGGCTACCCGTTTGACGAAGATTATGCCCCCGCTGCATTCCTGATCGCACAGGGTGAGAAGCTTTGGCTTGCCCCGCTGTTGATCGCCCTGACCTTACCCCTTCTGGTGTTGAAACGAGCGAAATCTGACCCGCTCTATGCCCGTGTTCTGATCCTTTCCGGTGCACTCGGCTTCGGCTGGTTGATCGCACAGGGCTTCGGGATTGGCATCAGGGGTTTCAATTTCAATTGGTTGGTAGCCTATTTTGGTGAACTTGGCGATCGCCAGTTCGGCATGGGCTATGGTGCAATGATTTGCGCATCAAGCTTTCTGTTCCTGTTGACCCAAGGCATTGCGGCAAGAGGTGCCATCAACGGTGACGTCTTTGTTGTCAGTGCGATTGGCGGTGTGATTACTATCGTCACCGTCTTTGTCTTTTTTCCGATCGCCAAGATGCTGTTCGCTGCTTTCGTCACTGAAGATGGCGCATATTCGATTGCTGTCTTCTTCTCAAAGTTCTTTGATGGCCGGCTTTGGGGGTTGGGGTGTTTTTATGGCGCCAGGTGCGGCGCGGCATGGAACTCGCTGTTTCTCGCCATCCTGGTTGGCTTCGTCACGACGGCCCTGGGTTTGTGCTTTGCACTGGTCGTGACCCGCTCGGGTTTCCGCTACAAGCGCATGCTGCGGGCTTTGACTGTTCTTCCGATCATCACCCCGCCATTTGTGATTGGGCTCGCGCTGATCCTGCTTTTTGGCCTGTCAGGGTCAGTCACACGGTTCGTCGCCGATCTGTTCGGCACGCAGCCAACGCGCTGGCTGTACGGAATGCCAGGCATATTCATCGCACAGGCCCTTGCGTTCACACCCATTGCATTCCTCGTTCTAATCGGCGTGGTGGAAGGCGTCTCGCCATCTATGGAGGAAGCGGCACAGACTCTCCGCGCCAGCAGGTGGCAAACGTTCAAGACAGTGTCCCTGCCTCTGATGCGCCCCGGACTTGCCAATGCATTTCTTTTGGGCTTCATCGAAAGTATGGCCGACTTCGGAAACCCACTTGTTCTGGGTGGGAATTTCGACGTTCTATCGACCGAGATTTTCTTTGCCATCGTAGGGGCGCAATACGACCAAGGACGGGCCGCCGTTCTGGCCATGGTATTGCTGTTTTTCACCCTTTCGGCCTTTTACGCACAGCGTGTTTGGCTGGGTAAGAAAAGCTATACAACCGTAACAGGCAAAGGCGACGCAGGCGTGCACCCTTTGATGCCGACAGGCCTTTCTGTTCCCGTGCTGGTATTCGCCCTTGGCTGGGCGGTGTTCACGATCATTGTCTATGCAATGATCATCTACGGCAGTGTGGTCGAGCTTTGGGGTGTCAATAACTCCCTGACCCTAAAGCACTACGTCACTGCATTCTCTGTTCGATTTGAAGAAGAGGGCATTCGTTGGACCGGCGCTGCTTGGGACAGCTTCTGGACCACCATAACCATTGCGGCAATTGCTGCACCTCTGACGGCGGCGGTTGGGCTGGTAACGGCTTACCTGTTGACCCGGCAGAGCTTTGCAGGAAAGAACACTTTCGAGTTTGGAACCATGCTGTCCTTTGCTATCCCCGGTACGGTGATTGGTGTCAGCTATATTCTTGCCTTCAACGTTCCGCCAATCGAAATAACCGGCACAGGCGTTATCCTTGTTATCAGCTTCATATTCCGCAACATGCCGGTTGGGGTCCGTGCGGGCATCGCCAGCATGTCGCAACTTGACCGCAGTCTTGATGAATCGTCGCTGACCCTTGGTGCAAACTCGTGGCAGACATTTCGTCGTATCATTCTGCCGCTGCTACGCCCCGCGATACTGGCCGCACTTGTTTACAGTTTTGTCCGTGCGATGACGGCGATCTCGGCTGTGATCTTTCTGGTCAGTGCCGAATACGACATGGCAACCAGCTATATTATCGGGCGGGTCGAGAATAACGACTATGGTCTAGCCATTGCGTATTCGACGACGCTTATCTTCGTGATGCTGGCAGTTGTTGCGTTGATGCAGCTGATCGTTGGTCGCACTCAGATCGGGCGTCGAATGACGCAGTCACGCACCAATGTTTAGGAGATTTTGACATGAGCCTGCAATCCAAGGCCGCGCCGGTACGGTTCGAGAACGTGTCGAAAGTGTTCGGCAAAAACGTTGTGGCTGTTGATAACATTAACCTTCATGTCGAAGCGGGAAAACTGGTCACGCTGCTTGGTCCGTCAGGCTGTGGGAAAACAACGACGTTGCGCATGATCGCCGGGTTAGAAATGGCAAGCTCTGGCAAGATTATGATTGGCGACCGGGACGTCACCAAACTGCCCGCAACAGATCGCGACGTATCAATGGTGTTTCAATCATACGCGCTGTTTCCCCACATGAGCGTGCTGGAGAACGTGATGTACGGCCTCACATTCTCGGGCTTTGCCAAGGATGAGGCTCGCAGCCGCGCCTTGCATGGCTTGCAATTGGTAGGGCTCAAGGGGTTCGACAATCGCCTTCCCTCCGAACTCTCGGGTGGTCAGCAACAACGTGTCGCCGTCGCGCGAGCGCTGGTTCTTGAACCACAGGTTCTGCTGTTTGACGAGCCGCTATCCAACCTTGATGCCAAGCTGCGACGCCAGGTGCGCGAGGATATCCGGGCCATTCAGCAAGACCTTGGATTGACGGTTGTCTATGTCACCCACGATCAGGAAGAGGCCCTGGCCGTCTCGGACGAGATTGTTGTGATGCGGAACGCCG
Organism: Ruegeria sp. SAZD013; assembly: GCF_059612525.1. Taxonomy (NCBI): domain Bacteria; kingdom Pseudomonadati; phylum Pseudomonadota; class Alphaproteobacteria; order Rhodobacterales; family Roseobacteraceae; genus Ruegeria; species Ruegeria sp. SAZD013. The sequence goes on along the minus strand of NZ_JBXWQT010000038.1, from coordinate 138,203 downwards.
CGATCGCTCAGATGGGTACACCTCGCGAGCTTTATGATGCCCCGAATGACCGGTTTGTTGCCGATTTCATAGGCGAGGCAAACCTGCTCAACTGTCAAATCATTGCAACTGACGGAGATATTGCAACGATCGAGATCGAAGGATACCGTCACACTCTGCCGCGTCGGGGTTTGACCAATGGGGCCGCGACCATCGCTGTACGACCCTCGCGCCTTGTGATTGGTTCTGATGACGGCATCGCCGCTACAGTGGCCAAGGCAACCTATGTTGGCGTGCGGATGGAATACACGCTGACCGGCGCATTTGGTCAGGTTTTTGCGGTCCACGATGATGTTGATGCACCGCTTGCACCGGGTACCGAAATCAGGATGGGGTTTGCGGGCAAAGGACCGGTACTTCTGCCTGACTAGATGCCGAATTTACTGATCATCACTCACCCCGAGGTCGTTATTGATCCGGATACCCCCATTACGGAATGGGGTCTGAGCACGACAGGTCGCTGGCGCGCCGCATCCTTTGCCGCCAGTGAAGCTATGGCCAATGTCAGCCATATCTGGGCCAGCAGCGAACGAAAGGCTCGCGACACTGGTGAGATTCTGGCTGCGCCCTTGGGGTTGCCCTTATATTTCCACCCGGATCTTGGCGAGAATGATCGGAGTGCCACAGGTTTCCTGCCACGGGAAAAGTTCGAGGCGGCCGCCGACGCATTCTTTGCCCAGCCGGACATTAGCTTTCGCGGTTGGGAAACTGCGGCCGATGCTCAGAGGCGCATTCGTCGTGCAGTGTCGGAGATCATTCGTGCCCATGGAGCCGGAGACCTCGCAATCGTTACACATGGCGCGGTCGGTACATTGTTGTGGTGTGAACTTTCTGGAAATCCGATTAACCGCCAGTACGATCAACCGTCACAAGGCCATTATTGGCAGGCAAGCCTGACAAATCTACGACCTTATTCCACTTGGTTATCAATGGCCTAGACGTTAAGCACCCCAAGCGTTCTCTGCGATTTCCAGCAAGCTTTCAAATACATCTGGCGTTCCGACGATCACACGCCCACCGTCGCGGATCATCGCGTCGGCGTCTTGATCTTCGACAACACCACCCGCTTCCGTAACCAACAATTGCCCAGCCAGACAATCCCAAGCGTTCATGTGTTCTTCCACATAACCCAGAAGTCGCCCGGCTGCGACATAGGCCAATGACAATGCACCACTGGCGTTTCTGTGAAACATGGAACCGCGCTCGATCAGCGCTGCGACCACCGGCACGACGTGGCGAGTTTCGATCCGGTTCGAATACCCCACAGAAACCGTCCCGTCCTGAAGAGCAACCCCAGAGGCCACGTGTATCGGTGAACCGTTCAGTGTCGCGCCCTCTCCACGTGTTGCCACAAAGGTTTCGTCCATATTCGGATCCCGGATCACACCGACCGCAGTGCGCCCTTCGGTGACACCGGCCAGAACAATCGTCCATACCGGTATGCCATTGACGAAATTCGTAGTTCCATCAATTGGATCAATCACCCAGTCAAACCCGCTCTCACCGGTGGCAGCGCCGTGTTCTTCGCCAAATATCCCGTCCTGCGGCCAGGCATCCATGATCTTTTGGCGAATGAAGGTTTCGACGTTTTTGTCCGCCTCACTCACCCAGTCCTGAGCACCTTTTTGATCGATGACCAGATTACTCCTGTCCAAGAAGTATTTCTCTGCAATCACCCCAGCTTCTTCACAGACCGCGATGGCAAAATCTCTGCGTTCCGAAAGACGATTCATGGCCTGTCCTTTTGTGTTTGTGTATCTAGGGCCAACATTGCGGTCCAAGCGGAAGGCTTGCAATGACTGAGTTGCAGCACCGTTCAATTCAATTCATGCCGCTTCGAGGTTGCCGAGCAATATGGACGTCATATCGGCGGTTATCACCCCGTCTATGGCAACAACATCCATTCCAGTCTGATAATCAACGTTGCTTTTTGTAATTCCCGACAAGTCCGCATCTGAATCCAAAAAGACCCATTGAGGTTCATGCGCAGTGGTTTGCCCAACGGCCACCTGCAAGATCGCCAGTGCATCCAGGGCATTGATGGTTCCATCTTGATTGATATCCGCCGCGATCAAGTTCTCCGCATCGGCAGGTCCCCATGTCGGATCGAGGCCAACCGAAATGCGTAACACTTGCAAGGCATCCAGGGCGTCGATCTCTTTGCTCGCCGTTGAATAATGTTTGACGACGTCCAGTCTTCCGGGGAAAGTGCCATCCGGAAGGTCCAAATCAAATTGCCCCTGATCGTCAGCCGTGACAGATACCGTGCCACCACCGTCAGGAGTGAACTTGATCTCTGCATCCGACAATCCGGGATTTGCAGATTGGCTGTCCACAGTGATTGGCCCAAGCACGCCATCCGAACTGTCGGGCGTCAAACCGCCGAAATCACCAAAATCAACCGGAATGTGATCGGGGCCTTCAAACCCGGCCCCGAAAATATCGGTACTGGTCAGCGATCCACCCGAAGCAGACTGAACCTGCACCACCTCGCCCCGATACTCTATCCGCGCCCCTTGAGTGGTGCTGGTAAAGGTCAGTTGCTGAGGGGACCGCAACAGCAAATAGTCGAACATGTCCAGACGGTCCACACCCGGTTGAAAATCCGTGATCGTGGTCAGACCGCTGCCCGACTGCATCACGAAAATGTCGGCCCCTGCCCCACCTGACATAGTCGTAGCACCTGTTCCGGCTATCAGTATGTCATCGCCATCTCCGCCAATCAGGGTGGTATCCAGAATACTGCCGCTCAGCATGTCGTCTGAGGTCGTCCCCGACACTGTTCCAAACCCTTTGTCCACGATCCCCAGATCATCGACAGGAACCGAAATTACAGTGACTCCAGCGTCTTGTTGCGACGTAACCAGAATCTGCAACTCATTGCCGACATGTGCAATGCTCAGCGATTCAACATTCTGCAATCCACTAGTCAAAGTGTCGGCGAAACTGTCCAGATAAACCAGCTGGCCTTCCGGAGTCAGCGTGAACAATGTAAGCCCATCGTCGCCGCCACCCGCCACGACGAATACGCGCCCGTTGATGTCCACGACCTCAAGGTCCTGCACTGATTCAAAGCGGGTCGTGAGCGAATCCAGAATATGGTCTGTGGCGCTCAGGCTGCCGTCAGCGTTCAATTGAAGCACACTGAGCGAGTTGCTGCCTGCACCCGCCACGATTACCCAGGGCTTGCCGTAGGCCTCGATCGTTTCGATGGCTGTCGGAGTCGAGATTCCAAGGGTTCCGAGGGCTGAACTGTTGTCAATCTCGGTCAACTGACCGGAAATGCTGTCGACCCGAAAAGTTGAGACTGTATTGCTGACCGCATCACTTGAGATCAGGAAATGGTCTGTTCCTGCGCGCAACGTCTGCATCGCGCCACTAGAGCCAGCAACAAGGCCAGCAAGGCTCAGCGTTCCGTCCTGATTAACAAGATATGTCCCGATTTGACCCGTTTCTTCATGAGCCATTGCTAGAACATCCATGGGCCCGATCGACACTTGAACAATGGCCGAGATATCTCCGCCTCCCGTCAGAGATCCGGTTTCAGTAAGGGTGTCCAGGGTGCCATCCGGGTTTAGGTCATATCCGACCAACCCGACCGCCATATTCACATCCAGTACAAGTTGTTCGGTTCCCGCCAGCGTTATTGGTGTACCACTGCGACCAACGTGAAACGTGATTGTGCCGCTGTAATATTCCGTGTCGACCAGTTGAGGCATCGCGCCCTCGACCAGCCTCCAGACCGCGACGCCGCCGCCCGGTCCGGCGACGGTATAAAGATACGTGGTTCCGTTAAGCGTTTTTAAAGCCGTATCGCCGATACCTGAATCGAGCGCCGCGCTCCCCGTTGCCACCACACCTTCGAATTGAAGCATCACAGCCACACCTCCTGCGCCACCCCTGGCCTTGACCAAAAGATGACCTGATGCACGGACCGAAACAAAAGCGGAATTGTGGTGAAAACGAGAAGTTCGATTTCAGATTAACTCAATTTTTCACTTTCGATCGCAACAGTAACCAGCGGGAAAGACAGATGAGCCAGCCGTTATCAGCGCGACATGTCTTCCTTTTCGGTGATCGCGGAAACCACATGTGAGGGTAAGATGACCAAAGCACCAGAGTTCAACAACCGTCCGGCGGCTGAACCTTCGGAAACGGACCGCAAGCAACACATTCGTCAGTGGATCGATGGAAAACTTGGTCGCTGGGCAGGGCGCGGCGCTGCCGGTGGGTTGATTTCAACTTTGATGGCCTTGCCCGCGTTATCACAAGTCACAATTGAAGAACTGTATGCTTTTCAATTCGCGGAAACCATTCCAGGCGTTCGCTCTGTCAAGTTGTTGAAGAATGGCGATGTTCTTCTAAAAATGGCCGATGGCCGCACAATGATTGTGGCGGCTGAAAACGTCCAGATCCTGGACAGCGGTGCCATCATGATCGCTGAGAATGTGGTTCAGGAGATTGCCCAGTTCAGCGCTGTGGAAGCAGGCGCGTCCGCAGGCGGCATCAGTGGGGCCGGCGCGGCGTTGGGCGGATTGGGTCTGGCCGGGGCGGCTGCGGCCGCAGGAGGTGGCGGCGGTGGCGGTGAAGACAGCCCCGTCGTATCCGAACCCATGCCGACATACACAAGCCTCAACCTCGCAGAGCTGCAATCCGCTGCACTGAACAATGTCAGCACCAACGCCATCGCTCCCGAAGGGACTGCGACTATCGAAGTCACAATAGGGTCACTGGTCAAAACCGTGACACCCAACCCCGATGGCAGCTGGAGCATCTCTCTGACAGCCGCCGAGGCCAGCGCGCTTCCACAGGGGGTGTCGACGGTGACCATCAGGAACCTGGATGGGTCGGGGGCTGAGCTGTCGACACAATCCGTTCAGTTTGACATCGATACGGTCCCGCCAAGCCTGTCAATCACCGGATTTTCTGACGGGCCGGTACTCAACCTGGCCGAACAGGCCACCGACCTGACGGTCACCGGTGTAACTGATGCTGAAGACGGGCAAATCGTAACGGTTTCACTGAACGGGCAAAGCTATTCCGGTACGGTTTCCGGTGGACAGTGGAGCGTAACCGTCCCGGCGGCTGACCTTAGCGCCTTGCCTGACGGCGCAATCGTAAATGTAACGGCAGACGTGACTGACGCGGCTGGAAACCCGGCCGCACAGGCCAGCGGAAGCTTTGATACGGATTTCACCGCGCCAAGTGTTTCTCTGGATCCAGTTGCGGGTGGATCAATTGACCTGATTGATGTGGCTGGTGACTTAACCTTAACGGGTTCCACCACGGCCGAAGACGGGCAAACCATCATCGTCACGTTCGACGGTCAGGTGTACAGTGGTGCTGCGACAGGCGGAAACTGGACTGTCACGATCCCCAATTCCGACCTCGGTAGTCTATCCACCGGAACACCTGCTGCAGTTGTTGTGGCGGTCGAGGACATCGCGGGCAACCCGGCCGCGCCGATTCTTGTTACTGTACCTGTGGACCTGACCGGCCCCTCAATTTCGATATCTCCGCTTTCCGTCGGCGCAGTTCTCAATGCTGCTGAAGCCGCGGCAAGCTTGGCTATAAGCGGGACAACCGCCAATGTCGAAGATGGTCAGCAAGTCACTGTCACTCTGGATGGTCAAACATATACCTCAACAGTGACGGGCGGAACATGGACTGTAACAGTCCCAGCGGGTGATCTGGCATCTTTGGCCGACGGAGGCAGCTTTCAGATTACCGCAGACGTCAGCGACGCAAACGGGCTGACAGCCCCTCAGGCTGATGTGACACTATTGAAAGACGTCACAGCACCAACCCTCAGCATCGACACATTCTCGACCGGCGCATTCATGAATGCTGCCGAAAAGGCGGTGGACCTGACAATATCGGGCGCAACGTCGGCCGAAGACGGTCAAGTCGTGACCGTCTCTTTGAACGGTCAATCTTACAGTGCTACAGCAGCCGGAGGGTCTTGGAGCTCAGTTGTCCCTGTTGCTGACCTTGCGGCCCTCTCTGATGCCGCCACCGTGACGGTCACGGCTGACGTTTCGGATGCCGCAGGAAATCCGGCGTCACAGGCCAGCAACAGTTTCACGACCGATTTCACACCCCCTACCCTGGGAATAACCGGTATTTCTGACGGCACTGTTATGAACGCTGCTGAGCAAGGTACCGACCTGATTGTCTCGGGAACCTCAGACGCTCAGGATGGAACGGTCATTACCGTGGAGGTCGCGCGCGCAGACGGAACAGTAGATATAAGCGGTACCGCAACGGTAACCGGTGGTGTCTGGACCTACACAGCCACATCGGCGGAGCTATCAGGGCTTCAGGATGCGAGCACCTACCACGTCACGGCTTCTGTTTCCGACGCGGCTGGGAATGGCAACCAAACCTCGACAAGTTTTACAACCGATTTTACGGCGCCAGCAATCACGATCGACAGTTTGCCGGTTGGCTCCGTATTGGATGTAACGGAACAAGCTACAGACCTGACAATTTCAGGCACGACGACCTCCGAAGATGGCCAAACAGTGTCTGTCACGTTTGGCGGGCAAACCTATACCGGTATTCCATCGGGCGGAACCTGGGCGATCACTGTGCCAGCCAGCGACCTAGGCGCGCTGTCCGACGGAACAAACCACACCATCTCCGCAACAGTTGACGATATTGCCGGCAACAGCTCGGTTGCGGCAAGCAGTTCGGTAACGACGGACTTTCGGCCTGTTCTGATGCTGGACGATATCGGCGTAAACAACGCAGTGGTCCTTGCCGACGCCAAGCTGTCAGGCATTACTGTCAGCGGTTCCTCTGCCGGGCTTTCAAACGGCCAGGTCGTGGATGTCTTGCTGAACGGCAGTTCCGTCGGTAGCGCGACAGTAACCGCGGACGGATCCTGGACACTGGCTGTCGCGTCGTCAGATTTCGCCGCCATAGAGGCTGGGGATGATCTTATTTTCTCTGCCCAGGCAACTGTTGCAGGAGGACCAGATCCCTTTCCTGTATCGGATCAGGCGGTTGCTCATGAGCCAGCTGCCTACGTGATCTCTGAAGTCGGGCGCAGTGGGTCAACCGTAACGTTTGCCATTTATGCCGATGCAAATCGTGACATCTCTGGTGGCCTGGCTTTTACAGCGGAGCTTGAGTTCGACTCAGCCGTTGCCACATTCGACATTGGATCAGACACGGAACACAGCGCGTTTGATTTGTTCCTGGCAAACCCAGGCACAGGTGACATCATCAACTTCGCTGGGGCGGCGACTGTTTTTTCTGATTTGTCCCAACCTCTTGTCACCTTCACGATGACAGTACAGGACGCTGCTCAACCCATTGAGTTAACGATAAAATCACCTGAAGGTGGCCCTGTTGCAATTCAGTTTGGCACCAATGGCAATGACATCCTAACCGCGGCAAACACGGATACAATCATTCGTGGCGGTGGTGGCGATGATAGTATTGACATCACCGAAGCTGGGCGGGACGTCGTTGTCTTTGAAGCCGACCCTAATAACAATGGCGTAGACAGCATAACCGGTTTCACAATTGGGTCTGCAGCAGATGTAACCGACGCCCTAATGTTCAGCGGACTGAATGTCGCCACGCTCCGCGGTGATGGTACGGGTTTCGAACTGCTTTCTGTCGGTGGCACATTGGGCATAGATACTGGATTTGTAGGCCTCGATACCGTTCTTGCGGACCTCAATGCCGTTACACTCGAAACGGCTGTAGAAAGCCTTGCCGGGGCATCTACAGGTGATGAGCTCTATGTGATGGCAACGGACGGAACGGACAGTGTTCTGATCAAAGTTGATTTCGTGACACCAGGCGACGCCAACGTCGAAACCCTCGCCACTTTCCATGGTTTGGGCGATCTCAGCGGCTTGACCGCGGACAACATCATACACACCGACCCAACCGGCGCGACCGCCTGACGCGGCTTCGAAACAAATTGGCGCCCATCATTTTCATGAGGCAGTTATGGCAAAGAATGGCTTAACCCCGATCACACGATTACGACATGGTCATCGGTTCTGGAAACGTTACACGTCGTTCGAATTCGCGCACGATATAGTCGACTGCCCGGTGGCAGAGGCAGAGATTCTTCAGGCAGCAGCCACTTTTCCAATCGCATTTTTGAAATCCGACCGGGGATTTTACCCTGTCGCAATCTTATCGATGACACCAGACAAACCGACGCCATTCGTGTCAGCGGAAGGGGATTGGCGTGCAAGCTATGTTCCTTCTGCACTGCGATGTGCACCGTTTCAATTCCTGCCACCTGAACTTCACGATAAAATCGGTGAGGGGGAGTTTGACTTGCTTGTCAACGAAAGCTTGGACTTGGTTACCGACAACCCCGAAGATGAGCCGTTCTTTGACAAAACCGGAGAGTTGGGGCCGGAACTGCAAAAAGTCCAAGCGTTCTTTCACACTCTCACAGCATCACTGGAGAACACATATCAATTGTGCCGTACGATAGCCGGTATGGGGCTTTTTTCTCCACTCGCCTGCGCACAAACGGACGAAAGCCTCGACGGTTACTTTGGTGTCAACGTGGTTGCCTTGCAGCAAGTTCCTTCAGCGCATCTGTCATTGCTCGCCATGAACGGTGGCCTGCGCCTCATATATGCCCACCAAGTTTCCTTGACCCATTTTTCGTGGCTATCGACCGCTCAATTGCGCGCCGAACAATTGGTCAACGGGTCGTCGCCAAGCGTACGATCTGATGCTTCAGATTTTCTAGAAGCGCTGGCCGCCGCCCAACAAAAAGAAAGCCTACTGGACCATCGGTGGCAGGAGGGTCAGTATGCGATTTAATGAGTATTCACTGCATCTTGTCACGCTCAGTCTGCTTTTGGTCTCGATTTCCGCCTGCACCCGCCCGCCCGATTTGACGCCAGTTGCGATGTCCTTTGCAGCCCAAACAGCCGGTGCCAGGGCAACAAAACCATCAAAAACACTCAGCCACAGCGCCTTCGGGCAGCGGGTGAAAAAGGCGGTCGAGAACAGCCCCAACCTGGCGCAAGTCAAATCCAGAATGGGCATCGCGAAAGCCAAACAAGACGCAGCTGAAGGCGCTTTTCTCCCGGAGATTTCGCTGGGGCTAAACGCACGATCTGAAAGGATTGCCTCAGATGTAGCGGATGTATCGCCGTATGTGAGGGTTTCACAATTGGTCTATGACGGAGGGGCGTCCTCAGGGGATCTGACCGCTGCGCGGGCACGTGTCTTGGAAAGCAGAGGCGATCAGATTCAAACAGCCTCATCCACTGCTCTCGCAGCTATCGAGACCTATGTACTTGTCCTCGATCAACGAAAGATTCGAAGCATCGCAGCACAGAATGTTCTAACACATGAAGAGCTTGTTCGCCAGATAACCGACCGAACAGAAAACGGTGTCGGTTCGAGTGCCGACGTTCTGGCAGCCCGGTCGCGCATGTCCGATGCGCGCACAAAGCTGGCTGATGCGCATGCGCGAACAGACCGCGCCGAAGCGCGATTCCGCGAGGTTTTCGGGGATGAGCCCGGCGCTCTTTCTGCACCAGTTCCGGCACCTGGACTGGAAAGAAGTGACATGCAGATCATAATGAACAGCCCTCAGGTTCGGCGGTCCGATGCAAGCCTACTTGCTGCCAAGGCAGAATGGTCCGCAGCGCATGCGCGTCGCAGCCCTGATGTCAGGGTCGCCGCATTCGCGAACCAGAATAACAATCGTGACGCGAACTTTGGAGTGGATCTTTCTTTCAATTACGAGCTGGACAGCACCGGCCAGCGCCGCGCTGCAATAGCAGCGGCGGAATCGCTGGTCAAAGAGACCGAGTTTGCGCGCGAGCAGCTTATCCGCGAAATAACGCGAGAATTGGGTTTTATCCGTTCGGATCAAAAAGCGGGTGCCGATCGGTTACGAGAAGCCCGGATTGCCGTGGAGGCTAACGCGGAAAATGTCGTAGCTTCCCGCGAACAATTTTCGATCGGTCGTCGTAGCCTCATTGGAATTCTGGATGCACAGCGGGACTACGTTAATGCTCAGGAACGTTTGATCCTTGCGGAACAGAGCTACTTTCTGACCAATTATGCAGCCCTAAGCCTGACCGGGGACATACTCGACCTGCTCGGGGTTTCATTGGGCGACTGGGGCAATACGCAATGAACGCATCCGACCCTGCCCCCAATGCTTCGCTGCTTACACCGTTTGAAGCCTGTCTGTTGAATATCTCGTCGGCACTTGAACGGCCATTGAGTCTCGCGGCGCTGCACGCGGCGCAAAGTGGCGCAGACGGGGATCTGACAATACGGGACATTCTCACCCTCGCGCAAAAGGCGGGTATGCAGGCGGGGTATGGGGCAAAGCGCCTTTCCGATTTGGATAACAATCTGACACCCACCCAGTTGCTGTTGGCAGAGGGTAAAGCCGTTGTCTTTCACGGACGAAGGCAGAAGGGTACTTTATTGGTCTTCGACCCAGAGTTAGGCGAAGGTGTCGGTGAGATTTCTGAAGACAGGCTGGCAGCCTGTTATACCGGTTACGCAATCCTGTTCCGGCGCCATCACGACGGCGAAGCATTGGGGGTGTCCGGTTCACATGGCGGTCACTGGTTCTGGAACGCACTAACCGCAAACCGGTGGTCATACATTCAGGTCGCGCTAGCAGCGGCGCTGGCAAATCTTCTTGGTTTGTCCACGTCCGTATTCATCATGGTGGTCTATGACCGGGTATTGCCCAACGAAGCAACGGAGTCGCTGATCGCTTTGACCGTGGGTGTGGCGTTGGCACTGTGTTTTGACTTTACCCTCAAGTTGCTGCGGGCGGGGTTTATCGACAAGGCCGGGCAGAAAGCCGACTTGTTGATGGGCCGGCGCATTTTCGACCAGTTGCTGAACATCCAGATGAAATCGCGCACGGGGTCTACCGGTGCCATGACCAGCACCATTCGCGAATTTGAAACTCTGCGAGAGTTCTTTACATCCGCGACGCTGGTGGCCGTTGTCGACCTGCCGTTCATTGGATTGTTTATCCTGGCGATCTTTCTGGTGGGCGGACAACTGGCTTTGATCCCTGCACTGGCCGTACCGGTGGTGCTCCTGACAGGTTTGGCGGTGCAACCAGTTTTATCAAGGATGGCGGAACGAAGCCTGTCCGACGGGCAGTCCAAGCAATCAGTTCTGGTTGAGGCTGTCTCGGGACTTGAAACCATTAAAACAACGGCAGCAGGCCGAAAAATGCGCGCACGATGGGAACAGGCCATCGAACAGCAATCAGCGCATGGTGCGCGAAGCCGGACTGTCACGCAATTTGCCCTGAACCTGACCGGTTTCACCCAACAGGCCGCGCAAGTGCTTGTTGTATTTCTTGGTGTTTTTCTGATCACTGACGGGCAGGCCAGCATGGGTGCCCTGGTCGCTTCGGTAATGTTGACTGGACGGGCGTTGGCCCCTCTGGGTCAACTGGCGCAGACTTTGACGCGCGCAAACCAGGCCAGATGCGCCTATCGCAACCTCAATGCGCTAATGCACGCAGAAAGCGAACGCCCGGAGGGGCGCACATGGCTGACCCGATCTGATTTCAAAGGGGCAATTGCCTTTAATAACGTGTGTTTTTCGTATTCTGACCAAAGCGAAGATACCCTGCGAGGCGTGTCTTTCACTATAATGCCTGGTGAGAAAGTCGCAATTCTAGGTCAAATCGGATGCGGGAAAAGCACGATTGCGCGCCTGCTATTGGGGCTTTACACGCCACGAGTAGGCTCGGTCATGATCGATGGGCTCGACATACGTCAGATCGACCCAGGTGACTTGCGGCGCAATATTGGATCTGTCCTGCAGGATGTCTGGCTTTTTTCGGGGTCTGTCCGGGAGAATATCGCCAGCGGTGCAGTCCGACCCAGAGATTGCGATATAGTCGAAGCCGGTCGTATTGCCGGTGTCGAAGAATTCGTGAACAGCCATCCGTCGGGCTATGACCTTCAACTCGCGGAACGCGGTGAGGGGCTTTCCGGGGGTCAACGGCAAGCAATCGCCCTTGCAAGGGCACTTGTCGGGCGTCCTCCGGTTTTGCTTTTTGATGAGCCAACCAGTGCGATGGACGTCAAAACCGAAGCCCAACTGGTTCAACGCCTGAGTACGTCAACCTCCGGATCAACCCTGGTCATTGTAACGCACAGAACCAGCCTGCTGGAGCTTGTGGACAGGGTTATCGTTCTGGAAAACGGAAAAATCGCAGCTGATGGACCCAAGAGCTTACTGACGCAGCACATGCGCCAGAAAGGGAGGCACTTGAATGTCGCAGCATCCTGATCTGGCGAAGTTGGCGCGCGAAATGCAGGGGCGCTCTCCCGTTCGTGGTTCATTGCTCTTGCTGTTGATCCTGTCCTGTATTGTCTCGGCCGGGTTGTGGGCACATTTGACCGAGTTGGATGACGTAACGCGCGTCGATGGGCGGATCGTGCCTTCGGGAGACATACAGGAGATCGACGCCGCCGAGCCCGGCGTGCTGCGGTCGCTTCATGTGCGCGAAGGCCAGTTGGTCGACAAAGGGGCATTGTTGATGGAACTGGACGCCACACAAATCGACAGCCAACTTAGCCAGGAACAACAGCGCGCTTTCGGGCTGCAAGCCCGTGCACAACGTTTGCAGGCAGAAATTGATGGAACACAATTAAGTTTCGATGCGCAGCTGATCGAAGGTGCACCCAGTGTCGTGCGTTCGGAAACTGCATTGTATCAGGGTCGACAAGCAGAGCTGGCGGCAGAAATCGCAATTTTGGAACGTCAGCGTGAACAAAAGCAGCGAGAACACGAAGAAGGTGTAGTGGATCAGGTGACGGCAGAAGAAACCCTAAATGTACTTGGGGAGGAGCGTGCAATCATTGCTCCGCTTGTTGAGCGGCAAATGGAACCTGCGACAACATTGCTGGCGTTGCGGCGCAGCGAGGCTGAGTGGCGCGGTCGCAAGGTCCGGGCCGAAGCCGTGACCAACAGGTTGCAAACTGGTTTGGATGAAATCGACGATCGGATTCAAGCTGCTCATAGCCGATTTCGAAGCGCTGCACTTACTGAATTGGCTATTGCAACTGCGGAACTGGCGGCTTTGCAACCCGCCTTGCCAGCCCTACGCGACCGGGCTGCACGAGCGCAGGTTCGCTCTCCGGTTCGCGGTATCGTCAACCGCATCCACCGAACCACCATTGGAGGTTTGGCGCGAAGTGGCGAAGACCTTGTCGAGATTGTTCCCCTGGACGACACACTATTGGTCGAGGCTTACGTAAAGCCCGAAGATATTGCATTTTTACGTGCTGGACAGCCCGTAAAGGTAAAGATCACGGCTTATGATTTTGCGCGATACGGGGCGCTGGATGGTGAAATCCTACGGATTGGCGCCGATACCGTCAAACGTTCAGAGCGGAACGACGAAGAGGTGTTCGTTGTGGAAATTCGCACGAGCGACACAATGCTCGATGGAAATGGTGTCGCGGTGGAAATCATACCCGGCATGAACGCAGAGGTTGACATTTTGTCAGGTCGAAAATCCGTATTGGAGTATCTGCTGGAACCTGTCGTGAAGATAAAAGATCAAGCTTTGCGTGAGTAAGTGCAAAATAGTTGTTTTTCCGACGCTTACAGTGTTTTTCTATCAACATCGCCTGACGCAGAGGGCGGAAAGAAATTCAGGTTCGCAATCTGCCCACCAGGGGGTCACTATTTCCAGTCGACATCCCCCAGGAAAATATACCCGGCACCGTAAATCGTTTTGATCAGGCGCGGATTCTTTGGATCTTCACCAAGTTTCGTACGCAACCTGGAGATTCTGACATCCATAGCACGATCAAAACTGTCGCCGGCCGCACCGCCCAAGGACTCCTGCATCTGCCCCCTGTTGATCAGCCGCTTGGGGCTTTCCAGAAACAGACGCAAAACCTCGCCTTCAGCATGGCTGAAAGGTGTTTCAGTCCCTGACCCGTCTTCCAGAACATACCGATCAAAATGCGCAATCCAGCCGTTGAATTCCGCCCTGTCCGATTGTGATGTCCGACCGCGCGGCGCGCGCAACCTGGCCCGCACCCGGGCAACGACTTCTGTCGGGTCAAACGGCTTGGTAATATAGTCATCCGCGCCCAACTCCAGCCCTGTCACACGGTCCTGAACCTGTGCCCGGCCGGAAATAATGATCACTGCTGCACCCTGTTCCAGCGCCAAGCGATGAACTAGCGCCAGCCCGTCGGTATCTGGTAAAGACAGGTCCACAAGGCAAACATCAGGGGTTACTCGATTAAGGGCTGCTTCAAACTCTCTGGCACGGGAAAAACTCTGCGTCCGGAAACCGGCATCCTCCAGTGCATCCGTCAGAATGCGCCGTATCTCGGGTTCGTCGTCGAGAATGGTCACCAGTGGTTGCGACATCAGGCGGCCTCGGTTTGGATCAGAGCAGACAATTGAGCCTGTGAGAACGGTTTACGCAAAACAGGTGCCAGGGCAAGCGCCCGTTGATGCAGCGGATCTGAATTTGGCAGAGATGTCATAAGGATAAGCGGCAACCCCGGTTTCATCTGTTCAAGGATGTCCAAGCCTGTACCGTGTCCTTCCAGACGGATATCCGACAAGACCAGCGAAATGTCCTTCACACTCGATATCAAGGCCAGTGCTTCATCAACTGAATTTGCTTCAATGACAGTAAAGCCCAAATCCACCAGCATGTCCCTAAACTGCCCGCGCAGGTCTTCGCTGTCTTCAACCAACAGTACCAATCCACCCTGAGCCGGAGGAGCGGGCCGAAAAGGCAAACGCATGACAACTGAGGCCCCAGATGGTGTATTTCTTAGATTCAGATCGCCACCGGCAAGCTTGACCGTATCATAAACCATCGGCAGCCCCAGTCCTGACCCGTCGCTCCCTTTTGTTGTGAAAAACGGGTTCAGTGCCTTTTCTAGCGCCTCGGGTGAAAACCCCGGCCCGGTGTCGGAAACCGTGACTTCGATCCAGATCTCACCTATGGCATGTGCACTGATTGTGATTTGACCCGTGCTCCCGCAGGCATCCCGGGCATTCAGGACCAAATTCAAAAGCGCATCCTGAACCATACCCGGATCAAGCATCAATGTTTGTTTTGGCAAGGTGTTTACGACGGACAGGCCCACACCGCGAGGCAGTGAGGGTGTCGCCAGAATCCTCAGGTCTTCCAACAATCCCCCGATGTCCGTTGCCTGCGGTTGCGGCGTTCGGTTTCCAGTCATGTCGGCGATCCGGTTCAGCAGCTGCCCGCCCCGGCGCGCGGTTTGTTGAGTTGCGACCACAAGTTCCTGAGCGCCATCCGGCAAATCCATCTTGTCGAGGCGGGACTGCATCCCCAGGATGATAGTGAGCAGATTGGAAAAGTCATGGGCAAGCCCGCTGGTCATCTGGGCTGCCATCGCCCGGCGGCGGGTTTGCTGTAATGCAACGCGTGCCTGTGTCTCTTCGGTGATGTCCACCGACATCACGTACACACCCCCTGCCCCATCCGGCGTAAACGAAACCCGGATGCGTCGGGAATCCTGATCTTCGGTGAACTCGAAAACCGACGGCTCTCCGCTATAGGCCTTAAACAATTGGGCCTTAACCCGTTCAAAGGCGGTCGCACCCAGCGCTTCAGAAATGTGAAGCCCCAGAATATCGGACGGACGCCCAGGCATGACGGCGCTCAGGCGACGGTTCGAGTAATCGTATCGGCCGTCGCTGTCCAAATGCGCAATATGAGCCGGCATCATCTCGGTCACCATACGTGTGCGAGCTTCGATTTCGGTCAATTCCCGCTTGGCCTCTTCCAGCGCCGCGATCGTGGCCGCAAGTTTGCGGTTGGTTGCGGACAGTTCTTCCGCGTGGCTCAGCAACTGTTCCGACAGTTCCTCAGACCGCGCGCGCAACAGGTTTTCCGCCCGCCGCGTTCCGGTGATATCGGTGTAGACCGCGACCCACCCGCCTTGTGGCAGCGGTGCGCCTTCAATTGAAACAACCTGCCCATTGGGACGCACGCGCTCCATGTAGTGAGGCTCAAACGCCAAGGCTTGCTGGACGCGCAGATTGACCATTTCCTCGACACTTTCATCGTCGCCATACTCACCGCGGCTGGCAAGAAAGTGGATCGTATCCCGAAACAAAGCACCCCTTTGAACAAGCTCGTCCGGCAAACCGAACATTTCCTGGAAACGGCGATTGCTGAGCACCAGTTGCAATTTGCTGTCATAAATGGAAAGCGCCTGACCGATCAGGTTCAGCCCGGCGGTCGTCATCGCCTTGATACGCTTTTCCGTTATGTCCAAGTTCGTCGTCTCCTCGGCTCATGCCTAGCATCTGAAACCATGCACGGGTAGTGGAATTGAGGGGAGGCGTTTCGGACCCTGTCTTCGTTCAATTGCTTTTTGCAATCCGGGAGTGCACAAAGCAAAATACTTCGACACACCCGCCCGTGACCGAGCATCCGGTACAGGCAGAATAGATGAACGTTGACAATAAACCGCGTTCTAAGATGTGTATCTGGGACAGGATTTTGCGCCTTCAGATGTGATCGAGTGCAAGGACAATGTGTGGTCCATATTTTTCATCCGGTGGCGCAACATCTGTCGGCCTAACCGTGCGAGATCTGTTGCAAAATCCGGATTCTCCGCGACATTCTCAAATTCGCCCTTACCTTGATGGTCGAACAGGATCGGGGGCAGGTCGGCAGCGAACTCGACCAGGGTGAACCGTTCATCCCGCAATATTCCCAAACACGAGTCGCTGTTACCGGTCCCCAATTCTTGCTGCCATAACGTCGGGTTTTCAGGTTCTGAGAAATCAAGTTCGCTGAAAGAATAGTCGCGCCAATCGTCTGGGATATTACCCCGCAACAATGGCAGCAAGGACCGTCCATCCATAGCGTTCGGAACAGCCTGTCCAATCCAGTCCAATATGGTTGGTGTGACATCCACAGACTCGGTTGGAACGGTGATCTTGCTTCCCGCCATAGCTTCATTCCCGGGCAAACGGATCATCAGCGGTGTGTGATACGCCGCATCGTAGACCGTCATCTTGCCCCAGCTGTGTCGATCCCCCAGCATTTCACCATGATCGGCGGTGATAACCAGCAGTGTATCGTCGTATTGCCCGCTGTCCTTCAGGTACTGGACAACACGACCGATGTGGTGATCAACCTCTGTTGCCAGGCCAAGATATATAGCACGCAAAGTGCGATTGTTTTCGTCCGTAGGTTCAACGTCATCAAAACCGTGAACGAATTTTTTCGCGCTATAGGTATCCAGCTTTGGTCCGAAGAACGGATGCAGCGCTTTTTCTGCTGCTGCGCTCGGCAAGCAGTGCGGCAGAGGGATGTCCGCCGGGTCATACATGTCATTGTAGGGGGCCGGTGCGACCAACGGCGGATGCGGGCGGATATAGGTCAAATGGGCGAACCAACCCTTTCCACGATGAGGCGCGATTCCGTCCAGAAAGGCATCGGTCAGAAAGGCTGTATCGCTGTCTTCTGCCCGATACAGCGCGGGATCATTCAGCTGCGGGTGTCCACCATCGGGCGAAACGGGCTTGTAGACGTCCCAGTACTTTTCGAACTGATACCCCTTTTTCATCAGATGGGCTTGCCATGGATATGATTCTTCAAGGCGCATTTCGACAACTTCAACGAACCCGGTCATCGACTGTTCGTAAGACTTGAGGTCAGGGTCATTGGGATCATGGACGCGCGGATCGGCGGAGGTATCTGTGTACCCAAACAACATTGGCAGGTAACCAGCTTTGCGCATTTCCGTGGCAATGTTCGGAGTATCGTGTCGCAACGGCGTTCCGTTTCTAACCGACCGATGATTCATCGCATATTGGCCGGTCAGAATCGATGCACGCGAGGGACCGCAGGGATTGGTGACCGAGAAATGGCGGGTAAAGGTCACGGCCTCATCCATAAAAGCCCGCAAATTCGGAAGGTTCACATGGTCTGCCAAGGCCCCGGACAGGCAATCCGCTCTGAGTTGATCGATGATGACAAACAAGACGTTCTTGGTCTGATGCATACCGACTTCTCCGATTCCGCGCCGTAACAAACAACGCGGAATGTGTATTGCTTCCCGCCATAGCGCAACCGATTTGTCGGTCGGACAAAGGCGTATTATCCCGGCAAAGTCGCTGCGCGATAACTTCTGGCAAGCACCTGTTCAGCATAGCTTCAATGCGACGGTCGGCGTGACGTCAAGGCCATCCGGCGCCGCAAAAAGATGTTCAACGGCACAAAGCCATTGCGGTCATTGAATGTTTCACTTCACATGACCTCATGACGCAGCCTTCGATAATCTCAGAACACGATTCCAGCGGTACTCGTGTACGCATATCCGGAGAGCTGCTCACGCAATCGCTGCAAACCGTTGAACAAGGTTTTGCCTCTGTCCGCCCAACCGGAGACAGGCTTGTTCTCGATCTGTCCGAGGTCGAAGCCCTGGATACCGGCGGTGCCTGGCTGATCGCGGACCTTGGCAAACGCTTCACGTCGCAAGGTGCAACACTTGAATTTCAAGGGGTGAAACCGGCACATGCCACTCTGATAGATACTGTAACCCGCAGCATACCCGACGAACCCAGTGAACTTGATAAACCGCGAAGTCTGTTAGATTTGATCGCACAAATGGGTCACATCACTGTTGGTGCCTGGCGGGATACGCTTTCCATCCTCGAATTTCTGGGTCTGACACTGCATCGGCTGTTTCGTACCATTCTCATGCCATGGCGACTGCGCAAGGCAGCGCTGGTCACACACATGGAAGAGACCGGGTTCAAAGCACTGCCAATCGTGGCCCTTATGGGATTTCTGATCGGTGTCGTACTGGCCTTTCAGGGCGCAACCCAGTTGAAGCAATTTGGAGCTGAGATATTCGTTGTCGAACTGATCTCGATCTCGGTTCTGCGTGAATTGGGCATATTGTTGACGGCAATTATTGTTGCCGGGCGCTCGGGTTCTGCATTCACCGCATCTATCGGTTCGATGAAAGTGCAGGAAGAAATCGACGCAATGCGAACGCTGGGTCTGGACCCGATCGAAGTTCTGGTCATTCCCCGCGTTTTGGCCTTGTTGATCATGCTGCCCATACTGGGTTTTGTCGCCGATATCGCGGGTCTGTTTGGTGGCGCATTGATGAGCTGGATCGACCTGGGGGTAAGCCCCGGCATGTTTCTTACTCGTTTGAAGGAAAACACCGACGTCTGGCAATTGGCGGTCGGTCTTATCAAAGCTCCGTTCTTTGCGCTCGTCATCGGCGTAATTGCCTGCTGGCAGGCAATGCAGGTCAAAGGGTCCGCCCAAAGTGTCGGTCAACGTACGACAGCATCAGTTGTTCAATCCATTTTCATGGTGATCGCAATCGACGCTTTGTTTTCGATCTTCTTCTCAGAGATCGGAATATGACATGACCGGGGATACACCACAGCCATCAGTCGCCACAACTAAAGACCGTGAGGCTGTCATTCGTGTAAGCGGGCTCCGAACTCAGTTCGGTACCCAGGTGGTACACGAAAACCTGAATCTTGATGTCTGGAGGGGAGAAGTTCTGGGAATCGTTGGCGGGTCGGGCACCGGTAAATCCGTATTACTCAGAACTATCGTAGGGCTGAACAAACCTGCCGCCGGAGAAATCGAAGTGCTGGGCGTCGATGTTCTGAATGGCCCAGAGGATGACCGCCGCAGGATCGAACGCCGCTGGGGTGTTGCCTTTCAGGACGGGGCCTTGTTTTCGTCACTGACCGTGCTGCAAAACGTGATGGCTCCGTTGCGGGAACACACAGGTCTCAGCGAAAAACTAATGGAGTCTCTGGGTGCGTTGAAGATCAGCCTCGTGGGACTGCCACAGCTGAGTTGCGGCAAGTTTCCGTCAGAACTGTCGGGTGGCATGCGCAAGCGCGCTGCGCTGGCCCGGGCGCTGGCTCTTGACCCCGAGATCGTTTTTCTGGACGAACCAACCGCAGGATTGGACCCGATCGGCGCAGCGGCGTATGATGAACTGATCGGCGAGTTGCAGCAGGCACTTGGGTTGACTGTTTTCATGGTCACCCATGATCTGGACAGTCTTTACGCGATCTGCGACCGCGTTGCGGTGCTTGCAGAAAAGCGCGTGTTGGTTGAAGGTCCGATTGAGGACATGACCAAGGTCGATCATCCTTGGGTACAGGAATACTTCACAGGCCCCCGCGCCCGCGCGGCGCAGCAGAAGGGGCAAAACAGGTAAAAGCAATGGAAACCCGGGCGAACTATATTCTGATCGGCGCGTTTACCCTTGCGGGGTTGCTGGGCGCATTCGGCTTTTTCCTGTGGCTCGCCAAATTTGAGATCACGCGCCAATACGCTTATTACGATGTACTATTTGACAATGTCGCAGGTCTGTCGGCAGCCGGCGGCGTGAACTTCAACGGCCTGCCGGTCGGGCAAGTCGTTTCCTTGCAACTGGATGAAAATGATCCGTCAAAGGTTCGGGTGCGGATCGAAGTGGACGCAGACATTCCGATAACCAATGAGACAATCGCGCAGCTTCAGTCCCTTGGCGTGACCGGTGTTGGCTATGTTGAACTGACCGGCGGATCGGCTAACGCTGAACGATTGCCACAAAAGAGTGTTATCAAGAGCAAACGCAGCACAATTCAATCCCTGTTCGAAGGCGCGCCAAAAGTTCTGGATGAAGCCGTAACGCTTTTGGAAAACCTGAACAAAGTCGTCGATGATAAAAACCGGGAAGCTGTGAGCGGTATTCTGGACA
The DNA here is from genome assembly GCF_059612525.1 of Ruegeria sp. SAZD013. NCBI lineage: Bacteria > Pseudomonadati > Pseudomonadota > Alphaproteobacteria > Rhodobacterales > Roseobacteraceae > Ruegeria > Ruegeria sp. SAZD013. Next base: position 117,417 of record NZ_JBXWQT010000038.1, on the reverse strand, counting down.
ATCTTGCTTCGGCTACGGGTAAACTGGACAAGACACTGACAAGTTTTGAATCCGTCGCAAATGACATCGGCAGCGCTGCGCAGGATATTGGCGCGTTTTCAAAGCGGCTGGACCCGCTGATCGAAACTGCGCAAACAACGCTCAAGACCGGCACGGAAACATTGGAAGCCGTCAAAACGGCATCCGGGTCCGCCAAGACGGCGCTGGACGAAGCAAAAACAACCCTTCAGACGGCGGACCGCATTTTGCAGCAGGACGTGAAGCCTTTCATCGAGCGAGGCTCGCAACTGGCTGAACGATTGACCGTTCTGTCTGATGAAGGCAGCGTTACCCTTGGAATTGTGAACGAAACCGTGATGAACGCCAATACGACGCTTGGCTCGATTACTACGACGATGGAGTCCGCCAAGGGGGCGCTGGCTTCGGCAGAATCCGCTTTTGACTCTGCAAATCGGGTCATGGAGGAAGACGTGGCACCTGTTGCGGAAGATGTCCGGAAGGCGGCCAATCAGGTGACTGAAACCGTCGCGGGCATAACGGAAAAGATCGACCAGATCTCGGACGACGTCCTGAGCGCGTCAAATTCCGCGTCCGAATTGCTGGGAACCATCGACGGCATTGTTCAGAGCAACCGCCGACAAGTGTCAGACTTCCTGCGGGTCGGGTTGCCTCAGTTTGTTCGTTTCATCGAAGAATCCCAGCGTCTTGTTATCAGTCTGGATCGCCTCGTAGACAAAGTTGAACGCGATCCGGCACGTTTCCTTCTGGGCACCCAAGCATCGGAGTTCCGTCAATGATCAAGCCTGCACTTGCAATGTTGATGGTCGCGTTGTTTGGCGGCTGCGCTGGTCTGGGCACGTTGCAACAAGCGGCGAAACCGAATGATTTGTATCTGCTGACCCCAAAAAGCACGTTTTCCTCGGCGCTGCCCAGGATTGAAAAGCAGATCGTCGTTCAGGAACCCACGGCAACTGCCGCTGTAAACACGGACCAGATTGCCATTCAGCCCACCTCGTTGCAGGTTCAATATTTGCCCCGCGCCCGCTGGGTGGATCGCGCGCCCTTGATCGTTCAAACCTTGTTGGTTGAAAGCTTTGAGAACTCGGGCAAAGTCGCAGCTGTTGGACGCTCAACCGTTGGCCTGCGGGCCGATTATGTAATAGCCCCGGACCTTCGAGAGTTTCAGGGGGTCGTGATCGAAAATACCGAGAACGGAGCCAATATTCGCGTCGAAGTTCGCATTAACATCAAGGTGATCGACGAATACGAAGATAAAATCGTTGCATCCAGCTCGTTCCAGGAAAACGTCGTGGCGGCAAGCGATCAGACGCCGGATCTGATCAACGCGTTTGACCTGGCCTTGGGGCGCGCGATGAGAGATTCTGTTGAATGGAGCATTCGCAAGATCAATACCCACGTGGCAAACAACCCGCGATCCATTCCCAGATAACGAAAGTTGCATAAGACGGCGGAAAAAGCGGGCAACTACGGCCGCGCTTTCACATGACCAATCATCGTGCTACCCAATGTGGTTTTCAGAATTGTGCGGCCGAAGCTCGGTTCCAATCATCTGCAAATTCTTCGGGAATGTCGTCCTTTAACAAGGCACCGTCCTCCAGATAAATATAAAGCTCGGCATAGGTACGCTCATGCTCGTCCGCAGTTCGGTGCAGGATATCACGGGGATGTAACTCGGACGCTTTTTCCTTGCCCATCGCGCCCAAAAGCTCGCGGAAACTTTCCAGTGTGGCATCGTGATAGCGATGAACACGGCGGCGTTTCTGCGGCACATTCACGGCGCGCCCGCGGATGGGATCTTGTGTAGCCACCCCTGACGGACAACGGTTTGTGTTGCAATGCAATGCCTGGATGCAACCCACCGCAAACATCATCGCGCGCGCCGAGTTGCACATGTCGGCACCAAGCGCCAACTTCTCGACCATGTCATAACCGGTCGCCACTTTTCCGGAACAGATGATCCGAATCTTGTCACGCACTCCGACACCGCGCAAACAGTTGCTGACAAAGATCAAAGCTTCGTTCAGGGGCATACCCAACCGGTTGGTGAATTCCACCGGGGCTGCGCCCGTGCCCCCTTCGGCCCCGTCGATTGTGATGAAATCCGGCAAGATACCCGTTTCAAGCATTGCTTTGCAGATCGCCATGAACTCGGACGGCCTGCCGATGCACAGTTTGAAACCGACAGGTTTGCCACCTGACATTTCCCGCAGGTGCTGGACAAAATGCATCAAACCCGTGGGCCCATCGAATGTGCTGTGGGTGGGCGGAGAAATCACATCCTGATGTTCTGGCACACCACGTATCTCGGCAATCTCAGCATCAACTTTGGCAGCAGGCAGAACACCGCCGTGGGCGGGCTTTGCACCTTGTGACAGCTTGATCTCAATAGCCTTGACCACGTCCTTTCTTGCCTTTTCGGCAAACTTGTCCTTGTCAAATCCACCAGCCGGGGTCCGGCACCCGAAATAACCCGTCCCGATCTGCCAGATGATGTCTCCGCCTTCAGCCAGGTGATGCGGTGACAGACCGCCCTCTCCGGTGTTATGCGCGAACCCCCCATCCTTGGCTCCTCCGTTCAGCGCGCGGATGGCGTTGGCGCTGAGCGCGCCAAAGCTCATGGCAGACACATTAAGACGCGAGGCGCTGTATGGTTGCGTACATTGTGGACCGCCCAGCAATATGCGTTCTTCACTTTTGTCTACATGTTTGGGGGCAAGTGAGTGGTTGGCGCGATGATACCCGGTTTCGGTAATGTCGTATTGCGTGCCGAACGCCTGTGTGTCCACCTGCCCCTTGGCCCGAGAATATACCAGCCCTCGGACAATTCTGTTGAAAGGCCGGCCACTTTCGTTGGTTTCAACGAAGTACTGGCGAATTTCCGGACTTACAAATTCCAACATGTACCGGAAATGGCCAAGAACCGGATAGTTGTTCAGGACGTTGTGCCTGGTCGTCAAAACATCATAAAGACCGATGATCGCGTACGGCACCAAAATGATCAGAAGCCAATGGGCAGGCGACCAGAAGAACCCAAGGATCAGAACCACTGGCAGACAGACACAGCTTAGAAAAAAGAAAATTCTGCGTACAATCATGTTCCAAACTCCTTGTGTTTTTATCGGGCTGATGAGCCATGCTGTCAGAACTCAACGTGAAACAGATTGAAATTTTATTTCAAGTGTCAGCGGTAAAATGTCTGCTGAGGGACGCAAATGTGAAATCATGTTACGAACGGACCAACTGTTGAACCCAGTGCAACCAGCGGATAAATCACGCTAACCGGACGACAAAGGGCCGATCCTTGGCAAACACACACTCCCACCTCTGGCGTGAACGAAAAAGCGTGATGTTTCTGTCCGTCTTCGTCGGTGGGGCGCTTGGGTCGTTGTTGCGTGAGGCGTTTGCACTAGAAATCCCCGGCCTCAGCTTTCTAACTTCGACTTTCGGCATCAACGTGACCGCCTGTTTTGTTCTGGGCTGGCTGTATTCCGTGCGCCATAAGGTGCACGCGCATGTTCTGCATCTTGGCACCGTCGGATTTTGCGGCGGATTGTCGACCTTCTCATCTTTTGTTGCTGATCTTGAACGTATGGCCGAAGGCGGCCTATGGGTAACGTCCCTGGCAATCGGGCTGGAAGTTTCATTTGGCCTTGCGGCCGCGCTGATTGGCGAAAGCCTTGGTCGTCATTTTCACTCTGAAAAGTCGCCGTCATGAGCGAATTGTATCTTCATTCCATGTTCGCGTTGGGTGGGGGTCTGGGGGCCGTGATGCGCCATTGGCTGGCGCTGAAAATTCGGCACGACTTGCCACTAGCAACCTTGCTCGTAAATGTATTGGGCAGCTTGTTGCTGGGGATCTGGGTGGGGTATTTGGGAGGTCCTGTAGACATAGCCGAGGACCAAAAACGCCTTGTTTTCGGGTTTTGCGGCGGTTTTACAACCTTTTCCAGCTTTGCCTACCAATCGCTCGAGCTTCACCGCGAACGCACATTGTTTTTGGCAGCAGGCAATATTCTGTTCAGCCTTGCTCTGTGCTGGTTCGCTTTCTGGCTTGGCCTGCTGTTAACGCGCTGAAGCTTACCAAGCTGGGCAATAAACTCGAACACTGATTTGCTTTTCTTTCCGACCAACGTTGGGTCCCAAGCCACGCCAACGCTTTGACAAATAAAGAGTTTGAAAAGACTTATTGCATTAAGCTGAACTGCATCGAGTGTTCTGGTGTGTGAGCAATGGCCTGTGTCCTTGACCCGGACATGGGCCATTTCTTAATCGGATCAGACCCCATAACGGGCAAGAAACATATCCACGGCTTGTGTCGCCACTTCGGTGATTTCTTCTTTGCTGAACGAATTCTGAATTCCAAATGCGGCCCGGGTCCAGATTCTTACCTTGCAAAGCTCGGAGAACTGCTCAGCCGCGATATAAACATCTTCAATCGCCAACTCACCTTTGGCCACGGCTTTTTCAAGATATTCCGCCATTTGACGCTGGCCATTTTGCGGCCCCGCTTCATAAAATGCGCGGCCAAGTTCCGGAAACCGGTCCCGTTCGGCAACACAAATCCGAAAAACTTGCTGCGCGAAATCTGAAACCAGAAACGCCGTCAATTGCGTGGCCGCGATCATCAGCACTTCGCGGGCGGGTTTGGTCTCGTCAATCATCGCGATGATCCGTTCAGCCATCAGACAGCATTCCGTTTGCGCAACTTCCATGAACAAAAGACGCTTGTCCGGGAAATAGCTGTACAAGGTTGCTTTTGACACCCCAGCCGCGCGTGCAATATCATCCACGCTTGCGCCCTCGAATCCATCCGCCATGAAAACCTCTCGGGCCCCGCGCAAAACCTGATCGAACTTTCGGCCTGTGCGCAGGATGGTGGCGGTCTGGGTCATGTCATCTCCTTGAGCAATACCTGACACAGTTTATAAACCGTTCGGTTCAGGTACAAGGATTCTCGTATTTCGCTAATATCTGGCAATGCTCTAATTGTGCCGCAGGTCTCTTGCGACGGTTTCAAACCGTGTTAGGACTTGGCCCATGGCCGATATCTTTTTGCGTACACTTCCCTTTTTTGCGATCATCGGCCTTGGCTTTTGGGCTGGGCGCACACGGTTCTTTACGGCCGAAGCAACCGCATATCTGACCAAGTTCGTATTCTTCTTCGCACTATCGGCAATGCTTTTTCGATTTGCGGCGACCCTGCCCTTTGCAGAGATTTTTAACGCAAGACTGATCTTCGGTTACCTCATAGGCACCGCCGCTGTTTATGGCATAGCCACTTGCGTAGCGTGGATTCGCAGCCTTGATGTGCCGACTTCGGCGGTTGAAGCACAGTGCGCTGCCATTGGAAACGTTGGCTTTCTTGGCCTGCCAATGCTCGCGGTGCTGTTCACCGAAGCAGCTATTGGCCCGGTCATGCTGGTTCTGACCGTAGATCTGGTTGTATTCTCGTCTCTGATCGTGATCCTGATCAACGGTGGGCGTGACGGAAGGCTGACGCCAGCCACTTTCAAACTGATTGGAATGGGTCTGCTCAAGAACCCGATGATTGTCTCGATCTCTGCCGGGCTCGTCTGGTCATCCCTGCAAATCCCGGTTCCCGATCCGCTGAACAGCTTTCTGACCATTCTCGGTGGTGCCGCTACCCCCGGAGCGCTTTTTGCAATCGGCGCGTCCCTGGCTGGCAAATCCGCAGAAAGAATTCAGATCGCAGCCTGGTTGAGTTTCTGCAAGCTGGTGCTCCACCCGCTTTTCGTGGCAATCGCCCTGATCTGGCTGATCCCGGTCGAAACATTCCCGGCAAGCATTGCAATTGCGGCGTCCGCTCTGCCCGTAGCAGGAAATGTCTATATGTTGGCCGCGCATTACGGCATTGCCCCACAGCGTGCCTCGGCTGCTATTTTGCTGTCGACGCTCGTCAGCATTGTAACAATACCGCTTGTTATTGCGACTCTAGGAACTCCCTGACCTTCACCTTTTTAAAAATACACACACCAAAGGCACTCGGACTTTACGCCGGGTCCGTGGATCGTTAGCCATGTTGCGACTCTAGAATAAGGACGATGCCTGATGGAAACCCTTTCGGAAAATGCCTGTTTCGGCGGAGTGCAAGGCGTGTATCGCCATGCTTCGTCGGCATGCCAATGCGACATGACGTTTGGCCTTTTTCTTCCGACCGAGGCGAAAGATGGCCCGGTTCCGATTCTGTGGTATCTGTCTGGTCTGACCTGCACTCATGAAAACGCGATGACAAAAGCCGGCGCACAGGCGTGGGCTGCGGAACAGGGCATTGCAGTGGTGTTTCCCGACACTTCGCCACGCGGTGAAGGTGTTGCGGATCACGACGACTACGATTTGGGTCAGGGCGCTGGGTTCTACGTGAACGCCACGCAGGCGCCTTGGGCACCGCATTTCCGGATGTGGGATTACATTGCCGACGAATTGCCCGCCTTGCTGTTCGAAAACTTTGCCATCGACAGCGAACGTCAGGCCATAACCGGTCATTCCATGGGCGGGCATGGTGCATTGACACTGGCCATGAACCTTCCGGGACGGTACCGCTCGGTTTCGGCCTTTGCGCCCATCTCGAACCCAACGGGTGCAGACTGGGGGCGCAAACAGCTTGGCGCGTATCTGGGGGATGATAAATCCCTTTGGGCCAAACACGATGCTTCCCTGTTAATGAAGGAAACCGGTTTCGACGGTCCCGTCCTGATCGATACGGGCACCAATGATCAGTTCATGGACCTGCTGCGCCCCGAAACGCTTACCCAAGCCATCGCTGAGCGTCGCCAGCAAGCAACCTTCCGCCTCCAGTCGGGGTATGACCATTCGTACTTCTTCGTATCTACCTTCATGGAAGACCACATCGTTTTTCACGCCGAAGCGCTGTACGGAGACTGAGGTATGAGCAAATACGACTATGATCTGGTCATCATCGGATCCGGGCCTTCGGGGCGTTCCGCTGCCATTCAGGCTGGCAAGCTCAAGCGACGGGTTCTGGTGATCGACCGCAAAGACCGTTTTGGTGGGGTATCCGTTCACACCGGAACAATCCCATCCAAGACATTGCGTGAAACGGTTCTGAATCTGTCGGGCTGGCGCGAGCGCAGCTTTTATGGCCGTTCCTATCGGGTCAAAGACCAGATCCGCGCCGAGGATCTGAAAGCCCGCCTGCACATGACCCTTGATCACGAGGTCGACGTGCTGGAACATCAATTCAACCGGAACCATGTCGATACGCTGAACGGTCTGGCAAGGTTCATTGGACCGCACGAAGTGGAAGTCGCCACTGATGCTGGCGAGACTACCCGAATAACAGCGGCCAAGTTTCTGATTGCTACGGGAACCAAAACTTATCGCCCCGATTATGTTCCGTTCAACGGCAAGACAGTGGTTGATGGCGACGAATTTCTGGAAATGGCAGAAATCCCGCGTTCACTGGTTGTTATCGGTGCCGGGGTCATTGGGGTCGAATACGCCACGATGTTCTCGGCGCTGGACGTTCGGGTGACGCTGATCGAGCCGCGGGATACGTTTCTGGACTTCATCGACTGCCGCTTGATCCATGATTTCACCCATCAAATCCGCGAAAACGGTGTTGATCTGCGGTTGGGATCGGCTGTCGAAAAGATTGAAGATGCGGGCGAGCACGTCGAAGTGACCCTAGAAAACGGGCGCCACGTGCGGGCGGAGATGCTGCTTTTTGCAGCCGGGCGCATGGGCGCAACATCGAAACTCAATCTGGATTCTGTCGGACTGGAAACCGATCACCGCAACCGGATCAAGGTAGACCGCAAGACATATCAGACCGCTGTTCCGCATATCTATGCGACCGGTGATGTGATCGGCCACCCTTCGCTGGCTTCTACTTCACTGCAGCAAGGGCGCGTGGCTGCCTGCCATGCGCTTGAGACACCTACACTGCCGGAAAGCCCATGGTACCCCTATGGCATCTACTCTGTTCCCGAAATTTCCACCTGCGGCATGTCCGAGGAAGAACTTCAGGAGCGCAGCATACCCTATGAGGTCGGCGTTGCCCGATTCCGCGAGACCTCACGCGGGCATATCATGGGTTTGGAACACGGCATGCTGAAGATGCTGTTTTCGCTGAAGACCCGCCGTGTCTTGGGCGTGCAGATTGTGGGCGAAGGTGCGACCGAACTGATCCACATTGCTCAGGCGGTGCTGAACCTGAAGGGCACTGTCGATTACTTCGTTCAAAACACGTTCAACTATCCAACTCTGGCCGAGGCTTACAAGATCGCCGGGCTGGATGCTTTCAACCGGATGCCGATCCCGGAGGAATTCAAGGTGCGGAAGAAACCTGCAGAACCGGAGAAAAAAGAGGCCAAAAAGGCGTGACAACGCTCTATGTCGATGGCGATGCCTGCCCTGTAAAGGCCGAGGCCGAACGGGTTGCTACGCGACACAAGGTGCCTATGGCACTGGTGTCGAATGGCGGTCTTCGACCGTCAGCAAACCCGCTTGTACAGGTCATCGTGGTCTCGGAAGGTGCTGATGAAGCGGACAAATGGATTGCAGAACGCTGTGGCGCAGGGGATGTAGTTGTTACCTCCGATATCCCTCTGGCCGCGAAATGCGTCGCAGCGGGTGCCCAAGTTTTGCGCCCGAACGGCCAAGCTTTTACGGCAGCGAACATAGGCCAGCAATTGGCAATGCGTGATTTGATGGCTGACCTGCGGGCCGCCAATCCGCTGGGGGCCGGAGGCGGCGGCCGACCATTCAGCAAAGCAGATCGTTCAAGGTTTCTGGATGCGTTAGAGCGGGAACTTCGCGCAGCGACCCGAGGATAAGTGCAATCATCGGCAAGCTAAAATGCGAGCCTGCAACCAGAAACGCCCGTTTACAAGCCCGCTGAAAGAACGCAGGCTGCGAAAGACTTCTGATCAGGCTATTCGCAAACGGAGACCGAATTATGAAAGTACAGGGTGCTCATTACCGGTCAATTTGGTGGGACAAATCGGCAGGTGAGGTTCGGATTATCGATCAGCGATGGCTGCCCCATGACTTTCGGGTGGTTACCCTGAAAACGCTGGATGAATTTGCGACAGCGATCCGCGACATGTGGGTCAGGGGTGCGCCACTGATTGGTGCAACAGCCGCGTTTGGAATTGCCGAACAGATGTCCCGTGACAGCTCTGACGCTTCGTTCGACGCCGCATATGACGTATTGCACGCGACCCGGCCAACGGCTATCAACCTGCGATGGGCTTTAGACAGATGCCGCGACGCGCTGATGCCACTTGCCCCAAGTGATCGCGCTGAACGGGCCTGGGCACTGGCACAGGAAGTTGCAGACGAAGATGTCGAGATCAATGCATCGATAGGTCGCCATGGGCTGCAACTAATCAAAGATATTGCAGCCCGAAAGCCTGCAGGTGAACCGGTGCGGCTATTGACGCATTGCAACGCCGGATGGCTGGCAACGGTGGATTGGGGAACGGCGACAAGCCCAATGTATCATGCGCATGACGCGGGCATTCCGCTTCATGTCTGGGTGGATGAGACCCGACCGCGTAATCAGGGGGCGCTGACATCCTGGGAGCTTGGTGAACACAGCATTCCCCATCGTTACATCGTGGACAATGCAGGCGGTCACCTGATGCAACACGGTTTGGTTGACGCGGTCATCACCGGTACAGACCGGACCACGGCACAAGGCGATGTCTGCAATAAAATCGGTACCTACCTGAAAGCCTTGGCGGCGCGGGACAACGGGGTTCCGTTTTACGTCGCCCTGCCCTCACCTACGATTGACTGGACGGTTCGGGATGGAGTGTCGGAAATACCGATCGAAGAACGCGATACGAAAGAAGTGACCCATGTCATGGGTGTGGTTGGACAAGGGGGTATTGCCGACGTTCGCGTCACCCCGAACGGGACGGAAGGTGGCAATCCTGCCTTTGATGTCACACCAAACCGGCTGGTGACGGGGCTTATTACCGAGCGTGGCGTCTGTGCCGCCTCTGCCGAAGGCCTTGCCGGTTTGTTTCCGGACCGAGCCGGCTAGATTTACACCCCACGCGGCATGACCGCTGGCACGCTCACATAGTTCGAGAGCGAAACGTCACCTCAGGCAGGGACTGCCAGACGGTTCTCTCGGATCGGTAGATGAACGATGGCGCTGAAAGCCCCTATTGCCACACCGATCCACCAGACAAGGGCATAGTCACCATATTGGTCATACATACGTCCCCCCAGCCAGACGCCCAGGAAACTGCCAACCTGATGGCTGAAGAAGATTATGCCATAGAGTGTTCCCATGTAACGCAGACCATAGAGGTGCGCGACAAGACCCGACGTAAGCGGAACGGTGGCCAGCCAAAGTGACCCCATCACCAGCGAGAATGTAATAACGGACAACGGCGTTATCGGGAAAATGATGAACAACGCCGCAGCAAGCGTCCGACCGGCATAGACCGAGGCCAGCAGATATTTCTTGGGAAAATGATTGCCAGCCCAGCCCGCCAAAAGGGTCCCGGCGATATTGGCCAAACCAATCAGTGAAATCGATACCGCGCCAAGTGCGGACGTGGATGTGATGCCGATGGAATGCAGCACGCTGCCGGGTTGGATCGGGCCGCACATTTCGGTCACGAATGCGGGGAAGTGAGCCGTGATAAATCCCAGCTGGTAACCGCAGCTGAAAAATCCAATAAATATCAAAGCGTAAGAGGGGTCTCGGAACGCCTTGCCCAGAATTTCGCCCATGCTTTCTTGCAACGCTGCCTTTGAACCTAGCTGAGGCGCCCGCATGAAGGGCAAGGTCAATACAAGCGCTAGAATCGCAGCCGCAAACACGACGAAGACCTGTTGCCAGGGCAGGAATGACAGCAACCACTCAGCTGCCGGCGCGCCCAAAACCTGTCCGAAACTGCCCGCCGCTGTAACGACGGCCAGCGACATGGACCGATTTTCATCAGAGGACGCACGACCGACCACAGCCAAAACCACGCCGAACCCGGTTCCGGCAATGCCAAACCCCACCAGCCACGCATAAACCTGATGCCCAAGCGGTGTGACGGACCAGGCCGACAGAACCAGACCGGCAGCATAGGTCAAGGCACCGAGGACAATGGCCTTTCGGTCTCCTACTTTCTCAGCGATAGCTGCAAAGATCGGTTGACCGATGCCCCAAGCCAGATTCTGGATGGCGATCGCCAATGAGAAATCCGTGCGCAGCCAGCCAAATTCGCTGGCAATCGGAATCTGAAACACGCCGAAAGACGCGCGCACGGCAAAACTGACCGTTATGATGATGCATCCAACGATCAGGATCGGGTTCAACATGCGGGTGGATTGCGGCATAGCGACCTCGGGTAGTTTGGTCCGACGGACCGTACTGCATTTACGGATCGCGTCAATTCAACAGATTTGCGGTCACGAATAAGCAATTTTGATACGTCAGGGAAATGGCATCTTTTCAACGCGCTGGGTCACGGGTAAGGCTCTGGGTCATGACGGATCTGATTTCGCTTTACGAAGCCCGCGTTGCGGATGGAACTCTGACGCGCGACGACGCTCAAGAAGCCGTTTTGCCCCAGTTTGATCGCATCCGCGCGGCACTGGCCGAGCCGGTAAAACGAGGGTTTTTCCGCAAGGCTCCGCCAACGCCCAAAGGCCTGTACCTATGGGGCGGCGTCGGACGTGGTAAATCGATGCTGATGGACATGTTCGTCGACACGCTGGGTGAAGTCCCCGCACGGCGCGTTCACTTTCATGCCTTCATGCAGGAAATCCATGCCGGAATGCACAAGGCCCGAAAAGAGAACGTCGAAGATGCTCTGGCACCTGTGGCGAGAGAGGTTGTGAAATCCGTCCGCCTGCTGGCCTTCGACGAGATGCAGATCACTGACATTACGGATGCGATGATCGTTGGCCGCTTGTTTGACCTGCTGCACGAGGGTGGCGTTGTTGTTGTGACCACGTCGAACAGGCATCCGGACGAGCTGTATAAGGATGGGTTGAACCGGCAATTATTCTTGCCTTTTATTGCCCATATCAAAGACCAGTTGCAGGTATGGGAACTGGTATCGCCCACGGATTACCGTCAGAACAGACTAGAGGGTGCTCCGGTCTATTTTACACCCATCGGGCCCGAAGCGCGGCAGAAAATACGGGATGTCTGGAAAGATCTTGCAGGCGGTCCTGCCGATCCGTTGATATTGCAGGTCAAAGGCCGCGCTGTCGAACTGCCCGCATTTCGCAATGGTGTTGCACGGGCTTCGTTCTATGACCTGTGCGGCCGGATGCTGGGACCGGCAGACTATCTGGCTATCGCAGAAGCAATTAAAGTGCTGGTGCTTGAGGACATCCCCCGTCTGTCGAGAAATAACTTCAACGAAGCCAAGCGCTTTGTCATCCTGATTGATGCGCTCTACGAGGCAAAAGTTCGGTTGATCTGCTCGGCTGCGGCAGAGCCCGAGATGTTGTATGTCGAAGGTGAAGGCACCTTTGAGTTTGAGCGTACTGCGTCGCGCCTGCGGGAAATGCAGGACCAGAACTGGGGGAAGTAGGGGGCTCTGCCCCCGTCGCGCTGCGCACGCCTCCCCCGGAGTATTTGCGAAAAGATGAAGCTTAACCGTTTTCTCGCAGGATGTTTCCGGCAAGATAAAGGGAGCCGCAGATCAGGACACGCGCCTGTGGGTCTTGATCCGTGATTGCCTTCAACGCATCCGAAACGCTTGCAGCGACCGAAGAGGGCAAGCCAACTTTGGCGGCGGCGGCGGCGGTTTCATCGGCGCTGAGCGTGGCCGCCTCGCCCGGTATGGAGACGGCAGTCAGACTTGCAACCTGTCTGGACAGTGGCGCGAGATACCCAGTCACGTCTTTCGTGTTGAGCATACCGCAGATTAAATGCGTGGGACGTTGCGGCATTTTCGCCAGCACATCGGCCAGCGCGATACCTGCGGCCGCGTTATGCCCTCCATCCAGCCACAGTTCGACCTGAGGGGCTTGCTCGGTCAGCGGGCCAGTTTTGAGACGTTGCATACGCGCAGGCCAATCGGCATTGGATACGGCAGCCTCGTAGGCCGCGTCACCCATTGAAAGATGACGCAGAACCGCTAAGGCGGCACCGGCATTCTGGAACTGATGTGCACCCAGCAGGTTGGGTAGCGGCAGATCACGCAGCCCGGTTTCGTCCTGATAGATCAAGCGCCCGTTTTCTTCATGAACGTGCCAATGCTGGCCATGTACAAGCAGCGGTGCGCCCAACCGGGCGGCTGTGTACTCGATCACCTCCAGCGCCTCGTCTTCTTGCGGGCCGACGATGCATGGCACACCAGGTTTGATAATGCCCGCCTTTTCGGCGGCAATCTTTCCCAGGGTGTCGCCCAGATACTGTTCATGATCGATTGAAACCGGCGTAATGACTGTCACCGCCGGTTCATCAATCACATTTGTCGCGTCAAGCCGTCCGCCCAGACCGACCTCGAGCAGAGTGTAATCTGCTTTGCAGCGAGAGAAGGCCAGCAAGGCGGCGCAGGTTGTGATCTCGAAATACGTGATGTTCTCGCCGCCATTCGCCGCGTAGCACTCATCCAGAACCGCGGTCAGGCCGGGTTCCGAAATCAGTTCGCCCGCCAACCGGATACGTTCGTGAAATCGCGCTAGATGGGGCGAAGTGTAGGCATGAACGGAACGCCCTGCCCCTTCCAAGCCCGCCCGGATCATGGCCTGGGTCGAGCCTTTACCGTTGGTTCCGGCAATATGGATAACTGGAGGCAGCTTGAGCTGCGGGTTGTCCAAAGCGGCCAGCAATCGCCAGACGCGGTCCAAGGTCAAATCAATGATCTTGGGGTGCAGCGCCATCATCCGGTCGAGGATGGCGTCAGATGTCTTGGTGTTCATTTTTTTCCGGTCTCTTCGGCCTGCGCGACCTTGGCCGTTTCATCCGGGATCGGTGCTGGCAGATCACCTTTGATCGCCGGCGGTTGGTTCATCAGCATCCGGGTGATGGTGATCAGTTCGTCGCGCATCTCGGTACGTTTGGTGACACGGTCCAGCATCCCGTGATCCAGCAGGTACTCGGCCCGCTGGAAGCCGTCGGGCAACTTTTCGCGAATCGTCTGCTCGATAACTCGGGGACCGGCAAAGCAGATCAACGCGTTCGGTTCAGAGATGTGGACATCGCCCAACATCGCATATGACGCCGTCACACCACCGGTGGTGGGATGGGTCAGCACAACGATATAGGGCAAATTCGCTTCTTTCAGCATTTCGACGGCTACGGTTGTGCGCGGCATTTGCATCAGGCTGAGTATGCCTTCCTGCATCCGCGCACCACCAGCTGCCGAGAACAGGATCAGTGGGCGCTTTAGCTTAACCGCTTCTTGAGCGGCCGCGATGATCGCGTTGCCCACATACATGCCCATTGATCCGCCCATGAAGGAAAAATCCTGCGCTGCTGCAACGATAGGCGTGCGCCCGATTTCTCCTTTGACAACCAGCATCGCCTCTTTTTCGCCGGTCTTTTTCTGCGCCGCTCGCATACGCTCGGGATATTTCTTCTGGTCGCGGAAATGCAAGGGATCGTCTTTGGGGGCTGGCACTGCAACCTCAGTGAAAATACCGCCGTCGAACAGGTGATTGAATCGCTCGCGTGGGGTAATCGCCATGTGATGGTCACATTGGGTACAGACGTTCTGATTTTCCGCAAGTTCACGATGAAACAGCATCGTTCCGCACTCGTCACATTTATGCCAGAGGTTTTCGGGCACTTCGCGGCGAGAGAAGATCGAGTTGATCCGGGGGCGGACGTAGTTTGTGATCCAGTTCATGTCGGAACCTTGGCTTGTGCGGTGTTGACGTCAAATAAGACGCCACGGGAAGAAATGCAATCAACGCCTGAGCGCAAGCCGCGCTGCCAGCCAGCATACGAACATCACAGCCAAATCCACCATCAGCCAGGGACGAAGCCGTTCGGCGTCAGATGCATCGAACGGAAGCGAGAAAAGCGCCAGCCCACTCAAGTTATCTGGCAAAGAAATGAACAATAATGCGATGATGTTATTGAAGAAATGCAAGGCGATAGCTGGCCCCAATGTGCCTGATCGCGCTGTGAGATCGGATGCAAACAACCCAAATATTAATGCCCAAAGCACAAACAGAATTGCATTTTCTCCTGCCAGTTCCGGTGTGTAGTGGCCGGCGGCAAACAAAACAGACGGAACCCCCATCCAAATGACGGGCGATTGAAACCTGGCTGCAAGAGCTTGCTGAATGTACCCTCGAAACAGAACTTCTTCGGCGCTGGTCTGAATCAGGACAACCAATACCGAGACCGGAAGCAACAAGAGCCAAGTTGAAAATGGCAGATTCTTTGACAGAGATTCCCCCAAGCCGTAGGGCGGCAGCAAGACACCGACGGCGCCCAAGATAAGCAGGGCTTTCAGCACTTTCAGAAATTGGGCCGCAACCAGACCCCGTTGGCCAAAAATTGATCGCAAAGATCGGTGCTGAAGCTGACGCGCGGCCACTGCCACGCCAAGAATGATGAACCCGAAACTGGCCAGCATCAGAAGCAGCGCCAAAGGTGTGTTGCCTTGCAAAAGTTCCTGACCCCACTTCGCTGGGCCCAACCCCGTGATCACGGTAAAAAACACCAGGTTCAAAACGCTGACCAGCGCGGCGATCAATGCCAGCCCAAGCAAAAGACGCCAGAGTTCGGGTCTGGCGCGGGCTGTTTCGACCAAACGCGCATGAGCCGAATACGCTCTAGGCATTCTTACCAATACCTTCCTGCGCCGTTTCATCTGTCACGGGCGGAAACATGTCTTCGGCGTTCTGGGCCACGCTGATCCTGTTCGAGAGCGTCGTCAGATACCCTGCAACCGTCTGCAGCAACTGCATAGCGACCGAAGCATCGCTTTCAACAACGGCACGCAGCTCTTCTGCGCCGATACGCAAGAAGCTGCTATCTTCCGTCGCGACCAGATCCAGCTGCCGTGGTTCCCCTGTAATGATGGACAGGTCGCCGATGAGCCGTCCGGGTTCTATGATCGAGATTGTCCGTTTCGTTCCATCCTCGTTGGACCAATCCAGTTTGGCCTGTCCTGAAATGCACAAATAGGCCGCATCCGGCGCCTGACCGCGGGAAAAGATGACTTGTCCGGCGCTGGCCTCGTACCATTGCGCCGAAAACGCCAGCAGCCGCTGGTTTCTGCCATCCAAGCCAGAAAACAGCTGCGTTGCTGACAGGATCTCGAGTTTCCGGCTCAGATCGTCCGAAGTGCTGTCCTCATGCGCTGGCCTGCTCCGCGAGACGCCGTCGATCCGTCCATCCTTTATTTCTACAAACAAGTCATAGGCTTCGGGGTGCGCAAAATGATCCTCCATGAAAATCATGATGGAATCGGGCAGCAACTCCCGCAGTTTCAGGCGCGTGCGCAACCGGCTTTCCGAGTCGTGGCTGGCCAACGCCTTGTCCAGGATCAGAATGTCGGGGCGTTTGATGCCTGCGCGCGAAAAAGCGGCACGCTCCTGAAACACGGTTGGAAGGTTGTTGCCGCCCAGCCCGGACGGAAGGTCATAAATAATGGCCGCTGCTCGACGGCGCAGACCGGCTTCGTTCATGGCCTCTGCAACGATGTCTTCGATATCTTCGGCATGGGCACCTGCCATCAAAGATATCCGGCCATAGATCGCGTTTTCCATCACGGTCAGGCGCGGCACATAGATGTCAGGCGCCACAGACATGAACAAACCGTCCATTGCACCACGCAACCGTTCAGCCTGGGTCTTGCGGATAGCAAGGATTTTTTCCTTGTATTCCTCTGGGAAATCAGGACCGATCTGTTCTGCGGTCAGAAGGAAAGGCACTGTCAGTAGCAAGGCGCGCTCCTGATCGCTCAGCGCAGCATTCCCTTTGGCTTTGCGCCGGTCCTGGATGTCAAGCAGCCGATGATACATGTCCTTGGACATGCCAAGCCGCAGAAACAGGGGATGGTCAGCCCCATCCCGCCCAAATGTCTTGCCAAGAGTATCCATGACGGCATTCGATATGCTGATCGCGTCATCTGCAAGATCATGGGTGCTGAGCAATTGTACAAACCGCGCGTCGCCAGCCAGAATGTCTGGAGAGATGTCGCGCGACGGTGCCGCGAACAACAGGTTTCCCCCAAGCGGGACAGCCGGGTTGAACTGGTTGGGATCGAACCGATAAACATACCGATCCAGTCCTTTTGCCTTCAACCGTTCAGCGATGGAGTCTCTCAGCCTGACTATTTCCTGTGCCAGTATCGGGTGTATCTCTGGATCAAACTGGGTGCGCAGAGTGCGCCGGAACATGAACTCGTCAATCCCCATGGCTTCCACCAGTTGGAACCACCAATCACGTATTCCATCAATATCGTCCAGACCGGCCAGTCCCGGATCGATCCACTCATCTTCCAGCGAGTCTGGTGGGTTACCGGCCCGAACAGACTCGATCTGACGACGGGACGGGGTTCTTATGGCATCTGCCTCGTGCTGTGGATGGGTGCGCAATGACATCATGAGGTTATCGCCCAAAGTCCCGTCAAACAGATACGGGCGTGAATAGGCATAACCGATCCGGGCCGCGATAACTGATTGGTGCAATTCGTCCAGCCTGTGGCCAGCTATGATCACATCGCCCTGAACAGGCAGAACCTCGCGGGTCAGCAACTGGCCCAATGCACTGCGTTCCGACGCATGGGTGGATTGAATCGCCACACGCGCGCCACGTGGGATAGTCAGATCAATATCCTCTAGAATGGTTTTGCCATCGCCATCGCGTACGGTCACATTGCGCAATTCGATATCACCGGTCAGATGCGGAATGGTTTCCGGCTCACCGATGAACAGCTCTTCGGGAATCATGTTGTCCGGGGCAAATCTTTCAGTAACCACTTCCCATCGCAGGGACATATCCTGTACCTGGTTGTAGTAGGTCAGAAGGTCTTTCCAGGGCCCGCTAAGGTCTTTGTACGCGCCCAACGCGGCAACCAATGCACCTACTGTCACCTCGCCCGTGATCGCCAGGTATCCGCCCACCGAATAAAACAAAAAAGGCGTCATCTGAGTGATCAGATTGTTCAGGAACTTCATAAAGAATTTCTTTTTGTAGATCTTGAACCGGATCTCGAACAAGGTTCCCAGCCTATGGCTGAACTGTGCCAGACGATACCGCCAGCCGCCATTCGTGCGCAGGTCGCTGATGCCCGCCGCGCTTTCCCCGATTTCCGAGCTCAGGCGCCGAACCTCCTGAATACGGTCCTTGTTCAGCAAATTGATCTGGCGTTGCAACTTGGGGATCAACCAGGCCTGAAGCGGGATCAGCGCGATGCTTGCCAGACCAAACCAGAGGCTTTGCATGAACAGAAAGGTGACGATTGTCATCATTTGGCCGAACTGAAACACCGGTTGCGCAATCGCATCCCCCATCAAGCCGCCCATCGGCTCGGCCTCGGATGTGATCATCGAGACCAGCTCTCCTTGGCTGGTGGTCGCGAAATAGGACTTTGGGAACCGCATCGAGCGTTGAATCAGGGTATAGCGAAGACGGCGCAGCATACGTTCGGACAAGATGCCTTTCATCGTATTGATGCGCATCTTCATCAAACCACTGGCGATCACAGTGGCCAGAAATAGAAAGCACAGTATCATCAGATACTGAACTTGAGACACTGTGATGCCCCAGACTGTCACCGTGTCGCCCGGCGCACCAATAGCGTCATTGATGATTTGTTTAGGCAGCTCCAGCGATGCATATAGAAAAGGGAAGGACAGGACCGTTAGCAGCAACAGGACAAGTTGCTGTTTTTTCGAATACTTCCAAATAAAAGAAAATAATGTGGGCTCCATAGCCTGGCCTTATCGATAGCTGAACTGATGTTTGGCTGTTCTGGGGTAACCCATTTTTAGGAAACAGACGGTAAGCACTGACCCGACGTATTGCAAGAATTGACGGCATCAGCCCCCCAATCCGGCACCTATCTTTTTTACGCTTACCCACCAACCTGAAAACGTAGCGCTCAAGTAGTGTTTTTGTGATTGCGGGTTTATTCCTACTCATTTCTTTGACTAAAGAAGGACATTATCGGACGAAGAGACCATGCGCAGGATTCTGGATCGCTATATTCATCGCCGGACGCTCGGCCGCTGGAGCCGGGCTGTGCGGCAGGCGCCAGATTCGGCGCAAGCCGAGTTGCGATTGAAACGCGATCAGGCACGCAGTCTGCGTGGGCAACTGGATCGCCTGATCCAACTGGCGGATGCGCGCCTGCTCCGTCCGAAAATAGGATCAACTCAGTTTCACCGGCCTGTCGGCACCGACTGGAGCTGGCGGCCCGGACTTTGGCGCGCGCCGTTGTTGCAATCCGGCATGGCCTCTGTTCCCCGTAGAACGGTTATGGACGATCAGGTCAGCTTGTTTCACGACTGCCCATTGACCGAAATCGTCGTGCGGCAAATCCGCAACCGGGGAGCAAGTGATCTGGCTCCGTTCAGTCTGGAGGTCGAGGTCTTTGGTTTCGAGGGTTCGTTCCTGTCGGTATCGATCGACTTGCCGCGTGAGGCCGCCCGCGACCTGACACGCGAGCATCTGATCCGGTTAGAAACCCTGATTGACTGCGAAAAACCATCGGGTGTGTTCGCACGTCTCAATGTTCAGCACGGACCCAATATGGAGCAGGTTTTGCGGCAACTGAACCCTTCTGACGCCGTGAACGCAGTTGAGTTTGACTTGGCTCACCTGCCCCTGAATGAACGCAGGATCGAAAAGATCTGGCTGGATCTAATTTTCGAAAAACCGGAAATGAACCGTATGAGTGTACGAGACCTTACGTTTTGCCGTTTCCATCGCGCCGACTTGTGAGACGATCAAAGATGACACAAACATCCCTGACCTTCATTCGGTTCGAAAACGGTATTTGGCACGGTTATGTTGAGGCCGAGCGGCAACCGGGATTGGAGGTTCGATATCTGGGGAAAGCACTGGAGGGAGTTGAGCTTTCGCCCGCAGACAACGGATGGGACCTGAATGTTCCGGTACCCGTGACAGCCCTGTCCGAAGGCGTGCACAGCTTCGTCATAGTCGACGCAGACGGCGTTGAGAAACTTGGGAGTTTCTCCATTATTGCAGGTGAACCAGCCGCCGATGATCTCAGGGCTGAAGTGGATCTTTTGCGCGCGGAGCTGGATATGCTGAAACGCGCTTTCCGACGGGTAAGCCGAGGAGACGGCTGAAACGCTTGCGAAGTCCGATGATCCATTCAGTTATGTGCACTAAGCGCGGTGCCTGCGTATTGAGCTGCTGGATGATGAAATAATATCCCGCGAGCCAGAAAGAAAAGGGCCGCGTTGTACGCGGCCCATTGGTTTGGTTATTGGGACGGCCCGTGCGGGGTGAACGCTGACAAGCCTTTAAGGATGTCTATGGCATATGCTAGTTGATAATCCTCTTTCCGCAGCTCGGCCGTGGCTTCGGCCCTAGCGCGATCTTCCTCAATCTGGCGAACTTCATCCTCGCTCAGGCTGTCATTGTTCAGGCTGCCGCGCAGGTCAGCTTCGGACCGGGTCCGCACATTACTCTCATCCTCTTCTTGTGCAGGTGCCGGGCGAGGCTGCTCAACAATGATGTCTGGACTGACGCCAAGGGCCTGGATCGAGCGTCCTGATGGCGTGTAATAGCGCGATGTGGTCAGGCGCATGGCACCGTCACCGCGCAGTGGCATGACCGTCTGCACGGATCCTTTACCAAAGCTCTTGGTGCCAACGACGATAGCGCGGCGATGATCCTGCAACGCACCGGCCACAATCTCGGACGCCGAGGCCGAGCCGCCATTGATCAGCACCACAATCGGCTTGCCTTCGGCCAGATCCCCGGGGGTTGCATTGAACCGCTCACCTTCGTTCGGATCGCGGCCGCGCGTAGAAACGATTTCGCCTTCGTTCAGGAACGCGTCCGACACTTTGATCGCCTGAGTCAACAGGCCGCCTGGGTTGTTGCGCAGGTCCAGAACAAAGCCGTTCACCTTGTCGATGCCACCTGCTTCGGCAATCTGCTCCTGCAAGCCTTCTTTCAGGTTCGGGAAGGTCTGGTCGTTGAACGTGGTTACACGCAGCACGACACTGGTGCCTTCGGTCCGTGCGCGCACAGCGGTCAACTTGATTGTGTCACGGATAATAGTGACGTCGAAGGGATCAGGTTCACCCTCACGTACGACGGTGATGATAATTTCGGACCCGACCGGGCCGCGCATCAGGTCAACCGCTTTGTCCAGCGTCAGGCCCAGAATGCTTTCACCGTCCACATGGGTAATGAAATCCCCGGCTTCGATTCCGGCTGCGTCGGCGGGGGTATCGTCAATGGGTGAGACGACTTTTACAAAGCCTTCTTCCTGCGTGACTTCGATACCCAACCCACCAAACTCGCCCCGGGTCTGCACGCGCATTTGTTCGGCATCGTCAGGAGAAAGATAACTCGAATGCGGATCAAGTGATGTCAACATGCCGTCAATCGCCGCCTCGATCAGTTCTTCGGGCTCAACCTCTTCGACATACTGTGCACGGATACGTTCAAAAATGTCGCCGAACAAATCCAGCTGTTCATAGACGCTTGCCTTGTTCTCGGCCTCCTGCGCCAGCAGGGGTCCTGCGATCTGAGTTGTTGCAAGAATACCTGCCACAGTTCCAGCCAGACCGGCCACCACAAATTTCTTCATACGCGTTTATCCATCCTTGTCGGTCCGAAACCACGATTCCGGGTCCACGGGGCGATTATCTTCTCTTACCTCTATATAGAGCGTTTCTGAGCGGTCAGTTCCAGTGCCATCACTGCTTGTTGACAAAATTGCGCCGATTTCCGGCATTTCACCGGGCATCAGGCCAACCGGTGTGCCCTCCGGGATCACCTGACCTGGCTGGCCATAGACCTCCTGCAAACCGGAAAATACGAACAAAAGACCCGATTGAGGCTCAAGGATGATTAGGTTCCCCAGGTCCAGCAGCGGCCCGCGATAGCGAATTGTCGCCGCGGTGGGCGAGGTGACCAAGGCGCGCGGGCGTGTACCCACAATCAGGCCGGGGCGCGTGACACCGGCGGCGTCCGTTTCACCGGCCTTGTGCAGCAAGATTCCCTGTACCGGCATTGATATCCGGCCTTTCCTGTCCAAGACACTGGCATTGCTGTCGAGGATCTCTCCCTCCGAGATCTCGGACAGACCACTTGCAAAGCCATCCAGTGTTTCGGTCGACGAGATCAAAATGGCCGTACGCACCGGGTCTTCCACGAAACGGCGGGGCAAATCCGTGCGGTCGGCGATTGCCTCGCTCAGACGGGTACGGGCCTCCTGAACGCCCGTTAGACCCTCTGTCAAAGTTTCCGAGGCCTTTTTCTGCAAGACACGCAATGTCTGCACTTCATTCAGGTCCTGCGCCAGTTCCTGCGCGCTGGCGTTCAGGCCAGGGGTGACCTCGGACAGTATAATACCTGCACGGGCCGCCCCCAACGGGCCGGACGGATGTAACATCAAGACGGGTGGTTCGGTCGTTTCAATGGTTTGCAGAACACCAAGCAATCGCCGGATTTCCTTTTCGCGCGCCCTCAATTCGGCACTCAATTGCGCCTCGCGGGTTGCCGCTTGGCGCAATCCCACCCGCATCGCGCCCAACCCGGCCTCATAGGCATGGATCGTCTCCGTAAGAGCATGGACCCGGTCCCGGGCGCTTTCGGCCTCGGATAACGCGATGGACGCCTGTTCGAGCATCTGCGCTGCGTCCAAAGCGGCCTTGGAGGCGTCTGGCTGGGCCAGTGCCGGCAAGGCTAAAAACAGACACACTGCCAGAGCAGCCATTTTCATGACAGCAGGCTTTCCCCGGTCATTTCCGGCGGTTTCGGCAATCCCATCAGCTCAAGCAGGGTCGGGGCAAGATCGGACAAACGTCCTTGGCGCAATTTCGCACCTTCAGGCCCGCCAAACAGCGCCACGGGAACAGGATTGAGCGTATGGGCCGTGTGCGGGCCGCCGGTCACAGGATCGACCATGACTTCGCAATTACCGTGATCGGCCGTGATAATCATCGCTCCCTTGACCTTTTCAAGAGCCGCAATGACTTGCGCCAACCCCTGATCGACGGCTTCACACGCTTTGATCGCAGCATTCAAATCACCTGTATGACCAACCATATCGGGATTGGCATAATTTGTAACAATCAAGTCATACCCTCCTTCGATGGCTTCGATAAATTTCGCCGTAACCTCTGCGGCCGACATTTCGGGCTGTAGATCGTAGGTCGCCACTTTCGGCGAGCTCGGCATAAAGCGATCCTCGCCTAGTTCGGGCGTCTCCTTACCGCCATTCAGAAAGAACGTAACATGCGGGTACTTCTCGGTTTCAGCTAGTCTAAACTGCCGAAGCCCTTGCTTGGCGACCCATTCGCCCAGCGTATTCACAATCGAGCGCTTTGGAAAAACCGTGGTCATGTAAGCATTATGTCCATCGGAGTACTCGACCATGCCCAGCAGTGCTGAAAGCTTCGGGCGCGGTCCTGTCGCAAACTCGGAAAATCCTGGCTCTCCGATGGCGCGCAGAATTTCACGGGCACGGTCGGCGCGAAAGTTCAGGCAAAAGAAACCATCGCCATCGTTAATACCGTCATACCCCGTCAATACGGTTGGTGTGACGAACTCGTCAGATTCGGACTGGTTATAGGCGTGATCAACCGCGCCATGGGCACTGCTTGCTGTTCGGCCCTGCCCGTTGACCATTGCAGCATACGCTTCACTGACACGCTCCCAGCGATTGTCGCGATCCATGGCAAAGTACCGCCCGCTTACGGTGACGATGCGTGCGTTTTCGGGCAAGCGTTCTTCCAACTCAGCGATGTAAGTCAGAGCTGACCTTGGCGCGACATCACGCCCGTCCGTCACTGCATGTAGTGCAACCGGGACACCGGCATCCGTTATGGCAGTGGTTGCGGCAACGATATGGTTCAGATGACCATGCACCCCACCATCCGAGATCAACCCCATCAGATGCGCAGTGCCGCCAGCGGATTTGACGCTGGCGATGAAAGCTTGCAGCGCTTCGTTTTCGAAGAAAGTCCGGTCTTCAATGGAAAGATCAATCTGGCCCAGATCCATGGCGACCACACGCCCTGCACCGATATTGGTGTGCCCGACCTCTGAATTTCCCATCTGTCCGCTTGGCAGACCCACATCGGGGCCGTGGGTGATCAGGGTTGAATGCGGACACTCAGACAGGATCGCGTCAAACGTCGGCGTGTTTGCCAGATAGGGTGCGTTGGCTTTTGTGTCCTCGGACAGGCCCCAACCATCAAGAATGCACAGGACAACAGGTTTGGGGGTGGCCATTGATGTACTCCGTTTTCTGCTCTTGGGTCACCTTCTATCCTTTGGACTTCAACGGGTGAACCACCTTTGCAATGATGAACAATTTTAACCGACACAGAGTGTGTTAGTCTTTTAGATAGCACCGGAATGGGCGCGCCTTGCGATTGCGGTATTTGACGGTCAGGTCCAACGGCGCATCGTTTTCATCATAAACGCCCAGAACAACACCCCTGCCCCGACTTTTGGTTCGCATTTCAATCAATTGCTGCTCGGACCGGGTTGTGCGCTGTGACGCCCGCCGCGTCCAGGCGAACAGGTGCTCGTACATTTCAGCGATTACACCGGCATGTTCCGCGCTGTCACCCAGATCGTTCAACTCATCAGGGTCGTTTTCCAGATCGAACAGGATTGGCCGGTACCCACCTTCACAATGGATCAGTTTCCATTTCTTGCTTGCGGCCATGAACATCACCGCATCGCGGACCGACACGTCCAAAACATTTGCGATTGGTGAAGCCGAGTAGTCATATTCGCAGATCACCACATCGCGTGGCAATGCGTCCCTCTCCCCATAGAGAATAGGCAACAGGGAGTGACCTTCCAGAATATGCGTCGCCACTTCCCCGCCAGCCGCATCGACAAAGGTCGGTGCAAGGTCGATGGATTCCACAAGCGCATCGCTGACGGTACCGCGTGTCGCGTCCGCCTCGGGCGACGGGTCATAGATGATCAACGGCACCCTGGTGGAGGCGTTGTGGAAGAAGGTCTTTTCCCCCATCCAGTGATCGCCCAGAAAATCACCATGGTCTGATGTCAACACGATCATCGTGTTTTCCATCCGCCCGGTTCTCTCCATCCAGTCCAACAGGCGGCCCATCTGGTCATCTGCTTGCTTGATCAGCCCCATATAGGCTGGGATAACCGCCTCACGTACGTCCTGCCGCGAAAAGGTCTGGCCGATCTTTGTGTCCATGAAGGCTTTAAGCACGGGATGCGCATTCTGACGTTCCGCCTCGGATCGCACCACAGGCAGCACATGTTCCGGTCCATACATCGAGGCGTATGGGTCCGGTACGATGTACGGCCAATGCGGCTTGATAAAACTCAGATGACAGCACCACGGGCCATCATGCGTTTCCATGAACTCTATCCCGCGACCGGTCAGATAGGGCGTTTCGCTGTCTTCCTCGGCAATATTAGCGGCTTCGGGTGAATTCTTCAGAAACCAGCCTGACAGAACGTTGCCATTCGCATCCAGCCCGGAATTGGCAAAGTCATGCCAGGGATTGTCGCTCTCATACCCTTTGGCCTTTAGGAATTTGTTGTATTCCTTTGCCCCTTCCGGGTCATAATACCCATCCGGACCTTCGGGCAGCATACCGTCATCCCGTTCGTACACGTCGAACCCACATTCGGCGACGCGGGCCCCGATCAGGCTGTCAGGCTCCAAGCCCAACCTCGCCATCCCTTCGGCATCTGCACGCATATGAGTTTTGCCAACCAGCCAGCAATCCATCCCCGCCTTACGCAGGTGATCGCCCATTGTAATCTCACCGACTTTCAACGGAATTCCGTTCCACGACGCCCCGTGAGAATGCACATAGCGCCCGGTATAAGTGGACATGCGGGAGCTGCCGCAGATCGGTGATTGGATATAGGCGCGGTTGAAGCGCACGCCTTTGGCTGCCAGACGATCGATATTTGGGGTATGCAGATGCGGATGGCCGTAACAGCTCAGATAATCCCATCGCAGCTGGTCGAACATGATGAACAGGATGTTTCTTGCCTTGGCCAAGTTGACGCCCTTCCCCACAAGTCACGAGGACCTAGTTAGCCATTTCTATCCGCAGAGCGAAGCAAAACCTGCGTCAGGCCTGGCGGTCCATTTGCTCCAGCATCTTCTTGGCACGTTTGCATTGCAGCTTGTCGCGCAGTGGGCTGTCAGGGTCGATGTCTTTTTGGCAAACAACGCATTTATCCGCGCCCGAGATCGCGTTTAGACCACCGCAGCTGCCTTTGATGGTCTTGCCCATCAGCATGACACCCAATGACATGCCCACCATGACGAGAGCGAGAAGAATGAAGGCCAGAATAAAGGTACTCATCTCAGCTCCAACAGTCAGTTCGATCCCAGCGCGTCTTTGAACGCTGTGCTATGGGCAGTGATATAGGCATCTTCGCCGCCTGTCACATCCCGCGAGATGAAATACACTGCAAGTTTATGCTCTTCTGCCAGAGCTAGCCCTTTTTCCTGCCCCAAGGCCAGCATGGCTGTTGCCCAGGCATCGGCCATCATCGCGTTTTCGGCCAGCACGGTGACCGAAGTGGTGCGGTGCGTAATCGGACGGCCTGTTGTCGGATCGATGATATGCGAATATCGCACACCATCTTTTTCAAAGAAATTCCTGTAATCGCCCGAACTGGCCATGCCCCTGTCATCCAAAGAAATGATCAACTGGATGGTTTGCGAACCCGTTTCAGGTTTCTCGATACCAATGAGCCACGCTTCGCCCTTGTCATTCTTACCTTTGGCCACAAGATCGCCGCCAATTTCAACCAGATAGTTTTCGATCCCAGCGGCCTGCAAGGTTTCCGCAACAGCGTCAATTCCATAGCCTTTTGCAATCGCGGACAGGTTAATGCCTACACTGGCGTTTGACTTGGCAAGCGTACCAGCATCCGTATCGAGCGCTAGCAGGCGTTCTTGACCTACACCATTCAGCGCGGCGTTGATATCCGCATCTGATGGCACCGGGTCTTCGGGCTTGCGTGGGCCAAAACCCCAAAGTTCGATCAGAGGGCCGAGGGTTACGTCGAAAATGCCACCGGATTTCGAGTGCACTTCGTTCGCTGCCGAAAGAACCAGCGCGAGTTCGTTGGACACAGGCATCGGATCTGTGCTGGTCGATGCGGAAAAAACAGAAACTTCCGAGTTCGGATCCCAGTTGGACATCTTGGCATTCACTGCTGCCAACTTATCACTGACGGCCGCGGCCAGTGCGTCTTTGTCAAGGTCCTCGCCAATTGCGGTGATATTGTAGGTCGTGCCCATTGTCTCGCCGGACAGACGAACTTCTTCGGGTTCCTTGTCAAAAAGACAGCCTGAAAGAAGGGTGAAAAAGGCCAGTACGGGCAAAAGACGCATTGGGCGTTCTCCGGGACATTCTTTGCCCGGCATATGACAGCGGTCCCCGCCAGAGTCAAATTGGCATTACAGTTTCAATGGAAGGAAACCCAACAGCAGAAGACCAGTTCCAGCCGGAATTCCGAACAACCACGCGCGTTTCCGCCACCCGGGCTTCTGTTGCTTCCACGCCATACGAAAGTTGTGACCGCACACAACAGCCGCAAAGAAGATCAGCGCGGCAACCGGGGGCGTAAGATAGAGTTCATTCAAAGGCTTAAGCTCCCTCTGCTGACCTGCGTTTGGCCAACTCGTGCAATTGCACCCTATACAGGTCGTTTAGCTGCGCTAAAGTGAAAGGGAAAGACTTTGCAAGAACCATAAGGAGATTGCTCATGGCCCCAACTTCTTATCAGTCGCCGTCGCGCGGTGACAAGGCTGACAAGACAACCTACAGCCAATCAGCGGAATCAAACCTGTCGCATTCGCAGACGACCGTGGCCAAACTGCTTGAGGGTAAAGGGGATGCGGTGTTCTCGGTGCGACCTAATGATACCATCCATTCGGTGGTGAACACGCTCAAGGACAAGCGAATTGGTGCTGTTCTGGTGACCGATCAGAACGGGGCATTGAAAGGAATTTTGTCGGAACGCGACATCGTGAGGCGCATGGCCGATACGCCGGGACAGACCCTGCCACAGTCGGTCGAAGACCTGATGACCAGGGATGTAAAAGCCTGCATGCCCGAGGATACGCTGAATGACGTGCTGAAGACTATGACCGAGGGACGTTTCCGCCATATGCCGGTTCTGCGTGATGGCAATTTGTGCGGTGTCATCACTATCGGTGACGTAGTGCATTTCCGCCTGAGGGAATTGGAGTATGAAGCGCTTCGCATGAAGCAGATGATCGTAGGCTAGTTTCAACCGGTTGAAAGAAACCCGATGCTACCGCCGTCTATTTCAACGGCAGTTAATCTGCCCGAGGCAAAGGCACCGGTATCAATCGACACAACCCGGTTTTTAACCCGGGGTTGGTTTACAATTGTATGACCGTGTACAACCCATTGCGCGTCGCTGCGTGCAAGCCGTGGAAACATCGGATGACCCCATAGACAGATTTGGCGATCCTGGGATTGAATGGATTGCCGCGGATCAAGCGCCGCGTGGACAAAGGTGACGTTGCCGCTGGTCCAGGTCAGCGGCAGATTTGCAAGCCAGTCCAGCAAGCTGTCGCCCATCTTATGCCGCAGACGCTCTGCCAGTTCAGGCAGATGCTTGCCACCGTCCAACTCGTCGGGACATTCGAGACCGAAAGATGCCAAAGTTTCCGCTCCTCCGTTATGAAACCAAAGCCTGGCGTATCGTTCCGGGTCGTTTGCAAATTGCAGCAGCATCTCTTCGTGATTGCCAAGCAGGCATTGCACCCGCCCGTCTGACGCTTCACTCAGGTGATGCAAATGCCGCAGTACCTGCGCGCTGTATGCCCCCCGGTCGATGTAATCGCCCAGAAAAACCAGCGGGCTTTGATCGTCGAGTCGTGGCAAAACCGCCTGAAGCAGATCAAGACGACCGTGAATATCGCCGACAGCTGTCACTTTTTCTGCTGGTGCCACGTCGCATGGCATCGCATTGGAGCTTTCCCTCGCCGCGGATTGGAACCGCCGTCTGATCCAGTCTTTCATCATGGCATTTGATCCCTACCCGCCCCGCTCGGTGGTCGCAATCAACAACTGTTTGAATAGGCAAAGTGTTGACCACGAGCCTTAGATTGTCCGATATGCCCGCAGGATGTTCGCAAGCAGTTGATCTGATGATAGGATCAGCCTTCCAGCCAGCGATGAATTTGCAGTGAGTTCTGAGGGTTTTATGAAACGAGTATTGATTACAGGTTCTGCCGGGTTCATCGGATTCCATCTGGCCAAGTTGCTTTTGGCAGAAGGGTTTCAGGTACACGGCTACGACGGGATGACCGACTATTATGATGTGACCCTGAAACAGCGTCGACATCAGATACTGCTTCAAACCTCAGGATTTACGGCAACTGAAGACCGTTTGGAAAACTTTGATCGGCTTGTGCAGGTCGCTGAGGAGTTTCAGCCCGATGTCATCGTACATCTGGCCGCGCAGGCTGGCGTGCGGCACAGCCTTGAATATCCCCGCAGCTATATCGAGTCGAACGTTGTGGGCACGTTCAATGTGATGGAAATTGCGCGTCAGCATAAGGTGGAACATCTTTTGATGGCGTCGACCTCATCGATCTACGGTGCAAACGAAGACATGCCGTTCATCGAAACAGAAAAAGCCGACACCCAACTGACGATCTATTCCGCCACCAAAAAGGCGAATGAGGCGATGGGGCATTCCTATGCCCATCTGTGGGATTTGCCGACCACGATGTTTCGGTTTTTCACCGTTTACGGCACTTGGGGGCGCCCCGATCTGGCCTATTTCAAGTTCGTCGCTGCGATACTGGATGGCAGACCAATAGACATCTACAATCATGGCGATATGTATCGCGACTTCACGCATGTAGAAGACCTTGTGCGCGGGATCAGGTTGCTGATCGATGTTCCACCGGTTCGCCCGATCAGCCGCGCGGATATCGAAGACGGTGACAGCTTGTCGCCAGTTGCACCGTACCGCATCGTCAACATTGGCAACGGAGACAAGGTGCGTCTGATGGATTTCATAGAAGCCATCGAAGAGGCTGTTGGCCAGAAAGCGGTCAAAAACTTCATGCCAATGCAGATGGGCGATGTTCATGCCACCTGGGCTGACAATCGGCTGTTGCAGCAGCTGACGAATTATCGCCCGCAGACCGACTTGAAGGACGGCATTGCCCAATTCGTCGCCTGGTATCGGGACTATTACGGAAAATAGGTCGACCTGGTGCCGGAATGAAAAAACCGGCGCACTCAGCGCCGGTTTCATTATTTACCCACCAAAATCGTCGAGCATGATATCTTCTCGATCCACGCCCAGATCCAGCAGCATGTTGATAACCGACTGGTTCATGATTGGCGGTCCACACATGTAGTATTCGCAATCCTCAGGTGCCGGGTGGTTCTTGAGGTATTCTTCGAACAGAACGTTGTGGATGAAGCCGGTATAGCCTTTCCATTCATCCTCGGGCTGGGCGTCTGACAGAGCGACGTGCCATTCGAAATTGTCGAACTCTTCCGCCAGCTGATCGAAGTCCTCGACAAAGAACATCTCTTTCTTGGATCGTGCGCCGTACCAAAAACTGATCTTGCGGTCACGGTTCTCAAGGCGTTTGAGCTGGTCAAAGATGTGGCTGCGCATCGGTGCCATGCCGGCGCCACCACCGATGAAGACCATTTCCTTCTTGGTTTCACGCGCGAAAAACTCGCCAAATGGACCCGAAATAGTAACTTTATCGCCCGGCTTCAGGTTGAAGATGTAGGACGACATCTGGCCCGGCGGAATTCCTTCTGAGCCCGGAGGCGGTGAAGCTACCCGGACGTTAAGCATGATCATGCCCTTTTCATCCGGATAGTTGGCCATCGAATAGGCGCGTTCGATCGGTTGTGTCACAACCGACTCATATTGCCACAGATTGAAGCGATCCCAATCCTCGCGGTATTCTTCCTGCACGTCGAAATCGGTGTATTTCAACTGATGAGCGGGCGCTTCGATCTGGATGTAGCCCCCGGCACGGAATTTCACGTCCTCTCCTTCGGGCAGGTCCAGAGTAAGGGCCTTGATAAAGGTCGCAACGTTGTCGTTCGAGCGAACGGTGCATTCCCATTTCTTGACGCCGAAGACCTCTTCTGGAACTTCGATTTCCATGTCCTGCTTGACCGCCACCTGACAGGACAGACGGTCGCCACAGGAGGCTTCGCGCTTTGTAATGTGACTTTCTTCGGTCGGCAGGATCGAACCGCCACCCGAATGCACTTTCACGCGGCACTGGGCACAGGTACCACCACCACCGCAGGCTGACGGAACAAACAGTTTTTCGGCCGCCAATGTTTGCAGCAGTTTGCCACCCGCCGGAACCGAGATAGTCTTTTCACCGTTGATGGTGATGTTGACGTTGCCGGTTGACACCAACTTTGACCGAGCAGCCATAATGATGGCCACCAGCGCCAGAACAATCAGGGTGAACAGGACAACGCCGAGCGAAAAGGTTTCCATTCTCTCGCCCCCCTTACAGTTTCACGCCTGAGAAGGACATAAAGGCCATCGCCATCAGCCCGGCGGTGATAAAGGTGATGCCCAGCCCCTGAAGCCCGTCCGGCACATCCGAGTATTTGAGCTTTTCGCGCACGCCCGCCATCGCGGTGATCGCCAACGCCCAACCGAAGCCGGATGAGATGCCATAGGTGGTCGCCTCGGCAAAGTTATAATCCCGTTCGACCATGAACAGCGAACCACCTAGAATGGCACAGTTCACAGTGATCAAAGGCAGGAAGATCCCCAGCGCGTTGTAGAGCGGCGGGAAATACTTATCGAGAATCATTTCGAGGATCTGAACCATCGCTGCGATCACGCCGATATAGGAAATCAGCCCGAGAAAGGTCAGATCCACATCCGGGAACCCGGCCCATGCCAATGCGCCCGGTTTCAGCAGGAAGGACAGCAACAGGTTGTTGGCGGGCACGGTGATGGCCTGCACCACCATGACCGATATTCCCAGGCCGATGGCAGTCGAAATCTTTTTCGACACGGCGATGAAGGTACACATGCCAAGGAAAAAGCTGAGCGCAAGGTTTTCGATAAAGACGGCCTTCACGGCCAGAGAGATAAGCCCTTCCATCAGTGCGCCTCTACCTGCTGGATTTTGTATTCACGTTCTTCGACCTGGTTCGGCTTCCACGTGCGGAAAGCCCAGATCAGCAGGCCGATCACGAAAAACGCCGAAGGTGGCAGCAGCAACAGGCCGTTGGGTACGTACCAACCGCCATTATTGACCGTTTGCAGGATTGTCACGCCAAACAGGCTGCCCGATCCAAACAACTCCCGGATAATGCCCACCAGCATCAGGATCAGGCCATAGCCCATGCCGTTGCCAAAACCGTCGATGAACGACGCTACCGGCGGGTTTTTCATGGCGAATGCCTCGG
This sequence comes from Ruegeria sp. SAZD013, assembly GCF_059612525.1. NCBI lineage: Bacteria > Pseudomonadati > Pseudomonadota > Alphaproteobacteria > Rhodobacterales > Roseobacteraceae > Ruegeria > Ruegeria sp. SAZD013. Next base: position 84,843 of record NZ_JBXWQT010000038.1, on the reverse strand, counting down.
CTCGGCCCATAACGATACAGTTGGTGATAATCAGGCCGACAAACACCGACAGGGTCTTGGAAATCTGAAAGGCATAAGCCTTGAGGATCTGATCCACCAAAATCACTAGCGAGGCGATGATCACCATCTGCACGATGATTCGGATCGAACCGGGAATCTGATTGCGCAAAATCGAAATGAACATCGACGAAAACGCAGTCACAAAGGTCACCGCCAGCGCCATGACAAAGGCCACCTGCAACGACGAAGTCACCGCCAAAGCTGAACAGATGCCCAGCACCTGCAGGGTGATCGGGTTGTTGTCGACAAGGGGGTCGACCAACAGCTCTTTCTTGGTCTGCGACATCAGATCTCTCCTGCTTGCAGTTTGGCCAGGAACGGCGCGTAACCCGCATCGCCCATCCAGAATCTCACCAGGTTGTCGACACCGACAGTGGTCAGGGTCGCACCTGCCAGGGCGTCGATGTAATAGTCGGGCCCGGCCGCAGGCTGCGACTTGGCGACGGTGATCTGCAACACTCCCGCGTCGTCGCGCAGCTTCTTGCCGTTCCACAACGTCTTCCAGCGCGGGTTGTCCACCTCAGCACCCAAACCCGGTGTCTCACCATGCTGATAGAATTGCAGGCCGAAAATGTCGTTGCCGTTCTTTTCCAGCGCGATGAAGCCGTAGAGCGTAGACCACAACCCATAGCCATGCAGCGGCAGGATCACCTTGTCCAACGCTCCGCTGTCGTCGCGCAGCAGATAGATGACCCGATACTTTGCCTTGCGACCAATGCCTGCGGGATCGTCGTCAAGCGCGACGCTCAGGTCCGGATCGCCGGCAGCGGCCAAATCGTCAAAGGTGGCCGGCTCGAACTGATCGTCCACAAAATCGCCCGTTGCCAGGTCCAGCACATGCGGCTCGAATGCGGCAAATGCTTCGGTGACATTGACGCCGGGTTCATACACCCCCGCCACCTGCAGGATATTGACCTGCTTGTCCTTCAGCTTGTTGGCCTCCTGCACCGGGCGCAGGCTGACCGCGGCGGCCGACACGATCATCGAGGCAACGAGACAGACCGCAACAGCAATAAAGATCGTTTTGCCAACTGAATCTGGTGAGGCCGCCAGAAACCGGGCAATCGCGCCCTTGCGTTCAGGGGATTGCGTATCAGACATGGCGACGCGCCCTCCGTTTGATGTTGGCCTGAACGACAAAATAATCGATCAGCGGTGCAAAGACGTTGCCGAACAGTATGGCCAGCATCATACCTTCGGGAAAGGCTGGGTTGATCACACGTATTAACACAACCATGACACCAATCAGGGCGCCATAGACATAGCGACCGGCATTGGTGTGGCTGGCCGAGACCGGCTCGGTCACCATGAAAGCCAGACCAAAGGCGTAACCACCCAATACGACATGCCAGTACCAGGGCATAGCGAACATCGGGTTCGTCTCGGACCCGATCAGGTTCAGCAGCCAGGTGAACGCAATTGTGCCTGCCAGACATCCCACAATCAGCCGATAGTTGGCGATCTTGGTGATCAGCAGGAAGGCTAGACCGATGATGCAGGCCAGCGTCGAGGTTTCCCCTATACTGCCTTGGATGGTGCCATAAAACGCGCTCCACCAGGTGATACCGTCAGCGGCCAGCGCCTGATAGCCTTCGGCAGCCGACACAGCCAGAGCCGTCGCACCGGAAAACCCGTCGACCGGGGTCCACACGGCATCGCCCGACATCTGCGCGGGATAGGCAAAATACAAAAACGCCCGCCCCACCAAGGCAGGGTTGAGGAAGTTCTTACCAGTGCCGCCGAAAACCTCTTTGCCGATCACGACACCAAAAATAATTCCCAGGGCAACCTGCCACAGAGGCGTAGTTGCTGGCATGATCAGGGCGTAAAGCATCGAAGTGACAAGAAAGCCTTCATTCACCTCATGCCCGCGGACCGTTGCGAAAATGACCTCGAAAATACCGCCTGCCACCAACGTGACGACATAGATCGGCAGGAAGTACATGAGCCCGTGCATGACATTGGCAAAGATGCTGTCCGGACTAAGCGAAATGCCAAAAACCTGAAGAATTGCAATTCGCCAGCCGGTTGCCGACTCTGGGCCAAGCGCGGCAATGGCCGAATTTGCCTGATAACCGGTGTTCCACATTCCCCACAGGATGCAAGGAATAGTGGCAATCACGACATATGTCATGATCCGCTTCATATCTACATAAGACCGCGCATGAGGAGCAACGGTGGTTACGGTTTTCGGAGTGTAGATGAAGCTTTCCACCATCTCGTAGATCGGAAAAAGCTTCTCGTACTTGCCGCCCTTGGTAAAGTTCGGCTCGATCCGGTCAAAGAAGTTACGCAATCCCATTCGGATCAGCCCTCCTTTTCAATCTTGTTCAGGCAGTCGCGCAGTGCCAGCCCGTATTCGTATTTCGCCGGACAGGCAAAGCCCACAAGGCCCAGATCCTCTTCGTCCAGTTCAAGCGCACCCAGTGCCTGAGCCGTATCCGTATCCATCACCAGCAAGGCCCGAAGCAATTGTGTGGGCAGGTAATCCTGCGGCATCAACTCTTCGAACACGCCTGTTGGCACCATTGCACGGCGGCCACCGTTCAGGTTGGACGTAAAAGCATAGAGTTTCCTGGAAAAGGACGAGCCCAATACAGGCTGGACGGAATACTTGGAAGGCATTGGTCGGATCCAGCCCATCGGAATCTGATCGTGATCCTCTCGGATGATACAGATTTGACGGGCAAACCTCCCCAGATATGCGGTTGGTCCGTCGGCATGTTTACCCGACAGGATCGAACCCGAGATAATGCGGGGCGTTCCGTCCACATTTACCTCATCCCGTGTCAAGTCGTCCGTGGAGGCGCCCATCACGGTGCGGATCAAGCGCGGCTGACGCGCACCGGGTCCGGTCAAGGCGATCACAACACTCGGGTCCAGATGCCCGGTCTGCATTAAGCGACCAATCGCGATGACGTCTTGATAACCGATGGTCCAGACCTGCTTTTCCCCTGCAATCGGTTCGAGGAAGTGAATATGGGTTCCTGCCAGGCCCGATGGATGTGGACCGGAAAACGCTGCGGCCTCGACACCAGCAACATCCGCGCCGGGGATCGTGTCGCCTTGTTTCTGGCAAAGATAGGTCTTGCCTTCGGCCAGCTTGCTGACCGCTGCCATTCCAGCGGCAAAGGCTTCAGGTGCCTCGGCAATGATCGTGGCGGCATCAGCCGCCAAAGGGTCACTGTCCATAGCTGTCACGAAAATCGCGTTCGGTTTGGCACCGGGTTCCGGCATTTTCGAATAAGGTCGCGTGCGGAATGAGGTCCACAGTCCAGCGGCGCACAGTTTTGCAGTCACGCCTTCGGCGCTATGCGCATCGCCCACGCTCGAAAAAACCAAGCCCGTGTCATTGGCGTCGGACACTTCGATGACGACGCTCTGCAACACCCTGCGGGCACCCCGGTTGATGGCAACAATCTTGCCAGTCACCGGTGCGACCATCATCGCGTCAGGCGCATCTTTGTGACAAAAGAGCGGTGTACCCCGCTCGACACTATCACCTTCCTGCACCAGCATCTTAGGTTTCAGGCCAATGTAATCCCCACCCAGAACGCCAACGGTCGAGTATTCCGGACCCGGATGAATGGTTTGGTCGGGAGCGCCTTCTACCGGCAGGTCCAACCCTTTTTTCAGTTTGAAAGTTTGCATGCTGCTACGTTCTTCCAAGCCTCTTTCCTGCGCCAGCCTTGCTGACACCCTTACGGGGTCATGCAATAACGCGGTTTTTTCAGGTGCCCATCGCAAAAGCGTCAGATTGGGTCCAAATTCCGCAGGCGTAATTCTGATCACGGACCCTTTACGCGCGGATGCCCGTAAACGCAAACCTGTTACCGCCAAAAGTTAAGTTCAAACCGCAAAATCTTGGAGTTTTTCCATTAAGCTGGCTAAAAAAACTGCCCAAAATTGCGTGTCGCGCTCGCTGAGCTTCCAGTGTAAGCAACCGGAATGGAAAAAGACACAGACTTCGAAATCTTTCTTGTAGCCACTCCGGGTCTTGAAGCCCCCCTCGGTGCCGAGGCGCAATCCAACGGATTCGCTCAGGTCAAAACGATGCCTGGGGGTGTCACCTGCCGTGGCTCATGGACCGAGGTCTGGCGCGCCAACCTGACCTTGCGCGGCGCAAATAAGGTCCTGGTGCGTCTGGGCAGTTTTCCAGCCGTGCATCTGGCCCAATTGGACAAACGCGCGCGCAAATTTCCGTGGGGCGAGTTCCTGCGGCCCAATGTTCCGGTCAAAGTCGAGGCCACCAGCCGCAAATCCAGAATTTATCACGCCGGTGCTGCGCGGCAGAGAATTGAGCATGCGATATCAGAAACTCTGGGTGTTCCGATATCTTCCGACGCCGAAATCAGGATCTTGCTGAGAATCGAAAAAGACATCTGCACCATATCGGTCGACAGTTCGGGAGAGCTTTTGCACAAGCGCGGCCACAAAGAGGCAATTGCCAAAGCGCCAATGCGCGAAACGATGGCAGCCATGTTTCTACGAGACTGCGGGTTTAGCGGCACTGAACCGGTGTTGGACCCGATGTGCGGCTCGGGTACTTTCGTGATCGAAGCCGCCGAGATTGCCCTAGGGCTGCACCCCGGTCGGACCCGCAGCTTTGCGTTCGAAAATCTGGCGGGCTTCGACCCTGACCGCTGGCAAGACAAGCGCAGCGAGTCAAACGTCGCTGAATGTTCTCTTACATTCTGCGGCTCAGACCGCAACGCCGGAGCAATCGAAGCCGCGACAGCCAATGCAGAGAGAGCGCAGGTAAACGCCAATACTCGATTTCAACAGCTTTCCGTCAGTGACATCAAACCCCCTGCGGGACCCGCCGGGCTGGTCATTGTGAACCCTCCCTACGGGGCGCGAATTGGAGATGAAAAGCGTCTGCGCTCTGTCTACGGCGTCTTGGGTAAGTCTCTGATGACCCGGTTTCGCGGATGGCGTGTCGGGGTGGTCACCAGCGCCCCGGCCCTGGCTCGGGCGACCCGTCTGCCTTTTCTGGCACCCGGTCCGGTGGTAGACCACGGAGGCACCAAGATCCGTCTGTACAAAACGAATCCGCTGCCATGAGAGTCGCGTGGCCTGCCTAGCCCATCCGATACCGGTAAAAAGACGGAAGATTCAGAAGACCGCTTCTCAAAATCCTCTTGCGCATCGGAAAAGCCCCGTATAGATCACCCGCCACGGTCGGAGTGTAGCTCAGCCTGGTAGAGCACTGTCTTCGGGAGGCAGGGGCCGGAGGTTCGAATCCTCTCACTCCGACCAGTAAAACAAGGCGCCCGAGGGCGCCTTTTTTAGCAGATCGACCGCAACAATATCCGCAACGCTTCGTCTGCTGGATGTGCTTAGCTCTGTCGCAATCTACATCCAAAATATGCGGCAGCAGCAACTCGTATCTTCCAGTCTTGATCTCTGCGATATTCTTAACCTCTTCTGGACATATTGACCGATAAGGAAAGCCCGATTCACCAGTGGAAAAGATGCACACCTTTGAGGGCGCCAGAGGTGCGCGATTGGATCGAAGACAGGGAACCCAGCAGCGATTAAACATGGGGGCCAACTGGAGGTTAAAGCCTAATAGAGTTTATAAATACTTATATTTTCAGAACTTTAGTTGATCAAAATGGTGCGGGTGGAGGGACTTGAACCCCCACGCCTTGCGGCGCCAGAACCTAAATCTGGTGCGTCTACCAATTTCGCCACACCCGCAACTCAGCGCCGCAGCGCTGGAATGAAGCGGTCAATAACAAAGCTTGCTTCCGAGCGCGAGAGGTAAAATACACGTATCGCCAAGTTTGTAGATCCTCTGATGAGATATTGAGCAACCACAGTACCTCATGAAAATGTATAGCCCTAAGAGACTTGTCAGTGGAAAACTGATGGGAACATCAGTGGCCGTGAAACCCGATATCCTGAGAGACAAAGACCACGCAATTTTGGAAGAGCTGTTCATTCCTGCCGAAGTTTAGATTTCGGCCAAGTTAGCCTGCGAAATATCTCGTTTACGTTGACCAAAGGCCAAAAAGACAAGCTGACAGCCTGTTGCCAGATCACCAATAGCGAATATAGAAATCATCCTTCACTGCCCTCACATGCACATAGTTGAATCCTTGGGACGAAGCGCGGGATTACCCACCCCAACACCCCAGGAAACGCATCTGCGACCCTTTCCAACTCAGAGAGAGACTTCAGGTTTCTGAAATAACAAGAATGGCTTACTCGGCTGTGGTGCCCTTCACGGCCACACAGATTATCGAATGACCTGTACCGTCAAGTGCAAGCAATTGTGTTCCGCCGGTCCCCGCTCGGTTTCACACTGTAGGTGCCGAGTGGCGCTTGCGTCATAGGCATTCCCGCGCAGGTTGAGGCATTCTCAAGAGCGCTCCACCACAAAGCTGCCACATTTCAAACGCCAAAAAATCTTATTCACGTCAAAATAAGACCGCCTTGAAGGGTCTTGTTGTTTAGCAGGAGTTAATGAGTCTTTTTTGCCACTTTGGCGCCGGTACGAGTTTCCTGCTCAACTCCAGTACAAGGTTTACTGCTGTGACCGATCTGAATTCCTCCGCTACTGCCGAGCAAGAGGCTGTCTTCTTTGCTCGTGAAAGCTTTCTTGGCGAACTCAAGATCCTGAACCGGGACCATCCGAACACGGGCTTTGGGATTTCGCTCCGAACTCATTCCGGCGACCACTACCTGCTGGCCAATGCGCGTATGCCATTGCCCGCGGTCAAATCCGAAGGTTTCCCGACCGGACGCCGCGTTGCGTGCCTTGAAAACGGCGATCGCTTCAGCTCGATCGAGGTGCTGGCTGATGCCAAGGCTTACGAAACCATCAGCCCGCGCGCCGAGGCTGACATTTTGGGCAACGCTTTGGACCTGATCGCACGTATCGACACCCTGACAGGAATTCCAACGGGCCGTCCTTCGCTTGAACCCCGCATCGCTGCTACGGGAACCGGAGGTTAAGCATGGCGCGCAATGATCACCTGTTGTCTGTAGGCAACGAAGCTCTGGCGCCGATGACTTCGGCAATGTCATCACTGACGGCGCAGATTGATCAATTGACTGAGGTGGCTGATGCGCGCTCCTCGGCACGTCTGGCAACACTCAAGACCCGGATGGAAAACTTCACCGCCAGCATCACCATGGTCGGTCAGGTAAAAGCGGGCAAATCATCGATTGTAAACATTCTCGCAGGGCGCCCATCTTTGCTTCCGTCGGATGTGAACCCGTGGACGTCGGTCGTCACAACCCTGAACATCAACACGCGCCCGCCGGGCGATACCAAGGCCAAGTTCACCTTCTTTGAGCAGGAAGAATGGGACAACCTGATGGTCGGGGGTGGCCGGTTGGGCGAGTTGGCCAACCGTGCCGGTGCAGATGACGAGATGGAGGACATTCGCCGTCAGATTGGCGAGATGAAAGCAAAGTCCGAAGAGCGTCTTGGAAAGCACTTTGACCTGATACTTGGCCAAAGCCACCAATACGACCACTTCGATGAAGAACTGATCCAAAGATATGTGTGCCTGGGCGATGAGGACGACCCGGATATCAATCCAAAAACCGGCCGGTTTGCAGATGTGACCAAGTCGGCCGAGTTGTACATGGATATCCCTCAGTACCCGATTGCGCTGAAACTCTGTGATACGCCGGGTGTCAACGATACCTTCATGGTGCGTGAACAGATTACCCTGCGCAGCCTGCGCGGGTCCGAGGTCTGTGTTGTGGTGCTTGCCGCAAGCCAAGCCCTGACCACCATGGACATGGCCTTGATGCGGATCATCGCCCAATTTGAGAACCGTCAGATCGTCTTGTTTGTGAACCGGATTGACGAGTTGTCAGACCCGGTTAACCAGGTCCCCGAAATCCGCGACCGGATTCTGGACACTCTGAAACAGAACAACATCGACGCAAAGACTAGTGTCGTGTTCGGCAGTGCCTTGTGGGCTGAGGCAGCGCTGACCGGGAACCCCGAGATTCTGAACGAGGAATCCCGCGAAGCACTCAATACTTTTTATCTCGCTGCTGGATTCGGTGATCAGGCACCCTCGCTTGACAAAATCTGGGCATTGTCCGGATTGCCTGACCTGCTGCTGGCGATAAACGAGCGTATTGCAGAAGGTGCCGGAGCGCGACTGATAGACCGGGTTCGCCATCGCGCCCGCAACATTGCCAGCCAGATTCGTGCCACCGCCGTGGCAAAGACTCTGTCAGAGGGTGAAGGCGTCGCGCGTGATCTTGATGGTGTTTCGCCGGAAGATGCGATTGCGAAGGTTTCTGCGGAATATGAAAAGAAAGCGGCCGAACTGACCAACGCATTACGCGACAAAGTACTGGAGCGCCTGAACTCGGCCGAGGCAAGTTTTGTGAAGCGCGCAACAGATTCCCTGATCGCGCATCTTGAGATGAATGGCGAGCAAGGCACCTGGCAATACGACCCGGCTGGCTTGAGGACGCTGCAAAAAGCTGCCTATTTCAGTTTTGCCCGCGCAATGCGTAAGGATGCCGGGGCGCTCTACTCAACTGCGGCTGCAGATGTCGAAGCGCTGTATCACAAAATTCTTGGCAACCATCTGGGCGAGTTCAGCATCGAAGCACCTATCGTGCCGCGTGTTCCACCACCATTGGGGATTGGCCGGACGATTGCCCTGGACTTGCAAAGTACCTGGTGGCGACGCTGGTGGCAAAAGCGCAAAGGCTTTGAGGCATACGCTGCCGATTACACACGCCTGATCGCGTCCGAGGCAAATTCGATCACCAAGGATATCGAGGAAAACCAGATAGCGGCAGTGTTGGAAAACGTCCGCGCTATTCTGGCGGACTTCATGCGGGAACAGAAGGAAACGCTGCTGAGCATCTCATCATCAGCGGACAAAAACTCCGGCCAGGCCTCGGCAGCGATGGCGGGCCTGCAACCTCAGAAATCGCGAGACGAAATTCTGGGTGACATCCTGAAAGACCTAAGCAACGAAGCGGCATAAGTAGAAAAATGGCAAAAGATTCACAAACACGCTTTGTTTCACCGAAAGCATGGGAACGTATCGAGCAGTGGTCCCGTCGCAAACCGGTTTTCGCTTTGATGGGTGAATTCAGCGCTGGCAAGTCCACACTGATGAACTTTTTACTGCGAACGCAAACCTTGCCGACGCAGGTTACCGCGACCCAGTTACCACCGGTCTGGTTTAGCTGGGGCAGTGAAACACCATACATCAAGCGGCATGACGGAAGCATCGAACCCATCGAACTGGATCAGCTTGAGACTGTTGGCGTCAACGACGCGCAGTTCGTTCGTATCTTCCTTGAGGCGGATATTCTGGAAGCCGTCGATCTGATTGACACCCCCGGAATTTCGGACCCCAAGATCTCGACAGATGTCTGGCAGCGGGCAGTTGGACAGGCAAACGGGGTCATTTGGTGCACCCACGCGACCCAAGCCTGGCGCGAAACCGAACGCGCGACATGGGTTTCGCTGCCGGACCGCTTGCAACACAACTCGCTGCTGTTGGTGACGCGGGCCGACGCACTAAACCTTAAGGATCGTCAAAAGGTTCTGCGCCGCGTCAATCGCGAAGCCGGACACCTCTTCAACCGGTCCATTCTGTTTTCCGCCCGCGATGCGATCAATGCCCGTGACAAGACGGGCGACGCCGAAATGTGGTCGCGCAGTGGTGGCGGCAAGATGATCGACAGTTTTCTGGAAATCACAGAACAGATCATGGACAATCGCGCCGATCAGCTGGCACGGTATCAGATCGACAAAAGCCAGTCCGGCGCATTCAGGGTTCAACCGCTGCGCCCTGCCCGCAAACCAGACGACCGAGAGGCACTGGCGGACGTCACCGAAGCTACTCCTCTGCGGCTGGTCAATCCTTTGGAAAACGAACAGCGACCTGGAGCCGACGATCATAATGTCGTAACAAGTTTCCCCATCCGGCCAGCCCGTGTAGAGCGACGCCTTGACGAAGGCGAACGGGTTCGGATCAACCCGGAAGACGCTGAACGGCTGCGGGCTGAAATGGTATCAGACCCCGAGCAGATGCTCGATGAAACCGATACCAGCGACGAGTTGCGTGCCTTCTTCAAGGATACTGCGAACGATCCGCTTGAATTGAAGAATGTCGCCGGTCTGGAAGAAGACGTGGATGAGTTCGACCTGTCCGGTGAATTCGACGATGCTGATGATGCGGACGATCTGCTGGATGAAGCTCCAGATGCTGAAACGGGCGACAAGTCCGTTGATGACGTGCTGACCTCCTTAAACACGACGTTGCGGGAAGCCTCGGTCGAAGCGGATGAAATTGAAGTTTTCACGCCGGAAGTTGAATCGCGTGATGATCGGGGTATCGAAGTCTCGGTATCCTCCATTGCGGCGCTGATGGCGGCTCAGCCAGAGAACAACGCCGAGGATTACGAACCTGAGCCTGAGACAAACGGTTTGATAGAAGTCGTGGCCTCAGTCGAGGAAGAAGCCCGCAATATCAGTCACGAACCGCGCATTAATCTTCCGGAATCCGCAATCGAGTCGCCCCTTAGCGCGTCGGATATGTGGCGGGAAATCACAAACAACGAAGAGCTGCCAAAGGACGCAGACGGGCTTCAGAACGTATTCAAGGCCTTTCTTGCCGAATTTGACCAGATCGCAGTTGAATATAGTGCGAAACATTCCAAACACGCCCTGCAAGCCATTCCAAAGTCAAAAGAAAACAGCAGTGCAGAGTGGCATGTTTTGTAAGGATGCCTTAATCAAGGCGCTGAGAAAAGGACGATAAAGAGTTAAATGTCCATTCAGGATGCATTGAACACCGCGATTGAAACAATACCCGACTGCATCGCAGCCGGGTATATCGACATGGAGACCGGCATGCTTTTGGGCAGCAGTGTCTCTGATTCCGATTGCGCTGAATCGCTGGACACTTTGGCAATCGCAGTGGCCAATCTGTTTCAGGGGCGTGGTGTCGCTGCATTTGAAGCGCTCTTGCACGAGGCCGGAAACACTGATGAGGAAAACGCCGGGTTCGGGGAAATCGCGGTGTTTTCAAAAGACCGATTGAACATCTTTTTGCGGACCCAGGAATATCCTGATCATGTGGTCTGCTATATCTGCCGCAACAGCGCGAATGTGGGACTGGCACTCACGAAATCGCATCTCAGCCTCAAGCCGGTTGCGGCCGCAGTCTGAACGGGACCAGAGGGGGTCACGGTATGATGGACACAGACATTCTCGACATGCTCGAAGATATCGGGCGGTCTTCGGTTGCGCGCCTGTCTCCGACGGTGATTGTCCCCGGTGAAACTGCAACAGCCCGTCGCGCGGCTGTACTGCGTTTCATTCGCGGAACAATATTACCCCGGCGACTGGAGCTGACCGCGGCAAACGGAAGCTGCCTGAAGATCGAAGTGAACAGCTCCCGGATCACGGATGTGTTTCAAGTACCGTCCGGGCAGATTCCTGATTTCGAATCAGAAACACGTACCGCGCTGGTCGATAAACTGGCCCAACTGGTTTCTGACATTTCAGCCGCCCCTGCCCCACTGGAACTGATGTCTGGAAAGCCAGCCTCGACGCTGGAGGCTGATGATGTTGGTATCACCTTGAGTGAGATCGAGAATGCCTGCGCCGGAATTGAGCTTTCCTCTGAGCCCATCGTGTCTGTCGTTCCCGATGTTGAAAAATCTTCAGACAACAGCCCTGCCCCGGTAGCAGAGTCGGGCAACTCCTTGGCACAACAGTTTTTTGACGGGGCTGCACGCTTTGCCACAGGTCGTGTCCTTGTGGATAGTATGGAAAACACTGCGCTGGCTTTCGAAGGAACCTGCAAACCTTCCGAGGGAATGCACCTCAATCAAGAGATTTTGACACGTTTTGTTTCGGATCTTGCTGGTTGGAACAACGACACCCGGGACGAATTCGAAGGCCCACATCTGATCGTCATACGGCCATCGGGTGGTAAGGGTGCGGGCATGGCAGTTCTGAGCGATAACGAGCAGATTGCTGTGGCCATCCACGATGCCCGCAAACTTGGTGCGGTCATTAATCTGTGGACATCTTTGGGGGAGGTTGAGGAATGACTACCCCTAAAGCATTCAAATTTTCGACTAATTCAATGCGTTGTTTTTTTGTAGTCAGGGTAAAGAGTAATGAGTGAAACACATCGTCGCGAGCTTATTCGCATCGCAGAAGACATGAACGGGACGAGCAATGACGAAACACGTCAGTTCATATCGCGCATAATTGGTGATCTGGGGAAACTGAAACCGTCAGTTGCCTTTGTAGGACAAATCAAAGCAGGAAAGTCGCGCTTGATCAACGGCTTCACCGGTCAGGCAGAATACCTGCCGTCGGACGTGAACCCCTGGACGACCGTGATCACCGACATGCATTTCGGGCACCCGAACGGTCGAACCGAAGGAGCCGAGTTCCATTTCTTCGACAACTATCAGTGGCAATCACTGATCGCCGAAGGCGAAGAGTTGCGCAACATGTTCCCGGATGACGAGGACAGCTACAAGCGCGAGATGATCGAAGAGCAGGTCGAAGCCATGAAGACCCGGGCGCGTCGGCGACTGGGGGACAGTTATGAACAGCTGTTGGGTCAACATCACGATCTGGATCAACTGACATCCGATGATCTGGCGCGTTACGTGTGCGCTGGGGACGACCCCGCAGAAGATGGGACAGTTGACCCCGGCAGTGATCGCGGACTTTACAGCGACATCACGCGCAAGGCCGAGGTCTATTTTGACATCGGACATTTCCCATTCCCTCTGACAGTCACCGATACGCCCGGAGTAAATGACCCCCTGCTTATCCGTGAGGAGATTTCCCGCCAGTATCTCAAAGAATCCGATTTCTTTGTGGTGGTTCTTTCAGCGCATCAGGCGTTGTCGCGTGCGGACCTGAAACTGTTCCGGCTGATGCAGGCACTGGAACTTGGACAGATCGTTGTCTTCATCAACCGTGTCGATGAATTGGGCGGCGGGGCCGAAGATGCGGCAAAGGTGCGTCTGGATGTTGTAGACGGGCTGGAAAAAGCTTTGGGTACTTCGAATATCGATGTCCTGATGGGCAGCGCACAATGGGCGCATTATGCGCTGACCGGCGATGAAACCGGTGTGAATCACGATCATATTCTGGCGTGGTTGCGGGCGCACCCGGAACAGATGCAACAATACCTGAACGGTGTGGCAGAGATCAAACAAGGACCGGGGCCCATCAGCCGTGAGGCTGTCTTGCGGTTTGCCGCTATGATCGCGTCAGGCTTGCCCGACTTACGACGCCATGTCACTCAGGCGTTGACGGAGGGGCCGATAAACGAACAGTTGCGGATGGCGTGGCAGCATCTCGACAGCTTCGCGCGTGGCGAACTGGAGCGATCCCAGGTACATCTTCGTGCTCTGCAAGATGAAGGCAGCGCGGGTGCGCACAGCGCTGAGGACAGCGACAAGACGCTGGGCGATCTGCGCAAACTGATTGCGGACAAAACGCAGGACATTGTCAGGGACATGGACGACGTTCTGTCAAACCTGCGTGGAGTCATGGATGACACGGTGTCCGAGTCTGTCTTTGTTGTGGTGCGCGGGCCTGAAGGACAATCCCCATTGCTTGCCAAGGGCGGCGCGACCGAGTTGAATTTCTCACCACTGCGCGAACACATGCGCGAGCTGGTGCAAGGCGCGTCGCAAGTGGTTCGCCAACGCATGCTAAGCGAACTTTACGCGATCGACATGCAATGCAACGCCGCTTTGCGGGCACTGCCGGGGTGGCAGGAGCCGGTAGACAATCGCATGAACACAAGTGCGGTACGTTGGTTCCGCCCGGACACCACTGCGCTAACCCGTGGCATTACGGTTGAGCTGCGTGTAAACTGGTTGTCGCGTCTGATATCACGCAACAGCGTTGTGACGCGGGCCGAGCGCATGATCGTGCAGGAATTCGAGTTGATTGGCGATGACCTGATCGACACAACACGCGAAAATCTGCTGGACCGGTTGAAAACCGTCCTGGATCATTACTTGGCTCTTTTGGCAGGCCATCTTGAGCACCGTTCCGGGGCGGGTGAGTTGAATGCTCAGGCGAAAGCACAAGCTGCGTTCGAACGGGCGCGCCGTATTACCGACGAGTTGGAAAGTGTCTTTGGAACAAACAACGTGGACGAACGACAGGCAGAGGCTGCGGAATGATTGAGTTTCCCGGAACCGAACAGGAAGTGCGGCAGCTGGAGCGCTTTCTGACAGCGACAGAAAAATTGTCGTCGGACCCGAAATTGGAGGATATGCGCACGCGGGCCCTCGCCCACGCCGAGCGCCTGTCCAACGCGGTCAACATCGGTTTCGCCGGGGAGTTCGGAGCAGGCAAGTCAAGCCTTGCGAACATGCTGGCAGGGGCGGATATCCTTCCAACCGGGCCGCAGCATCTGAAGCTGCCACTTGTCATCGTTGCCTACGCGGATACGCCCGAGACGACTGTCGGCTGGTGGAACAGGGAACCCAAGACATACTCTGGCATCGCGCTGGAAAAGGCCGCTGCGGATGAGCCGGATTTTATTTCGGTTGGATTGAACACACCTGCTCTCAAAGAGATATCGCTGTTCGATCTTCCCGGCTCTGGCGCATTGGATGATACATACAAACAGACACTGGACCTGCTGAAATTCGTCGACTGTGCCATCTGGTGCACCAATGGCACAAGCGCATGGCGCGAAACCGAACGGCATTTGTGGGCGCAGGTGCCGCCCGAGCTAAGAGCCAACAGCCTGCTGGCGGTCACACATGCTGATCTGCCCCCGGTGCAGGCCGCTCTGGATCGGGTACTGGCCCGATTGAACAAAGAGAAAGAGGGACTGTTTCGCGCTGTGGTCCCAATTGGCACGCCCGTCGCGGTGCGCGCCATGGCTCAAGAGCCGGAACCAGATTTCGATCTTTGGGAAAACTGTGGTGGCCAGGAACTCGCGGAAAAGGTCCTTGATGCGGCGTCTGACCGGCGGCGCAGTGACCTTGGCGCTGCCCGGAAGGATCTGAAGCACGAGTTTCTGCCATTCCTGGAAACATTGAAAGGGCCAGAGCCGGAACCGACCGTCAACGATGCTGCGTCAATGCAGTCAACGCTGGGGTCTGCCCTTCCGCCACTGAACAACCCCATTCTTGAAGACTGGCTGGCAGCTATTGCCAGCATTTATGAAGATCTGCGTGACACCGCTGCCATCGAACCCGCGGCCTTTTTGCAAAGCTGCCAGGAAATCGTCGAAGATTTCGCGGAACGGTTGGACCAAGGTGGCGAAATCGATCCGGATGCTGACTGGGTTCCGGCCGAGTTTGAAAAAGCGACTGACTTGTTATTGTTGCTTCAGTTTGAAAGCGGCGATGCGCCTTTGAAAGACGCAATCAACATACTTGTGCAGCTTGGTGATAACCTTGCCTGGGCTGGCAGTACCGTTGCCGCAGCACAATCCAAAACCGGGACCTAGCACTTTCCATCAGGATTGAAGCGATTCGAAGGGCCGAAGAATCGGCCCTTTATTGTTTCGAATTCGTAGACCAACAGACCTGTTTGGGGTCATCAGTTTTCGTTTTCCCCACCCCTTTAGCCAATATGTAGTATTTGCATGTAGTAGACATACTATATATGCCATATTCAAAAAAACGATCCTTAGTGAAGCCATCAGGCGGCCCCATTAAAGTCAAATTTGAAACGTCTAACCGTTCTTAAGTGTCCTGCGGTTGTTTTTTGGTTGTGAGTTCGTGGGCTGCCGGCCCTGTTAAATAAAGCCGCAAAATGAGTAGAACGGGCGGATTGAAATGAGCCACAACCAGGCTGTCGGTGCAACGCACGACGAACCAAAGATTGAAGGACTGCAACCGGGCGCAAAGCTGTTGCGCGGTCAGTACGAGATTATCCGGTATCTCAGCAATGGCGGATTTGGGATCACCTATCTTGCGCGCGACAGCCTTGAGCGCGATGTCGTGATCAAGGAATGCTTCCCCGGTGCATTGTGCCGTCGCAACGGGGACCAGGTTGAGCCGAACGACCCGTCTTACAAAGACGATCTGCGCGCCATTATCGACCTGTTTATTCAGGAAGCCCGCAATCATGCACGTCTGGTGCACCCGAATATTGTCGACGTGCATCAAGTGTTCGAAGACAACGATACCGCCTATATCGCGATGGATCTGATCCGCGGTTGCGACCTGCTGGACTATGTTGAAAATCCGGAAAACGTCGGCGGCCCTGACTTTATAGTACAGGTAACGGAAAAGATGCTGTCCGCGGTGTCGTTCATCCACCAAAGCGGGATGCTGCACCGTGACATTTCTCCCGACAACATCCTGATTGACGAGAACGGAAACCCGGTTCTGATCGATTTCGGTGCCGCGCGTGAGCAAGCCGCAAACAAGTCGGCCGCATTGTTGACCCTACGCGTCATAAAAGACGGGTATTCGCCGCATGAGTTTTACGTCCGTGGTGCTGAACAAGGGCCCAGCAGTGACCTCTATGTTTTGGCTGCAACCCTTTACCATGCGATCAGTGGCGAACGCCCGGTCGACGGTCAAAGCCGCCTGAATGCGTTCAACAACGGGCAGGACGACCCTTATGCACCCTTGGCGGGCCGCTTTGACGGATACCCCGATGGATTCCTCGAAGCAATCGACAAGGCAATGGAAGTGCACGCAACGGACCGTTTGCAGACAGCCTTGGATTGGCTGCGCATGTTCCGCGGACCTGGCGTGATGTTCGATACATTCGCCTATCGCCCGGTTTCTGTGATTGTCGGCATGGATCGCATGGACAAGGAAGAAGAAAAGGCGCGGATCAAGGCCGAAAGCGAAAATGCCGAAGCGGTTGTGACGGCTCTGCTCGCCGGGAACTCGGACATTGTTCGCGAAAACGAAAAAAAGAATGAACCCGAGATGGCAAAGATTTCTGCAAAAGCGGAAACACCGGTCGCAGTTGATACCGTGGTTCAGAGCGGATCCGGTGGCAGCGGCAAGATGATCGCTGGTGCAGCAGTGCTTGTGGCAGCGTTGGCTGCAGGCGGTTTCTTCGTGATGTCCGGCGACAAAGGTGAAGAACAAGCTGAGGTTACGGCGACGCTACCTGAAGCAACCACACAAACTGCCGAAGCAGAACCGCCCGCGGTGGAAGAACCCGTGGCGGAAACACCTGAACCCGAAGTCGCGGTCGCTTCAGAGCAACAACCTGAACCAGAAGAGCCTGTCGAGCAGGCGCAAGTTGAACCTGCGGAACCAACCGCCACAGAAATAGCGTCCGAATCTACCGAGACGGCCGGTGTTCAGGAGCAGCCTGCAGAACAAGAGATTGCGGTGGCTGTTGCCGAACCAGATGCTGACGTTGCTTCCGGCACTCCAGCCGAACAACAGGTATCTTTTCACCATTGGGATGTTGAAATCCCCTTCCAGACGTCCCGCCGCCGCACCGCAACAGGTGCAACTATTGCGGTTACCGGTGTGGACGCCAATCAGGACATGAGCGTTATCGGCGAATGGGTGGAAACCGGAGTTGTGATCTTTACTCTGAACGGCAACCCGGTTCGTCAGGACATCTCTTTCGCAGCGCAAGTCCTGGACAAGCTGAGCGTCGACCCAGATGGCTTTACACGGGTTGCAGCCCGCTACCGGCCGCTTGGAAAGACCCGCGCGCAGAATGGCCTGCTGGCATTGCCTGTGCTGCGCTCGGTAGGATTGGAGAACGGTTACTCGTTCACAGTCAGCAACTCGGGAAGTGAAGGGTGGCAAACAAAAGTGAGCTCGGTTCCGGCCGAGGCGACGGGTAGCCTGCGAAAAGGCGATGTTCTGTTGAGCGAAAGCCAGACCGGCATGACATTGGATGAGTCCGAAAGCATTGATGGCATGCTGGCTGCGCTGGTTTCCGACAGTCAGCCAGAGGCAAAGCTGACCGTGTTGCGCAACGGTGCTGAAGTAGCTGCGACCATGCAGCTAGCGCAGGAGTGATCTGACCGGTTCATTTTTGATCTGCCAGTGTGTGTTTACTGAGGGCGGCGTTCAGTTTGCCGCCCGGCGGGAACCGGCCCGCCGCAGAGAGTACCAGTTTCCATGTTTTCAATTGAGTGTCTCTGCGTTGTTCCACGCAGGGTTAGGTAGCAGCCCCATGGCACAAAAGGTCCGTGCCAACAATTCGAAGGTGTCGACACCATGTTCAAATACAAAAGCCCTCTGAGCCGGCTTCTCGAAGGTGCCGGCAAATCCAAAGAAGATGATGTAGCTGAAAATGCTCATGCAGCAGACAGCGCTGTGCCTGAAACGGTAAAGCAGGAGCCTATCGCGGACTTCAACGCGCTGCGCGCCGCACTGGCCGGTGGAAACATGACGTCTGACTCTTACGAAGAAACAGACGAGCTTATCCCTGAAGAGAAGATGCCGGAATTCGACGAAGTTGCGGCTGAAAACGCGGAAGAACCGGTTGAAGTGTCCATCTTCGTTGAAGATGCAATTGACGAGGACGACCAAGATACCAAGAACTTGATGGCCGACCCCGACGATGACGAAATCTCGGACGATCATATCATCACTTTGCATGTAGCCGACGAACCTGCCGAAACACCGGATGAAGATACGCTGCCTCTGGATGTAGTGGAAATGAGCGCGCCGGAAGCGGTGGAAGCTGAGGTTGCAGCCCCATCCGTGCAAGAACCGGCTTTGGAAGAAGAGGTTGCCGTACAGACTCAACCCACGCCTGCCGCCCCGGCCGAAGACCGTCGCTCGCGGGTCAAAACAACGTTCCTTGGGTTTGAGCGTGCGGACACGCATGTTCAGGAATTGATTGAAACATCAGAACCCGTCTCAAAAACCGAAGCCGCTCAGGAAACATTCCCGGTTGGTTGGCTGGTGGTGACGGCAGGTCCCGGACGGGGCGCCAGCATCACCCTGACCGAAGGCTTGATGCAAATCGGTCGAAACGATGACCAGGCGATCCAACTGGATTTCGGCGACACGGGTATTTCACGTTCGAACCACGCCGTTATTGCTTATGACCCCGAAGATCGAAAATGCTATCTGGGGCATGGCGGAAAAGCCAACCTTGTTCGCCTGA
The DNA here is from genome assembly GCF_059612525.1 of Ruegeria sp. SAZD013. Taxonomy (NCBI): domain Bacteria; kingdom Pseudomonadati; phylum Pseudomonadota; class Alphaproteobacteria; order Rhodobacterales; family Roseobacteraceae; genus Ruegeria; species Ruegeria sp. SAZD013. The sequence continues at coordinate 65,720 of NZ_JBXWQT010000038.1, read as the reverse complement.
ATGGTAAACCCGTTCTAAGCACAATCGCGCTCTCCAGCGGTGATCTGATCCGCATCAGTGAAACCTCAATCCGATTTATGGCCTTCTGCGATGAAGGTTTTGATTGGCGGGATTCCTGATAGATGCTGGCGACTCCGGCATATGATGTTGCACTGATCCTGAACCAGGGTCAGCGGGAAACGCAGGAAGACGCGATTGCTGCGCGCATGTTCGATGCATCGGACGCGGGCTATATTGCGATCGCTGACGGTATGGGTGGCCACGAGGCGGGCGAAGTGGCTTCAGAAATGGTGATTACCGCCTGGCGGAACGCGCTGGATAGCGAGCTAGAAGCCGATACCTTAAACGAAGGAGCCGCAATTGACGCGCTGCCGTTGGCAGCCATGCAAGCCAATGCAGCGATATCCGACCATAACGAGGCACAGGGCCAGGGTTTCAACATGGGCTCCACCTTGTTGGGTGTCCTCTTTCTGGGTCAGCGTGTGTTCAGGATATCGATCGGAGACAGCCCCCTTTACCTGTTCCGCGAAGGCAGGTTGACACAGGTGAACGAAGACCACTCGATGGCCCCCGTGATCGACGCAAAACTGGCCGCGGGTGAGCTTTCGGAAGCTGAAGCACGGGGATTGGACAGAAACCAACTGACGTCGGTGATCATGGGGGGTGCCATTCCAAAAGTGGATTGCCCAGAAGACCCACTGATCGTGTCACCCGCTGATATTCTGATCCTTGGCAGTGACGGGCTTCAGTATCTCAGCGACGCTGAGATTCAGGAAATTCTGCGTGAACACCAGCAAGATCTGGCACAGGAAATCGCCGAAGCCTTGCAACTGGCTGTCCAGGCCAAGGACGATCCCGATCAAGACAATCTGTCGATCGCAGTCGCGAAACTTACCAGAAAATAACCAGGCAAAGCAACAGGACCCATGAGAAAACACCTTATCATATCAAGCCTTGCCCTAGCCGCCGCCACCGGCGCGGCGTCAGCGCAAGAGGCATGTTCAAGCTACGAGATTCAGCGCGGCGACAGCCTGCGGGAATTGGCAATCCGAGTTTACGCGACCGAAGATTTTCGGCCAATCTACGATGCGAACCGGGATGTTATCGGCACAAACCCCAATATCATTCGTATTGGTGACGTTTTAAATCTGCCATGTCTGGAAGATGTCGGGCGCGCACCTGAGCTGCCAGACACGGAAGCCGGACGCCTGGCAGCGGAAATGGCCTCGGAACTGGTAAAAGCTGCCGAAGAACGCGCGGAAAAAGCCGTGGCCGAAGCGGAAGCGCGCGTTGCAGCGGCAGAAGCTGAGGCAAAGAAGGCGAGTGAAGATGCGGTCGTGGCTGCACGTGCCGCAGCAAAAGAAGAGATTGAGGCAGCCCGCTCGGAAGCCGCCGCACTGATCAGAAATGCTAACGCTGAAACGCGCCCTGAAATTCGTGATCGTCAGTTGCTGTTGATCACCGGCGGCAATTACGCTCCGTTTACAGACGAAGCGCTGCCCAACCGGGGGCTTTATACGCAACTGGTTGAGACAGCGATGCTGCGGGCCGCGCCAGAACAAGCGTATAAAATTCAGTTCGTGAACGATTGGTCGTCGCATCTGGATCTGTTGATGCCAACACTTGCTTTTGATGGCACTTTCCCCTGGTCGCGCCCAAATTGCGAAGATGCAGAAGCGCTGTCCGAAAGCGACCGCAACCGGTGTGAGACCTACAATTTCTCGAACCCGTTCTACGAGGTCGTGGATACATTCTTTGCTCGCGACGGATCGGGGTACGAACAAACGTTGACATATGCAGACTTTGCCGGAACAACGATCTGCCGCCCGGAAGGCTGGTCGCTGTCTCATATGGACGCGGTGAGCCTTTACGAACCCGTCATCAAGTTGCTGCGGCCCACGTCGCCCGACGACTGCTTTCACGCTGTGATGAACGGAACCGCCGATATCGTGGCAATCGAGGCGCATCTGGCCGAGGAAGCCATCGCGCGGCTTGGCTATAAACACCGGATTATCGAAAACCCCAACCTGGCGGCGATCAAGTCGCTTAATGTCATGACCCATAAAGATAATCCTGATGGGGAAGCGATCTTGGAGACGCTGAATCAGGGTCTGGCAATCATGCAGCAGTCTGGCGAATGGCGCGACATCGTTTCGACCGCCCTGCGCCATCAAATGGAAAATGGATAAGGCCATGTTTGGCCTGACAAACAAAAGTCTGGAGGAAGTGGAAATGTTTAACGAGAAGATTAAGAAACTAGTGCTGTCGGCAACCGCCATCACAGCTCTGAGCGCGGGTGCTGCCGCTGCACAGGAAGCGTGTACAAACTATACAGTGCAAGACGGCGACACGTTGGCAACCATCGCCATCGCCGCCTATGGCACCTCGAACTACCAGCCGATCTTCAACGCGAACAGGAACGCTATCACAAACCCAGGGTCTCTTAATCCTGGGCTGGTGCTGGCCCTACCCTGTGAAGACGGCAGCCTGCCGAACGGCCAAAGCGCGCAGGAAATCATCGCTGCTGAAGAAAAGCGCGCAGCCAGCGTCAAGCGCTCGAATGTCTATGCGCCGCCGATCAAGATGGTGGCGGGTAACGGATGGGAACCGTTCACAACCGAATCTCTGAACGGCGGGGGCATCATGACCCGCCTGGCAACGACCAGCCTTCAGCGGGCCGGAAACAGCCGTGAGTATTCAGTCAGCTTTGTCGACGACTGGAGTTCGCATCTGGATACACTGTTGCCGCTTGGTGCCTTCGATATTTCAATTGCATGGACCGTTCCGGATTGTACCAATCGTACATACGAATGGTCCCCGGAAACCGAAGCTCGCTGCACTCAATTCGTAGCTTCCGTCCCGGTTTACGATATCGTCGGTGGCTTCTTCACACTGCCGGAAAGCGAATACGCAAGCGCGACCAGCTTCAAGGACCTAGAAGGTTCGACTATTTGCCGTATGGCAGGCTGGAGCATGGTTGTTCTGGAAGAACAGGGACTGAACCGCGAGAACACGACTGTGGTTCAACCGAGCTCGGCCCGTGATTGCCTTGACGCTGTATTGACCGGAACCGCAGATGTTGCGGCATTCGAAGTTGATCTGTTCGCATCGACAATGAAAGACATGGGTTTGACTTCGGCTGACATCGTTGAGAACCCCTATGTGTCTACACTGTCGTCGATGAGCTTCCTTGCGCATCGCACCAACCCGTTCGCGCGCGAATACATCGCGATGATGAACAAGGGTCTGATCGAAATGCGTCAATCCGGTGAATGGTACGCGATCATCTCGGATACGCTGCGTGAGCAAAACGCAAAGTTGAACGCGGCTTCGAACTGATCCCTTGGTTCAGCTGAAACTTTGGGGCCGGTACTTGAACCGGCCCATTTTTTTTGAATTATCAGGGCGTTTCAATCGGATGCCAAAATTCGGCCATTTATCTGCTTCAGAAATGCCTCATGCGCGCAGCATCTTGGGAATGAAGTGCAATTTTCCTTCAAATGACACACCCGAGCGAGCTTGAGTTACGTATGATACAGGCTGCCTTGAAATTAAGAAACGGATCTCTGACACGGGCGTCATTGCCGGGGCTGGAGGTTGCTGTTATCTTACCGTGTTACAATGAGGCGATTGCCATTGGTGAAACTGTCAAGCAGTTCCGCGCCGCCCTGCCGGAGGCGGTAATCTACGTATTCGACAACAATTCCACGGACGGCTCAGCCAGAATGGCGCAAGACGCTGGCGCGCTGGTCTATTCTGAAACATATCAGGGTAAAGGCAACGTTGTCCGTAGGATGTTTGCTGACGTAGATGCGGATGTCTACGTTATGGCAGACGGGGATGCGACCTACGACAGTATGGCAGCACCTGACATGATTAATCTGCTGGTCTCGCAAAACCTTGATATGGTTAATGGCGCGCGTGTTAACGAGGACATTCAAGCCTATCGTAGGGGTCATAAGTTTGGAAACGCCTTGTTCAGCGGACTGGTGAAATTCTTCTTTAACAGCAAAATCAACGACCTGCTGTCCGGTTATCGTGTTTTCAGCAGACGCTTTGTCAAAAGCTTTCCAGCGGTTTCCAACGGTTTCGAAATTGAAACTGAACTTACAGTGCACGCGATGCAGATGCGTATGCCGATTGGAGAAGTAGAGACAAAATATGTCTCACGGCTTCCGGATTCGAACTCCAAACTGGCCACATATTCAGATGGGTGGCGAATTCTCAAAATGATTGGCCTTTTGATCAAAGACGAAAAGCCAATCGCGTTCTTCCTGTCTTTGGCATTGTTGATATTCTTACCTTCGCTGTTCGTGTTCGTATCGGTTTTCCGCGAGTTTTTGGAAACTGGCTTAGTTGACCGAATTCCGTCCTTGGTTGTCGCGGTATCCGGTTTTGTCGGAACCATGCTGTCAATCGTGTGCGCGCTGATCCTGGAATCTCTGGCACTTGCCCGGCGTGAGGCGCGTCGCCTGTCTTATCTGCGACACAAAGGTGTTGCAGCGTACGGAACGAAAAGAACACAGACGCCGATTGCCAACCCAGAACCCCGGCGCGTTGGCTAAGACCCAGTCTCCAGTATTTTTGTGAGCACTCGATATAGTGTTCGTGTTCAACCATGGTTGAACTGCTTGGCTGCCCAGCAAATTCTGAGAACCAAAATGAAATGACCAGCACCCCAAATGCTGGTCATTCTCTGAGTGAGTGATAAGGCCCTGAGGCATCACCAGTGAAATTCTGTGTTATCCAAGGTTTAAAACAGTCAGAGCTGCCGTGCTATTAGGGGAATCCCGTAAGTACAAACAAATTCATTATAAAGCATTGTAAATGCATAATACTTTTCTCAGCCCACTTTCCGTGACAGTGTCGACGATACAAAAAAGGGACCGCACAACTGTGCCGGTCCCTTTCCGTGTTTTGAACAGGCAAAGGATCACCTGTTTTGCCGTTAGCGATTAGCCGATGATTGCGTTCAACGTTGTGCTGGGCCGCATAACCGCTGCCGTTTTGGCCGGATCGGTGTGATAGTAACCGCCCAAATCCGCAGCTTGACCTTGCGCTGCGGCCAACTCCGACAGGATTTGCCCTTCGTTGACGGCCAGATCCTTGGCCAGCGATGCAAACTCGGCAGCCAGTTCCGTATCTTCGGACTGGGCGGCCAAAGCCTCAGCCCAGTAGCGTGCAAACCAATAGTGGCTGTCGCGATTGTCCGGCTGATCAACTTTGCGGCTGGGTGAGCGGTTGTTGTCCAGAATACCCTGCGTCGCCGCTTCGGCCGCTGCACCCAGAATGCCCGCTTTTTCGTTGCCTTTGCTATCGGCAAGGAAGTTCAGAGATTCACCCAATGCACAGAACTCACCCATCGAATCCCAGCGCAGATGGTTTTCCTCGACCAACTGCTGCACGTGTTTGGGCGCCGAACCACCAGCTCCAGTTTCGAACAAACCGCCACCGTTCATCAGTTTGACGATGGAGAGCATCTTGGCCGAGGTACCCAGTTCCAGGATTGGAAACAGGTCAGTCAGATAATCCCGCAGCACGTTGCCGGTGATGGCAATCGAGTCATTACCTGCTGTGATCGTCTCCAACGACTGACGAGTCGCTTCGCGTGGGGCCATGATCAGGAACTTGTCGGCCACGCCAGCGGCCTCAAGCGCCGGTTTGACATATTTGATAAGCTCTGCGTCATGGGCCCGGTTTGCGTCCAACCAGAAAATCGCCTCGGAACCGGTCAGACGCTGACGGTCCATGGCCAACTGAATCCAGTTCTCAATTGGCGCCTTTTTGACGGTGCAGGCGCGCCAGATATCGCCGGCCTCGACACCGTGGCTGTGCAACGTTTCACCATTGGGCAGAACGATGCGGATTGTACCATCCGCCGGTGCCTCGAAAGTTGTCGGGTGCGAACCGTATTCCTCGGCTTTCTGAGCCATCAGGCCCACGTTCGCCACGGCTCCGGCAGTGGACGGGTTCAACGCGCCATTGGCTTTGAAGAACTTAATGGCCTCATCATAGACGGTCGCGTAGCAGCGATCAGGGATCACACAGTTGGTGTCACCTTTGGCACCCGTCTCATCCCAGCCCTTACCCCCGGCGCGGATCACTGCAGGCATTGAGGCATCAATGATTACATCCGATGGGACATGCAGGTTCGTGATTCCGCGGTCCGAATCCACCATATACATGGACGGGCGGTCCGCCTTGATCGCGTCGATGGCCGTCATGATGTCGGCGTGACCCTGTACGCGCTCCAGCAATGCACCCAGGCCTGAATTTGGGTTCACACCCAACGCATCCAGTTCCGCGCTGAATTTTTCAAACACGGGGGCCAGCCACGCTTTGACCGCATAGCCAAAGATGATCGGGTCTGAAACCTTCATCATCGTGGCTTTCATATGCAGCGAGAACATGGTCCCGTCTTTCTTGGTGTCCTCAATGGCATCTGCAAGGAACGTAGACAGTGCCTTGACCGACATGAAAGTCGCGTCGGCGATGGTCCCTTCTTCCAGCGACCAGCCGTCTTTCAGAACGGTGACGTCACCATCCTTGCCTTCAAATTCGATTGTCGCATCGCCTGCTTGTGCTGCGGTGATGGTGGCCGAAATCTCGTTTGCATAGAAATCATTGGCCGGCATGGACGACACTTTGGTCTTGCTGTCCGACGCCCATTCGCCCATCGAATGCGGGTTGTTCTGGGCATAGTTTTTCACGGCACGCGCCGCACGGCGGTCACTGTTCCCTTCGCGCAGAACCGGGTTAACAGCGGAACCTTTGATCGCGTCATAACGAGCGCGGATCGTCTTTTCCTCATCCGTTGCAGGCTCTGCCGGGTAAGTCGGAATGTCGTAACCCTGCGATTGCAGTTCTTCGATGGCCGCAACCAACTGTGGAACCGAGGCAGAGATATTCGGCAGCTTGATGACATTGGCATCAGGTGTCTTCACCAGCTCGCCCAAATCAGCCAGATCGTCGCTTACCCGCTGATCGTCAGTAAGGTTCTCGGGGAATGCTGCCAGAATGCGTCCCGCAAGGGAAATATCTTTGGTGCCAACGCGAACGCCCGCAGCAGATGCGAACTTGCGGATGATGGGCAGGAACGAGGCGCTGGCCAGTTCTGGCGCTTCGTCTACAATGGTATACAATATGTCGAAGTTCGATTTATCTGCCATATTCTTTTACCTTTTTTAAGCCTTTCGGGGCGTGCTATCCAAGAGTTGCAACCACAATTGCGTGGCGCGAGAGGGGCGAAATCACGATACAGCCCCTGGGTGACTCTGTTTTGACAGGGCTTCCCTTAAATCACGTTTGACTAGGAATCAATCACATCTGCCCGCGCGTTTTGCCACGGGTCAGATTATGTGTCGTGAAACTCTTGGGACTGGGAGGACTGCCCTTGGGCTGGAAGGTCGTGATTAACGAAACCGTTGCCCGGTCTCTGGATCAAAAAACATCACACGCTCTGGCTGTAGGGCGATGCCGATCCGGTCCCCGGTTCTGCTTCGCTGATCGTCCCGTTCCTCAACGATCAGCTTATCACCATTTGGTGTCCGTAAATAGGAATAGGACACGCCGCCCAAAGCTTCGGTCAGATCCACGGTGCAAGTATCGGCCGAACGGTCAATCTGAATATGTTCGGGCCGCATGCCCAATGTCACTTTCGTCCGACCCGAGGGGATAGTTGCAGAAACGGGCAACGGCTTGCCTAGCGCGGGATGGGAGACATGGCCATCCCCATAGTCACATTCCAGAAAGTTCATTGCTGGCGAACCGATGAAACCTGCGACAAACCGGTTGTCGGGATCGCGGTACAAATCCATCGGAGCCCCGACCTGTTCGATACGACCATCCCGCAGCACGACGATCTTGTCGGCCATGGTCATGGCTTCGACCTGATCATGGGTTACGTAAATCATAGTCGCACCGATTTCCTGATGAAGGCGCGCGATCTCAACACGCATTTCCACGCGCAACTCGGCGTCCAGATTGGACAAGGGTTCGTCAAACAGGAAAACGTCGGGGCCCCGAACGATGGCACGGCCAATAGCAACCCGCTGCCGTTGCCCACCAGACAGAGCCTTGGGTTTGCGTTTGAGATACTGGTCAAGTTTCAGAATGTTCGAGGCTTCCTGCACTTTTCTGGTGATCTCGGCCTTTGGGACACCGTTCATGCGCAGCCCAAAGCCCATATTTTCCGCCACGGTCATATGCGGATAAAGCGCATAGGTCTGGAAGACCATCGCCACACCGCGTTTGGCCGGGTCCATATGGGTTACGTCCCGCGCTCCTATGTGGATCTTGCCTTCCGACGTTTCTTCCAAACCTGCGATCATCCGTAGCAATGTGGATTTGCCACATCCCGAAGGGCCAACGAAAACACAGAACTCACCATCTTCGATCTGCAAGTCGATGCCGTGAATGACTTGCGTCTGGCCGTACCGCTTTATTGCTTGGTTCAGGGTTACACCTGTCATGTCGCTTGCATCCTGTCATTGCCGAGGTCTGGTCGCGTTTCAGGGAAACGCCATGCCTGCGCCTCGGTGCTGATTTGTTCAGCCACCCGCCGCACACGAGGCACCCATGCCTCGAGTTGTTCAAAATCCATTCGCTGGGTCGAGCCGGTTACTGAGATCGCGCCCAGGACACGGCCGTTTGTTGTAAGAACAGGGCAGGCGACGCAAATAATTCCGGGTTCATGCTCTTCGTCATCAACGGCAAAACCCTTGCTGCGAATTCGATCAAGATCCGTGCGCAGGTCATTGTCGGACGTCAGGGTCTTGTCGGTAAAGCGATGAAAACTCTGCTGCGAAATTGCCCGGTCAAGGTCACTTTCATTCAGAAAGGCAAGCATCGCCTTGCCGACACCCGTGCAATAGGCCGGGCCCACCTTACCCGCCTGAGAATACATCTCGATCGGTTGCGCTGCGTTGCGTTTGTCTACGTATAGAACCTGACCAGCATCGAGCTGCGCCAAATGCACAGTCTCTCCAGTTTCCTGGCTTAGAATATCGAGGAACGGACGTGCGATAGGGGCCAGTGAGCTTTGGGTCCAGGCTGCATGCGCAAGCCGTACCAAACGCATACCCGGCGCGTAGGTTTGGCGCTCGGGGTCGTAACATAGCATTCCCTGATTGGTTAATGATTGCAAAAACCGATACAATGTTGCTTTCGGAAAATCGCTGCCGTCCAGCAACTCCGAAAATCGCACAGGGCGCTGAAATGCGGCGACCTGATCCAGCACGTCACATGCTTTGCCAATAGTTCCGTCACCTGACACGGGCGTCCGTTCTCCTCCGCTTGCCCATCGCAGTTCGCACGAGGGTCTTGACAAGACTAACCGAGTCGATGTGTAGTTTTCAATATATAAAACATAGTTTCATTATTTGGAACTTTTGTGGAAACAACAGGGAGGAAACCATGTATTCCACTTTCAAGCGCACAACCGCTGCGCTGGCACTTGGCGTTGCTATGGCGGCACCGGTGGCTGCTGACCTAACTGGAGAGCTTCGGATATTCCTGGACACGTCAAACCCGGCCCCGCGCGCAACGATGGAAGCGATGATCGAGCGGTTTGCAGCGCAGCACCCCGGCCTAGAGATCGAAACCACGGTTATCGACCGCGAAGCGTATAAGACCCAGATCCGCAACTTTCTGACGGCTGACACACCTGACGTGGCCACTTGGTACGCCGCCAACCGTATGAAACCATATGTCGAGGCCGGTCTGTTCGAAGACGTCTCGGATCTTTGGGCGGAACCTGAAATTGCTGAAAACCTGGCATCAACCAAAGGCGCGATGACCATCGATGGCAAACAATGGGGCGTCCCCTACACTTACTACCAGTGGGGCGTTTACTATCGTAAAGATATCTTTGACGAATTGGGCCTCAGCGAACCGACTACCTGGGAAGAAGAGCTGGCAAATTGCCAGAAGATCGTCGATTCAGGCCGTGCTTGCTATACCATCGGGACCAAGTTCCTGTGGACCGCTGGCGGTTGGTTTGACTACCTGAACATGCGCACCAACGGGTTTGACTTCCACAATCAACTGGCCAACGGCGAAATCAGCTGGGAAGATGACCGGGTCAAGCAGACCTTTGCAAACTGGAAGCAGTTGATCGACATGGGGGCTTTCATTGACAACCATCAGACCTATAGCTGGCAGGAGGCTTTGCCGTTCATGGTTAACGGAGAAGCCGCTGCGTATCTGATGGGAAATTTTGCAGTCGCGCCTTTGCGTGAAGCAGGGCTTACCGATGATCAGCTGGATTTCTACCAATTCGTTTCAATCAACCCTGATGTCGAATTGGCTGAAGACGCGCCGACCGATACGTTCCACATCCCGGCGAATGCATCGAACAAAGAAGCCGCACGAGAGTTCCTGCGCTTTGTTGTCTCGTCGGATGAACAGACCGAGATCAACAACGGATCGAACCTCGGTCAGTTGCCGGTGAACGCGCAATCCTCAGTAGACGATGACAAATTCCTGCAGCAGGGCTTTTCGATGCTCTCGACCAACAGCCCCGGCGGAGTGGCTCAGTTCTGGGACCGCGACGCACCGGCTGAAATGGCCAAAGTGTCAATGGAAGGTTTCCAGGAATTCATGGTTAAACCAGACAATGCTGACCGTATTCTGGCCAAGCTGGAACGCGCGCGAGAGCGTATCTACGACAACTAATCAGGCTTGGGCCGGGCTCGAGCCCGGCCTACCTCGCCACAGAATGTAAGGTGGTTTCAACCCGCCTTACCCAAACAAACCCAGGACACCCATGACCACTGCCGCCGACGCCCCTGATCAGGAGAACTGGTTCCACAGAAACCAACAACGCATCGCCCCGTGGCTATTCCTTGCTCCGGGCCTGCTGTTCTTCATGGTCTATGTGATCATTCCGGTCTTCCAGTCCTTCAACCTTTCACTGTACGAGTGGGATGGGTTGGGTGCCGCCGAATATGTCGGCATGCGCAATTATGAAGATTTGTATTGGGAATGGGTTGACCGGGACGCATTCTATATCTCGCTCAAGAACAACCTGATCTGGCTGATCCTGTATCTTCTGGCCATTCCGGCGGGCCTTTTCATTGCTTTGTTTCTGAACCAGACGGTCTGGGGTATCCGCCTTTACAAATCGCTGTTTTTCTTTCCATTTGTCATCTCTCAGGTTGTTGTTGGCCTTGTATTCACGTGGTTTTATGACCCGACATTTGGTCTTCTGAATGAGTTTCTCGGCTTTTTCGGAATGGGTCCATTGAACGTGCTGGGCGACGAGCGTTTGGTCACCTACGGCATCATCGTCGCAGGCCTTTGGCCACAAACCGCCTATTGCATGATCCTCTACCTCACCGGTCTGAATGCCGTCGACCCCGAACAGATCGAAGCCGGACGCCTGGACGGTGCCAAAGGCTTGAGAATGCTGTGGCACATCATTCTGCCACAGTTGCGCCCGGCCACTTTCATTGCATTCGTCGTGACAATCATCGGGGCGCTGCGCAGTTTCGACCTGATTTCGATCATGACACAGGGCGGGCCATTCGGATCTTCCCGAGTGCTGGCCTATTACATGTTCGAGGTCGCACTATCTGAGTACGGTTTCCGCATGGGGTATGGCGCGGCTATCGCTGTGGTGCTGTTCCTGATCATGCTCGGCTTCATCGCCTATTTCCTCTGGTCGATGTATCGCGAAGAACGGGGGCACTGAGATGTTTCCCAAACCCATCGAAAAACAATCTCGCGCCGCGCAGATCACCTATCAGGCGATGCTGCCACTTGCCTTGTTGCTGTGGCTGGGCCCCCTACTCGCGGTGGCTCTGTTTTCGGTCAAACCAGCGGCGGATTTCACCAACGCCAACTATTGGGGCCTGCCATCCAGTTTCGAGGGCGCGGTCAACTACGGGCTGGTATTCTTCAACTCTGACATGCCGCGATACTTGCTGAACTCTTTCATGATCACCATTCCTACGGTGATCGGTGCCGTTGCCCTCAGTTCCATGACCGGCTTTGCTTTGGGCATCTACAAATTCAAATCGAACCTGTGGATCTTCTTCATGTTCGTTGCCGGCAACTTCGTGCCATTCCAGATCCTGATGGTGCCTGTGCGCGACCTGACACTTGATATGGGCCTCTACAACACAAAAACCGGCCTCGTCTTGTTCCACATCGCCTTCCAGACCGGCTTTTGCACATTGTTCATGCGCAACTTTATCCGGGCCCTGCCCTTTGAATTAATCGAGGCCGCGCGGGTCGAGGGTATCAGCGAATGGCGCATCTTCTGGTATGTGGTCTTGCCGTTGATGAAACCCGCAATTGCCGCACTCAGCGTGCTGATCTTCACTTTCATCTGGAACGACTATTTCTGGGCGGTCGTCCTGACTCAGGGCGCGGAAAGCCAGCCTGTCACAGCAGGCATAACCAGTTTCAACGCCCAGTTCCGCGCCGCCTACCAACTGATGAGCGCGGGCTCGATCGTAGCAGCGCTGCCGCCGGTTGCCATGTTCTTCCTGATGCAAAAGCACTTTATCGCGGGCCTGACCCTCGGAGCTGTAAAATGACAAAGATAACTTTCATCGGAGCAGGTTCGACAATTTTCATGAAGAACATTGTGGGGGATGCTCTGCTGACCCCCGCTTTGGCGGACAGTCACTTTGCGCTGATGGATATCGACCCCGTACGCCTGACAGAAAGCGAAGCTGTAGCCCGCGCCATGATCCGTTCGGTCCGGTCAAACGCGACAATATCCACACATACAGACCGACGCGCCGCACTCGATGGTGCCGATTTCGTTATTACCGCCTTTCAGATTGGCGGGTACCAGCCCTGTACCGTCACAGATTTTGAAATCCCCAAGCAATACGGGCTGCGCCAGACCATCGCGGATACGCTGGGCGTCGGCGGCATCATGCGGGGGTTACGCACTGTGCCGGTCTTGTGGGACGTGGCGCATGACATGATGCAGCTATGCCCTGATGCGACATTGCTACAATACGTCAATCCGATGGCCATCAACACCTGGGCACTGGCCGAGAAATATCCATCATTGAAGCAGGTCGGCCTGTGCCACTCGGTTCAGAACACGGTGGCGGAACTGGCACATGATTTGGACCTGTCAAAAGACGACATTCGCTACAAGGTCGCGGGCGTCAATCACGTCGCCTTCTTCCTGCGGCTTGAGCATCAGGGCCATGATCTTTACCCCGCCCTTCGGCAAGGTTATGTCAGCGGCAGAATGCCCAAGGCCCCGCTGCTGATGCCGCGTTGCCCCAACAAGGTGCGCTACGAAGTGATGGACCACCTTGGCTATTTCTGCACCGAAAGTTCTGAGCATTTGGCAGAATACGTGCCATGGTTCATCAAAGACGGGCGGGCGGACCTGATCGAGAAGTTCTCAATCCCACTCGATGAATACCCGACCCGCTGTGTGGAACAGATGAGCAACTGGAAAGAGCAGGCCAAAACCCTGACCGACGGGCGCGACATTGCCGTCACTCGCAGCCATGAGTTTGCGGCAGACATAATGAACGCAATCATCTCTGACACCCCCTACGTGGCATATGGCAATCTGCCAAACACCGGCCAGATACCTCAGCTGCCGATGGGGGCTGCTGTCGAAACACCGTGTCTGGTTGATGCAAATGGCATTCAACCTTCTGTCATCGCAGACATCCCACCGCAGCTGATCGCCCTGATGCGTAGCCAGATCAACGTTCAGGAACTCACAGTCAGGGCATTGGTCGACCAGAACCCCGAGCATATCTTTCATGCAGCCATGATGGACCCGCACACCGCCGCCGAGCTGGACCTGCGCCAAATTCGAAATCTGGTGAACGACCTTCTGTCTGCCCATGCCGACTGGCTGCCAGATTGGTGCCGCCCATCTCGCGCTGCTTGAATTTCACCTTTTTACAAATACTCAAATCCACCCAGACCTAAAAAAGCATCACAGAACAATGTCAAAACGCCGCTCACAGCACTGGTACGGGAAACTCGACAAGGATGGGTTCATCCATCGATCCTGGATGAAAAATCAGGGTTTTCCTGATCACGCCTTCGATGGGCGGCCAATTATTGGAATTTGCAACACGTGGTCGGAGCTAACCCCTTGCAATTCCGGCCTCCGCGATCTGGCCGAAGGGGTAAAGCGCGGTGTGTGGGAGGCCGGGGGCTTTCCCGTCGAATTCCCGGTCATGTCGCTGGGCGAGACCCAGATGAAACCCACAGCCATGCTGTTTCGCAACCTTCTGGCCATGGATGTCGAAGAGTCGATCCGCGCATATGGCATTGACGGTGTGGTTCTGCTGGGCGGGTGCGACAAGACCACGCCGGGCCAACTCATGGGCGCGGCCTCGGTCGACCTGCCGTCGATCGTTGTCAGCTCCGGCCCTATGCTGAATGGAAAATATCGCGGTCAGGATATTGGCTCAGGAACCGATGTGTGGAAGTTCTCCGAGGCCGTGCGTGCCGGAGAGATGACCCTTCAGGATTTTATGAACGCGGAATCCGGGATGTCCCGCAGTGCCGGGGTTTGCATGACCATGGGGACGGCCAGCACCATGGCGTCTCTGGTCGAAGCGATGGGCATGAGCCTGCCCACCAATGCCGCCCTGCCCGCCGTTGACGCCCGCCGCATGGCCCTCGCCCATTTGACAGGCAAGCGGATTGTCGAAATGGTCGACGAAGACCTGAAACCATCCGACATTCTGACCAGAGAAGCCTTCGAGAATGCAATCCTCGCCAATGCGGCCGTTGGGGGATCGACCAATGCCGTTGTTCATCTACTGGCGCTCGCAGGTCGCGTGGGCGTTGACCTGACGCTCAAGGACTTTGAAATCGGATCAGAGATTCCCCTTCTGGTGAACTGCATGCCCTCAGGCAAATACCTGATGGAAGATTTCTGTTACGCGGGCGGTGTGCCGGCTGTGCTGAGCGAACTCAAACCTTTCCTGCGCCCGGCCAGAACGGTTCTGAACAAGGACATCTCGGCCCACTACGAAGGTGCTGAATGTTTCAACCGCGACGTCATTCGCCCTTTCAACGATCCGGTGAAGCCCGCTGCTGGCCTTCGTGTTTTACGCGGCAATCTTGCGCCCAACGGGGCCATCGTCAAACCTTCTGCCGCAACAGATGCCCTTCTTGAAACCGAGGGTGAGGCGTTTGTTTTCGAAAATATCGAAGACCTGAAAGCCAATATCGACCGGGTTGATCTGCCCGTCACATCCAAGAGCATTCTGGTGCTCAAGGGATGTGGACCCAAGGGTTATCCCGGGATGCCCGAGGTGGGAAACATGCCGATTCCGGCGAGATTGGTGAAGGAAGGCGTTCGCGACATGATCCGTATCTCGGATGCCCGCATGTCCGGTACAGCCTATGGCACCGTCATCCTGCATGTCAGCCCCGAGGCACAGGCGGGCGGCACACTGGCGCTGGTGAAAACCGGCGACCGCATCCGCGTCTCGGCCAGCGCTGGAAAGCTTGAGCTGTTGGTGGACGAAAAAGAACTGGACGCGCGCCGAGCCCAATGGAAACCAGATAAGCCACATTATTCCCGCGGGTATGCCAAACTTTATGTCGATCACGTGTTGCAGGCCGATCAGGGGGCCGACCTGGATTTCCTCGTCGGCAAAGACACCCGCCTTGTGACCAGAGAGAGCCACTGATGACCCAACCAGCGACATTTCATGACCTGAACGGGTCATCCGTCTATATTACCGGCGGAGGCTCGGGCGTGGGCGCAGCATTAACGGATGGGTTTTTGGCTCAGGGGGCCAATGTGGCTTTTATCGGCAGATCGGACGCCAGCGGTTTTGTCGAAGAGATGCGCGACAAACACGGCCGCGCACCTCTGTTCATGCAGGGCGATATGACCGACACTCAGCTTCTTCACACGACAATGGCCAAAGCCGCCGAAGCCCACGGCCCCCTAGACGTTTTGGTTAACAACGCGGCCAATGACCAGCGCCATACACTTGAGGAAACCACGACCGAGTTCTGGGACTGGATGATCGACGTAAACCTGAAAGCCTACTATTTCGCCTGTCAGGAAGCGGCCCGGCAAATGAAGGAAGGCGGCGTTATCATTAACTTCAGCTCGATCAGCTACATGATGGGCAATGCAGGCTATCCGATCTATACGACGTCAAATGCGGGCATTACAGGGATGACGCGGTCTTTGGCCCGCGAACTGGGGCCAAAGAACATACGTGTGAATGCGCTGGCTCCCGGTTGGGTTTTGACGCAAAAACAGCTGGATAAGTGGGCCACGCCCGAAGATTTGGCCGCGCATTTGGATCGACAATGCCTGAAAGAACATTTGACGCCCGAAGACATGGTTGCACCGACATTGTTCCTGGCATCCAACGCCAGCCGGGCGATGACCGGTCAGTGTATGGCGGTTGATGGCGGCGTCGTAGTTTCAGGGTGAAGCAATGAATACCGACTGGATCGCCGTTGATTGGGGCACATCTCACCTGCGGGTCTGGGCCATGCAGGGGGCAACGGTGCTGGACTGCGCGCAGTCCGACAAAGGTATGGCACGTATCGGAGCCGACGGGTTCCAGACCGCCCTGTTGGAACTTGTTGAAAACTGGCTGAAGGATGGCCCCATAGATGTGATCGCCTGCGGTATGGTCGGTGCACGCCAAGGCTGGGTCGAAGCACCTTATTCTACCGTTCCGTCGCAACCCTTGCCGCAAGTACCGGTCCGTGTTCCCAGCACAGACTCGCGCATCCGGGCCTTCGTCATACCCGGATTAAAGCAACTGAGCCCACCAGATGTGATGCGGGGCGAAGAAACACAGATCGCAGGGTTTTTGGGTGCTCGCCAGAACTGGGATGGTGTCCTCTGTCTTCCAGGAACCCATACGAAATGGGTTCAGGTCAGCGCAGGTGAAATCGTGAGCTTTCGGACGCTCATGACCGGAGAGCTTTTTGATTTGTTAAGTGCGCAATCTGTTCTGCGGCATTCTATAGGTGAAGGATGGGATGAAGATGCCTTTGCCGAGGCTGTGGCGGATACATTGTCCAAGCCCGAACAATTGGCTGCACGCCTGTTCGGCTTGCGGGCTGCGGACCTGCTGCACAATCAGGACAAAGACATCGCGCGCGCGCGGCTGTCGGGACTGCTTATCGGTGCTGAATTGGCCGCCACCCGTCCATATTGGCTGGGTCAACAACTGGCTATCATTGGTGCAGATGCCGTATCGCGGGTCTATGCGGCAGCGCTAAGACAACAGGGCGCTTTCTTTGAGACTGCAAACGCCACCGAAGCAACGCTGGCCGGGCTGGCGCTGGCGCGCAATATGACAAGGCAAATCGCATGAGCCGCCCCATCATCGCCATTCTGCGCGGTCTGCAACCACAGGAAGCCGAGGCCGTTGGCAGAGTTATCATCGATGCAGGGATCGACCGGATCGAAGTTCCACTCAATTCGCCTGACCCGCTCGACAGCATTTCCATTCTGGCCGAAGCTTTCAAAGATCACGCCCTGATAGGCGCTGGTACTGTATTGACGGTTGATCAGGTGGACGCAGTTCGGAATGCCGGCGGCAGGCTGATTGTGTCACCCAACTATGATGCTGACGTGATCAAACGGTCTGTAGCGTTGGGGATGCAAAGCTGGCCGGGCGTTTACACGCCGACCGAAGCCTTTGCCGCTCTCGAAGCCGGGGCCACAGGATTAAAGCTGTTTCCTGGCGTCATGGCAGGCCCTGTTGGGCTCGCAGCACTTCGACCCGTTTTACCCAAGGAAACACGTATCTTCGCTGTCGGTGGTGCCGGGCCTGAAAACTTCGAGCAATGGATCAAAGCCGGTGCGGATGGATTCGGGATTGGATCAGCGCTGTACAAACCCGGCATGGACGCAGTCGAAATCGCAGCACGCGCGAAGCAGATCGTAACAGCCTTTGACAAGGCGGCAAGATGAGCACGATTTTTGACGACCGCCCCTGCGCGTTGGGCGAAGGTCCGCTTTGGCACCCTGCTCGGCAACAGCTATTCTGGTTCGACATTCTCAACAAACGACTGATGACGCGCGAAAGTGAAAATCAGATAAGCTGGGAATTCGATGAACATGTCTCCGCCGCAGGCTGGGTGGATCGCGACACACTGCTTTTGGCTTCGGAAACGGGTCTTTGGCAGTTTGAATTGACGTCCGGGCATCGAGCGCTGGTTACGCCGCTCGAGGCAGACAACCCAATCACCCGCTCGAATGACGGTCGCGCTGATCCTTGGGGTGGTTTCTGGATCGGTACGATGGGCAAACAGGCTGAAGCCGGGGCCGGATCAATCTATCGGTTCTGGAAAGGTACACTCAGATGTCTCGTGCCGGAAGTGACGATTTCCAATGCAATCTGTTTTGCCCCGGATCGATCCGTGGCCTATTTCTGTGACACGAAAACGAGGCAGGTCAAGCGCTGGAGCTTGAATGCAGTAAGCGGATGGCCCGAAGGGGAAAGCACCGTATTTCTGGACTTTCGTAAAGAAGGCCTGAACCCGGATGGTGCGGTGGTTGATGCTGACGGGAACATCTGGATCGCGCAATGGGGGATTGGACGTGTTGCGGCCTACACGCCCGAAGGTCATTTCCTGAAGGCCACTTCTTTCGAAGCGTCACATACGTCCTGCCCAGCCTTTGGTGGCGACAGCTTAGGCACGCTGTTCTGCACCTCAGCAAGGCAGGGGTTGAGCAACGCGGATATTGAATCCCAACCCACCAATGGCATGACGTTTGCAATGCCAAACGCGGGACGAGGGCAGGCAGAACACAGGATCATTTTATGAAGCCGGAACTTGGTGTGTGTTACTACCCTGAACACTGGCCCGAAGCGATGTGGGCGGAAGACGCCGCGCGCATGGTGGACACCGGCATCTCGTGGGTACGCATTGGAGAGTTCGCGTGGAACCGGCTGGAGCCTTACCCCGGAACCCTGCAATTTGAATGGCTGGATCGCGCGGTTAAAACACTTGGCGAGGCGGGAGTGAAAGTCGTGCTTGGCACACCGACAGCAACGCCACCGCGTTGGATGCTGGACAAACATCCGGACATGCTGGCTGTGGATACGTATGGAAACACGCGCAAATTCGGATCACGGCGGCATTACTGCTTTAGCCACCAGGGCTATGTCGATGAATGTGGCCGCATCGCACGGGTCTTGGGAGAGCGCTATGGTCATAACCCGTATGTGGCGGCTTGGCAGATCGACAATGAGTATGGGTGTCACGACACAACAGTCAGCTACAGCACCCCGGCACTGAATGCATTCAGGCGCTGGCTGGCTGTTCGATACGGCTCAATTGAACAACTGAACAAGGCCTGGGGAAACGTGTTCTGGTCGATGGAGTACCGCAACTTCGATGAGATTGAACTACCCAATCAAACTGTGACCGAGCCAAACCCCGCTCATGTACTGGCATTCCGTCGGTTCAGCTCAGATCAGGTTGTGGCATTCAACAAAGCTCAGGTCGATGTATTGCGAGCTTTGACCGATGCGCCGCTGTTGCATAACTACATGGGTCGTATTCTGGATTTCGACCATTTCGAGGTTGGCGCAGATCTGGATATTGCGACTTGGGACAGTTATCCGATCGGATTTCTATCGGACCGATTGGAAGATGACGAAGCCCACAAGACCGCCTTTCTTCAGCAAGGCGATCCGGACATGCAGGCGTTTCACCATGATCTTTACCGGGCAGTGGGCCGTGGCCGATGGTGGGTGATGGAACAACAACCCGGTCCGGTGAATTGGGCACCCTATAACCCGGCACCCATGCCCGGAATGGTGCGGTTGTGGTCGCTTGAGGCTGTCGCCCACGGTGCTGAGGTTGTGAGCTATTTTCGATGGCGGCAAGCCCCCTTTGCGCAGGAACAGATGCACGCAGGTTTGCTGACACCGGACAATCGCCCCGCCCCTGCATTACACGAGGCCCGTCAGACAGCGGAAGAGCTATCCACATTGGGCGAGGTGCATCAGGTGCAATCCAAGGTTGCGATACTGTTTGATTACCCCTCGGACTGGGCCTGGACATCGCTACCGCAAGGAGCAGGCTTTGACTATTTCCGGTTGGTCTTCTCAGCTTATCGTGCATTGCGCCGCGTGGGGCTGTCGATTGATTTTGTTTCGCCCAATGACCTGTCCACGCACTATGCGCTGATCCTTGCCCCCGGACTGGCAACGATTGACCCGGATTTGGAGCGTAGGTTAGCGGACAACTCGGATCTTGCAATCCTCGGCCCACGCAGCGGCGCAATTACCCGTGATTTCCAGATCGCCGCCGCCGGTCGACCTGGCCTGAAAGGGTTGGACTGCAACGTCGATTTGGTCGAAACACTGCCCCCTGCTGTCAACCGGGCTGTCCGTGGCGGCGGCGCGGCACAGCATTGGATCGATCGCCTTTCAGGATCTGCTGAAGAAATTCTGAGTTTTGAAGATGGAGCGCCTGCGCTAATGGCAAGGGACGGGTTCTGGTATCTTGCCGGCTTCCCAAACGAAGCATTATGGGATCGCGTCATCGGCTTGGCTGCGGAAGAAAGCGGTTTGGGCCTGAAACCGATGCCGCCAGGACTTCGACTGCGTGAGACAGCCGACCACATGTTCCTGATCAACTATAACGCTGAACCGGTGGTCTGGAACGGATCGACCATCGGCGGCTGTGACGTGAAGATCCTGAAGCGCAATCTGCCCGGACAGACTTGAATCCTATCCGGGCAGATGCGTTGGTTGCCGCTTGGCACAGCGATTAGTCGCTTTTTAGGCTGTTGGGGTCAAACACCCCTCCGAAACCGCCGTTGTTGGATGGCTCACCCTCGGTTTGAGAAGCACCTTCGTTGCTTTCATTCTCGCTGCCATCCAGCGAGTTCGGAGCGAAGACATTACCAAAACCGCTGTTATTTGACGGCTTTGGCGCGGTTTGGGCATCACCCTGCCCGGCTTTTTCCGCTTCTTGCTGTTTGCGGCGCTCCTCACGCTGCTGACGCAGTTCCTGAATGCGTTGTTCCGCTTCCAACTGCTTTTGCTCGCGAACGTCGGCAATGCACTGCGCCGGACTGTAGGTCGCCGCTGTGCCTATAACGCTGATCGTTACAACCGCAAATGCGACCAGCAACACGGCGGCCATATTACCGGCAAAGAAACTCGGCAGCTTGATCTTGCCAGCCAGTTCCTCGACCGTTGCGTTTTTACGCGCCGCGGCTACCAGTTCCTGACGTTTCAGCTTGGCTTCGTTCAGCAGAGCGAAGAAAACCGTCAGCGCAACGATGATAAACGCCAGCGCCGAGATCGCGGGCGTGATGCCGTAGCGAACCTTCTGAGCCAGCTCAATCGTCAGCGTCGGGTATTCGCCAAAAGTGAAAGTGGTGGTGTTGTAGTTCTCGAAAGAAGCGAGGAATGCCAAAACCGCCGCCGAGGCAATCGCCGGGCGCATGAACGGCAGCAGGATTTTGCGGAAAGCCTGAGCGTGGCTGGCCCCAAGGTCCAGTGCCGCCTCAGTCAGGGCGACATCATAACGCTGCAACCGCGCCACCAGCACCAGCATACAGTAACTGGCAATAAAGGTGGACTGGCCGATCACTGTCAGGAAGATGCCGTTTGACAGGAAACTGTCGGCCCCCAGCCCCAGCATCCGGTTGATCCGGTCCCAGAAGACCAGCGTCGAGATACCAAGAACCACACCGGGGATCAGGATCGGTGCGATAATGACCGTATAGTAGGTCGCGCGAAGCTTCGGCCAGATCTGGGTCAGCATCAGCGCGCCTGCCAAACCCATCGCCACGGACAGGATGACCGTGCCGATTCCGATGATCAGCGAGTTCTTGATCCCGTTCAGGATACGCTGATCCTGAAACAGCTCGCCAAACCATTGGAATGTCAGACATTCCCATGGGCTCATTCGGGGGAACCCGGACGAGTTGAACGCGGTGACGGACATGATCACCAGCGGGCCCAGCAGATACAGGAAGAAGATCGCCAGATAGACCCAGATGCTTATGCGGAGGAAGGAATTGTTCATTTCCCTATATCCCCCATGTTCACTTTGAACAGGCGCATCATGGCCAGCACGAACAGAATACAAGTGACCAGCAGAACGATTGCGTAGGCGGCGCCCTGTGGCCAGTCGTTGTTGTCATTGAACTGCTGATAGATCAGTTGGGTGAACCACAGACTGGACGGCCCGCCCAGAATTTGCGGCGCAGCCAACGCACCGGCGGACAACATGAAGACCATAGTACAGCCCGAACTGATCCCCGGCTTGGCATAAGGAATGACCACTCGCCAATGTATCCGCCACCAAGGCGCCCCAAGGTCGCGTGCTGCTTCGATCTGGTTTTTGTCCAGACTTTCAATCACGTTATACATCGGGAAAATCATCAGCAGGATATAGGCGTATCCCAGACCCGCATAGAGCGCGATGTCATTGCGAATGAAGTCGAACGGTGTATCCCAGATGCCCAGACCCGTGAACAACGTGTTCAACACACCTGTTTCCCCAAAGATGATGCGCAGCGCAAAGGCGCGCAGGATCTCGTTGATCCAGTAAGGGATGATTAGCATGATCGCGAAGATACGAATATGGCTGCCCTCGGCCTGACCCAGGTAATAGGCAATCGGATAGCAGATGATCAGGTTGAAAACCGTCACAAAAACCGCGGCCACAAGAGTTCGGAAAAACACCCTCAGATCAACAGTGTTGTAGTCCTGACTGCCGCCTTCGGGGCCGTAGACCAGATATTTGTAGTTCTCGAGCGTATATATGTCTTTGGGTCCGCCAATCTCTGGCGGTGGCAGATTCGGACGGAACGAGAAGTCCAACATCGACAGCTGCGGAAGGATGATCAGGCCGATGGTCCAGAACAGAACCAGACCCAGGATCGCCACTCCCATGCCGGTGCCGTTGCGATTGAAGAAGTCTTTCAGAAACTGGGGCATGAGTTAATCCCCTTATTCTGCAGCCAGTTCACCCGCAGGAACGATGACGGCGTTATGCGTCTTGTATTCCAACGTGATGTTCTGTCCGGTGTGGTCCTCGAAGGATTGTCCATGGTTCGGGATCGACACTTTGATCTCTTTTCCACCTTCACCTTCGGTAAAGATGTTGAAGACGTTGCCTTCAAATTCTTCGTGGTTGACCCGCGCGGTAACAAAATGGTCACCCGAAGCCCCCTCGGGCGCAATGGCGAAGGCTTCGGGGCGAATGAACAACATTGCACTATCGCCTTCTTTCATTTTGCCTTGATTGGCGGTCGATATCCGTGCAACCAGATCGCCCGAGCGGTTGGTCGAGATCAGCGCCTCGTTGCCCATGACCTGTTTGATCTTGCCACGGAATACATTGTTTTCGCCGACAAATGAGGCCGCGAAAGCCGTGTTAGGATCATTGTAGATGGTTTTCCCATCGGCAATCTGGTCAATCACACCTGCACGCATGACGGCGATATTATCTGACATGGTCAGCGCCTCGCCCTGGTCATGGGTAATGTAGATAAAAGTAATGCCCACACGCTGTTGTATCTCTCGCAGTTCCGTTCGCATGTGCTGGCGCAGTTTGAGGTCAAGTGCTGACAGAGGCTCATCAAGAAGCAATACATCCGGCTCGGCGCAAAGGGCACGAGCGATGGCCACTCGCTGACGTTGGCCACCAGACAATTCGCTGGGAAGTTTGTCGCCTTGCTCCGGGAGCGCGATCATGTCCAAAAGCTCGTCAGCGCGCTTGCGGCGCTCGGCAGCACTGGCGCCTTTGATTTCCATCGAGAACGTGATGTTTTCCCAAACCTTCATCAAGGGAAACAACGCTAGGTTCTGAAAGATCAGAGCTGTGGGGCGTTTGTTGGGCCCAATCCCGCGCATGTTTTTGCCGCCGATCAGAACATTGCCTTCGCTGGGCTCGAGAAAGCCGGAAACAGCCCTTAAGATCGTTGTTTTGCCGCAACCCGAGGGTCCGAGGAATGAAAAGAAATCTCCCCCGTTAATTGTGACGTTTGCATCGCGCACGGCGACGAAGTCACCGAAACGGATCCACAGGTTTTCCAGATCGACTCCGACCCCTGCACTCATTTTTGGTATCTCCCTGAGGTGTGCACTGTCACCACACCACATAGCTTTCCGTTACGCCGGAGCGGCGCACAGATTGTGGCCCCTCGCAGAACGCGAGGGGCATGGTTTCAGATCGCTTATGCGCTCTTGAACTTGTTGACGAACTCGGTCCGCGTTTCAGCATACCATGGGGCTTCGGCCGGCCACGGATTGAGGTTGGCCAGCGAGTCGCCCGGATAGGCCTCGGCAAAGTTCTTCTTGTAGGTGTCGCCTGAATACTGATCCGCCCCCAGAACAGGAGAGTTGTACCCATGGCTGTCGATGGCAACACCGGCAGGTTTGGCCTGATAGGCGAAGTCGATGAAGGCATAGATCTGGTCGATATTCGCCGCGCCAGACGGAATCGACATTCCGTCAACCCATGCCATCGCCCCTTCGATGGGCGCTTGATAGTGCACTGGTTCACCAGCCGATTTCAGTGCCAGTGGCGGGCCGTCCCAGGTCTGACCGACAACAACACCTTCATTCAGAAGACCGTTCTTCTGTGTATCGGCATCGTTCCAGATCAGCTTGATGCGATTCTTACGTGCAATGCACCAGTCAGTGATCTGACCCCAGACCTTGCGCATGGTTTCTTCGTCACCATAAGCGGCCCAGACCGAACCCGGCTCCATCTCGCCGGAACGCTCCATGTAAAGACCAGCGCCAAGCATCATCGAATGCGCGCGGCCCATGGTTTTGCCTGCGTTTTCTTCCGACCAAACATCGCCATAGGATGGGGCGTCCCCAGCCGGCAGCCACAAGTCGGTGCGGTATGCAATGCCTTCGGTGCCCCAGATATGCGGCAACCAGTGAACCCCGGCGCCGCCAAAGTTCCAAGCATCCGTACCGATTTTGGCCATGGCAGGGTTCACCAGGTCGACCGGAACCTTGTTCATGTCAAAGGGCTGCAACAACTCCAGCGGCTCCCACTGCAACGAGCGGTTGTTGGTTGGCGAGACGATGTCAAAGCCCTGACCTTTGGTCGCCTTCATCTTGTTGATGATTTCTTCGTTTGAGCCGATCCCGGTGTAGTTCACCTTGATGCCAGTAAGGGTCTCAAACTCTTCGATAAAGCTGGGCGGCAGATAATCCGACCACATCAGTATGTTGATTTCACCCGACGAAGCCAGTGCGCTCTTGCTGTAAAGAGGCGCGGCAAGTGCTGCGGCACCCGCTCCTTTCAAAACAGTGCGTCTGGAAAGTGATGACTTGGTAACCATAGTGTTCTCCCGTTGTTGGACTCGTTTTTTGTTTTCTATTCATAGGACTTTCTGCGCCCATCCGTCAGTCCAAAAGTGACAGTTTGCGAAAATCTTATGTCCAGTTTCGCGATTTGACACGTCTAAGCTGATTTATGAGGCGCTGCATTCTCCTGCCAAACGGTGATGTCCCTTGGTTTGACCGGATCTGAACCAAGCAGAATTTGACGTGCACGACCAGCAGGCAAAGGCTTTGAAACGTCACTGAAGTTGAACGCGTAGTAGGTCGAGCCGCGTTGGGTTATGCGCATATCGGGGTCGCAAGGCGTTGCATTTATCCCAGCCCAGTTCAGTACCTCCCCGACAATCGCCTGCAAAAGCTCATTTCGCGGAACCATTGCCAGATAGGTCGTGCGGTCAGAACGGATGACCGCCGGACTGGCATCGCAATAAGCGCTCTTGAAGCGGGCTAAAACGCGCTCTTTGGTCTCGACAATTTCACGCCAACCCGTGAATTCAAATTGCTGCCCATCGGGAAGAACCACAGCCTCATGCGCAAGTGAAGGAAGTGATTCGACGCGCGTGACACGGATACCTGTTAACTTTGCCAGTTCGCCTGGAGCCAGATTGGACGGGGTGTTCATCCCGGATGTCTTGCTGCCGGAACGAGCACCTATCAGAATCTTGGCCCCCGAAGCGTCAAGCTTGTCTGCAAGGTCAGCGGTCACGATCATGCTTTGAGGTAATATGATGAGGGCGTAGCCGCTCAGTTCATCTTCAGGGCCAACAAAATCAAGATCGACCCCAAAACCACGAATTGCAGTGTACCACTCGCGAAAAATCTGGGCATTGGGGAAATCGTTGTCATGTGGCAGGATGTCCGCCGCCCAGATAGAGGTATAATCCAGTAGCATTGCAACCCGTGATTTTGCCCGTCTCTCGGGCGGCAAAATGGCGCGATCCTTCACGATCTCAGCCAATTCAACAGCGGCCTGATCCGGGCTGCCATCTGACCGCAAAATCGCAGTATGGTATTGCTCTTGCGCAGATTTTGCCTGTCGCCAGCGAAAAAACATCACGGCTTGCGCGCCATGTGCATAGGCCGCCCAGGTCCAAAGCCGAACCATCCCCTCTGCCGGCGACGGATTCTTGTCAGCCCAATCCACCGGGCCCGGCTGCTGTTCCAGCACCCACATCCGACCGCGCCCCTGACTGCGATACAAATCACAATGAAAGCCCTGATAATCCGGTGCGCCGGTGCGCAGATAGCGGCGCTTTTCCTCATCTGAAAGGGTAGAGCCCAATAAGTTCCCTAGCGGGTAGCTGTCGAACCCGACAATATCCAGATCAGCCGCTACGGCGTGGTGATCGAATTCGAAACTACCTGCCATGAAGTTATGGGTAATATCCCGGCCCGGCGCATATTTGCGCAGAACATCCACCTGCGTTTTGTTGAACAGACGAACTCGATCGGAAGAATAGCGCGCGAATTCCAGAGCATGGGCTGGATTGGGCGTGGCGACCAGCCCGTTGGGCAGTTCGATCTGACCAAACTGAGAGTAGAGCGACCCCCAGAAAACGGTTCCCCACGCGTCATTCAACGCATCGATTGCCCCGTATCGTTCCTCCAACCAGTTCTGAAAACCTGTTCGCGCGGCATCGGAATAGCTGAGAACTGTATCGTGGTCGTTGTACTCATTGTCGATCTGCCACGCTTGGACATACGAATTCTGACCATATCTGCGGGCATATTCAGTTGCGATCCTTTGCGCCTCGGCCAGATAAACCTCACTGGAAAAACAATAATGCCTGCGCGAACCGTACCCTCTGACCCGACCATCCGGCCCAACGGGCAGGATTTCGGGATACTCATCGATCAACCATTTGGGGGGGGCGGCTGTTGGGGTGGACATCATGACCCGCAGACCAGCCTGACCCAGTATCTCGATCACTTCATCCAGCCAGTCCCAGTGGAACTGACCGCGCGCGGGTTCGATCAGACCCCAGGTGAATTCAGCAATCCGCACCCAATCCAACCCCATGTCTGCCATTTGGGCGGCATCGTCTCGCCATTGCGAAGGGTCCCACTGTTCGGGGTAGTAACAAACCCCAAGTTCCAGCGCGCTCATCGTGTGTCCTTTGCTGTGCGTCGTTCGATCCACTTCAGGAAACTGGCACAGCCGAGTGTGAGAACGACATACAGGATTGCCGCCGTATTGAAGGGTGCAAAGGGCAGAAAGCTAGCCGCCTGAAATTCTCGCATCCTCTGGGTCATGTCGCGGACGGACAGGATAGACAGCAATGACGTGTCCTTGATCATCGCGATAAACTCATTGCCAAGCGGTGGAGTGACAATCCGCAGGGCCTGCGGCAGAACGATAAGCCGCGCCGTATGCCAGCGCGACAAACCCAGAGAGCTGCCCGCCTCCAATTGGCCTTTCGGTATCGCCTCGATCCCGGATCGGAAAATTTCGGCCATATAGGCGGAATAACCAACTGAGATCGCGATGATCCCGCGGGTCATATTGGTCATGTCGATACCGCCGCCGGTGGCGTCTTTGACTGCGCCCGCCAGTGGCAGTCCGATATAAAGAATGATCACCAGCATCGGAATGCCGCGTATCGTATCCACGAAAAACTCGGCCCCGACCGCCAGAGGATGCAGCTTATGCTGAGCCCCGCCAATGGTCAGTGTCAGCAACAAAAACCCGAACACGGCAAATGCCAGGGCCGGATTGCGGTATTTGTCGGGTAGAAATCTTGTTTGCCACAGGACCGGATAACCTTGTGTATGGGCATCGGCCGGGACAAAAGCGCCCGAGACACTGTCGACCGTTTCGATCTGTTCAAGCGCGGCAGTGGCATCGGTTGCGCTGCGGATGCGATATTGCTGACCGTCGGCCCCTTCGAACTCACCAAACCGGATAACGTCAGCCTGCGCCTGCGGCGTGCCGCGCACAACCGCGATACGCCCTTCGGTGCTGCCCACCAGAACAAAGCTGACCTGCGGCTGCATGAAGAAAAAGGCTGAGGCTGCAAGCAATGCCAAACTGATCGAACCATAGACGACCGTCGTACGCGCCTTTGGTTTAAACGATTGCAACCCGACCCAGACCAAACCAAGAATGGCCGCGAAGATATAGGCAAATATGGCCGCGCGGAATGTAATGGCCACCCCGGTCGCGAACTGCCAATGAGCCATGAACATGAGATAAAACAGAACCGCGCCTGTGAGACACTCCAACCCCAACAAGACGCGCCCGCGCCAGGGCGGCTGCAAACGTGCCGAAATTAGGCATAGTGCGACGACAGCCGCGTAAACCGCCAGGAAAACTTGTAATCCCGTCTGAACCTTGGCGATCACGCCCGGAAACAGTACCCAGGTCTGACTGGATCGATCGATAAGGGGTGATGTGTTTTCGCTGAGCGCATGGAAGAAGACCGACTCGGCAAATGGCATCAGAAGCAGCGGAGAAACAAAGCTGATGACCAAAAGCGCCGCAGAAGCTGGGAACGCGGCAAGCGCGCAGAATCGCAACCAGCCGGGGGAGTTTTGTGAAAACCGCACGTAGCGTGCGCAAAGATATCCAAGGATCGCAACGGTCGCAATCAGTAGAAATCCAACAAAGATGGGCCCCGCGTCGGTGCCGATCCCCAGAATTGCGACCAGAGACCGCAAGTATTTTGAGGATGTGGCGAACAGGTAGATAATAAAGGGCGCTGCTGCGAGCAACACCAGGTTACTCGGGCGGATCGTGCTGAGGCGCAACATGGAACTTCTCCGCTAAGACAAGGCCCGGCAGCGCTGGCCGCCGGACCGGAAGGGCGCTAATGGATCAATTGGTGCCCCAGTATTTGGCTGTCAGTTCGTCCAGCGTTCCATCCTCCTGAATGGCTTTCAGACCGGCGTTAATCGCATCCACCGTCGGATCGCCTTCTTGAAACACGATACCCAATGGATCGGATTGCAAGCCTGTGATGCCAACAGTCAACTCGCCCGCAAATTCCTGTTCATAGGCCGCTGCCGATGTGCCATCGATGATCACGCCCTGCACGTCCGCGTTCTGAAGCGCCAGAATGGCGGCCGAGAAGTTGTCGTAAAGGCTGACATTCTCGCGCCCAACAAGCTCTTCCGCCAATTGGGCGTTGGTCGTCGCAGTTTGCGCGGCCAGTTTCTGGCCACCGGCTTTGAAATCCTCAAGTGTCATGTCAGCATTATCGACCTGCAACAGAATGGCCTGGCTGACAACGATGTAAGGCTCGGAAAAGTCCATGGTTTCTTCGCGTTCCGGTGTGATCGACACGCCCGAGATAACCAGATCGAACTCACCCTGCTGAAGGGCCGCAAAGATACCATCCCAGGCGGTGTTTACGAAATTGGGGACGCAATTGACCTTCGCGCAGATTGCATTCATCACATCGACGTCAAAGCCCACGATCTCACCGGTTGTTTCATCCACGGTTTCCATCGGTGGGTATGTCGCATCGGTTCCGATTTTCAGAACACGACCTTCCAGGTCGGCAGCAAAGGCCGCTGGAGCCATCAGTGTTGTGAGTGTTGCAGCGGCAAGTAGGTTTTTAAACATTTTCAGGTACTCCTTTGTTGGATCAGGTGGTTTGCGCCGCATCCGGCGCCGGGGTGTCAGGTTGCCGCTCGATCAATGAGGCCCTGATCTTTTTCTGAATCTCGGACGGATCGACCCCGTCCAAAGCTTTCAACATGAACTCACCCAGCAGACGGCTTGTTTCAGCAATCGGCAAGTAATAAGTGCTGGGTGGCGGTACAAAATACTGGCTGAGCTTCAAGTCGTCGTTCGAGATGACCACAACGTCCCTTCCAACCTGCACTCCGGCTTTATCGGCAGCTGACAGCGCCCCAAGGGTTATGGCCTCATTAGCGCAGATGATGGCGCTCGGCGGTTTCGGCAACTCCATAAGCGTAGCAAATTTCTGCTGACCGGATTCCGCGGTGGTCGGGCCGGTGGAAACCAGTGTCGGGTCGAACTCCACACCGCATTCTGACAGCGCATCAGCATAACCCCTGCGGCGTTGCTGCGCATAGATCAGGTCATCCGGCGGGTTTATCAAAGCGATGCGGCGATGCCCCAGCCCAAGCAGCCTGGCGGTGGCATCATAAGCCGCTGCCTGACTGTCGAGATCCACATAAGGATGCGGTTGGGGGCTGTCGCTCATGCCGTATGTGACAAAAGGAAAGCCCTGCCCCTGCAGATACGCGACGCGTTCATCATGAACACGCGTGCCGGAAAAGATCACGCCATCAGCCTGCCCTTCCTGCACGATGGACTTCAACGTCTGCACCGCAGCCTCGCCATCACATGTGCTGAATACGCTCAACTGATAGCGCGTTCCTATTAGCGCATTGGATATTCCGGCCAGAATACGCGTAAACTCTACACCTTCCCACTCTTCCGCAGCATCGTTCGAAACACTGACCATGACCCCGATTCTATAGGATTTATTGGTGCGCAGCTTCAGGCCATCCAGATTCACCCGGTATCCCAGATCCGACGCAACTTT
Source organism: Ruegeria sp. SAZD013 (assembly GCF_059612525.1). Taxonomy (NCBI): domain Bacteria; kingdom Pseudomonadati; phylum Pseudomonadota; class Alphaproteobacteria; order Rhodobacterales; family Roseobacteraceae; genus Ruegeria; species Ruegeria sp. SAZD013. The sequence goes on along the minus strand of NZ_JBXWQT010000038.1, from coordinate 34,930 downwards.
CTGAATCTCTTCCCGGGTTTCCCGTTTCACCGATACGGAATCCCGCAAAGCATTCGAGACTGTGCCAACGGAATACCCAGTACTTCTGGCAATCGATTTTATCGTCGCCCGCGCCATCACCCAAACCCTGCCAATTGTTCCGTCAAAAATGACCGACCCGTTTGCAGGGTGCGCACGTGATCATCGGTTTCGTCATGTTCGACAAACAGGTCCGTGCAGTTGGTCGAGGCAAGCGCACGCAGGGTTGCGTTCCAGTCAACTACGCCTTCGCCCAAATCGCGCCAGCGCGCGTCACCTGTTCCGCCTGCTGGGTCGATATCCTTTGCATGCACGGACAGGATTCGATTGGCGTGGCGGCGGATCGCGTCCGCCGGATCCAGACCAGCCGCAACCAGCCAACCGATATCTGGTTGCCAAAAGACATCTCCGCCGGCAAGGATCAGGTCAAGAGGTGTGTCACCAGCCTCACCGATAAGATCAAAATCGTGATTGTGATACGCCAGGCTGATATCATGATCTGTCAGCTGATTTGCCCATTTGGACAACTGGCCCGACACCACCCTCCATCCCTCGGCAGTGTCGGGCCGCACCTGGGGCGCCAGCCAAGGCATGACAGCCACCCGGCATTCCATTAGGTTTAATACTTCGACGATATCCGAAAATCGCCCTTCGAACTCTTCCCAATCAAAATGTGCAGACCGAACATTAAGGCCTGACCCGTAAATAGTGCCCGCCATCTGAGCTGGGGTCAGGCCGTGCAAGCCAGTGGTTTCGACATCTGAAAAACCGCAGGCCGCAACCAATTGCAGCTGATCTGCAAGATCACCGCATTGCCGCACTGTGTAGAGTTGGGCAGAAACTCGCATCCCTCACCTTTGAAACGTTTCAAATATGGTGAATTACGAGCTGTATCCTTGTCAAGCGCCGTATTGATTCGATCCGTACGCCAGCTTTGAATAAGGCTCCGAGCCTTTGCCTAAAACCCAGATGGGGTGGGAAATCGAGCCATTTCCCGCAACCGATTTCTGATCCGAACAATGAAGGGCTATACGAGCGAGCCACCAATCTGTATCACCAAAAACGGTATGGCACGCGCAGAGGGTCTTCAGAATGATAATCGCATGGATTGTCTCGACCGACACCTGGCTGCCGTAAGGGACGTTTTGGCACAAGATGTTCTGGTAAAGGGCTGTTTTGTTTGGTCACTACTGCGACAAATGCGAATGGGCCTTCGAATGTGGAAAAAGGTTTGGACTGGTGGACGTGAATTTTGAAACGCTTGAGAGAACACCCAAAGCGTCTTTCATGGCGCTAAAGTCTGCCCATTCCGGGGGTCAGAACGTCTCTCAGCCGTTAGCGCAACCATTCGGTGCGGTGCATGAGCATTGGAATCTGGTTGCTGACATAGGGGGCACCAACACGCGGCTGGGCGTGGTTACGAACGGAGAGCTGACAGACCTGCGCAAGCGCCCAACGGGGACACTGGAAGATCTGCTGGAAGCGTTTCACGCGCTTCGGGATGAAATCGGAACAAATCCACAGGCGGTCGTGGCGGCGGGCGCAGGCCCTGTCCGGAACGGCACGATTCGGCTGACAAATGCCAATCTGGACCTGTCCGAGGCCGAATTGGCAAAAGCCACCGGTGCCAGCCATACGTTTGTAATCAATGATTTCACCGCTGCCGCGTGGTCGGTGGCAGAAGTAACCCAGAAAGATGTTGCCGTCTTGCAAGGTCACGCGACACCGCCCGCAGGCACGCGATTGGTGGTGGGTCCTGGCACCGGGCTTGGCGTGGGAGCGTTGCTGTTTTCCGAGGGCCACTATCACACAGTCTCCGGAGAAGGTGGGCATGTGGGTCTGTATCCGCGTCACCGCGACGAAGTTGACATCTTTGAAGCAGCCCGCAGCATTGCGCCTGAGTGTTTTTTTGGTGACAGCCTCGCACTGGAAGCTGAGATGTTCCTGAGCGGTACGGGCTTGCCTATCCTATATCAGGCGATCGGGCTGGCGGCAGGCCATATACAGACACCAACGCGCTCGGCGAAAGACATTCTGCTCGATGCCCGCGACCGTTCTGACCCCATCGCGGTACAAGCCGCTCGGATGTTCAACACCCATCTGGGGGCTTTGATGGGCGACATGGCTGTCACACTGATGCCTTCGGGCGGAGTGTTTCTTGTTGGCGGCGTCGCGGAAAAGAATCGCTGGTTATTCGGCGAAGAGTTCCGGGAAGCGTTCAACGGCGGTGGCCGTTTCAGCGAGCTGCGCCGCTCGTTGAACCTGTATGTCTCCGAGCAAGCAGAGTTCGGCATTATCGGGGCGAACAATTTCTGCAAGAACGCTTTGATGCGATAACAAGTCTCCCTGACAAAATACTCTGAAAAGGACTACGAAATGATCCTGTGCTGTGGTGAAGCCCTGATCGACATGATTTCCGAGCCGACAGTGTCGGGCGAACAAGGATTTGTACCGCACACAGGTGGGGCGATATTGAACACGGCGGTCGCAGTCGGTCGTCTGGGTGTTTCCGTCGGAATGCTGACCGGCGTGTCGTCTGACATGTTTGGCCAACAAATTACAAAGACGCTGAATTCAAGCCATGTTGACACGTCACATGTGATTATCTCTGACCGCCCCACGACTCTTGCCTTCGTACAGCTAAAAGACGGTCACGCCACTTACAGCTTTGTCGATGAAAACACCGCCGGACGAATGCTGCAACCCGAGGACATGCCGGACCAGCTAACAGCCGTGTCCGCCCTGTATCTTGGGGGTATCAGCCTGGCATGTGAACCCTGCGCGGATGCCTATGCCTCACTTCTGAATCGCCACGGAGCGGATCGCGCAGTGATGTTGGACCCGAATATCCGACCGGGATTCATCATGGACCAGACCCGGTATCGGACCCGCCTGAACCGCATGATCGCACAGTCCGATATTGTGAAGGTTTCAGACGAGGATCTTGACTGGATCATCCCGGGAGCCGAACCCGAGGGTGCCAAAGCGTCTCTTTTGTTGCAAACCGGCCCGTCAGCCCTCATCGTGACCAGGGGTGGCGACGGAGCGAATGGGTACCTGGCCGATGGTTCCAAGGTTTCGGTTCCGGTGAAACCTGTTCAGGTTGTCGACACAATCGGCGCGGGCGACACGTTTAACGCTGGGGTTTTGACTGAACTCAGCCGCGCAGGGAATTTGACAAAGCAGGGGCTGCGCAATCTGACCTCCGAAAGCTTGCGGGCGGCCATGACGTTGGGCGCAACTGTTGCCGCAGTAACAGTATCACGCGCCGGCGCAGAACCGCCCTGGGCACACGAAATTTGATTGTCGGCAAAGACCCGAAAAAACGAACTGGTGACAATCGCATCAAGTCCGAGGGCCGTGGCTGCGGAGTTTGCGACCGCCTGGCAGTCTCATAAACTACGTTAGGCCACGGCAGAAAAAGTATCTATCGCTTCCGGGCAATGATCCACACGGGATGATATGTCAGCGAGACCCCGCGATCCGTGCCGAACTCCTTAGCGTATACGTTTTCGAACCGAGCCAGCGTGGACTTGGTCCATGTTCCTTGCGCCCTGCCGTTTACACCTGTTCTTCGCAAATACCTAAGAACCTCGCGAGGCGTATCGAAGTAGGTTCGCCTCAGGCTTTCACCAACGGCCAATACCTGCATTGGGCCGTCGACGGCAGCGGCAAGAGCAGCCGGAGTAGTAAGACCCGGTGCACGCGCTGTTGATCCGATCGCGCTAAGCTCTTGATATTGCTGAGGGCCAAAACCCGAAACCGCTAACCATCCGCCGGGCTCTAGCGCGTCCATCGCTCTGTAAAGCAATTGCAACGGGCTTTCCATCCATTGGATCATCGAAGCCGAGGCGATCAGATCAATCCGGGAGGGCCAGTGAACTTCAAGCGCATCACCGGCAATGAACGTGGCCTGTTCCGCATCCGCTGTTGCCTGAGCCTGTGATGCGATGTCGTTCAATATGAAATTTGGCAGGTGAAAGCTTTGTCGCATCAGACGGGTCAGATGCCCTGTGCCACATCCCAGCTCGAAGACAGTTTCAAAGCGGTCCGGAGCTCCGGCACGACGCAGTTCAGACACCAGCTTGCCTGCGACCCAGGCTTGTTGACTTGCTGTGTCGTGGTAGGTTTGAAAGCTTCTGCTAAAGCTCCGCTGCACCCTGTCTGCCAGTTGCGCTGTCATGATACCCAACTCGCCCAACTTTGCCCCGGTAGGAATGGTACGTGCGGCGCCGCCACACGCTCGACGCGGGCCGAGGTTGAGGCCCATGCGGCTTCTTGCGCCAATGTCGGAATGATCCGGTCGTTTGTGGGTATCCACACCCTGTCAAAACCCGGATCAGGGGCAGGCCCGCGCTGGATCACGGCAAAAAGCTCTTGCTTCGCCGCGACTATATCGAGTTCCGGGGGCTCACTTGGCAAACCTGCACGGCGGCAGAACTTGGCGAAGCTGCGCTCGGAAAGCTGAGCCGCTGTTGCCTTGATCATGTCGGGCGCAATACCACGTTCCGGGCACGCAGGGTGCAAAGTGCCGCTGATGGCGATCAATCGGTCGGGACGAAAGCCCGAGCACGCCAGCCAATGCGCAGCCGACGAGACACCGAAGGAAAAGGCCAGCATATCAATGTGATCGAAACGGGCGAGATCAGGCAGGGGATCATCGAGACTGATGTAGCCTTCCACCAACAGAGTATTTCCGCGCCCCGTAAGACCCCGGAACGGAGCATCGCCCAGTGCCCATCCACCAAACACAAGGGTCAGAGTACTGTCATCTGATTGCGCCAGCCAACGGCTTTTCATTTCTGCCCCCCAGCCAGAGCAAGCATCGCGGACGTTACCCTGCTCAGTTCGTCAGGTGAAATAACATAGGGAGGCATGCAATAAATATTGCGAGCAAACGGGCGCAACCACACACCGGTTTCCGTAGCCAACCCATGTGCGATGGAGGGGTCGACCCGCTCATCCATCTCGATGACGCCAATTGCGCCGAGCACGCGCACATCTGTAACACCGGGCAAATTGCGTGCGGGCGCGAGTTCGGCCTTCATCTGCTGCGAGATTGATGCAACTTCCTGCTTCCAGTTTCGCTGTTGCAACTGGTCGAGGCTCGCCACCCCTGCCGAACAAGCCAGAGGGTTGGCCATGTAGGTGGGACCGTGCATCAAAACTCCGGCCTCACTTTCACCGATCCCGCGAGCGACGGCCTCAGTCGCGATAGTGGCGGCCAAGGTGATATGCCCACCGGTCAGCGCCTTGCCAAGACACAGGATATCCGGAACCACCCCGGAGTGATCCATTGCAAACATCTCGCCACTGCGTCCGAATCCGGTCGCGATCTCATCGAAGATCAGCAAAACGTCATGCGCATCACACAAGCCACGCGCCCCACGTAACCAGGCGGGGTGATAGAAATACATCCCACCTGCGCCCTGCACCACCGGTTCAAGGATCAGTGCGGCTATTCTGTTCCCTTTGTCGTGCAGCAGCGCCTCCAGCGCCTCCAACCCGTTCTCGGAAGGATCGTCGAGCCACACATCGCCAAATTGAATGTGAGGGCGTGGCAGAAAGTGCTGGATCGACAACGCACCGCGAAACAGGCCATGCATCCCGTTGACGGGATCACAAACGCTCATCGCCTTCCATGTGTCGCCATGATAGCCACCACGGATCGTGGCAAATTCAGACCGTTCGCCCCGGTCTTTGGCAATCTGGTACTGGACTGCCATCTTCAACGCGACTTCGATCGCGACCGAGCCGCTGTCGCTGTAGAAAATGCGATCCAGGCCATCTGGCAGAAGGTCGACCAACCTGCGGCCAAGTTCCACGGCGGGTTCGTGGGTCAGACCGCCAAACATCACATGCGGCAGTGTATTCAGCTGCTTTTGCATCGCATCGATGATGGCCGGGTGCCTGTGCCCATGCACCGTACACCACCAGGACGACATTGCGTCGATCATTCTGACGCCATCAGCACGCGTCAGCCAGACACCTTCTGCCCCGGTAATCAGGTGCATCGGGCCAGGTTCAAGCACATGTGTATAAGGGTGCCACAGATGGCGCGCATCAAATTCCAACGGGGTCACAGGAACCTCCGAATGGTCGCCACATCAATTGCCGAAAATGCACTGTTCAGGCTCTGCGGTGTCAGGTCGCTCAGAAATGGCAGGCGTCCCAGATGATGCACTTTACACATCTCGACGATGGTTTGCTCCACGTCCGGCACGGGGTCACCCACGAATGCGACGCCGACTACCTCGCAGCCAACAGCCCGAAGCGCCATCAGAGACAATGTGGTGTGGTTGATCGTTCCCAAGGCGGTGCGCGCAACAAGAACAACCGGAGCCTGCCATCCGGCAATCAGGTCCAGAAAGAACGACTGGCGGTTCAGCGGCACCATAAGGCCCCCTGCGCCTTCGACAACAAGAGGCCCGTCCACTTTCGGAATTTCAAGACGCGAGAGGTCAATCTCAATACCCATGTCTTCGGCAGACAGATGCGGTGAAGCGGGCATGTTCAGCCGGTACGCTTCGGGCAGGACCTCGGCACCGCTCAGCGCGCTGACGGTTTCAGTGTCCGTAGCATCCTCAAGACCAGACTGAACAGGCTTCCAGTACCGGGCCTGCAAAGCTGCCGCCAGACCAGCCGAAAACACGGTTTTTCCAACACCTGTGTCGGTTCCGGTAACGATCAGCGCGCTCATGCGGCCTCCGACTGACAGATTGCGATGGTTGAAAACAGGGTCGAGATATCCTGAAGGGTGACATTTCCGGTAATCGAGACGCGCAAACGGGATGTGCCTTTTGGGACAGTGGGCGGGCGGATGCCCCGAACGTCAAAACCCTGCTGCTGCAAAGTGGCCGCCATCGCCATTGTGCGCTCGTCATCTCCCAGTACAACCGGGATGATCTGGCTGTTCAACGCGGCTGCGGGCAACCCCAGTTGCCGTGCGGCGTCATGGGCATGGCGCATACGTTCATGCGCGCCTTCAATCAGGCTGACATCCTCGGCCAGTTCCCGTAGCGCAGCACGAACCAGAGAAGCGTTCAAAGGCGACGGAGCGGTCGCAAAGATGAAGGGACGAGCGCGGTTGATCAGGGTATCAATCATCACGCGCGGACCGCAGATCAGCCCGCCTGAGACACCAAGCCCTTTACCGCAGGTATGCAATGTCAGCAGATCAGCGTTCAGGTCATGCGCGAGACCCCTGCCTCGCTCTCCGAAAACGCCGGTTGCGTGGGCCTCATCAACAACCAAAACCGCATCAGCTTCGCGCGCAAGTACGGACAGGTCTTCCAGCGGCGCCAGGTCACCTTCCATGGAATACACGCTTTCGACGGCAATCCAGACCTGACCCGAACCGCCTGTAGATTGCCAGTCGCGCAATACGTTGCGTGCATCCGCAACGTCATTGTGGCGGAAGGCACGCAGGTCTGCACGGCTGGACCGCATGCCTTCATGGGCGCTCGCGTGAACCAGGGCGTCATATAGGACCAAATCCTCAGCCGCTGGCAACGTGGAGAAGATCGCCTGATTGGCCTGAAACCCGCCTCCCATGAACAGCGCGGCCTCAGCTCCAAAGAATGCGGCCGCTTCCCGCTCCAGCGCTTCATGTTCAGGGTGGTTGCCCCGCAACAGACGCGAACCTCCCGAACCTACAGGCACACCCCGCGACAACGCATCATGCGCCGCACGTTGTAACACTTGAGAACCGGCAAGACCCAGATAGTCATTCGACGCGAAATCCAGCCCTTGCGTCGGGATCAAGGCCCGGCGGCGGTGCCGGGCTTGAAGCGCATCAAGCATCGATTCCAGTCGGTTGACTGCTTTCATTCGGCAGCTTCCGTGCAGTTTCGCGTTTCGGCTTTTTCGGCCTGAAGACCAAGTTTCGCAAACAGGACCGCGTCGGTGTCTTCTTCGGGGTTTTCTGCTGTCAAAAGCGTTTCGCCAACAAAGATCGAGTTGGCACCGGCGAAAAAGCACATCGCCTGCATCTCGTCACTCATGTCGCTGCGCCCGGCAGAAAGCCGCACATAGGACTTGGGCATCAGAATGCGGGCCGTTGCAATGATCCGCACAAAGTCGATCGGGTCAATCGGCTCGGCGTCCGCAAGCGGGGTATCAGCCTGCGGCATCAACATATTGATCGGCACCGAGTCAGGTGGAGGCGTCATGTTGGCCAATGTCAGCAACATGTCGATACGGTCGCCAGTATGTTCACCCATCCCCAGAATGCCACCCGAGCAAACCTTGATCCCGGCTTCCTGTACCCGGTTCATCGTGTCAATCCGATCCGCAAAAGTACGGGTGGTGATGACTTCGGAGTAATAGCGTTCCGAGGTGTCAATGTTGTGATTGTAATAGTCCAAACCGGCGTCGCGCAGCTGAACCACCTGGGTGTCGTCGAGCATACCCAGCGTCATGCAGGTTTCCATGCCCAGTTCCTTGACGCCCTCGACCATCGCGACCAGCGCATCCATGTCACGCGCCTTTGGCTCGCGCCACGCCGCCCCCATGCAGAACCGGGTCGCGCCACCATCGCGGGCTTTCTTGGCCTCGGTCAGAACGCGCTGAACCTCGATCAGCTTCGATGCGGGCAAGGTTGATCCATTGCGGGCTGATTGCGAGCAATAGGCGCAATCCTCGGCGCAGCCACCAGTCTTGATCGACAATAGCTTCGAGGTCTGGATCTGGTTCGGATCAAAGTTTTCGCGATGCACGGTCTGCGCACGAAACAAAAGATCCATCAGCGGAAGATCGTGAATAGCTTGCGCAGTTTTACGGGTCCAGCCGGAGTGTGGGATGATCATTTTATCTATAAAACTCTTTGCAGCTTGCGTTGCTGTGGATTTATTATCGATAAAACTTGAATACGCAACTGTGTTGGCGCAAACGATCTTAAATCAAGCGGAAATGCCGCGCCTTCAGAAATCGAGCCCCAGATCGACGGTGCGGGCAGAATGCGTCAAGGCACCGGACGAGATGTAATCCACCCCTGTCGCCGCGATCGATGCGACCCGTTCCAAGGTCACGTTGCCGCTGGCTTCGGTCTTCAACCGCCCACCCACCATGGCAACCGCTTCGCGCAGCATGTCATTGTCCATGTTGTCCAGTAAAACAACCGAAGCTCCGCCAACGTCCAGCACTTCGGCAAGCTGGTCCAGTCGATCAACCTCAATCTCGACCGCCATCATGTGACTGACCTTTGCCTTAGCGGCTTCAAGAACCTTACGGATGCCGCCTGCCGCAGCAATGTGGTTGTCCTTGATCAGGATCGCATCTGACAAGGAATAGCGGTGGTTGAAACCGCCACCGTGCAGCACGGCCTGTTTTTCCACGATGCGCAGACCTGGCGTTGTCTTGCGTGTACAGGTCATACGGGCTGTTGTGCCGTTGGTCTGCTCCACAAATGCGGCTGTCATTGTGGCAATACCCGTCAGGCGACCGGCAAAGTTCAGAGCGACACGTTCGCCGGACAGGATCGATGCGGCAGAGCCCTTGATGGTCATCAGCGTATCACCGCGTGCGCAACGCGAACCATCCTTGAGCCGCACGTCAACCTCAAGCGACGGATCCACAAGCCGGAACGCGATTGCAGCAACTTGCATCCCCGACACGACAGCGTTTTCGCGTGCGTTCAGGCTGGCTGTATAGGTTGTTTCCTGTGAGATCACGGCGCGGGTTGTCACATCACCGTAGCTTCCCAGATCCTCCATCAGCGCAGCGCGGACCACGGGTTCCAGAATCAGATCCGGCAGGATTGCATATGTCATGACAGTTCCTCGCAGGCTTTGGCCCGAATGCTCATTGCTTCGGACAAATACATCCGGGACCGCTCTCCGGGCCCATCATTGGCTTTTGGAAAGTCGGATCGCTTGTGCGCACCGCGGCTTTCTTCGCGCTGCAAGGCTGCGGCAGCGATCAAGGTCGCGGTTGCACACATGTTGCGAAATGACGGGCAGGCATCGTGCTGCGCCTCCAACTGCGCTATAGTTTGCAGAGCACGGATTAGGCCCGCCCGGTCCCGGACAACGCCCACGTCGCGCGTCATGGTTTCGCGCAACTCCTGGATAGATTTTGTTGTGTCCGGGGACATTACCTGAACAAACTGCAATGCAACGGGGTCGGCATTTGACACCACCGGAACGGATGCCCCGATACTTTCGGCGCAGATGCGTGCAAAGACAAGCGCCTCAAGCAACCCGTTCGAGGCCAACCGGTTGGCACCGTGAAGGCCTGTCGAAGATGCCTCGCCGCAGACCCAAAGCCCGTCAAGTGTCGCGCGACCGTCAGTGTCGGTGGCAATACCGCCCATGTGATAATGCGCTGCCGGTGCGACCGGAATCGGTTCGTTGACCGGGTCGACGCCATTGCGCGCGCAGTATTCAGCAACTGCCGGGAACAGGTCCGTTATCTTCGAGCCCAATGCGGTGCGGGTGTCCAGCTTGGGTCGGTTACCTGCCTGCACTTCGGCAAAAATTGCACGCGCGACGACGTCTCGCGGGGCGAGTTCTGCGTCCGGATGAACGGATAACATGAACCGCTCACCCTTATTGTTGATCAGGGTTGCCCCTTCGCCGCGCAACGCTTCGGTTGCCAGCGGTGCCGGATCTTCGCCAACATCCATTGCCGTCGGATGAAACTGAACGAATTCGGCGTCAGCAATAAGTGCACCAGCACGCGCGGCCATCCCGATGACCTGCCCGCGAATGCGCGCCGGGTTGGTCGTCAAGGCATACAACCCGCCAGAGCCACCCCCGGCAAGCAACACAGCAGGCCCGCAGAGCGTAACGGGCTCGGACCCCGTTTCTGATGCGTCCTGAACCGTGACACCAGTCACCCGACCGTTGGATACGTCCAGCGCCGTGGCAAGGACACCTTCCAACACCTGAACCGAGGACGTTTCATGCACCCGTTCGATCAGGGCAGCCATGATTTCACTACCTGCCTGATCCCCTTTCACCCGTACGACACGCGCGAAGCTATGCGCCGCTTCGCGTGACAACACATAACTGCCATCCTTGGTGCGATCGAATGGCGTGCCCAATGTCGTCAGGTCGAGGATATATTGACGCGCCTCGCGCGTGACCAGATCGGCAACAGCCGGAACGACTATGCCAGCGCCAGCCATTACGGTGTCCAGGCTGTGGCTTTCCGGGCTGTCCGACAAATCCATTGCTGCGGCCACACCGCCTTGCGCCCATGAGGAACTTGCACCTTCACCCAAAGCATCCGGTGAGATTACAACCACTGGTCGCGGCGCGAGCTTCAATGCTGCATAAAGCGCACCGATGCCAGCCCCCACAATAATGACGCGATCCGTGGTGACTTTGGTCATTTCAGATCAAATGCCGAGCTTGCGGGACAGATCAATCATCGCCTGAACGGATTTGCGCGCCTTTTCAGCCACATCTTCGGCGACCTCGACCTGCCCTTCCATCGTGTGCAGGGCGAAGAGAATCTTTTCAAGCGTGATTTTCTTCATATACGGGCACATGTTGCATGGCCCTACAAATTCGACCTCGGGCAATTCATCGGCAATGTTGGATGCCATCGAACACTCGGTGATCAGCATCGCCTTTTTCGGCTTTTCATCATGCACGTATTTGATGATGCCGCTGGTCGAACCGGAATAGTCTGCCTCGGCCACCACATCCGGCGGGCATTCAGGATGCGCAATCAGCCGTGTTCCCGGGTTCCATTCGCGGAAGTCGCGCAGGTCCTGTGCCGTGTATTGTTCGTGCACGATGCAAGAGCCAGGCCAATACACCACGTTCTTGTGGCTTTGATTGGCAACATTTTGCGCCAGATACTGATCCGGTGTCATGATGACCGTATCACTTTCCATGGCGTTCACGATCTGAAGCGCGTTCGAAGAGGTGCAGCAGATATCCGAAGCTGCTTTGACCTCGGCAGTGGTGTTTACATAGGACACAACCGGCGCGCCGGGGTACTTGGCGCGCATTTCATCGATTCCCTCAGCGGTGATCGATTCTGCCAACGAACAACCGGCATCCATGTCGGGCATCAGAACAGTCTTCTGAGGGCTGAGGATCTTTGATGTCTCGGCCATGAAATGAACACCGGCCTGAACGATCACATCTTCTTCGACCTCACTGGCCTTGATCGCAAGCTGCAAACTGTCCCCAACGAAATCGGACACACCGTGAAAAATCTCGGGCGTCATGTAATTGTGCCCAAGGATCACGGCGTTACGTTCTTTCTTGAGCGTATTGATGGCCCGCACGTAAGGCGCGTAGATCGCCCAATCTGGTGGGCTGACCACGCGATCCATGCGGGCAAACGTGTCTTTCATCTCATTGGCCAGAGAGGCCGATGGGGCAAGGTCATAAACGTCCGAAATCACCGAGCGGACATGTGCAATATCGAGCAACGGGTAGCCACCTTTGTCAGTTGCCTTCAACCCCTCGGGGCTGCTGAACGGCTTAGCCCTAGCCGAAACAGTACCGGTTCGAAACCGGAAAATGTGACGTTAGCGCTAAGGCAAACCGACAAAACAAAGGTTGGCGTGGTAGTCAGCCCAAAATGCCCGGCAATCGCAGCCCATGTTCACGCGCGCAGGCTTTCGCGTCCTCGTACCCTGCGTCCGCGTGACGCCAGACACCTGACGCGGGATCATTCCAGAGCACCCGTTCCAATCGCTTGGCCGCGGCATCTGTTCCGTCTGCACAGATGACGACGCCCGCATGCTGGCTGAAGCCCATACCAACCCCGCCACCATGATGCAGCGAAACCCAGGTCGCACCCGACGCCGTATTGACAAGCGCGTTCAGCAGCGGCCAGTCCGAAACAGCATCCGAACCGTCCTTCATCGCCTCGGTCTCGCGGTTGGGTGAGGCAACAGAGCCACTGTCGAGATGGTCTCGGCCGATGACGACCGGAGCTTTCAATTCGCCGTTTCTAACCATCTCGTTGAACGCCAGCCCAGCCTTGTGGCGATCTCCCAGCCCGATCCAGCAGATCCGCGCTGGCAAGCCCTGAAACGCAATACGCTCCTGCGCCATGTCCAACCAGTTGTGCAGATGGGTATTGTCGGGGAACAGTTCCTTCATCTTGGCGTCGGTCTTGTAGATATCTTCAGGGGCACCGGACAACGCACACCAGCGGAAGGGTCCGATACCCCGACAAAACAGCGGGCGAATATAGGCGGGCACGAAGCCGGGGAAGGCAAAGGCGTTCTCCAACCCTTCATCCTGCGCAACCTGTCGGATGTTGTTACCGTAATCCAACGTCGGCACGCCCGCGTTCCAGAAGTCCACCATTGCAGCGACGTGCTGCTTCATCGAAGCACGTGCAGCCTTTTGGACCGCCTTCGGGTCACTTTCGCGCTTGTCTTTCCATTGCGCCATGGTCCAACCAAGCGGCAGGTAGCCATTTACCGGATCGTGGGCACTGGTCTGATCCGTGACAATATCGGGGCGCATCCCGCCAGCTTGCATCCGAGCGTAAATTTCCGGGAAGATTTCAGCGGCATTTCCCAACAGACCAACAGATTTCGCTTCGCCCGCCTTAGTCCAGCGATCAATCAATGCCAGCGCTTCATCCAGCGTCTCGGCTTTCTCGTCCAGATATTTAGTGCGCAAGCGAAAGTCGATGCTGTCCGGGTTGCATTCCACGGCCAGACAACAAGCCCCTGCAAAGACAGCGGCCAGAGGCTGCGCGCCGCCCATTCCACCCAGCCCCCCGGTCAGGATCCACTTACCTGTCAGGTCACCGCCATAATGCTGACGCCCGGCCTCGGCAAAGGTTTCATAAGTGCCCTGCACGATGCCCTGTGTACCAATATAGATCCACGAGCCAGCGGTCATCTGGCCGTACATCATCAGACCTTTCTTATCGAGCTCGTTGAAGTGGTCCCAATTGGCCCAGTGCGGCACAAGGTTCGAGTTTGCAATCAATACGCGGGGTGCATCGCTATGGGTGCGAACAATGGCAACCGGCTTGCCGGACTGGACGACCAGAGTTTCATCCTCTTCCAGATCTTTCAGGCTGGCAACGATGGTGTCAAAATCCTTCCACGTCCGTGCCGCGCGGCCAATCCCGCCATAGACCACCAGCTCATGCGGGTTTTCGGCCACGTCAGGATGCAGGTTATTCATCATCATCCGCAACGGCGCTTCGGTCATCCAGCTTTTGGCGTTCAGTTCAGGTCCGGTGGGTGGAAAGATGTCACGGGTGTTTTTGCGAGGATCGGTCATCGGGCAAGCTCCAATGCTGTGTCATTGAGGACGTCTAGAATGTCTTTCAACCAACGCCGGAGACGGGTGGCTTTGGCGGCGTCAAAAGTCCAGGGTGGCGTTTCTGATGTCAGGTAGGTCGACTGCGCCAGCTCCATCTGGATCGCGTGAATACCGTTATCCGGGCGTCCGTAGTGCCGTGTCGTCCACCCGCCTTTGAAGCGCCCGTTCAAAACGGTGCTGAAAGGGGATGAAGAGGCGAATTCATGTGCAATTGTTTCGATTTCCGGTGCACAGGTCATCCCGTTATTTGTTCCAATGTTCATGTCGGGCAAAACGCCGTCGAACAGAAAAGGAATGTGACTGCGGATTGAGTGGCAATCATACAGCACAGCGATGCCATGGATCGCCTTCACCCTTTCCAGTTCGGCCAGCAAAGCGGCATGATATGGCGCATGAAATGCGTCACGTCGTTCAATGGTATCTTTTTCAGTTGGAAGGATGTCCCAGATATCCTGCCCGTCGAAATCCGTAAGCGGCACCAAGGTCGTCGTGTTTTGGCCAGGGTAAAGAGAAGTACCGCCTGGGTCACGATTGGCATCGATCACATAGCGATGAAAGGCGGCCCGCACCGTGGTAGCACCGGGCAAAAGCCCGTCGTAGAGCATGTGGATGTGCCAATCCGTATCTGTCAGCGCCCGACCCCGAGCATTCAGTTTGGCATCAATCGCCGCAGGCACATAAGTGCCCGTGTGAGGCAGGCCCAAAACAATTGGACTACCACCCTGAACAACCTCGACCGGAGCAGTCATGCGCCAAGCTCTGGCATGGCCACACCGGTGCTTTCGGCAATCTCACCGCTTGCAATAAGGGCCGAGGCTGCTTCGATGTCATTTGCCATGTATCTGTCATCTTCTAACGCCGGTACAACCGAACGCAGGCGCGCCATGACACCTTGAAGGCTTTCACTGGTTGGCAGCGGCGCGCGATATTCAACCCCTTGCGTTGCACACAGCAACTCGACCCCAAGGATACGCTCCAGATTGGTCACCATTTGCCCCAGCCGCCGCGCACCATGTGCGGCCATTGACACGTGATCCTCCTGATTGGCCGAAGTTGGTGTTGAATCTGTGACGCAAGGATTGGCCAGATGCTTGTTTTCGCTCATCAGCGCGGCTGTCGTGACTTCGGCAATCATCAGGCCAGAGTTCAAACCGGGGTTGGGTGTCAAAAAGGGAGGCAAATCAAAGCTGAGTACTGGATCGACGATCAGCGCGATACGCCGCTGCGCAATCGCCCCGATCTCGGCCACTGCCAGAGCAATCATGTCGGCGGCAAACCCGACCGGTTCTGCATGAAAGTTTCCACCTGATACGATCAACCCGGCCTCGGCCAGAACCAGAGGGTTATCGGTGGCGGCGTTGGCCTCGGTTTCCAGGGTTACTGAAGCCTGACGCAGCACATCCATCGCGGCGCCAACAACCTGCGGTTGGCAGCGGATGCAGTACGGGTCCTGAACCCGCGTATCACCGTCCCGGTGGCTTTCGCGAATGACCGACCCAGTCAGTAGCGCGCGCATGGTTGCGCCCGCTTCGATCTGGCCCCGGTGACCACGCAAGGCGTGTATTTCGGGTTGCAACGGCGCGGTAGACCCCATGATCGCATCCGTTGTCAGGGCAGAAGTGACCAAAGCGCTTCGCGCCGCCCGCCACGCGCCGAATAGCCCCGCCAGCGCAAACGCCGTCGAGAATTGTGTGCCGTTGATCAGTGCCAGCCCTTCTTTGGGACCAAGTTCGACCGGGGTCAAACCTGCCGCTGCCAGTGCGTCGCCGCCAGGCATGGCTGTACCGCCAAACTCAGCTTCACCCTCGCCCATCATGACGGCTGCCATGTGCGACAGTGGTGCCAGATCGCCCGAAGCACCAACAGACCCCTGTGCCGGGATCACCGGTGTCACGCCTGCGACAAGCATCGCTTCCAGCAGGTCAATCAGCTCCAACCGCACACCCGACGCGCCACGTCCGAGGCTGAGCAGTTTGAGCGCCATCATGAGCCGCGCAACAGCACGCGGGATCGCTGGTCCAACGCCACAGCAATGGGACAAGATCAGGTTGCGTTGCAGCGTCGCGGTATCCTCGGCCGCGATCTTAACGCTTGCCAGTTTTCCAAAACCCGTATTAACCCCGTAAACGGCGGCTTGACCAGTCGCCGCCTCAATAATGCGAGCGTGCGCCGAGGCTATGGCAGGCCTGCAAACCGGGTCCAGCCGAACGGCGCATTCCTGGCGGAATACCTGTTCCAGCTGCGCCAGAGATACAGCACCGGGAGTTAACGTCAGAGTGGTCAAAATGCGCCTCCGAATATGCGGGCGTGAAGGGGATTAAAACCGATGCGGTAGGCAAGCTCGGCCGGGTGGGTGACATTCCAGACGGCCAGATCCGCCCGCAGGCCCTGAACGATCCTGCCGCAGTCTCTCAGGCCCAGTGCACGCGCGGCATTCACGGTGACACCTTTCAAAGCTTCCTCAGGTGTCATTCGAAACAAAGTGCACCCCATGTTCATTGCAAGCAAAAGCGATGTCATCGGAGCCGAACCCGGGTTGCAGTCGGTCGCAAGGGCCATTGGCACCTCGTACTTGCGCAACAGGTCAACAGGCGGTTGTTGCGTCTCGCGCAGGGTGTAGAAAGCCCCAGGCAGGATCACGGCCACCGTGCCTGCCGCTTCTATGGCTTTGACACCGCTTTCGTCCAAATACTCGATATGGTCGGCAGAAAGCGCACCATAGCTTGCAGCAAGTTTCGCGCCACCCAGGTTGGACAGTTGTTCGGCATGCAATTTGACCGGCAGTCCTAGTTCCTTGGCAACGTCAAACAGTGGCACCAGTTGGTCGGGCAGGAAGGCAATCCCTTCGCAAAATGCGTCAACTGCGTCTACCAAACCCTCGGCATGAGCCGCGCGAAGCGTCGGAATGCAAATCTCAGCAATGTACGCCTCGGGCCGGTCTTTATACTCGGCGGGTACAGCATGAGCGCCCAGAAAGCTGGTCGCTATGCGCACCGGGCGGCTTTCCTGCAGGGCCCGCGCGGCGCGCAGCATGGTCAACTCAGTTTCTTGATCCAGCCCATAGCCCGATTTGACTTCGATCACCGAGACCCCTTCGGCGATCATCGCGTCCACGCGCGGCAGAGCCTGCGCGATCAAATCCTCTTTACTGGCCGCACGTGTGGCTTTCACGGTCGAAATGATCCCTCCGCCTGCGCGGGCCACCTCTTCATAGCTGGCACCGTTAAGGCGCATCTCGAACTCAGCCGCGCGGTCGCCGCCATGCACCACATGGGTATGGCAATCGATCAGAGCCGGCGTCACCAGCCGCCCGTCCAGCGAGGTTGGAGAGAACGTCGCGTATTCGTCCGGTAACTGCGTCTTCGGACCGACCCATGCAATCCGGTCGCCACGCACGACAATCGCCGCGTCTTCGACCAATCCGTATGCATCCGAACCAACCATGGTAGCGGCGTGCAGATCTGTGAACAGATGATCGTGGGTTTGCATTCGAATCCCTCTTCGGTGCAATTCTCTCTTTTCTGGTACAGGTCTTTATGGCATATGTCTATTCATAAAACCGGAGGCAGGAATGACGGTCATATTCGCAAAACGGGCCTTTCTGGCAGCCGGCTGGGCAGAAAACCTGCGAGTCGAGATCAAGAATGGTCGTATCGCGCATCTGACAACCGACGCGGTCGCGCAAAACGGCGACACCTGCGTTGACACTCTCCTGCCCGCTTTGGGCAACCTTCACAGCCATGCCTTTCAGCGCGCCATGGCGGGAATGACCGAATATCGGCTGGCTGGCCGTGACAGTTTCTGGACTTGGCGCGATCTGATGTATCGTTTCACAGCCCACCTGAGCCCTGACCAAATTCAGGCCATCGCCGCGCAAGTCTATGTCGAGATGCAGGAGGCCGGGTACGCGTCGGTCGGGGAATTCCATTATCTGCACCACCAACCGGACGGGCAACCCTATGACAGGCTTTGCGAACTCAGCGACCGGATCATGGCCGCCGCCGCCGAGACCGGAATTGGCCTGACCCATCTGCCCGTGCTCTACAGCTATGCAGGAGTTGGAGAAAAACCGCTGGAGGCCGGGCAGCGACGCTTTGGCAATGATGTGGGCCGTTTTTGCGAACTTGTCGCTCAGGCGCGGGAAGCGCTCGGCAATCTTCCCGACGATTGTCGCGTCGGCATCGCGCCACATTCACTGCGCGCCACGTGTCCGCGCGATATGGCGCAGGTGGTGGCATCACAAAATTCCGGTCCGATCCATATCCACATTGCTGAACAACCCAGAGAGGTTGAGGAAGTGCAGGCTGGCCTTGGCGCGCGTCCGGTCGAATGGCTGCTGGATAATGCCCCGGTTGATTCCAACTGGTGCCTGATCCACGCAACCCATATGACCGACGAAGAGACTCGCGCCATGGCCCACAGCAATGCCGTTGCCGGTCTGTGCCCGGTGACAGAAGCCAACCTGGGCGATGGGCCTTTCAATGGCCCTGTCTATTTGAATGCAGGCGGCGCTTTTGGCGTGGGATCAGACTCCAACGTGTTGATTTCCATGACCGAAGAGCTCCGCACACTCGAATATTCGCAACGACTGCGCGACCTGTCACGTAACGTGCTGGTGGTTGGTGAAGGTTCTGTCGGACAAACCCTTTACCGCGGCGCAGCTATTGGCGGCGCGCAGGCGCTAGGCCGCAATGCGGGGCAAATTGCCGAAGGAATGCTGGCTGATCTTGTCGCCATTGACAGCCAAGCCCCTGCCCTTTGCGCATTACAGCCCCAGCAGTTGCTGGATGGTCTTGTCTTTGCCGCCAAAGATAATGTCGTTACTGATCTTTGGTCCGCAGGCCGACATCAGGTTCAAAACGGGCGTCACTTCCTGCGGGACAAGGTCGCGCGTAACTACAAACGGGCAATAGGTGAGCTTCTGGCTGAGCTTTAGCTGGGGGCCTTATTGAAACTCACGCGAAGGATCTTGGCACCAGCAGCGGGCCTGACCGTAACGGCGGCGTTCAGCGTCATTGCGTCTCCGGCCACCAGAGGCGTTTTGTCTGACATATGGGCCATTCCCGAGGCGACAAAGATAAACTCGCCCGCCGCCCCCTCGAATTCCTGATCATTTGCAAAAACGTTCACTACCACAACGACGTCCTTTGGATCGTAGATCACATTGAACGCACGACACGGCCCGTCCAACAGCCGCGCATTCAGCGCGAGCGCCCCGTCGAACGAAAGCGGCAGCAAAGGGCGTGCCGTTAAAACGCCGCTATCGCCGAGCAAATCAAGCCCTGCCCCTTCGATGATCGTGTGTACGCGCGACATCCCTGGAAATCGGGAAAATGGCCCATCCCGATCGATCCGGGCCACACTAATACGCCAGGCGACGTGCTCGCCGACCCGCTTCGCGGCAAGTTCGGTAGTTACACCGCCACCATTGGCCCATGGCGTAACCGCGCAATCCTGCAATCTGATAAGGTTCTGGGTCAAATTCTTTGCATCTCACCGTTAACCTAGACATAATACTAATAAGTTCAAAAAATATAGTGAGCACAATGTGAACGAGCAGAAAAACGTCGGCTTCCAGGATGTCCGCGATGAAGTTTTGAATCGCATCCAGACCAGAATCTGGCCGCAAGGCAGCTTGCTGCCTACCGAACTGGAGCTTGCCGCCGAGTTCGGTTGTGCTCGTGCAACTGTCAATCGCGCTCTGCGTGAACTTGCTGATCAGGGTATTGTCACACGGAAACGCAAAGGCGGCACGCGTGTGGTCACAACACCGGTCAAACAAGCCCGACTGCCTATTGCGGTAGTCCGGCAAACCATTGAAGATATGAATGCCGAATACCGATATGCGTTGGTCAACCGTACGCTGATAGATTGTCCGGCATGGCTGCAAGCCAAACTCGGACTGCCCGAGGGTACGCAAATTCTGCATTTGCGCTGTATGCACCATGCCGACAACCGCCCCTTCCAGTACGAGGAACGATGGATCAATACCGCCGCAGTACCGCACGTCATGGATGAAGACTTTCTGACCACCGGTCCTAACGAATGGTTGCTGGCCGAGGTTCCTTTTTCGAACGCGGAAATTGCATTCTCAGCTGTTCCGGCAACCGGTCCGCTTCAGGATTTTCTTTCCGTTCCGCCCGGCACCCCTTTGTTCCAGTTGGAGCGGACAACGTGGTTTCGAAAAACCCCGGTCACCTTTGTGCGCATGACCTTTCATCAGGGTTATCAAATGCGGACTACGTACTGAGGCCGTATTCGTTATTGGTGATCCCGCCGAATGCCAAAATCTCGATCCGCTACCCCCGCTTGTTTCAAGTACGCACTACATCAAGTGCATGTGCATTCGGGTGGCCAGACTGCCCAGAACCCAGATGGTGCCAAGGATCATGATCATCAGAACCAATGTCGAAAACAGCACCAGGTGCAGATCTTCGCGGCTGCTGCGCCGACGGTCGATATGTAGGAAGTAGACAAGCTGCAACACAAGCTGTGCCAATCCAAGCAACCCGATGGTCAGGTAAACACCAACCGTTTCAATCCCATAAACCTGCGCCACGCCAAACATCGCCAAGGTCAGCAACAGCGAGCCACCATACCCGATCACATAGCGCCGACGCTCGCGATGATGCATTTCAGAGCGCTTATCCATAGGTCAGACCTCCGAAATACACGATGGTAATGATCCCAATCCAGATCAGATCGAGAAAATGCCAGAACAACGCCAGTCGCACCACGCGCGAGATAACCACATCCGTCATACCCTTGACGCGCAGCTGGATACCCAAAACGATCAACCAAAGGCATCCAGTCGCAACGTGCAGACCATGCAGTGGGACCAACCCGAAAAAAGCCGACAGAAAACCGCTGCGCTGCGGAATGCCGCCTTTATCCGCCATAGCCATGAAGTCACGCACTTCAAGCACCAGAAAACCAAGCCCAAGCGCAAGACTGACGCCAAACCATAAGACAATGCGACCGCGCGGCAGATTGTACTTCAACGCCAGCATGGCAAGACCCACTGTCAGGCTGCTGGTCAGCAGTATCATGGTCTGCGCAAAGACACTTTTCAGATCAAACAACTCGTGCGGGCCGGGGCCACCTGCCTGCGCATCGATCATCGTTATGTAAATCGCAAACATCAGGCCAAAATAGACCAGATCGCTCATCAAGAAGACCCAGAACCCAAAGGTGACAACCTCGGTTGCCTTGTGGGCACTGGCGTGATGTTCCCCTAGATTGATACCGGGATAGCTGTGAGTGGGCGCGCGCTTCATGTCGCCACCTCCAGATCCGGGCGGGCAAGGCCGCGGTTTTCCGGAGAAGTTTCATAATCGCGATCAACCGCCGCTTCGCTGTGGACCAATGCCAGCCAGGCTTCGTGGTCCCTTCGCACCTCTTCCGCTGGGATGGTGAGTTCTGTACTGTCATCGAATGTCCAGATGATCACCACAAGGATCATCAAAACCGTCATTAACGCCGCAAGCCACCAGATCCACCAGACCAGCGCAAACATCCATATGCCACTGAGAACGCACAGAACAAAGCCAATTCCCGTGTTTCGGGGCAGTTCGATATCTTCATAAGCGTCTGGTGTTGGATAGGCCGTTCCTTTTGCCTTCTGTGCCGTGAACTCATCCCGATCCGAAACCTTGGGGATGATCGCAAAGTTATAAGCGGGAGGCGGTGAAGGGATAGACCATTCCAATGTGCGACCATCCCAGGGATCCCCAACCGGAACACGGGTTTGGTCGCGGTCACGAATGCTGACCCATAGCTGGATCAGGATCGAGAACAATCCACAAGTAATAACAATCGCTCCGATGATGGCCACGATCATGAAAGGGTGGAAAGACGGATCGCTATAGCTGAAAGATCGGCGCGGCATGCCCAACAGCCCGACGAAGTAGAGAGGCACGAATGTCAGCAAAAACCCCCCGGTCCAGCAATAAACAGAAACCCGGCCCCAGAATTCGTTCAGTCGGAATCCAAAGGCCTTGGGGAACCAGTAATTGTATGCCGCCAACAATCCGAACAACACGCCAGGCAATAACGCGTTGTGGAAATGAGCTACCAAAAACAGCGTATTGTGAACCTGGTAGTCTACGGTTGGATTTGCCAGGATCACGCCGCTCAGCCCGCCGATGGCAAACAGCATCAAAAATGACAACCCATAAAGCATCGGCACCGAGAACCGAATGCGTCCCCGCCACAACGTCGCCATCCAGTCATAGACTTTCACGCCGGTTGGGATGGCAATCAGCATGGTCGCGATACCAAACACCGCGTTGATCAGCGCGCTTTGACCCATGGTGAAAAAGTGGTGCAGCCAGACTGTGAACGACAACACGGCGATCGACATGGTCGCGATGACAAGCGAGTTGTAGCCATAAAGCCGTTTGGCCGAGAAGGTCGCAAACACCTCGGAATAGATGCCATAAGCAGGCAAAACCAGCAGGTAAACCTCGGGGTGGCCGAACAGCCAAAACAGATTGGCATAGTTCATCATGTTGCCACCGAGGTCGTTTGTGAAAAAGTGGAAATCAAGATAGCGATCAGCGGCAAGCATCAGCGCGGCGACACTCAAAGGCGGCATAGCAAAGACGATCAAGATCGAACTGCAAATGATTGTCCAGCAATACATCGGCAGCCGCATGAACGTCATGCCCGGCGCGCGCAACTTGTAGATCGTTACAGCAAAATTGATACCGGTCAGTGAGGTGCCAATGCCCGAAACAACGATTGCCCAGATCCAGTAATCCGGTCCAACACCGGGATTGAACGCCGCGCCGGTATACGGTGGATAGGCTGTCCAGCCGCCGGTCGAAAACTCTCCAATCACCAGCGACACCATCAGCATCATGCCTGACGAAACCGTAAGGCCCAGACTAATCTGGTTTAGTCGCGGGAATGCCACATCGCGCGCGCCGATCATCAGCGGGACAATGTAATTCGCAACACCAAAGACAAAGGGAACGGCAACAAAGAAGACCATGATTGTGCCGTGAGTGCTGAAAAGCTCGGCAAAATGTTCGGCTTCGAGGAAACCGTCGCCGGGCCCGGAAGCCTGCTGCGCGCGCATGACAACGCCTTCAAGCACACCGCGTGCCAGCATCACGATGGCAAAGACGATATACATGACACCGATCTTCTTGTGATCGACGCTGGTCAGCCAATCGCGCCACAGGGGTGTCCACAGACGAAACCAGCTCAGCAATCCTACGACAACAACAACGCCAATAATCACAACAGCTGCGGCTGTATTGGCCACGATCTCATTAGTATTTGGGTTCTGGATCAACCCGGCAATCGGAAAAGCGTCCCAACTCAGACGCCCGAAGAAACCTGTCTCGGTCGGCGTCATTTTTGCGCCTCCTGCCCAAATGATGCAGTTCCAGGCTGTAGCTCGATCGGTAAAGGCTGACCGCTGTGGTAGCGGCTCAGGATACTCCGGAACAGGTCGTCTTCTATTGAGAAGTAGAGCGCATCATCCGGCATCCGAGATGTTCCCAAAGCGGCCTGTACTTCATCCCTGTCAGTCCGCATGGCCAGTTTCCGATACGTTTCCTTGTCTAGTTGAATGCTGTTGTTACGCACTTCTTCGACCCAAGTGGCGAAATCCTCACCACTCATTGCGATGGTGCGGAACTTCTGCTTGGTAAAGCCCCGTCCGTTGTACTGAGTGTTTTCACCTTGCATCACTTCCGGCGCATCCGCGACAAGATGCAACTGGGTGGTCATGCCCGGCATCGCATAAATTTGCCCAGCCAGCGCGGGTATCATAAAAGACTGCATTACGGTATCGGTCGTCAGCGTCAATGCAATTTGCCGCTTTGTCGGAATTCCAAACTCTCCCACTGTGGCGATCCCGAGATCTGGGTACAGAAACAGCCATTTCCAATCCAGACCGACAACCTGAACCCGCAGCGCCGGATCCTCACCAAACGGTGCCGAATACGGGTCAAGCCGATGCGTCGCCTTCCAAAGATAAAAGGACAGCAGGGCCACGATTATTACAGGTAAGCCCCACATGACAAATTCCAGCTTGGCCGAGAAATCCCAATCCGGTGCGTAAGGCGCAATGCGGTTGCTTCGGCGGCGATACCGAAACGCTATTATCGGGACCAGCACCAATACCGGGATAACGGCCAGCAGGATCAATACGGTCGCGCGAAGCAAATGCGTCTTCTGAACTGCCGCTATTGGGCCTTGCGGGTCCATAAAGCTGTCGCTGGCCAAAGCTGGTTGCGCCGAAGCGATCAACAGGAACACAGCGGCAAGTCTGAGCAAGGATGGATTGGACGAAACGACTTGTGCCACAGCTGACTGTCCTCTCCTCATCTCGATCCCATCCAACTATCGGCAAGTGGGTGAAATTTCTCAAGAGTTTTCCGAACCACAAATTGCCATCCTCAGCTTTCTTTCAACTTTGGGTATAAACAGCGACGGGTCGCGCGGCATCTTCCCGTTGACTTGCAAGGCCAGTCGGGACAGAAAAATCGTCAATGCGTACTTTGCTTGTCACTCTAGGATTGATCCTTCTGTCCCAGACCGCACTGGCACAGGATCGTGCAGCAATTGAACGCCAGTTTCAGTCGTGGCTGTTGGAGACGATCTGGCCCAAGGCGCAGGCCAAAGGTGTTTCACGCAACACACTGCAACAGGCGTTTTCCGGTGTTACTCTGAACTGGGACCTGCCGGATCTGGTTCCGCCCGGACATAAACGCAAAACGCCCAAGGCGCAAAAACAAGCCGAATTTGGCTCGCCCAGCCGGTATTTCAATACGGGGTCAATTCAGGGTGCAACGTCTGTCGGGCGCAGGATGGCAAAGCAACACTCTGCGATTCTTGCCAAAGTCGAAAGCAATACTGGCGTTCCTGCTCGTATCATTCTGGCAATCTGGGGCAGAGAAAGCGGCTATGGGCAGGTGCCAATCCGCCATGATGCGTTCAGGGTTCTGTCGACCAAGGCATTCATGAGCACACGCGCGGAATACTTCACGGCCGAGCTTATCGCAGCTCTGCAAATCGCAGAAGCGGGGCCCCTGCCAGCCCGGCAAATGAAAAGCAGTTGGGCAGGCGCGTTAGGGCAACCCCAGTTCATGCCATCAAGCTATTTGGATTACGCCGCAGATGGCAACGGCGATGGACAGGTCGATATCTGGGGGTCATCCGATGATACAATCACTTCGATTGGCAACTACCTGAAAAAGCACGGCTGGATCGCCGGGCGTGACTGGGGTTTCGAAGTGTCTGTGCCGGCAACCGTTTCATGTACATTGGAAGGACCCGACCAGGGGCAGTCAATTCAGCAGTGGGAAGCGATGGGCATAAACCGGGTCTCTGGCAAACCTTTTCCAGCCCACGAGATGAAGGGGGTAGGTTACCTGATGATGCCAGCAGGACGATTTGGTCCTGCTTTTCTTGTCACTCCGAATTTTTACGTTCTTAAGGAATACAACAAAAGTGATCTGTATGCTTTGTTCGTCGGCCATGTCGGTGACAGAATCCAATTTGGAAGCGACGATTTTGCAGGGCGGTGGGGCAAGGTCGGCGGTTTGTACCGTTCTGACATCGCAAAGATGCAGGGCGCGCTGGAAAGCTTGGGGTACGATGTCGGAGGCGTTGACGGCTTGCCAGGTTTCAAAACCCGCCGATCAATAGGCAGATGGCAGGAAACGATGGGTGTTGCACCTACCTGCTTTCCTGAAGCCTCGATGACAACGAAACTGGCCCGATAAGGCACCAAGCATGCGTTGAACGGTCGCTCTCGACTTGCTGAAGCATCTTATCGCCGGTCGCAACAGACCGCATTTATCATCAATCTTAATGATTTCGACCATATTGTTGCTCTTTCAAAAACGGACTTGATGCGTCAGATCATGTATTTCCAAGAAGCTCGGATGTTTGCCGACGGGTTACTTGTGCCCTTAAGACACGTTACTTGACGCAACTTGCGACTAAGTGAGCCGTGTTAATTCCAGTTAAGTAATCCCTTCCATCTGAGTTCTTTTTGACCGCGCAGTCCAAAACTACTTGTCATAACAAGGCGATATGCCCATCCAAAGAAAGGCACGCGGAACTCCGTTCGGGGGCTTTTCAAGGCAAGTAATGCTGCTCCAAAATATCAACTTTCCGTGATCGACAAATCGTCGCCAGATTTTTGGCACAGAGTTGTAAGGGAAGGGTCGCTGGGAACTGTCGTTCGGGCCTTGTATACAGGAAACAACGGAGTCGGCTTTTGACTCGTCTGGACCAAGGTGGCACGATTTGGTCAATAACAGCCGGCACACTGGGCATGATTGATTGACACGGTTTTTAAGACTAAGAGGACATTCCGGATGTTTTCTGTTTTACCGGCCAAGTTTTGATTTGAGAGGCACCATGACACGCAAAGTCACCAAAGCAGTTTTTCCAGTGGCGGGAATGGGAACCCGGTTTTTGCCGGCAACCAAGTCCGTTCCGAAAGAGATAATGACGTTGGTGGACCGCCCCCTGGTGCAATATGCAATCGATGAAGCCCGCGCCGCTGGGATCAAAGAGTTCATCTTTGTGACGTCTCGCGGGAAATCCGCGCTTGAAGATTACTTTGACCATAACCTCGTCCTCGAACAGGAACTAATGGCCAAAGGGAAAAACAAGCTTCTCGATATCCTGAACAAGACCAATATGGAAAGCGGCGCGATCGCCTATATCCGCCAACACAAAGCCTTGGGTCTGGGCCACGCCGTTTGGTGCGCGCGCCGCTTGATAGGCGATGAACCTTTTGCCGTTATGTTGCCTGACGATGTGATTGCTGCAGACAAACCATGTCTGCAACAAATGGTCGAAGCCTATGAGGAAACGGGCGGCAACATGGTGGCAACGATGGAGGTTCCGCCAGAAAAGACAAGTTCGTATGGCGTGCTGGATGTTGTCGACAGTATCGGCCCGGTCATTCCGGCCAAGAGCATGGTTGAAAAGCCTGAACCATCGAAAGCGCCATCCAATTTGGCCGTTATCGGGCGCTATATTCTTCGACCTTCCGTGTTGAACAACCTGAACGCAATGAAAACCGGAAGCGGCGGTGAAATCCAACTGACTGATGCAATCGCCGAAGATATCGCATCCGGCGTGCCCGTTTTTGGCTACAAGTTCGACGGGCAGCGTTTCGACTGCGGCTCAAAATCCGGTTTTCTGCAAGCAACCGTTTCCTTTGCCCTTGCCCGTGACGACCTGCGTGATGACCTGAGCCAGTATCTGAATGACATCGTTGCAACTGGAAAAGCGGCCCAGTAGCCAAGGGATCACTCATTCCACAAAAAGAACTGAAAAATATCGTTGGTCATCAGCAATTCAGGGGCACGCGTATGAACAGAACGGTCTATCCAGTCATCCTGTGTGGTGGTTCAGGAACGCGTTTGTGGCCCCTGTCGCGCAAAAGCTATCCCAAGCAATTCGTCCCACTTGTCGGCAAAACCAGTCTTTTACAAGATTGTGCCGACCGGATGCTTGGGCCCTCGCATGCGCCCTATGCCAAACCACTGGTTCTAACCAACGATGCCTTTCGGTTTATTGTCCCTGAACAGTTGACAGCTGTGGGGATCGCCCCCGGCCCGATCCTGATTGAGCCTGAAGGGCGCAACACGGCCCCTGCCGTACTGGCGGCTGCGTTGTACCTTGCCTTACGTGATCCGGATGCCATCATGCTGGTTGCACCTTCAGATCATGTGCTTCCAAACAAGGCGGCTTTTCATCAGGCAGTCGACATAGGCGTGCGCGCAATTGCCGAACGAGGCGATCTGGTGACATTTGGCATCACGCCCACTCGGCCCGAAACCGGGTATGGCTACTTAAAGCTGAACGACGCCCCAGACGCGTCCGAGGGTGCAGTTCGCCTGGATCGGTTCGTGGAGAAACCGGATCTGGAAGCGGCGCAGGCGATGGTGAAAGATGGCAGTTACCTGTGGAACTCCGGCATCTTCCTGTTTGCGGCACGTGACATCGTTGCCGCATATGAAAAGTACGCTAGCACCCTTGTTGCACCTGTCCAAAAGGCCGTCGACAGCGCAAAGACAGATTTGGGGTTCCTGAGATTGGATCCTTCAGCTTGGGCTGACGTCGATGACATATCGATCGACTATGCGGTCATGGAAAAAGCTCCCAACCTCAGCGTGGTTCCCTATTCCGCAGGTTGGTCTGATGTTGGCAGTTGGACGGCTGTTCAAGAATTGTCAGATCCTGATGAAAATGACATAGCGACACATGGGGAAGTAACCACAATCGACTGCCGCAACGTTCTGATACGATCAGAATCGCCAGCGCAGGAAGTGGTGGCAATGGGGCTTGAGAACGTTATCGCAGTTGCGATGCCAGATGCTGTGCTGGTTGCCAGCATGGATAAAGCCCAGGACGTCAAGCAGGCTGTTGCTGCCTTAAAGGCAAAAGGGGCCAAACAGGCAGATACGCTTCCGGTCGATCACCGCCCCTGGGGCTGGTTTGAGAGCCTCGTGATCGGTGACAGATTTCAGGTCAAGCGAATCCATGTGCATCCGGGCGCAGCGCTCAGCCTGCAGTCCCATCACCACCGGTCCGAGCATTGGATTGTGGTAGAGGGCACCGCCAAGGTCACAATCGATGATCAGGAACGGTTGGTCAGTGAAAACCAGTCAGTCTATATCCCGCTGGGTGCTGTGCACCGGATGGAGAACCCTGGCAAGGTGCCCATGGTATTGATCGAAGTGCAGACCGGCACCTATTTAGGCGAAGATGACATCATTCGATATGAAGACATTTATGCCCGGGATTAAGCGGCGACATAGTTCTCCACAGGCCATACTCGGGTCGGCTTATCCCCGGAGATACTCAGGTTAACAGATCATTTCCTGTGCGGTCGGCCAGGTCAGACGAGATTGACGCGCCTTACGGCAGGGTGGCGCGCAACCGATTTTCGGACCGACAGCCACAGGAGGCCCCCCCGTGTCACAGATCTCACCCAGACTGCACCTGCCTTTTCTGCAACCTTCGCAGGCCCAAAAACACGTCATCCACAATGAAGCACTGCGACAGCTTGATCTGGTCGTTCAACTTTCAGTACAGACGACCAATGCCAGCACCCCGCCCGTAGTCCCCGAGCAGGGCGATATCTATGCTCTGGGCGCCACCCCCACCGGGGACTGGGCCGGACATGCAAGAGAGCTTGCCGCATGGCTGGACAACGCCTGGCATTTCTTGACCCCGTATGCGGGCTGGCGTGCCTGGGACGAAGCCACTGGTGAACTGAAGTTCTGGAATGGGTCTGACTGGCTGCCCTTGCCCGTCAATACTCAGAACCTGGATGGTATCGGGGTGGCGACAAGTTCGGACGTTACGAATCGCTTGTCTGTCCGAAGCCCGGCCACGCTTCTGAGCCACGAGGGCGGCGGGCATCAGCTGAAGATCAACAAGGCGGGTGCCAGCGATACGGCATCGCTGGTGTTTCAGTCGAACTGGACCGGCCACGCTGAAATGGGGTTATCCGGAAGTACGGGGTTCTCAATTAAAGTGTCCCCTGACGGAGGTACCTGGACGGAAGCTCTGACTTTTGACCCTACGACCGGAACAGCGGCTGGTGCAGCTATTCAGGGTAATATGACGGATACCACTCCGGGTCGCCTGATGCGTGCCGACTACGGCTATGGGCCGGGCAACCTTCTGGGGGCGGTATCAGAAGTTGGCGGCACACCAACCGGTGCGGTCATAGAGCGCGGAAGTAATGCCAGTGGCGATTTCACGCGTTTTGCTGATGGAACCATGATTTGCACCGCCGTGTTGCTTCCTGTCGCATGTACGACCGCTGAAGGCGCATTATTCGCAAGCGCTGCAATGACGTGGGACTACCCAGCGCCATTTTCCTCTGCGCCAAGCGTTAGTGGCAGCGCTGGAGCTAATAATCGCTTCATCGGGTTTGATGTGCCCGGAAACACTCAAGTTACCTGCAAAGCCCTCTCCTCAACTTCGGATGCAGTCGCTTTTTCACCAAGTGTCATCGCCATAGGGCGCTGGTTCTGAGTACAGCTGCCGCCTGAACTGTGGTTCAGGCGGTTTTTTTGTGTAGTCGACCCATTTCTTTAGCAATCACCGATTTCATTGGACCCGCCACAGACGCCTTGCTCCGGGCGAAAAGCGAGCGACGCAACACCACACGCCTGGTGGCTGTTTATTATTGATCCATGCCCAGAATTGTATCTTCTCAGCTGACAATGGCCGTGATTCAACAGTTTCTGCGCTGCACGACGGACTTTAGAAACTCCTTTCCAGCACTTATTGCCTCAAAAACAACAAGAAAACGTGGGAACTCAACAGCCATACCTGTAAATCATTGAAACCGGCCCTGGATTCTTCGATTGTGCCCGCGCCGTTGATAGTAATTGGTAAAAAAGGATTTGGCAGATGCGCATTGCAATGATCGGCACAGGTTATGTGGGCCTTGTGTCCGGTGTGTGTTTCTCGGACTTCGGACATGATGTGATTTGCGTTGATAAGGCTGAGCAGAAGATCGATATGCTCAAAGCCGGACAGGTGCCTATTTATGAACCGGGTCTGGACGTGCTGATGGCACGAAACGTCGTGGCTGGCCGTCTGAGCTTTACAACCGATCTTGCAGCCGCAGTGGACGGCGCGGATGCTATCTTTATTGCAGTTGGAACGCCGACCCGGCGTGGAGACGGCCATGCGGATCTGACCTATGTGATGGCAGCGGCGGAAGAAATCGCTCAGGCTGTCACCGGGTATACCGTTATCGTCACAAAATCGACTGTGCCCGTCGGAACAAACAGAAAAGTGCAGGAAACAGTCAAGGCCGCCAACCCCCAGGCCGAATTTGACGTGGCTTCGAACCCTGAATTTCTTCGCGAAGGCGCGGCAATCGACGATTTCATGCGCCCGGACCGCGTCGTGGTCGGCGTGGAAAACGACCGCGCTGCCGAAGTGATGGCAGAAATATATCGCCCTCTGTATCTGCGCGACTTCCCGATCCTGACCACCGATCTGGAAAGTGCCGAGATGATTAAATACGCCGCCAACGCGTTTTTGGCGACCAAGATCACCTTCATCAATGAAATCGCAGGACTGTGCGAAAAAGTTGGCGCGGATGTTAAAGAAGTTGCGCGCGGCATCGGCCTTGACGGGCGGATCGGCAACAAATTTCTGCATGCAGGACCCGGCTACGGTGGTTCATGTTTTCCAAAAGACACGGCCGCGTTGGCGCGGATCGGGCAGGACCACGCGCATCCAATGCAGATCACCGAGACCGTCATCCGCGTTAATGACGAAATCAAGAAGCGGATGATCGAGAAAATTCGTGATGCATGTGACGATCATTTCAACGGCAAGACCGTGGCAGTTCTGGGTGTTACGTTCAAACCCAACACAGACGATATGCGCGACGCACCATCACTGTCCATCGTCCCCGCCCTAATAGGCGGAGGCGCAAAGGTGCGTGTTGTTGACCCACAGGGAAAATCTGAAGGGGAGGCGCTCTTGCCGGGCGTCGAATGGTGCGACGATCCGTATATCGCCGCGCGGGGCGCGGATGTTGTTGTGCTGCTGACAGAATGGAATGAATTCCGCGCGCTGAACCTTTCCGAAATTGCGGCGTCAATGAAATCAGCCAGGATGGTTGACCTGCGCAACATCTACTCGAAAACTACGGCGCTGAAGTCAGGATTTGACACCTATGTCGGCGTTGGGCGCTGAAAGCGTGCTTCCCGCCGCACGCATCTTCAAGTGGTTGACGGATCATAGTGCGGCAGTCCAGACCCGGTAACGGCCTTGGCCGGTGACTTCACGCACCAGACCTCTCCGGGTGAACAGGTCAAAATTCCGCTGAACCGCCGCGCGCGAAGAAATGGTAAGTTCTTCCGCAAGCGGGGCCGAGACCATGGGCCACGCCGCCAGAGCATCAATCAGACGCGGGGGGGTGCGACCGCTCAAATCATGCGTTGCATCGCGCGCCTTGCCCTCCCAGGCACTGATCCGGTCGAGGTGCAGCAAGGCCGCAAGAACGGCTTGCCCGGCGCCCTGTATCCAAGACCCTAACTTTTCCGTCGGCCCACCCGTTCCGCGCAACGCACCCGGACCAGACAGCGCCAGTGGCATGAACGTTGCGCCGCCGCGCCCCATCGAAGCCGCGTGCCGCGCTGCGATGATTGCCGCCTCGGTGTCGTGTCCGACGCCCTGCGATATAGCTCGCCAAGCATGAAACGCGATCGCCGATTGTGTTACTGGGTGCAACCTTTCAGCATTCTGCATGACTTCGGCCAGATCAACGATCGCTTCGGGCGTCGCACCAGAGCCCTGAGCCAGACGGTCGAGAAACGCTGTCAACCCGCTTTCCCACCCGCCTGTAGCCGGGCCTGCGCCTGAGCTCAGACGGCGCACGGCCCAACCTGCCCGAAACAGCGCCTGCACGTCATCGTGGGTCGCGCCGATCCTCAGACCCGTCCACAAAGCCAGGCGGTCTACGCTGACCCGATCCCCTGTCCACCACCCCAGATCGGACGTTTCCATAAGTGCCAAACGGTGCGTCCACCCCTCAGGCCCCGAACGCAGCCGCTCATCCAGAGCGCCAAAGGTCAGGGCAAGATCAGCAAGCTCTGCCGACAATTCTGATTGTGCCGAATGCCAATCGCGCGGATCGAACAACGGGCGCTGATCTGATCGGGGACCAGGCAGAAAGAAATCTTCCTCCACGTCCTGGTCCGGGGGCAAAAACCAAGGGTCGTCCTCTTCTGCCGGATCGCCGTCATAGATACTGGCTGGGCCAAGATCATCGACCTCGTCTTCTGGAAGGAGCATGGTTTTCTTCGACGTCATACCCGGCATTCTTCGGGCATTTGCAACTGTTCACAAGGGTTTTCCATCAGCCCGAGAATGTACGGGTCAACACTTCCAGTTCAGCGCTTAAATCCGTATGCGGGGAACTGCCCAACAGCATATATCCATAACCGCCTTGCTCCCACTTTGCAGTTGCCAAACCGCTCAAGACCGATAGTTGGACGTCGGTACTTGGGGCATTCGGTCCTTGGCGAATAACACAGAAGGCAAGTGGTCGACCCTGATCATCAGCAAAAACCACTTGGATCAAGGGCTTGCCTTTGAATGAAAGAACCTGCGCACGCTTCAGCTCCAACCCTGGCAGTGCTTCCAGTATGTCCTGATTCAGCGATCGTCCTAACTCAGCTTCGGCCATTGCAAATTGCTTGGCCAGCGACGCGTCCGAACTGTCCAGCGATGCAATCGTTTCCGGCACGTAAAGTGATTGATAGATCGCGGCCTGCTGGGCCCAGCTTAAACCTGCTGGCCGGGTGGCCCAGAATGTTACGGCGACGGCTGCAAACGCCGCGCTGGCAGCCACCGCAACAAGACGCAGAAACCCGTTAATGCCGGGCCGCGTCGTTTTTTCCGGCAGGTCCACCTTCGGCGCTTCAGCGGGCAGGTTCTCAAAAACGCCCCGAACAACTAGCGCAAACGGATCCAGCGCCATCAGACGATGTTCCAACGTAGCGTCATCTTCAACCGCAGCCTCAATAGCGCGGGTCTGAGCCTCGTCCAGGCTGCCTTCCAGATACGCTAGAAGCGTCTCGTCGGAAAACGTCATTTGCCACTCCGTCGCGCGGTGTCCGCTGCATCAATCTGCATCACGGTTTTAAGTTTCTGCCGGGCATTCGAAAGCCGGCTCATGATCGTGCCAATTGGAACCTCCAACAAGGCAGCTGCTTCGCGATAACTGTACCCCTCAACGAAGACGAGCATTACCGCTTCGCGCTGTGCCTCAGGCAACTGCATCACTTGATTAAACACTTCAGCCGCGAAAATATTCGTTTCTGTGTCTGGTCCCGTTGCAACCAGATCCGCTTCGGGGGTCACCGACAGCGCCTGCGCGTTCCGAACCGACCGCGAACGCAGCTCATTCAGCCAGATCGACCGGCAGATTGTCATCAACCAGCTGTCCAGACGGTTATGCGACGTCACCTGATGATGTCGTTCAAGCGCGCGCAAACATGTGGCCTGCAACAAATCGTCCGCTACATCCGAGGCACCCGATAATGCCAGCGCAAACCGCCAGACACGCTTCGAATGCGTCTGAACCGCATCGCGGACGGCTTGTTCAGAAGTCATCTCAGCTCTCATCGAATGATCGCGACCTGCTTGTGTTTCTCAATCGCGGATCGGACCCGCAAGGGCAGAATTGCCATATTTAGCAGTGAAATGAAACGAAACTCCTGCTCCAAGCAGTCACGTTTGCGTCTGTAATTGTTGCAGCGCCTGTTTCTGCAACCAACTGGGTGTTGGATACTGGCCATTTGCGGCAGTTGTATTGGTTTCGACCAAAGGCATGGTGTTCCAAAGCACATAAGCCGTTCGATTGCGGTTATGGATTGCTTGAGTATTTGGTATTGGTTGCGGGTTTGGTGGTTAGGTCTTATTTAGCGTGTTTGGATGTTGGGATGGGTTGGTCTGCCGCAGGGTTGCATCTGTCCTTTAGGCGCGGCGGGATATGGGGTATCTGGGCGTGCGCACCGTTTCACGGATTTGGAGAACGCAATGATGAAGCGCGCCTGGAACAAGTGGCGATCGGGCTATATGGGCCGGCTTGTCGGTGAGAGCTTTTATGCGCAGGGCGGGCTTTACGG
>NZ_JBXWQT010000037.1:0-201101 GCF_059612525.1 Ruegeria sp. SAZD013 | reverse complement strand
CGCGGGATGGAGCAGCCCGGTAGCTCGTCAGGCTCATAACCTGAAGGTCGTAGGTTCAAATCCTACTCCCGCAACCACTTGGGTCGAACAGAGTCTCGAACAAGCCGCCTCAGGGCGGCTTTGTTCGTTCTGGGCCAGACCAATCATCGCTGAAAGTGCCCCTTCCAGTTCGATCTGAACGCCCTCGTTGGTGTGCTCGACCGTGACACGTTCGATAAGGCCCCGGATGATCTCCAAAGCCCCGGTGCGGATCGAAGGATCCGATAGCGCCTGTTCCAGATCTGCGACCTTGGAGCGATAAAGTTCCGACAGATTTGGGTGCAGTCGCACCGGTGAAGGCTTAGGTCCGGAGAGCTTGGCATCCAGATCGGCGATCTGCGCTTCGAGTTCTTCGAGCCGCGTTTGAAGGCCGGGGGCACGAATGCCCTCCGCGATTGCATCATAGAACCCATTCAGTTTGCGTGCAGCTTTGTCCCGCTCGGATTGTAGACGGGTCCGGGCTGCCTCCGCTGTACCTGCTTCTGCGTTGGCGGCTTCGCTGAAGGATTTGATAAAAGCGGCCACTGCGTCGGGCTGCATCAGGCGACGACGAAGCAAATCCAAAACGGCGTCTTCCAGGACATTGCGGCGAATGGATTGCTTATGGGAACAAGTACCGAGTTTGCGAGCGGCAGAGCAGGCAAGGTAGTCGCGTCCGACTGTGGCGAGTGTCCCTCCGCAGGTGCCGCAGAATACAAGACCTGTCAGGAGGTGCTTCTTGCGACGCTTCTCCCAAAACCGGGTTTGCTTAATGGCTTTGACGCGGGGGTCGGATTCGATCTCGCCTTGCCGCTGCTTGACCGCCTCCCAAAGTTCAACCCCGACAATCCGCAACTCAGGGACTTCCCTGATGATACATTTGGAGGGATCGTTGAGACGGGACACACGTCTGCCGGTCTCCGGATCCTTGATGTAGCGCAGCCGGTTCCAAACAAGGCGGCCGATGTAGAGCTCATTGTTGAGAAGGCCCGTCCCACGCACTCGGTGCCCTCGAATGGCCGTGTCACGCCATAACTTGCCACGGGGACCGGGAATACCTTCGGCGTTCAGGCGGCGCGCGATGGCTTTGGGAGAATGCCCATCGGAGAACTCTTGAAACACCCGCCGGACAATCTCAGCTTCTGCTGCATTGATCATTCGTTCTCCCGTGACGGGTTGGCCGTCGGCCCCAAGACGCCGGACGACGTCGTAACCGTAGCTGTTGCCGCCGCCGGAACGGCCAAGCTCGACCCGTCCGCGCAGACCACGTCGAGTTTTGTCGGCCAGATCTTTGAGGAACAGTTGGTTCATGGTCCCCTTGAGACCCACATGCAACTCACTGATCTCGCCTTCGGTCAGAGTCATGATGCCGACCCCTGCAAAGCTCAGGCGTTTGAAAATCGCAGCGATGTCTGCCTGGTCCCGGCTCAACCGATCCAGCGCCTCTGCCAAGATCAGATCAACCCGTCCTTCCTGAGTTGCATTGAAGAGCGCTTGCAGCCCGGGACGCAACATGGACGCACCAGAGACCGCCCGATCAGAATACGCAACACGCCATCAATGAACATCAACCGGGTCATCGGTCGGGTGTGTGAGAGGTCCCGAAGCCAAGCGGAAAGGCGCGGCAGGGTCGCGCGTTGTGGCGGAGTCAGGGCTATTGAGTCCACATCACTAGTAATCAGCCATTGCAGCCATCGGGCATAGCGAAGTTCCAGCGTCTTAAATGAGGTTGCGCGCAGATGAGCGAGGGCGCCGCAATCGTCGAGCGGTCCGGCCGCCTTCTGAAGCCTGTCCCACATATCCCGGTCGGACGCGGGCCAATTGGCGATAGGTAGAACCAGGCTCATTTGCGGCACCCTTTCTT
Source organism: Ruegeria sp. SAZD013 (assembly GCF_059612525.1). Classification (NCBI taxonomy): domain Bacteria; kingdom Pseudomonadati; phylum Pseudomonadota; class Alphaproteobacteria; order Rhodobacterales; family Roseobacteraceae; genus Ruegeria; species Ruegeria sp. SAZD013. Next base: position 199,219 of record NZ_JBXWQT010000037.1, on the reverse strand, counting down.
CGCGTCTATCAGGTCCGCGAAGGCACGTGTTGCTGACCGTGCCTCAAGACCGGAATACATGTTGATGGTGTGGCTGTGTTCGGGTGCATTGAGTATCCGGGCCAGGTTGCGGAGCAACGCGGCGATCTCGCTGATCATCTTTGTGGTCTGGTTGTTGGTACGCGTTAACATCTGGCGCAGACCACGTTCCGCGAACACTGGATCGATCAGGATCTCCAAACCTCCAATCTCCGTGATCGGGAGACCAGCATGAACGACTTCGGAGGCAAACCGAACCAACTGTCTTTGGTATTGAGACAGGGTTGCAGGTCGGAGTGCTCTGTTCTGACCGTCATCTGCCAGCGGGTCTGGTGTGGACAGACGATGCATCAGCTTTGCAAGATCAGATTGGAATGGCGCCGGAATCGCGGTCACCGAAAAAGTGATGACATTCTGACGCGTTTCCAGAGGCAGAGCGGCCTTGGGCCATTGTAGAATACGTCGGACCGCCAGATTCCAGCCGTTGTCGTACTCCGCCAGCGGGGCGGTCGAACGGTGACGAGAACCTTTCTTCGGGAGGCGCAAGGCGTCGATTTTGCAAGGGAAAGGATCACTCCAGACACCGTTGTCTCGGCCGATGAAGTTGCGTACTGGGATCTTCTGGAAACAGACTTCGACATGCAAAGAGTCAATCATTCAGAGGGTTACAGCGTCAGAGGAGTTAATACCAACCTTGCTGAGAGCTTCTTCTCACGGCTTAGACGGATGATTGGCGGACAACATCTGAAGGTCGAAGGAAGATATCTCGATGCATACGCGGCTCATGCGGCTTGGCTCGAGGATCATCGGGAGGAGCGCAATGGCCGCCTGGCAGATTGCCTGATAAGTGGTGCGCTCGCGTCGCCGGTCAGCCGGTCGTGGAAGGGGTATTGGCAACGACGCGCAACGTGACGGCGTCGCCGGCATCCCAGACACACAAACCTTTCTTCTTCTCGATCATCTTGACGAGCTTTCGTCGCTTGGCATGCCGCAGCGCCTGGACGACCTTGAAGACCACCGAGTTTCTGAGCGCTGTATCTGAGATGTTCAGGTTGCGCTCCACCATTACGCGCTTGGCAAGCTCTCGCGTGGTCAGCTCGGCATCGACCCGAAGATGACGGACGCAGATATCCGCGATCTCGCCCTTCTCGAAGAACCCATGGCTCACAATGTACCGGGCACGCCGCCGTTCAGGTGCGGCGAACAGCTCAATTGTCGCGTTCACATGCGCCAGATCGTGCTTCGCATGTGCGATCTGCGCCTCGTATGCTTTAATCTGGCCCAGTATCTCGGCCCGCTTCTCTGTCAGCGTGTGAACAATCAGTGGTTTCGACATGCCGCCATTCCACACGAGATCTCGCCAGCCATCCAGATGGCAATTTGGTGCATTTGCTACCTAAGACCGGAGCGGCTCGTCTCTGAACCTGCCGTTGAAGCTTTCAAAGTATCCGTTCTCCCACGGGCTGCCAAGTTCGACGTAAGCTGTCTTGGCGCCAACGGGAGCGATCCAGTCTCGGACAGCCTGGGCGACAAATTCCGGCCCGTTATCTGAACGTATGAAACTCGGCGCGCCGCGAAGTATGAACAGGTCTGTCAGGACATCGATTACATCGGTTGAGTTCAGCTTCCGCTCGACCCTGATAGCCAAACATTCCCGACTGTACTCATCAACGATGTTCAACGACCGGAAAGCTTTGCCATCATCGGTTCGGCAATGGACAAAGTCATAGGACCACACGTGTTTGCTATACTCCAGCCTAAGCCGAACACAAGACCCATCCACTGCCCGGCAGGGCATTGCGCAGCAATGTCCCGAGAGGGTTCAGCCAGAGCCGCCCTTTCTTCGGTTGTTTCACTGGCACTTTCAGCCCCTCTCGTCGCCGCTCGCCATTGTGCTCGAACCAATGGCGCCTTCAACGGCTCATTTCTTCCGCCAGCGGTAATAGGTTTGCTCAACAACACCAATCTGCCTGATCGCATCAAGACGGGACATCCCTTGCCCTATCAGAACTTCAACCTGCCGTAACTTTAAGACAATCTCTTCGGGCTTTGGTCTCTTGTTTGCCATTCGTGGTCCTCCGTTTCCTAAGCATAACGGTGGACCAGTTCAGTATGGGAGGTTCAGGTCAAGCCAGGGATCATCGTGCGACCACCACCGTCGATGACCTGCCCCCCCTGCGACTGCGACCTCCTCAGTAGTGAATTATGCAATCAATTTGCCAGAGACCACGACATTGGCGCCATCGATCAGTTCTTCATTCAAACCGTCGAAAACGTTGACGTTGGTAATAACAATGGGCCCGGCAGGTTGATCCTGCGCCCCCGCGATCGACGCCGCGAGGACAAAAAAGAGGCAATCACGGTTCTACGCGATATGATGCTCACTCCATGTCGAACTTGTATATGGTGCCATCCTTCATGATCATGCCGAAATTCGCCTTCGCATCGCTGATCAGTTGCAGGTCCTCCAGCGGATTGCCGTTGACGAGGATCATGTCTGCATAGGCACCTTCCTCGATCACGCCGAGCGGCCCGAGCGGATAGGGCGTTAGCAGCCCCGACATCTTAAGCAATTCGGCGTTGTCGCAGGTGGCCATCTTCAGCGTCTCGTAGGGGGTAAACCACCGTTCCATCTTCGCCAGCACCGCGCCCTGACGTTTCGCAAGGTCCGCACTGAAGAGCGTGTCAGTACCGAAGGCAATCTTCAGGCCCAACTCCTTGGCGGTGCGGTAGACGAAATCGGTTCCGTCGGTGACGAACTTGTACTTGGCCTTCTGGAACTCGTTCAGGGCCGGTGCGTCTTCGTCATCGAGGAATGGCTGCATGCTGAGCCAGACATCGTTGTCCTTAAACATCTGCAGTGTTTCGCGAGTCGACATATGCGCGTGCTCAACACTGCGCGCGCCATTTTCGATGGAGTGTCGAACCGCTTCGTCATTGATCGCATGGGTGGTCACATAGGTGCCCCAGGCTTCTGTCGCCTCGACAGCAGCCTTGAATTCCTCATCGGTGAACTGGATGGTGTGGATCGGGTCGTAAGCCGAGGTGACACCGCCGCCCGCCATCAGCTTGATCTGGGTGGCACCCTGCATGAGGTTTTCGCGCGTGCGCTTGAGAACGTCCGGTACGCCGTCCGTGATGTAGAACATGTTGCCTCGCTCGAAGGAGTGCAATTCGCCGGCGCCCTGCGGCACATCTCGCGTCATGCGAAAATCCTGATGGCCCGCTGTGATCGACAGCGCGGGTCCCGAGGGAAACACACGAGGTCCGTCGATCAGACCCTCGTTCGTTGCCTTGGCGATGTCGAACATCGGGCCAGCAGTATCACGCACCGTGGTGAAGCCGCGGGCAAGCGCGTTGTTCTGCGCCTTGGCGGCCAGAAGGTTCCAGTACCCCTCGCCGGTCAGTGCCAATTGGGCGATGGTGGCCTCGGCAAAGATCCCGTGCCAGTGGTTGTCGATCAGGCCTGGGATGAGCGTATAACCCTCGGCATCGATCTCGAAAGCGCCTTCCGGTGTCGGGATGTCGCTGCCGATCTTCTGGATCAGCTGGCCAGAGACCAGCACGTCGGCTTCTGACAATTCCTCGTCGCAGCCATTGAATATCTGCGCGCCTCGAATAAGGACATTGTCAAATTTCATTCTGACGTTGGTGGTTTCAATTTCGCCGATTACGCCGGCTGGGACGACCGCATGGTTGGCGTCATGTGCCAGAACGCTGACCGGAGTTGCCGCGAGCGTGGTGCAGAGAAAATAGGTCAACATTTTGTTGGACATGATTGGTTTCCTCATTTTCAGATTTTGGACGAATTTCGTTGTGATTGCACTGGGTAGTTCAGGGGTGGAGTTGTGCCGCGCTGTGAAAATTGCAAATTGAGACGGGGGACCCTAACGGCCCATTTCTGCTCCGCGTAGAACTGTTTCGAGTGCCTGGAGGTGGGGCGGGTTTGAAGTAGGCAGGCAGCAATAAAGTGGACCGGCATCAGAAATTCAGCACCTTGTATCCGACCTGGACAGACCACTCAGCCGGTCTGTCACCGCCGAAGAGAATGCCAGGCTTGATGAACACTTGACCATCGCCGCCAAATGCCTTGCCTGTCAACATGCCTGCAGTCACCTGCAGGCTGCCAAATGTCGCGTCTGTTTCCCAATCGTGGATGATTGCGGGATCGAATGTCAGGTAGAAACGCGGATTCTTCAGCTTGGGAACATAGTAGAAGTCGATCGTGGTCGTGTTTACATTCTGGCCTTGATCATTCCCGCCCTCCAATCCGAATGTTTGAACCCAGGCTGGGGCGAAAATTGCTCCGTTGTTGAGAAACCAAGCGTAGAAGGCCGAGGTTTCACCGGCAAATTGCCCATACCCGGCGGCTTCGGTTTCCGCTGTGTTCAGAAACAGTTCAAAAGTGAAAGCGGCCCCGTTTTTTTCGGTAAGGTGGAAAACGTCAATGTAGGTTACGCTTATGTCGCCCAATGTGAATTCAACCCCTGGCTCTCCGCCGTAGATGGGGTTTGCGTTGAACGGGCTGTCCGAGCCTGGGACGGTTATCCGGAACGCCCGTTTTCCACCCTCACCGAAAGGTTGCGTGTAGAAGGCCTCGAACAGGCCGGTGTTCAGGTCGGAATTGATCTGGTTGAACTGATACTGGAAGCCAAACTGCGTTGTCAGCAGCGTTGGGTTGGTTCCGTTGTTGATCTCGCTGAGGTCTTCCTGAGCATTTGCATGTGTTGCAATGGTAGCTGTGAAGAGAGCTACCAAAGCAGACAATCTGCGCAGCCTTGACAGGAGCATCCGGTCCTCTGTCCGGCCCGAAGATTTGCATTCCGCGTAACCCACTTAATTATTCTCCATTTGATGCCGCCGAACTGCCCTGATTATCTTTCGTCTGCCGATGACAATCAGAAGTGAGATACGCCCGAAATTCTATATTCAGCTCATTCAAAATCTGTTCATATTCTGCCGCGCGAGGCGGAAGATTTTTCCAGCGTATTATGGCTTGTTCGGCTATTTCCATCTCTTCACAGATTGACCGGAATACTGGGTCCTCACGAAACTGAACAAAGATCCGCTCACCTTGCTCGGGGTACCTGTCAATCAAATTTTCCAGAAAAGCGTCCATTATCCGTTGTGCTCCTGCCGGACCACAGCATCAAAAGGCGTGGATTAGAACGTTGTTACATGTTGTATACATGCAGTTCGCAGGCCAAAAAAAGTATGGCCAGATGGCTTGTTACTTCTATTTTCTTTTCTTAAGGGTTCTATGGACCAGTGAGGACAAAAGTGACCAGCAGTCATTGGCCGACACGTTTGGAGATGTCCGAAGAGGACATACGTCGACAACTCGAACGAATACTTGACTATAGTGGACTGCAGTCCAGTGCCCGGCGTCGCGAGATGCTGGCATACATTGTCGAGGAAGCCTTGGCGGGTCGCGAGAACGAACTGAAGGCGACCACTATCGCAATCGCGGTCTTCGGGCGTGGGTCTGATTTTGATCAGCAAGCCGACCCGGTCGTGCGGCTCGAAGCCCGAAAGCTGCGCAGGGATCTCGACAACTACTATGTTGGGCGAGGTAGCAATGACCCGATCCGCATTAGTATTCCAAAAGGTCATTACATTCCGAAATTTTCCGCACGAGAACAGATTGTGCCCGAGGCAGTTCATCCCAGGGCGACTGAGGTTGTCGACCACGAGCAAGTGTCGAAGCCTAATACAAGGTTCTACACGGGACTGGCTTTGCTGGTGGTCATGTGCCTAGTCATTTTGGCCGGATTTGGTTTCTGGTACGAAAGACCTGATAGCCCTGTACCAGCAATAGCCGAGAGGCCCGACAAAAAAGTTTCCATTCTAGTTGAGGATTTTGAAGTTCGAACGGACGACGCTCTTGTTTCGCTTGTCGCCTCGGGCCTGACCAATGAGCTTGCTGCGGATTTGATCAAGTTTCCGGATCTTGCAGTGCATATTGCATCTGCTCAAGTCGCGCAGGGCTCGGGGACCACGTCGTTCGAAATCCATCAGCCAACCGCTGAGTTTACAGTGACCGGCGACGTTTGGCGCGATGGCGGCGAGTTACTTATCCGAACCAACCTTGTGCGGCGGGATGATTTCGAAGTCTTATGGAGCGAGCGCTATGCCGAGGGCACCAATGGCCAGAGCATAACCGAAATTCAGGACACGATTTCTGCGCAGATCGCTTCGACAATAGGGCAGCAATACGGATATGCGCTCCGCGATGTTCGCACTGACAGACTTGTGGATCGAAACGACCCAACACTGCGAGGGTTTGCGTGTGTCGCGAGTGCACAGATTTACCGCAGAACATACCATCGAGATCAATATCAGGCTGCGCGGGATTGTCTGGAAGCGACCGTTCGCGAGGACCCGGAATACGTTCGCGCATGGGCAATGCTGGCCTACCTGCGCAATGATGCTGCCCGGTTCGGTCATGAGAAAGTGCTTTCAAGGGACGCGGCCTTTGCCCTTGCCAAAGAGGCAGCGGCACGCGCTATCGACTTGGATCCACGGGATACTGACGCGCTTCAGGCGATGTCCCATGTTGAGCAATACGCGGGTGATATGGAGCGCTCGATCGAGTTTGCACAAAGAGCCGTGGAAGTTAACCCCAACGATCCAGCCGCACTGGCCAATCTAGCGATCCGCTATGGAATAGCAGGTCGCTTCGACGAGGGAGTTCCAATTATGCATCGCGCGATAGACCGCTCTGTTGCGCCACCGCCGTTCTACTTTCACCTGCTGGCCGCGGACCATCTGCTTAGAGAGGAATGGGAGGAACTGGCCATAGATGCGGAACACGCCTCCACTGATGGCTGGTCCTTTGGCCAGGCTTTGCTTGCCATCGCTTACAGCAAACTCTCAAACGAAACAGCCGCACGAGTTGCTCTCAATAGACTGGCTGAGCTCGACCCGCTTCTCTACGAGGACCCCAAAGCATGGCTGGAATCGCATAGTATGAACACGGTTCTTGTCGAAGCCGTTACCAAGGGTTTGTCAGAAGCGCACACTTTTGTTGACGAATGAAAGCCGGGCGTAAAGCTCTTCGGATCTCAGTGGCAGACTCCGAGCTGCTTTTCTGCTGCAGAATTGTACCCTAGCCCATCGTGCCTTGAAGAAAACGTAGATTCTCCGTGCTGAGCTTGGGTGTGCGGTCGCTACGACGCCAAAGCGCATACACAAGGTAGCATCTCTCTGATGGTTGCATCAAAGCTGAAAGACTGCCGACAGGAAGAACGCGATGGCCGTTCGAACAGTCAATACTATGACAGAAGTTGCCACCGCATAGTTTGCGCGGAACGGACCTTAGCGCAGACTGCAGCGAATGACAGCCTCCTGCCCAAATTGGTCAAGCGTCTAAAGCAGTAAATCTGTGCGTCCAGAAATCTACTTCAAATTGGTTTGTTAGGGATGTGCCTAATTGATGTTCGATAAAGGCCAAATCCTACTCCCGCAACCAAAATTACCTACATAAAAACAATACGCTAGCGTCCAGCAGGGCGATTTCTGCGCGTGGGGCATCCTCGCCCGGTGCTACAGCGGTGCTACGCCAGAGAGCAAAGATCAGCTATCAAAGCGCACCCATTCTGACGCTTCCTCAAGCCGACTCTTACCCCATCATGAAAACCAACCCGCCTCCACCGTCAGTGCTGTCGGCACCGACATGCGGTCCCTCGTTGCTCAAAGCCAAAATAGGAGTGTTGGATCAGGTTGAGTTTCGGGAATTGTAATTCTTAGCTTCTCCGGTCCGGACATTCGGCCGGAAAATCATCAGACCTAAGCCCGATGTAGCGAAGCCGGGACTGGGATATCCTGCCTCCAATGCAGGAAAACGCCTCGAACAGGATTGGAGACGATAATGAATACCCGGAAAAGAACTGGTCAGCTTCTGAGCTCGGCAGCGCTGGCGTCGCTGATTGTGATGACACCCTATGTGCCGACCTTTGACGCAGACGGTCATTTGCGGTTGGAACCTGCTTACGCGTTTGCAAAAAGCGGGAAGGGGAGTGACGGCAACGGCGGGGATGATGATCATGACAGCAATTCCGGGTCGGGCAGCGGCGGAGATAGCGACGACAATTCCGGATCGGGTAAAGGTGGTCACGACGATGATGATGACGATGATGACGATGACGATGGATCGTCACGCTCGGGTCGGGGCGGGGATAAGAAGGACCGGTCTCAGTCTGGGGGGCGGTCATCGGGATCGGCTGGAATAACAAAGGTCGAGACAAGCGCGAGCGGCATCGAAGTACGCTATGCTGACGGCACCAAAGAAGAGATCGAAAACGGTCGGTACGAAAGAAAGAACGCGCAGAACCGAACCGTCGAGGAACGACCGGCCACCGGTGCCGACGTTTCGCGCCTTCGGTCACTGGCAAACGGTATCTCAATCGATAGTGTGCGCTCGCCAGGGCAGAGCGGCGGTGCTGGAAGTAACCCGGCAAAAATCGAAATTCAGGGCAACAATATCGAAGTTAGTTACGCAAACGGCTGGAAAGAAGAGATCGAGGGCGGACGTTACGAACTGAAAGACCCGTTCAACCGGACCGTTGTTGAAAGAACCGCAACCGCGGCGGATCGCAGCAGACTTCAGGCGATTGCCAACTGAACAACGAACTTTGACCATTGTGCGGGGCGGTTTCTTTTCTTGAGAGACCGCCCCGGTCTTTGAGCGCCTGACCCTAGTCTTTCTTGTTCCAGGCCTCATGCGCGATGAGAGCGGCCTCCACCCGGTTCCGCGCATGGAGCTTGGACAGGATCGCCGTCATGTAATGCTTGACGGTTTTCTCTTGAATCCCCAACTCATCGGCTATTTCCCGATTGCTCAGCCCTTTGGCGACGCGCCGAAGAATCTCCTCCTCGCGATGGGTAAGATCATCGATGGCGTCAGTTTCTTTCTGCGGCCCACTTCCGCAATTGATCTGAAGTAGCATGCGCGAAGCCAGACCCGGCGAGACGAACCCTTCGCCCGAGGCGATACTGCGCAGCGAATCTGTCAATTCGCGCGCTGTCACGCCCTTGACGATGTAGCCAATGGCACCCGCCTCCAAAGCGTCTGCGACGTCACTGCTGTTTTCAGAGACCGTCAATATCGCGATGAAAGGCGGGTTCGCCATTTCAGCAATTCGACGGGTCGCGCTAATGCCGCCACCGGGCATCGACAGGTCGAGGATGGCGATGTCTGGTTGATGGGTTCGGACAAGAGAAACGGCCTCATCCGCATTTGATCCGGCGGCGAGAACCTTGAAACCGTCAGCCTCTTCTAATGTCCGGTGCAAACCGTCCCGGAAAATCGGGTGATCATCTGCGATAACGACGGATGTTGTCATGATGCACTCATTTTTCTGGGAAACAATGTCATAGCAACGGTGGTGCCCTTGCCCGGGGTTGACGTCACCACGAACCGGCCACCGATGCTTTCGACCCTGTCACGCAAACCGACAAGGCCCTGGCCCCCGTCGTCTCGCAGCACAGTCTCGCCTGACGGATCGAACCCGGGGCCGTCGTCGCTGACCTGAACGGTGATGCGATCATCATGTACGTCGCAGGTGACAATGCATCGGGACGTGGGCGCATATCTTGCGGCATTGGAAATCGTTTCCTGCAGGAACCGGAAAACGCACAACTTGCCCGAGATTGACAAATCAGGCGACGGATTGCCCTGAAAGGAAATACCGGGGCGAAAAGGGCTGTGCTCGGAATGGTCCTCGACAGCTCTTTTCACGACATCAACGAGCGCCAGGTTTTCGATGTCCGGCGCGAACAATCCCCGAGAAAGAGCGCGAATTTCTGCCAAAGACTTCTGCAAAGATTGCTGAATTTCTTCGGCCTCGGTGGGCATCTCCGGCCTGTCGCCGAATGCGGCCTCCAGTCGAAGGGCAGCGAGCGACAGGTATTGGGCGGGGCCGTCGTGCAGTTCCGCGCCGAGTTTCCTGAGGAACCTGTCTGTTTGCGCGGCGTATCTTTCCGATGCATCAATGACGCGCGACCGCAGCATGGCATTCTGCGCGGCCATCTTTTCGCTTTCGACAAGGCGGTCGTTCAGAAGGCGCCCCTGCCGTCGAATGGTGTTGTCGCCGATTGCGACAATGGAAAACAGAACAACCGTGCTTGCCGCAAAGGCCGAGCCAACGATCAACCAGCTTGTTCCTCTGGCTCTGGCCATGTCCAGTTCCAACTGATCGGCTTTTTCATAGAACTCGGCGACCGCGATTACTCTTCCCGACCAGATTTCGCGAATAGGGCTGTAGACTTCCAGCAATGGAATGCCAAGCGCAGCCTCTGCCGCGCTTTCTTCGTCGTCCAGCTCTTCAAATGAGCCCGAGATTTCTCCAGCCCATGCGCGTTTCAGGTCATCTGTCGGCTCGAACCGACGACCGATGATGGCGGAATCCGATGCGTATGCAATCTCGCCATCCTGTTTCCAGAACTTGTACGAGGCAATGCGTTCGCGCATCGGCTGGGTCATGAAAATCTCGTCCAGCGCCCGGCTGGCCTGTTCGGACAGTCGATCTCCATGCGCCAGCTCCTGGCTGAGAGGAGACAGAATGCTTTCCATGTACAGTGCGGCCGAGTTGGCGGAGTTCTGTACAACCGCGTTTTCGATCCGGTTCGACACCCAGTGACCAACAAACACCGTAGCAGTCCCCATTACGACTATGCTGGCCGCGAGAAAAACGCGCGACAAAGACCAGTTGCCAATTGTCAGGTCAGAAATTTTGGGTCTCATTTCGCAATCGACTATGAACGACAATTGCTTGACGCGCTACAGACCATGGTCTGATGCGCTTCTCCAATGTTCGAAACCTGATGCGCGGGCCGGGACTTGGCCTTTTTGGGTGCACCCCGGCAGGTTCCCGCGTCCCGATCCCAGTCCCGGTTCAACGGGTTTTCAAACACTCCGACAGGGTTTGCGCCATGTTACGAATGACTTGCGGGTACAGAGACGGCCCCGGTTCCAGAGCCGAGCCCAGTGGATCGATCACACCGGATCGCGCCGAGGTTCCGTCCAATACGGTTTCGACGATGCCCGGATTGAACTGTGGTTCAGATAATACGCAGTTGATGCCTTCAGCGCGAATGCGACCTTGAATGGCGGCAATACGCGCGGGGCTTGGGTCGGACGCATCGCTCAGGGAAATCGCGCCTGATGCCGGGAAACCAAACGCGACCTCGAAATACTGGTAAGCATCATGAAACACGATGAAGCTGCCGCCGCGAACCGGTTCAAGCAACCCTGCCACTTCTGCGGAAAGCGCGGTCATTTCTTCGCGCGCCGCTTCGGCGTTTGCCAAATACGCAGCGGCATTGTCGGGATCCGCTGACGACATTTGATCTGCGATCAGGTTCAGCCAGGCTATGGCATTCGTTGGCGACAACCAGGCATGTGGGTCATGAGAATCATGATCGTTATGATCATCATGGCCTTCGTGATCGTCATGGTCGTCATGGTCTTCGTGACCCGCATCGTCCGCGTGATCATGCGCCTCAAATAATGTGTCTTCCCGGAACTCAAGAAGCTCCGTGCCCTTTGCGTCCAATAGGGCAGTGGCAGTCGCGCCTTGGGCAAGGGTTTCTATCGCGCTTTCCAACCATGGCGTCAGGTCTTCTCCTACCCAGAACACCAGATCGGCGTTTTGCAACGCGGCTGCCTCGGACGGGCGCAGATTGTATTCATGGGGCGAGGCACCTGGTGCGACGATCAGGGCAGGTGTTCCCACACCCTCCATTACACGGGCCACCAGCGAATGAACCGGGGCAATGTCCGCGGCAACGTTTGGCGCATCTGCGCGGGCCGGTCCACCCAGCAATGCAACTGTGATCGACAATGGAAGAAGAAGCGTTCTGGACATAGAGCTCTCTGTGTGATTTTATAACATTTCAAGTGGCAATACATGATATGAAATAACATGACAAGTGATGTGCACCCAGTACCTGGCAAAGACACCGCCCCGGTCGGGTTTCAGGAACATGACCACCAGAGCTGTGTCGCAACGGCCCTGGCATCTGCCGAAGCCCGGTGCAAAGAGGAAGGGCTGCGTCTGACGCCGGTTCGCCGCAAGGTTCTTGAGATGTTGTTGCAGGAACATCGCGCCCTTGGCGCCTACGCAATCCTTGATCGGTTGCGCGACGAAGGATTCGGGTCCCAGCCTCCGGTCGCTTATCGGGCGTTGGAGTTTCTTGTACAGAACGGCTTTGTCCACAAGATCGAGCGGCTGAACGCGTTTGTCGCCTGCTCTCATCCCGGCGCGGCGCATTCACCTGCTTTCATGATCTGCCGAAAATGTGATGCCGTAGCCGAGGCGCAGTCCGCCCCCTCCAAAGGTGTTCTTGGCGCTGCCGCGCGCGCGGCAGGTTTCGAGATCGAGCGAACGGTTGTAGAGGCTGAAGGTCTCTGCCCTGACTGCACCGAAAAGGCATAAAGATGGCCCTAATCACTGTCGAGAAACTCAGCGTCCGCTATGGCGCGCATACCGTGCTGCATCATGTGGATATGGTCGTTGAACCGGGTGAAATCGTGACCATCGTTGGCCCGAACGGATCAGGCAAGACCAGCCTGCTGCGGGCCATTATCGGTGCGACACGGCCTTCCGCCGGTCACGTGTCACTGAAGCCCGGATTGAAAATCGGATATGTGCCGCAGAAGCTGCATGTCGATCCGACTTTGCCAATTTCCGTCGAAAGGTTCATGCGTCTGACCGATCCTGTGTCGCGCAGGCAATGTGTCGAGGCGCTTGAATCCGCGGGTGTGCCGGATCTGTTGAAACGCCAGATGTCGCAGCTGTCCGGCGGACAGTTCCAGCGGGTGCTGTTGGCCAGAGCCTTGATCAACCACCCGGACATCTTGTTGCTGGACGAAGCGACACAGGGGTTGGACCAACGGGGATCGGCTAGCTTTTACCAGCAGATCGAGGCAGTCCGACGCGAGTCCGGATGCGCCATTCTGATGATCAGCCACGAACTGCACGTGGTCATGAGCGCGTCGGACCGGGTGATATGCCTCAATGGGCATGTCTGTTGCGAAGGATCGCCGGCCGTGGTCGCCTCGGCACCAGAGTATCGGGCCTTGTTCGGAACCGGAACAGGCGGTGCGCTTGCCCTTTATCGTCATGAACATGATCACCATCATGATCATGATCATGATCATGATGCGAACCCACAGGAAGCGGCGGAATAATGCTGGATGATTTCATGATGCGGGCAACGCTCGCCGGTATTGGCGTGGCGTTTGCGGCGGCCCCCCTTGGATGTTTTGTCGTGTGGCGTCGCATGGCGTATTTCGGCGACGCGACCGCGCATGCCGCAATTCTGGGCGTGGCCCTGTCCCTGACGTTTCAGATGTCGATCTTCACGGGCGCGCTGGCTATCGCTTTGGTCATGGCGCTGACCGTTTCGCTTTTGGCCGGTCGCGGTTATGCGATGGACACGCTGCTGGGGGTGCTGGCGCATTCTGCGCTGGCCTTCGGGCTGGTTGCAGTTTCATTCCTGTCCGGTGTCCGGATTGACCTGATGGCGTATCTGTTTGGGGATATTCTGGCGGTCTCCCGTTCTGATCTGGTCGTGATCTGGGGCGGTGCGGCGCTTGTCGTGGCTCTGATTGTCTGGCGTTGGTCGCAACTTCTGACCGCGACACTGAACGAAGAACTGGCCTATGCCAGCGGCTTCGATCCAAGGCGAGAACAACTGATCCTGACCCTGTCACTTGCTGTGACCGTAGCGGTGGCGATCAAGGTTGTGGGCGTGTTGCTGATCGCCGCGATGCTGATTATTCCGGCGGCTGCTGCGCGAAACCTGGCACGGTCACCAGAATCCATGGCCCTGATTGCTGCGGGAATAGGTGCGCTTTCGGCCATCACAGGGCTAAGGGCTGCGTATGTATTCGACACTCCGGCAGGGCCCTCGATTGTCTGCGTTGCCGCGATCGTTTTTGCGTGTCTCAGCCTGATCGGGTGGCGAACGCAGGGCAGAGTCTAAAGTTTCTGTGGCTCGTCGCGGCCGTAGCATCCCGGTCATCCGGTAATGTGACCGAAACGAAAACGCCACAAAAAAGGCCCGCAATCCTGCGGGCCTTTATGCATTTCTATCCGCGCCGTTTATTGCGGGATATCGCCTTCCAGCCCTTCGACATAGAAGTTCATACCGGCCAGAGTACCGTCGTCGGCCACTTCGCCCTCGGCCAGCCAGTCGCTGCCGTCCTGCTTTTTCAGCGGTCCGGTAAAGGCATGATAGCTGCCATCGGCCAGCGCGGCTTTCAGGGCCACTGCCTCTTCCTTGATGTCCGCGGGAACTGCATCCGAAATCTCACCGATTTCTACCATGCCCGGCCCGATTCCGTCCCAGGTGTTGGACGAGGCCCAGGTGCCGTCCATCACGGCTCGCGTGCGCGCAATGTAATAGGGTCCCCAGTTGTCGATGATCGAGGAAACACGCGGTTTGGGGGCGTATTCGCTCATATCCGAAGCCTGACCGAAGGTGATCACGTTGCCCGCCTCTTGTGCGGCGGCCTGCGGTGCGGTCGAGTCAGTGTGCTGCAGGATCACGTCGGCGCCCTGTTCGATCAGAACCGATGCAGCGTCAGCCTCTTTCGCCGGGTCGAACCATGTATAGGCCCAGACGATCTTGAACTGTACATCCGGGTTCGCTTTCTTGGCGTGGATATAGGCCGAGTTGATACCGCGGATCACCTCGGGGATCGGGTAGGACCCGATATAGCCGATGATGTTCGATTCGGTCATTCTACCCGCGATATGCCCCTGAACCGCGCGGCCTTCGTAGAAACGCGCTGAATAGACCGAGACGTTGTCGGCGGTCTTGTAGCCGGTCGCGTGCTCGAACTTCACGTTCGGGAATTTCTTGGCCACATTGATGGTTGGATCCATATAGCCGAACGAGGTGGTAAAGATCAGATCCGCGCCTTCCAGCGCCATCTGGGTCATCACGCGCTCGGCGTCGGGGCCTTCGGGTACTGATTCAACGAATACAGTCTCGACCTTGTCGCCGAACTCTTCTTCGATCGCCAAACGGCCTTTGTTGTGTTCATAGGTCCAGCCGCCGTCGCCGACAGGGCCGACATAAACAAAACCGACCTTGGTTTTGTCTTGTGCCACTGCACCGGTCGCAAGACCAAGCGCTATCGCGGCAGTTGTCAGAAGCGATTTTAATTTCATGTAGTTACTCCCCAAGTTGGTTCAGTTGGCCCCTAGTGTGAGGCATGGAAGGTCCGGCCCAGTGAGGCAGGTGCGCTGCTCTTGTCGGCCGAAAGGATCACAAGCACAAGGATCGTGATAAGATAGGGTGACATTGCCAGATACTCGACGGGAATGGCAACGCCCGCTGCCTGCAAATTAAGCTGCAAGACGGTGATGCCGCCGAACAAATATGCACCCAGCAGGACCCGCCACGGTTTCCAGCTGGCAAACACCACCAGCGCCAGTGCGATCCAGCCGACACCTGCGGTCATGCCCTCGGTCCATTGCGGCACACGTATCAGACTGATGTAAGCTCCACCCAGACCCGCGCAGGCCCCGCCAAACAGGATCGCCATGATACGGATTTTGATGACCTTGTAGCCAAGCGCATGGGCGGCATCGTGGTTTTCACCAACCGCCCGCAGGATCAACCCGACGCGGGTGTACTTCAGGACGGCCCAGACCACAGCGGTCAGCGCAATGCCCAGATACAGGATGGGATCGTGCCGAAACAGGATCGGGCCGATGACCGGAATATCGCTGATCAAGGGGATGTGGATATCGCCCATGCTGGGTGGTTTGACGCCCACATAGCTTTGCCCCATCAGGGCGCTGAACCCCAGGCCAAACAGGGTCAGCGCAAGGCCGCTGGCAACCTGGTTGGCCAACGCAAACTGTGTCAGCAAGACGAACAGCAGCGACAGCACGGCCCCGCCAATGGCGGCAGCAACAAAGCCCAGCCAGGGCGATCCGGTTTCGACCGAGATCGCAAAACCGCTGATCGCGCCAACGATCATCATGCCCTCGACACCAAGGTTCAGAACGCCTGCCTTTTCCACGACAAGCTCTCCGATCGCGGCCAGCAGAAGGGGGGTTGCGGCCACCATAAGCGAAGCAACCAGAAGAACGGGATTGATTTGACCAAGATCCATGATCACGCCACCTCGCTACGAGCCGCACGGATGCGGAAGTTTGTCAGAAGATCGAAGGCCAGCAGGAAAAACAGCAGCATTCCCTGAAACACCTGAATGGCTGCGGCAGGCAGGCCCAGCTGCGATTGTGCGATTTCACCGCCAATATAGGTCAGCGCCATCAGGCCCCCGGCCAAAAGAATACCCACCGGATGCAGTCGGCCCAGAAAGGCGACGATGATCGCTGTAAAGCCATAACCCACATTGAAATCGATGCTGATCTGACCGGACGGGCCGGACACCTCGAACATCCCGGCCAACCCGGCCAAAGCGCCCGAAATTCCAAGGCAGAACAGGATCAGGCGCGCTGGATTCACACCTGCAAACTTTGCGGCGCGGGGGGCCTCACCCGTCAGACGGATATGGAACCCCAGCATGTGACGGTTCAGCAAAACATAGGCAAAGATCACCGCGATGAAGGCCGCGACAACACCCCAATGCATCCCGGAACCGGCAATCAGCTCGGCATTGTGCGCGCTTTCATAGGATTGCAGGTTGCGCGAGCCGGGAAAGCCGAACCCTTCGGGGTTCTTGAGCAAACCCAGCGAGACCGAGGCCAGCATCTGTTCGGCCACGTAGACCAGCATCAGCGACACGAGGATTTCGTTGGTGCCGAAACGCACTTTCAGCAAAGCCGGGATCGTTGCCCACAGCCACCCGCCAAATGCGCCTGCGGCCACCATGATCGGGAAGATGTACCAGGCGTCGAGCGGATAGAAGGCCAGACCTGCGCCCGCACCGAATATGGCGCCCATGATGTATTGCCCTTCGGCCCCGATATTCCAGATACCGGCCCGAAATCCCAGCGACAATCCGATAGCGATCAACACAAGCGGGGCGCCCTTGACCAGCAATTGAGGGCGGTAATAGAATGCGAACTCGCCAAAAAGCGGCTCCCAGAAGATGGTACCGATGGCTTCGACCGGGTTTTTCCCCAATATGGCAAACAGCAACCCGCCAAACACCATTGTCGCCAGCACCGCCACAAGGGGGGTCGCATAAGACCAGGCCCTGGACGGCTGTGGCCGTTTCTCCAATACAATCATCTGCTCATCCCCCCAGATGTTTCATCTTTTTGCAAATACTCTCGCCGAAGGCGGCTCAGCAGATCACACATGTGCCACCTCCATGCCATGGGCACCGCCCATCATGAGGCCAATCTCATCCACGGTCAGGCCGGTGGTCGGGCGCGGTGCGCTCAGCCGACCTTCGTTTAAGGCCGCAAAACTGTCCGAGATTTCCATCAGCTCATCCAGATCCTGCGAGATGCAAACCACCGCTGTGCCTTTCGCCGCAAGATCGAGTATGGCTTGCCGAATCGACGCGGCCGCCGCGGCATCCACCCCCCAGGTTGGCTGGTTTACCACCAACACATCAGGGTTTTGCAGCACTTCGCGTCCAATCACGAATTTCTGCAGATTGCCGCCGGACAAGGACCGCGCTGCGTTTTCGGGCCCGGGCGTACGTACGTCGAAGGCTTCGATGATCTTTTCGGCAAAACTCCGGGTTTCGGACCATTTCAAGAAGCCGTTTTTCTCAAGCCCTTCCCGCACAGATCCGGTCAGCAAAGCGTTTTCGGTCAGGCTCATGTCGGGCGCCGCCGCGTGGCCGAGCCGTTCCTCGGGCGCGGTCAGAACGCCCAGCTTGCGGCGCGCTGTCGGGCCGAGCTTGCCGATTGCCTGACCGTTGAACTTGATCGCATCCGCCGATGTCAGGATTTCCCCGGACAGCACGCCCAGCAATTCATCCTGCCCGTTTCCGGCAACACCGCCGACGCCCAGAACCTCGCCCTTGCGGACCGTCATGTGCACATTGCGCAATGCGGTGCCGAATTCCGAAGGCGAGGGGACTGACAGCCCGCTGACATCCAGCGCGACCTCGCCCAGTTCCCGGCCCGATCGTTCAGGCGTCTGCAACGTCGACCCGACCATCATCTCGGCCATGTCGCGCGCCGAGGTTTCAGCGGGAACACATTCGCCCACGTTCTTGCCCAGACGCAGGATCGTGGCATGGTCGCACAGCGTTCGGATCTCCTCCAGTTTATGCGAGATATAAAGGATCGAGGTTCCCTCGGAGCGTAGCTTGTTCAGCGTCTCAAACAGGATATTGACCTCTTGCGGGGTCAGAACCGAGGTCGGTTCGTCCATGATCAGCAGTTTGGGGTCCTGCAGCAGGCAGCGAATGATCTCGACCCGCTGGCGTTCGCCTGCGGACAGATCGCCAACCGTGCGGAACGGGTCCAGCGGCAGACCATAGGTTTCCGAGACTTCGCGAATGCGCGATGCCAGATCCCCCATCGGGGGCGGATTCTCCATCCCCAGCGCGATATTCTCGGCCACGTTCAGCGCGTCAAACAGCGAAAAATGCTGGAACACCATCGCGATCCCATCGGCACGGGCCGCGCGCGGTTCGGGCGGCGCAAACGGATTGCCGCGCAGCTTCATGGTGCCGCTGTCCGGCTTCACAAGCCCATAGATCATTTTCACCAGCGTGGATTTCCCCGCGCCGTTTTCACCCAGCAGCGCGTGCACTTCGCCTTCACCGATGTCAAAGGACACCTGATCATTGGCCACAACGCCGGGGTAGGCTTTGGTCAGCCCTTGCAAGCTCAAAAGTGGAATGGTCACGCGCTCAGGTCCTTCTTCAACTCGTTTTGCAGGGCCGGGCGCAGCAATTGTGCGGCGACGCCCACGGCGATCATATGTGGATGCTTCCCCATCGACGGGTCACCGATCGGGCAGGTGATCCGGCTTATCCGTTCAGGCGGATGCCCAAGAGCGGCCAGACGCGACCGGAATCGCGCCCATTTCGTAGCCGAGCCGATCAGCCCCGCAAAGCCAAAATCGTGCAAAAGCAGTCTGTTGCACAGTTCAAAGTCAAGGCTATGCGAGTATGTCAGCACAAGATGTTCGGCGTCGGATGGGGCATGGCGGATCAGCTCGGCCGGTTTTGTGGCCGGAACAATTGTCACGCCCGCTGGCACAGTGGCCGGAAAGCGCTGACGGCTGGTGTCCACCCAGGTGATCGCAAGATCGGGAAGCGGGGACAGCACATCCACCAGCGCCCGGCCGACATGGCCCGCGCCCCAGATCCACAGATTGCGTGTCGGCTTGTGAACAGGTTCAACCATCCAGCCATCGATCAGCTGCGGTTCTGGCGCAATCCCCTGTCCGCGCGCCGTCGCCAGCATTCGCTTGACCGACAGGGGCATCTCGTCACCCGTGGCCGGGCGCGCGATGACCGTATCGTCCAGATCATTGACAGTGTTTGCGTCGTAGACCTCGCTCAGCAACGACACGGCACCGCCGCAGCATTGCCCCAACTCGGGTCCAAGTGCATGATGCGTCAGGCGGGTTTGCGTGGTTTGCAACCGTGCGGCATTTGCCGCCTGGTATTCCAGTGTTCCGCCACCAATTGTGCCGCTTTGCCCGCCGCCCCAGACCAGCATGGCGGCACCAACTTCGCGTGGAGACGACCCTTTGATCCCGGCGATGACCACCCGAACCACTTTGCCGTGGGTTTTGACCGCCTCCCTCAAAGCCTCTAGGTCAAATCCCATCAGATATCTCCCTTCATCCTCTGGACGCCGCGCCAGACCTCTTCGGCGGTGGCGGGCGCGTTGAGTGCCGGATAGGTGTCCCCGCAGGCTGCCACCGCATTCGAAAGCGCCAGCCAGGCCGATATTCCCAGCATGAACGGGGGTTCCCCCACGGCTTTCGAGCGATAGATGGTGTCCTCTCGGTTCTCGCCATCCCAAAGTGCGACGTTGAAAATGTCGGGCCGGTCGGAACAGGCCGGGATCTTGTAGGTCGAGGGCGCATGTGTGCGCAGGTTGCCCTTGCCGTCCCAGACCAGTTCCTCGGTCGTCAGCCAGCCCGCGCCCTGCACGTAACCGCCTTCGACCTGTCCGACATCCAGCGCCGGGTTCAGCGAAGCGCCCGCGTCATGCAGGATATCTGTGCGCAGAATGCGGTTCTCGCCCGTCAACGTGTCCACAGCGACCTCGGTGACCGAAGCGCCATAGGCGAAGTAGTAAAACGGGCGACCGCGTCCCGCGATCCTGTCCCATTCGATCTTGGGCGTTTTATAAAAGCCGGTGGCCGACAGGCTTATGCGACCCTGATAGGCCAGTGCGGCAGCTTCGGCGAACGTGTACCGTTCTTCACCAACCGAAACGTGGCCATCCGTGAAAGTGACCGCGGAGGGGTCGGCCTGATGCCGTTCAGCTAGATAATCGGCCATCCGGTCGCGGATCGTATCGCAAGCCGCTTTCACCGCCATGCCGTTCAGATCGCTGCCTGAAGACGCTGCCGTGGCTGACGTATTCGGCACTTTGGCCGTATCGGTGGCGGTGATCTTGACCATCTCAAGCGGGATGCCGAAACGCGACGCGGCCACTTGCGCGACCTTCTGGAACAGGCCCTGACCCATCTCGGTGCCACCATGATTCAGGTGGACCGAACCATCCTGATACACATGCACCAGCGCACCGGCCTGGTTCAGATGGGTCAGCGTGAAGGAAATTCCGAACTTGACCGGAGAAAAGGCGATGCCCTTCTTGATCACGCTGTTTTCGGCGTTCCATTTCTCGATGGCCGCTTTGCGCGCGGCATAGTTGCTGGACTTCATCAGCGCTTCGGTCATGCCATGCAGTTCGAAATCGCTGACCTCCATTCCGTAGGGCGTCGTGTTGCCGCCAGCGGGCAGGGGGCGGACCGGGGCGGTCCCTGTTTCCACCGCGCCACGGCTGGTCAGGTCTTCGTGCGGGTCGGGATGACCCAGCGGTTTTTCGTGAGGTTGGACTTCGGCAACTTTATGCGCGGGCTCGTAATAGTTGCGGCGGCGCAATTCCACCGGGTCCAACCCAAGTTCATGCGCGGCGTGGTCCATCACACGTTCGATGGCAACCATCCCCTGCGGGCCACCAAACCCACGATAGGCGGTGGCTGACTGCGTGTTGGTCTTCAACCGATGGCTTTCAATCCGGGCATTGGGCAGCAGGTAGGCATTGTCCGAATGCAGCATCGCACGGTCGGCGACGGGCAGGGACAGGTCCTGCGCCCAGCCGCAGATCGCGTATTGCAGAAAGGACACGCCCTGAATGTGACCCTGTTCGTCAAATCCCGCGCGATAGGAAATCCGGAAGGCGTGGCGTTTGCCGGTGATGATCATGTCATCATCGCGGTCATAGCGCATCTTGCAGGCTTTGCCGGTTGCCTGCGCCGCCACTGCGCAGGCGACGGCCAGCGCATTCCCCTGGCTTTCCTTGCCACCGAATCCGCCACCCATGCGCCGGGTTTCGACGCGGATCGCATGCATTGGCAGGCCCAGAGCGTCCGCCACCTTGTGCTGTATCTCGGTCGGGTGCTGGGTCGAGCTGTGGACCAGCATGTCGCCGCCTTCATTCGGCACGGCAAGGGCTGCCTGACCTTCCAGATAGAAATGCTCCTGACCGCCGATCTCGAATGTTCCGTCGATGACGTGGGCTGCGCTTTCAATCGCGGCGTCCGCGTCGCCCTTGGCATAGATACGGGGCCCGTCTTCAAATCGGCTGTCTGCTGCCAGAGCTTCTTCCACCGTCAGGATCGGTGTGTCCTCTGCATAGTCGATCTTGCCCAACCGAACCGCCTTGCGGGCGGCCAGATGGCTGGTGGCAACCACAAGGAAAACAGGCTGGCCGATATAGTGAACCGTCCCGTCGGACAGCAACGGTTCATCGTGGATCGAGGGCGAAACATCGTTGGCAAAAGGCAGGTCCTGTGCCGTCATGACCTTGACGACCCCGGCTGCTGCTTTCACGGCAGACAGGTCCATCGCGGTAATCGTGCCCTTGGCGATCGGGCTCAGGCCAAAGGCCAGATGCAATGTGCCCTTTGGCGTCGGGATGTCGTCCACATATCGGGCGGAACCGGATACGTGCAGCGGTGCCGCGTCGTGGGGAAGGGGTTTGGTTACGCTCATGCCGATACCTCCAGCACGTTGGTCACTTGGCCCTGATCCTCAAGGAAGTACCGTTCCAGCATCGCTTTGGCAGTCTCAAGCCTGTACGTGGCCGAGGCGCGCATATCGGTAAGCGGTGAATAATCGTCGGCAAAAGCGGGCAGAGCGGCGTCAATCGTCTCGCGCGTCCATGGCTTGCCGATCAACGCGGCCTCGACATGGGTTGCCCGTTTCGGAATGCCAGCCATACCGCCAAACGCGATGCGCGCAGCCGCCACCCGTCCGTCCGAAATGGTAATGTTGAAACATCCGCACACGGCCGAGATATCCTGATCGAACCGTTTGCTCAGCTTGTAGCATTTCAGCCGGTCCGCCTGACGCGGGAAGCTGACGGCTTCGACAAACTCACCCGGCGCGCGGTCCTGTTTCCCGTAATCGATGAAGAAGTCTTCCAGCAGGACTGACCGGCGTTCATCACCTTTGCGCAGGTGCAGCGTCGCACCCAATGCGATCAGCGCGGGCGGGTTGTCTCCGATTGGCGAGCCATTGGCGATGTTGCCACCCACAGTGGCCGCGTGACGGACCTGAACACTGGCATAGCGCCGGATCATTTCAGCATACGATGGGTGAATGTCCGCCAAGGCTTCGCCCATGCGGTTCATATCGACCATGGCACCGAACCGAATATCTTCGTCGGTGATCGTGATCTCTTTCAGATCGTCACAGCTGTTCAGGAAGATCACCGGATCAAGATCGCGCAGTTGCTTGGTCACCCAAAGCCCAACATCAGTTGCGCCCGCGACCAAAGTGGCATTTGGGTTCTCGGCATACACAGCAGCCAGCGCGTCGGACGAGCCCGGCAGCATGGGTGAAGCGGCGGGTGTTGCGACAGGCTTGTCCTTGACCCAGACAGGCACGGGATGCTTCTCGGCCGCTTCGGCTGCGCGAATAATGGGTGCATAACCTGTGCAACGGCACAGATTACCGGCAAGCTGTGTGTCGTGATCCGTCGCGCCATTGGTGTGACCAGCCACCATCGACATGACAAAACCGGGTGTGCAAAAGCCGCATTGCGACCCGTGCAAGTCAACCATGGCCTGCTGAACCGGATGGACCTCGCCATCGGGGCCGCTGGCGCCTTCGACGGTTCGAACCGCCTTGCCATGCAGCTGCGGCAAGAAAAGGATGCACGAGTTCAGGGCCTTTGCGCCACCCGCATCCGTCACCATGACAGTGCAGGCACCGCAATCGCCTTCGTTGCAGCCTTCTTTGGTGCCGGTCAGGCCACGATCTTCACGCAGCCAATCCAGCAGAGTGGCTGTCGGATTGATATCCGTCAGCTCCACTGTCTCTCCATTCAGAAGAAACGTGATGTCCATTCGAGAAACCCGTCGCCTTACCCGGTTGCGCCCTGGTGATGCCCTCCTTCGATGCGACGTAGAAAGAGTGGCGGGCGGATAGCTTGCAAATGGATGTTAGAAACAGCATGCGTGATCTGGCAAGAAAAACTGCCTGTATGATGCATCATTACAGCCAAGTGGCGTGGATTTGCGCACCCTGTGTAAATATCAGTTACTTGAAACTAAAGCGTTTTTTTGTCAGTGAAGATGTCGCTTTCCGAAGCACCTTCTGGAAAATCCGAATAATCGAAAACGATTATTTTGCCAAACAACGGCGCAGGTTCCGGCTTTTGCATGCCTCGCGGCTAGGGTAGCCTGCCGTTCATGAGCAGTAACCCCCGATTCATTCACCTACGTGTTCACACCGAATACTCCCTTCTGGAAGGCGCTGTGCGGCTGAAAAAACTGCCCGCCCTGTGCGAGAAGATGGGGATGCCTGCCGTCGCGGTGACTGACACGAATTCCATGTTTTCGGCGCTGGAATTTTCGGTGACAGCCAGCCAGGCCGGTGTCCAGCCGATCATGGGATGTCAGGTTGATCTGACTTATGTGCAATCGCAACCGGGGGAAAAGCCAAAAACGCCCGCGTCGCTTGTTCTGCTGGCACAGTCCGAGGCGGGGTACGAGAACCTGATGAAGCTGAGCACGTGCCTTTACGTGGACAAGGGCGGGCAGTTGCCGCAGGTCACGCTGGACGAGCTTGCGGGCCGCTCCGACGGGCTGATCTGCCTGTCCGGAGGGCCCGATGGGCCGGTGGGCCGCCTGTTGCAACAGGGGCAACGTCCGGCGGCCGAGGCGCTGGTGGATCGGCTGGCCGCGATCTTTCCGGATCGTCTGTATATCGAACTCCAGCGTCATCCGGGCGAGGACGGCCAACCAGAGGCCGAACGCCAGACCGAGCGCGGCCATATCGAGATGGCCTATGCCAAGAACCTGCCGCTGGTTGCCACCAATGACGTCTATTTCCCGACCTCGGATATGTACGAGGCCCATGATGCGCTGATCTGTATCGCCGAAGGGGCCTATGTCGACCAGCAGGAAGGTCGCCGCCGCCTGACCGCGCAGCATTATTTCAAGTCGCAGCAGGAAATGGTGACGCTGTTTGCCGATCTGCCCGAGGCCATCGAGAACACTGTCGAGATTGCCAAACGCTGCGCTTTCATGGCCTATCGGCGTGATCCGATCCTGCCGAAATTCGCCGATGACGAGGTCGCTGAACTACGCCGCATTGCCAACGAGGGCTTGCAGAAACGTCTGGCCGTGATCCCCCATGCGGTGACGCCCGAGGAATATCAGGAACGGCTGGATTTCGAGCTTGGCATCATCGAAGGAATGGGGTTCCCTGGCTACTTCCTGATCGTTGCCGACTTTATCCAATGGGCCAAGGATCACGATATTCCGGTTGGGCCGGGTCGGGGATCGGGTGCGGGCTCGCTGGTGGCTTATGCGCTGACAATCACCGACCTCGATCCGCTGCGTTACAGCCTGCTGTTTGAACGGTTCCTGAATCCCGAACGGGTTTCGATGCCTGACTTCGATATCGACTTCTGTATGGATCGCCGCGAAGAGGTGATCCGCTACGTGCAGCAGAAATACGGGCGCGACAAGGTGGGGCAGATCATCACATTTGGTGCTTTGCTGTCCAAGGCTGCCGTACGCGATATCGGGCGGGTGCTGCAAATGCCGTACGGGCAGGTGGACCGTCTGTCCAAGATGATCCCGGTTGAAGGGGTAAAACCGGTTTCCATCGAAAAAGCCCTGAAGGATGAGCCGCGTCTGCGGGAGGAAGCTCGTAACGAAGAGGTGGTGGATCGTTTGCTGACGTATGGACAGCAGGTCGAAGGGCTGCTGCGCAACGCCTCGACCCACGCGGCTGGGGTTGTGATTGGCGACCGGCCTCTGGACGCGCTGGTGCCGATCTATCAGGACCCGCGATCCGACATGCCTGCAACCCAGTTCAACATGAAATGGGTGGAACAGGCCGGGCTGGTAAAGTTCGACTTTCTGGGTCTGAAAACCCTGACCGTGATCCAGAACGCGATGGACTTGATCTTCAAGTCCGGGCGGAAGTTGCACATCGCCGCCGATGGCACCGAGCTTTATGAACCTGCCGAGGGGGCCGAGAACCAGATCAACGCCAT
Source organism: Ruegeria sp. SAZD013 (assembly GCF_059612525.1). Classification (NCBI taxonomy): domain Bacteria; kingdom Pseudomonadati; phylum Pseudomonadota; class Alphaproteobacteria; order Rhodobacterales; family Roseobacteraceae; genus Ruegeria; species Ruegeria sp. SAZD013. The sequence goes on along the minus strand of NZ_JBXWQT010000037.1, from coordinate 173,546 downwards.
CCCACTGGATGACGAGGCGACGTATAAGCTCTATTCAGCGGCCAAGACGGTCGCTGTGTTCCAGGTTGAATCTTCGGGCATGATGGACGCGCTCAAGCGCATGAAACCCACCTGTATCGAGGATATCGTGGCCCTCGTCGCGCTCTATCGTCCCGGCCCGATGGAGAACATCCCGACCTATTGCGAGGTCAAGAACGGGCTGCGCGAAATCACATCCGTTCACCCGCTGATCGACCACATTCTTGAGGAAACTCAAGGTATTATCGTCTATCAGGAACAGGTGATGCAGATCGCGCAAGTCATGGCGGGGTACAGCCTGGGCGGTGCAGACCTGCTGCGCCGCGCGATGGGTAAGAAGATCAAAGAGGCGATGGATGCCGAACGCCCCAAGTTCGAAAAAGGCGCGGCAGAAAACGGGGTGGATGCCAAGAAAGCCAGCGAAGTCTTCGACCTTCTCGAGAAATTCGCCAATTACGGCTTCAACAAATCCCACGCCGCCGCCTATGCGGTGGTCAGCTATCAAACCGGCTGGTTGAAGGCGAACCATCCGGTTGAATTCATGGCGGGCGTCATGAATTGCGATATCCATCTGACCGACAAGCTGGCGATCTATTTCGAAGAGGTCCGAAAAGGGCTGGAACTGCCGTATGTCCCACCTTGTGTGAACCGATCTCAGGCCACGTTCGATGTTGATAACGGACATCTGGTCTATGCGCTGGGCGCGCTCAAGAATGTGGGTGTCGAGGCGATGAACCTGATCGTTGCGGCTCGCGCGGACAAGCCGTTTGTTAACCTGTTCGATTTCGCCCGCCGCGTTGATCTGAAGAAAGTGGGCAAACGCCCGCTTGAGATGCTGGCCCGCGCCGGGGCCTTTGATGAGCTGGACCGGAACCGCCGCCGTGTGTTTGAAAGCCTAGATGCGCTGGTGCAGTATTCGGCCGCGATCCATGAACAGAAGAATTCGAACCAGGTGTCACTGTTTGGCGAGGCCGGAGATGACCTGCCCGAACCGCGCCTGGCGCCGACCCCCGACTGGTTGCCGGCTGAACGTCTGAGCGAAGAGTTCAAGGCCATCGGATTCTACCTCTCTGGTCATCCGCTGGACGACTATATGCCGGCCTTGAAGCGTAAACAGGTTTTGACGCTGGACGAGGTGACAGAGAAAGCCCGCTCTGGCCCGTTGATCGCCAAGATGGCCGGAGTGGTTGCCGGGCGGCAGGAACGGAAATCGGCCAAGGGCAACCGGTTCGCCTTTGCCCAGCTTTCGGACCCGACCGGCGCTTATGAGGTCACGCTGTTTTCCGACACGCTGGAGAAATGCCGCGAGTTTCTGGAAACCGGCGCTCAGGTGGTTCTGACCGTTGAGGCGACGATGGAGTCCGATCAGCTCAAGCTGCTGGGGCGTTCGGTTGGACCAGCGGATTCTGTGGTGGCCGAAGCCGGGGCGACGGGCCTGCGCATCTTTGTCGACGAAGCGCGGGCAGTGTCGACGATTGCAACGGTTCTTGAAGAAGCCGCAACCGCTGCCAAGGGTGCGGCCCGCGGCCCGATCCAGCTGCTGTTGCTGGACCCCGGCCTGCCCGGCGACGTCGAAATCGACCTTGGGCGTGTGTTTCCGATCAACCCGCAGATCAAGGGCGCGATCAAATCGCTGGAAGGTGTTATGACCGTCGAAGAGATCTGACACCGCTTTGTTGCCAGACAGTTAGCGCATCGCTAGGCTGACCTTGCAAATATGTCTTCTACTCATGCCACGGGAGGGCGTTGATATGACGATTGCAGGTCTCAATCTCAGAACGATTGTATTGGGGGCGGCGGCATCGCTGGCTTTGGTTTCGGCGACAGCCACGCTTGCGGACGACAAAAAGAAAGAGAACACGATCAAAGGTGCTGTGATTGGGGCCGGGGTTGGGGCCTTGATCGGCGACGGCAAAGGCGCCGCCGCAGGGGCAATTGTTGGTGCGCTAATCGGCGCGAACTCGAAATAAGCGGGGGCGGGATGATGCGTTTGAACGCGATGAAAGTGATCACCACCACAGCGCTGCTTACAGGGCCCGGTTTTGCCCTTGCGGACGAGGAAGCCGAACAGATGGTACAAGCGGCGCTGCCGCTTATGTACCACACCTGCGCGTCGGTCATCGAAGAGGCTGACGGGAATGAAGAATACATTGTGGACGTGGTCGGCAAGATGACGGCGTTGTCACTTTATAACCGTCAGGTCGACCTCGAAGCTCATGCCAGTTCGGACGAGGAAAAGGCCGCGCTGCGCGAAACATTTGTGGCGGCTCTGAAAGAGGGTTGCGCCGGGGATGAAAACGCCCTGCTGGGTGGCGTCGTCGACAACGCGGTGAAATCAACGCTGGGGCTGTAAGCCTTCAGTAATGTGGCGGGCGTTCGTCACCAAGGACAACGCCGCCTGACCCTTCCTGTGCGCGTTCAGCCTCGCGGTGCAGCAGCATCTCGACACGGCGGGTCAGCCTGTCAATCTCGGCCTGTTGCCTGGTGACAACCGCGTTCAGATCGTCAACCGTGCGGGTCAGATGGGCAATCTGTTCTTCCAGATGCTGCATGGGATGCTCCTGTCTTTCAGGCTGCACATAGCGACCCTGTGACGCCTTGGCCAGAGAAAGCGCGCCTTGCCCAGATGCGGGCCATGGGATAGACCGCGCGCGGAACAGGTACACTCCCAAGGACGCCCCACATGGCCAAGCCCAAGAAACAGCCCCGCCCCAAGGCCGAAACGCCGAAAGGGTTCCGTGACTATTTCGGCGAGGAAGTCACGCAGCGCACCGAGATGCTGCGGACGATTGCGGGTGTCTATCATCGGTACGGGTTTGACGCGCTGGAAAGCAGTGCGGTCGAAACCGTCGAGGCGCTGGGCAAGTTCCTGCCCGACGTGGACCGCCCGAACGAGGGCGTCTTTGCATGGCAGGAGTTTGACGAGGGCGGAAATGGCGACTGGATGGCCCTGCGTTATGACCTGACCGCGCCACTGGCCCGTGTCTACGCCCAGCACCGCAACGACCTGCCGACGCCTTATCGCCGTTATGCAATGGGTCCGGTCTGGCGCAACGAAAAGCCGGGGCCGGGGCGCTTTCGGCAGTTCTATCAGTGCGATGCGGATACGGTCGGAACCGCCTCGATGGCTGCTGACGCCGAGATCTGTGCAATGCTTTGCGATGCGTTGGAAGAGGTAGGAATTCCGCGTCGCGATTATGTAGTACGGATCAATAATCGCAAGGTGCTAAATGGTGTTCTCGAGGCAGTGGAATCTCTTGGCGGCAGCCAAGTAGACCGCGATGCCATTCTTCGCACGATAGATAAGTTCGACAAAGTAGGCAAAACAGGCGTACTTGAGTTATTGACAACAGGTCGGAAGGATTCCTCAGGTGCCTTCATTGATGGTGTTGGACTGAAAGACTATCAAGCCGAACCAGTTATAGATTTCCTGACTGCGAAGTCTCCTATTCAGTCAGAAACCTTTGATCGCCTCAGAAATGCTGTTGCCGACTCCAAAATAGGCAATGAAGGTGTTGAAGAGTTAGAGCAGATTGCCGAAATCTTGAATGCGCAAGGTTATAGTCGAGACCGCATTGTCATTGACCCCTCCGTCGTCCGTGGCCTCGGCTATTACACAGGTCCGGTCTATGAGGCCGAGCTGACGTTCGAAATCTTCGACGAGAAAGGCCGCAAGCGGCAGTTCGGCTCGGTTGCGGGTGGCGGGCGCTATGACGATCTGGTCAAGCGGTTTATCGGACAGGAAGTTCCCGCGACCGGCGTGTCTATCGGCGTGGATCGGTTGCTGGCCGCGCTGCGCGAAAAAGGCAGGATCAGCGCCCACGCCAAAGGCCCCGTCGTCGTCACCGTGATGGACCGCGACCGGATGGCTGATTATCAGGCGATGGTGGCCGAGCTGCGCAATGCGGGCATCCGGGCCGAGGTGTATCTGGGCAATCCCAAGAACTTTGGCAACCAGTTGAAATACGCGGACAAGCGCAACTCGCCGGTTGCGGTGATCGAAGGCGGGGACGAAAAGGCAAAGGGCATCGTGCAGATCAAGGACCTGATCCTTGGGGCCAAGATCGCCGAAAGCGCCACACTGGAAGAATGGAAAGAACGCCCCAGCCAGTTTGAAGTATCGCGCGCTGATCTGGTCGCGAAAGTGCGTGAAATTCTGGACAGTCAGGACTGACCCATGCCCAACCGTTCCCAGATACAGGCCCGTGCCGCGATGATGCGTGTCCGGTTCGAGGCTGCGGGCGCGCAGGTGGTGGATACGCCCCTGTTGCAACCCGCTGAAATGTTGCTGGACCTCTATGGCGAGGATATCCGCGCCCGTGCCTACGTGACCTCGGACGCGCTGCGGGGCGAGCAGATGCTGCGCCCGGACTTCACCCTGCCTGTTGTTCAGATGCACATGCGGGACGGGGCCGAGCCTGCCCGCTATACCTATTCCGGTGAGGTGTTCCGCCGTCAGGAACACGACCCGGACCGGTCGAACGAGTATATTCAGGTGGGGTACGAAGTGTTTGACCGCGAAGATCCCGCTGGTGCCGATGCCGAAGTGTTTTCGCTGATGGCGCTGCAACTGCGCGGGCTGCCCCTGCGCGCAGCCACCGGGGATATCGGTATCCTGACGGCGGCTGTCGAAGGGCTTCGGACCACAGACCGCCGCAAGGCCGCGCTGATGCGGCACCTGTGGCGGCCGCGCCGGTTCCGTGCGCTGCTGGACCGTTTTGCAGGGCGTAAACCGGGGCCCGAAGGCCGTGACGCGCTTTTGGACGCGGCCGACCCGATGGCGGTTGATGTTCCGATGATCGGCAAGCGTCGCGCGCCCGAGATAGCCGACCGGATCAAAGCCCTGCGCGAAGATCGCGCTGCGCCGCCGATCTCCGACAATGAACTGGCCGGGTTGGAAACGCTTCTGAATGTGCGTGAAACCATGCCCTTCGCGTTGGAACAGCTGAGGGATGTGGCAGTGGATCTGCCGCAGATCACCCCGGCGCTGGACCGGTTGGAGGCGCGGATCGCAGCCCTGCAGGCGCGTGGTGTCGATGTTGCACGGCTGGATTTCGAAGCGTCATATGGCCGGACATCGATGGAATATTACGACGGGTTTGTCTTTGGGTTCTACGCCGAAGGCCGCCCCGACCTGCCGCCCGTCGCCACGGGCGGGCGCTATGATGCGCTGACGCGCCGCTTGGGCGATGGGGCCGAAATCCCCGCGATCGGCGGCGTGATCCGCCCGGACCTGATGCTTGAAATCGAGGAGGCCGCGCAATGAGTGTGAAGCTGGGCGTGCCCTCGAAGGGCCGGTTGATGGAAAAGACCGTCTCATGGTTCGAAAAACATGGCATCGTGCTGTCCCGCAACGGCTCGGACCGGGAATATGCGGGTCGGGTCGACGGGATCGAAGGCGTCTCACTGATCCTTTTGTCGGCGGGTGAAATTCCGCGCGAACTTGCGTCGGGCCGTATTCATCTGGGCGTCACCGGGATCGATCTGGTGCATGAGAAACTGCCGCGCTGGGAACAGCAGGTCGAAGAGATTGCACAGCTGGGCTTTGGCAAGGCCGATCTGATCATAGCCACACCCGCCTGCTGGGTCGATGTGGACACGCTGGACGATCTCGATGCGGCAGCAGCAGCATTTCGCAACACCCACGGCCACCGGCTGCGGATTGCCACCAAATATCACCGACTGGTGCGTGAGTTCCTGACAGACGCGGGCGTGGCCGATTATACTCTGGTCGACAGCCAGGGGGCGACCGAAGGTACGGTCATGAACGAAACAGCCGAGGCAATTGCCGATATCACTTCGTCCGGTGAAACCCTGCGGGCGAACCACCTCAAGATCCTGTCGGACGGTCTGATCCTGCAATCGCAGGCCACATTGTGGCGCAGCCGGGTTGCAAAGGTCGACGCGGCGGACAAGGCGGTTCTGACGGAATTGCTGGATCGGCTGCGGTAATTACAGCACACCGATATCCGCAAGGGCGCGGTTGAGATCATCGGGCAGGGCGTCGTCCTGCGCGCGCCCTTTCGGCAGATCAGCTGGTGAATCTTCGGGTTTCAGATATCGCCAGCCCTGAAACGGGCGTTTCAAGGCGTTCTGGGTCCGATGAACTATTGGGTCAAGCACGACGGCGCAGCGGCGGATACCGTCTTCACCAATCACTTCATCCAGGCGCAGAATGCGCTGGCGGCACTGTACGACACCCTTGATGACCCAATAGATTGATCCGCCATTCAGAATCTCGGCATCACGTTTGGGCCACATGCGGGTTACGTGGCGCGGATATCCGTCCTCATAAAGCGGCATTCGGCTGTCCTGCCACGCGATCAGAGAGTCCACGCTTTCCGAACCAACCGAAAGTTTGATGAGGTTCACGTACTTATCCACAGCTTTCCCACAGAGTCGTCCATTGGCTATCTATCCATTGTAGCTCAGGATTGGCTTTCATCAAGGTGTAGTGGGTGTTAGTCTGGATACCTCTTTCAGCACAGGGAATCACCAATGAGCCGCTTTGCCGCCCCCATCGCCGAGCAGATCTGGGACATGAAATACCGCTTTAAACAGGCGGATGGCACGCCCATCGATCAAACGGTTGAAGACAGCTGGCGACGCATCGCCCGCGACCTCGCGCGGGTCGAGGACGATCCGGATCATTGGGAAGACAGGTTCTACGAGGCACTGGAAGATTTCAGGTATTTGCCCGCCGGGCGCATCACCGCTGGCGCAGGCACCGCGCGGCAGGTGACGCTGTTCAACTGTTTCGTCATGGGCACCATCCCCGACAGCATGGGCGGCATCTTTGACATGCTGAAAGAGGCCGCGCTGACCATGCAGCAGGGGGGCGGGATCGGCTATGATTTCTCGACCATCCGCCCGCGCGGCGCGGATGTGAAGGGCGTGGCGGCAGATGCTTCGGGCCCGCTCAGCTTTATGGATGTGTGGGACGCAATGTGCCGGACGATCATGTCCGCGGGTTCGCGCCGGGGGGCGATGATGGCCACCATGCGCTGCGATCACCCCGATATCGAACAGTTCATCACCGCCAAATCCGACCCGGCCCGCCTGCGCATGTTCAATATGTCGGTGCTGGTGACCGATCCCTTCATGGAGGCGGTCAAGGCCGACGGCCCGTGGGAGTTGCAGTTTGACGGCAAGATCTATCATACCGTTCAGGCGCGCGATCTGTGGAACAAGATCATGCAGGCCACGTATGATTATGCCGAACCGGGCGTGATCTTCATCGACCGCATCAATCAGGCCAACAACCTGAGCTATGTTGAAACCATCGCCGCGACGAACCCCTGTGGCGAACAGCCTCTGCCGCCGTACGGGGCGTGCCTGCTGGGCTCGATCAATCTGGCGCGGCTGGTTGCCGAACCGTTCGGGGAAGCCGCGCATCTGGATGAACCGGCGTTGCAGGGACTGGTCGCGACAGCCGTGCGCATGATGGATAACGTCGTGGACGCCTCGAAATTCCCGCTGGCCGAGCAAGAGGCGGAAGCGCAGGACAAGCGCCGCATCGGGCTGGGCGTGACGGGTCTTGCGGATGCGCTGCTGATGCTGGGCCTGCGCTATGGGTCCGACGAGGCGGCGCGCCAGACGGAACGCTGGTTGCACGCAATCGCCCGCGCCGCATATCTGGCCTCGGTCGATCTGGCTAAGGAAAAAGGCGTGTTCCCCCTGTTCGACGCCGAGAAATATCTGGCCAGCGGTACGATGCAGCAAATGGATGACGACGTCCGCGATGCGATCCGCGAACATGGTATCCGCAACGCTCTGCTGACGTCGATTGCACCCACGGGAACGATTTCGCTTTATGCCGGGAACGTGTCGTCGGGGATTGAACCGGTTTTTGCCTATGCCTACACCCGCAAGGTTCTGCAAAAAGACGGCTCGCGAACCGAGGAAGAGGTTGTGGATTACGCCGTTCAGATGTGGCGCGACAAGTTCGGCGACGCAGCGCTGCCCGACTATTTCGTCAATGCCCAGACCCTGACACCCCTTGATCATGTCAAGATGCAGGCGGCGGCGCAGAAATGGATCGACAGCTCGATTTCCAAGACCATCAACTGCCCCGAGGATATCAGCTTTGACGCCTTCAAGGATGTCTACATGCAGGCCTGGGATCAGGGCTGCAAAGGGTGCACGACGTACCGGCCCAACGATGTGACGGGGTCGGTTCTGACCGTTTCGGAAAGCGACGACAAGGTGCCGGGGGAAAGCGCGAATGCGCCTCATGAAATTGAAAGCGGCGACGTCATCTACATGTCCGAACCGCTTGATCGCCCGCAATCGCTGGAGGGGTCGACCTACAAGCTGAAATGGCCCGATAGCGAGCACGCGATTTATCTGACCATCAACGACATCATCATCTCGGGCCGCCGCCGCCCGTTCGAAGTGTTCATCAACTCCAAGAACATGGAGCATTACGCCTGGACACTGGCGCTGACGCGGATGATCTCGGCCGTGTTCCGCCGGGGTGGGGACGTGTCCTTTGTGGTCGAGGAGCTGAAAGCCGTTTTCGACCCGCGCGGCGGGGCGTGGGTCAAAGGCAAGTATATCCCATCGATCCTGGCCGCGATCGGGGGCGTGATCGAACAGCACATGGTTGCCATCGGCTTTCTGGAAGGCGAGGGGATGGGGTTGAAATCCGACCCCCAGGCGCAAGTGGTGAACCTGGACGCGCCACGCGGCAAAGCCTGTCCGTCCTGTGGTCAGTATGACATGGTCATGATCGAAGGCTGCATGACCTGCCGCAGCTGCGGTCATTCCAAATGCGGGTAGATATGAGGCGCGACACGAAAGTCAGCGCTCATCAATTTGACCCGACAGAGTGAGTGTCTGGCCACGCAAGCGTGGCCATCGCTTTTCTGGGCGGTGGTTTCTATTTCGAACCCTGATCAGTCGCAGCCAGTTGATGATCGGACGGCCAGCAACGAACAAGACACGGGATTGTTCGCAGGCGCGTATTGATTTCAGGTCGAACACATATTTTTTGATTCACTTCTGCAACATTCTTGTGAATGCTGCATTCCCGTCTCTTTTCCGCCGGATTTTGTGCTGATAAGCAATGATTGAATATCGGGATGTTAAATAGTGCGAGTGGGCAGATGAGAGCCGGAGTTAACGGTCAGGTAGCCATTTCATGGGATCAAACTGAAATTGACGGACTCGAGGACGCGCCTCTGGCTTGTCTGGCCGTCGGCGCGGCTTGGTCATGGCGCGGACAGGCGATAGTGCTGAGCGCCGAGGCCGAAAACAGCATTGAACAGATAGGATATGCGCGGGGCGCTGCAACCCGTTTGCAGAACCGCTTTCCGATTGTCCGGGAAGTTTCCGGCAATGTGACCGGCGCTTTGACACTTACCAATGGGTCGCAGCGGTTTTCAGCCAACCTTGTTGCCGACACCAATGATGCAGCACCGACCATCGTTTTCGATGGCGCTTGCCCGCCACGGGATGAAGAATTCTGGATCGTCGACGTGACCGAGGTTGTGATGGTGCACAAGGCGGGTGTTGAAGGCGGCGGGAACGTCGTTGCATTTCCGGTCTGAACGCGACCTGTATTTTTCTTGACGAAAGCGGTGTGACGGCGGTCGTCGCTGTACGTGCAGGAGCCTGTGCTGCCTGCGGCGAACATATCTTTGCTTATATTCGAAACTGCGTTGAATGCCATGTTGACTCTGCTGGCTTTGCGGATATAAGCGCGGCTTCATTGGTGTTGGTGGCCCCCGCAAGGGCAAGCCTGTCATGAGGGAAACCTCAAGAGGACAACGCCCTTCATAGTTGCCCGTTTGGGCATCGACCTAACGAAGGAGATCAGCCGTGACCAAACGCACGTCTGCCAAGTACAAAATCGACCGCCGGATGGGCGAAAACATCTGGGGTCGTCCGAAATCCCCGGTCAACCGTCGTGAATACGGCCCCGGCCAGCACGGCCAGCGCCGCAAAGGCAAACTGTCAGACTTCGGTCTGCAGCTGCGTGCCAAGCAGAAGCTGAAAGGCTACTACGGCGACCTGACCGAAAAGCAGTTCCGCCGCATCTATGCCGAAGCCGAGCGTGTCAAAGGCGACACCGGTGAAAACCTGATCGGCCTGCTGGAGCGCCGTCTGGACGCCGTCGTCTATCGCGCCAAGTTCGTACCGACCGTCTTCGCTGCGCGTCAGTTCGTGAACCACGGTCACGTCAAAGTGAACGGCAAGCGTGTCAACATCCCCAGCTACCGCGTCAAAGAAGGCGACGTCATCGAAGTGCGTGACAAGTCCAAGCAACTGGCTGTTGTTCTGGAAGCTGTTGCCCTGGCCGAGCGTGATGTTCCTGACTACATCGACGCCGACCATTCGAAAATGACCGCAACGTTCGTTCGCGCACCGGGCCTGAGTGATGTGCCGTACCCGGTCATGATGGAACCGAACCTGGTCGTCGAATTCTACGCGAAGAACTGATCTTCGCATTCCGATCCGGAATTCAGAGCCGCACCTTTGGGTGCGGCTCTTTTCATTTTCAGCCCAGCAGAACGATATCTGACGCGCCTGCGCTGCGACGCAGCTCGTGGATGTCTTTTAGTTCCGGGTCGTTGATCCATCCCAGCGCCGCGTCCCGGTTGGGAAAGGAAAGCAGGGCTGCAACATCAGGCAAGTCCGGCGCGCCGTCCAGCGCGGTTGTTTCTGCTGTGGCGTGTTCGACCTTTCCGCCATGGCGGGCCAATGCAGGCCCGGCCTGTTCGCGATAAGCGGCCAGCGCGTCGGGATTCTTTACGGTAAGTTTTGCGTAGGCATAGATCATGGCTTTGCTCCTTGATGTGTGGGCAAAAGCTAGGGTGTGATCTGCTTTGCGAAAACGCGTGTATTTGCATCAATGATGTGCGAATTTGCATGTATGGATATTCATTGGGATGATTACCGAGCCGTACTTGCCGTGGTTCGAAGGCGTACCCTGTCCGCCGCGGCACAAGAGCTTGGCGTCAACTACACAACTGTCGCGCGCCGAATAGCGCGCGCCGAAGCTGCGACAGGTGAAGTGCTGTTCGAAAGGCTGGCCGACGGGTATCGGCCGACAGAAGCGGCGCACCTGGTCGCTGCATATGCTGCCCGGATGGAAAGCGCGGAACACGCGATGCTGCGTGGTTTGTCAGGGCGAGATGCCCGATTGGAAGGGCAACTGACCTTAACCGCGCCGCAACTGTTAATTGCCCATGTTCTGTCCCCGGCGCTGGGCGAGTTTGCTCAAAGGCACCCTGCTGTGTCTTTGCAGGTGCGCGCGGCAAACGAGATTCTGGACCTTAATCGACGCGAAGCCGACATTGCGATCCGGATCAGCCGCAACCCCGGCGATACGTTGAAAGGTCTGCGCCTGACGCAACAGCATAGCGCTTGTTTTGCCACGCCTGAATGGGCTGCGCGAATGCGGCAAGATCCGAACGCGCCCGTGGATTGGTTGCTTTATGAAAAGCAGCCGAACCTGCCGGACGGCGTCGACAAAATCTATCCGAACTCGCGGATACATATGCGCTTTGATGACATGGTCGCGATGGCGGGTGCTGCACAATCAGGGTTGGGCGTTGTGCGTATGCCGGTGTTTCTGGGCCGCTCACTCCGGGGCTTGGTGCAGGTTCCGGTCCTTTCACCGCAACCCTACGCAGATATCTGGATCGTGGCGCACCCGGATGTTTGGCCTTCGGCAAAACTGGTCGCGTTCCGCGATATCGCGGTACCCTTTTTCAAACAAAAACGCCCGCTGTTTACGGCGTGATCATATCGGCAATGGTCGTCCCTCGGCGATTGCTTCCATCGCGAAATACGACGTGACACTGTCCAGCTCGACCTTTTCGATCAGCCGTTGATACACCTTGTCGTAAGACGCCATATCCTGTGTGACGACTTTCAGCTGATAATCATAGTCACCGCCGATACGATGAAAATCCACGACCTCGGGGATCGTCAGAACGTGGCTGCGAAAGGCCTGTAGCCACTCGGTCGAATGATGCCGCGTGCGCAGCATGACAAAGACCACAAGGCTCAGCCCCAATTTCTCGCGTGCGATGCGGGCGGTTGAACCGATCAGGACACCATCTTCGTTCAAAGCCTTCAGACGGCGCCAGCAGGCGTTCTGAGAAAGCCCCACACGATCCGCCAATTCCCGTTGCGACAGAGTGGCGTCCTTTTGCAGCTCTTTCAGAAGTCGTGTGTCAATTTGATCTAATTTTTGTGCCATGTTTGATCATATGACACAATAAATTAAAAACACACGCAAAGAAAGGTGAAGTTTTCGCGCGAATAATAAATCACATTACTCGGACAGTTAGGAGCCAATGCAATGTCCCTGTCCAAGTTTCGTGCGGAACTCTGTTCCACCGCTCACAATTCAAACCTGCGCGATGGGCTGATCGGAGAGAATGTTCTGATCCCGGGTCTGCATGGGGACGTGCCGCTTGTCTATGCGGATTACGTCGCTTCGGGTCGCGCCTTGCGGCAAGTCGAAGACTTTGTGGCGCAACATGTGTTGCCGTTTTACGCGAACAGCCACACCGAGGCCTCTTACTGCGGATCTTACATGACACATCTGCGCCGCGAGGCACGGGCGGAAATAGCCCGCATTGTTGGTGCCCAGGAAGAGGATGCGGTGATCTTCACCGGGTCTGGTGCCACTGCGGGGCTCAACCGGTTGGTCAGCCTGCTCGGGGTGGCAGAGGCCGACCAACCGGTTGTCTTGATTGGTCCTTACGAGCATCACTCGAACATCCTGCCGTGGCGGGAAAGCAAGGCACTTGTGGTTGAAATCCCCGAAGCCGAAGGTGGCGGTGTTGACCTGGGGGCGCTGGAAACCGCGCTGTTGACCCATGCAGGCGCAGATCTTCTGATCGGTTCCTTTTCGGCGGCGTCCAATGTAACCGGAATTGTCACTGACCCTGATCCGGTGACGCGGTTGCTCAAGGCGCATGGTGCCGTGGCGATTTGGGATTACGCCGGAGGCGGGCCTTACCTGCCGATGGATATGGGGCCGGCGGACGCGCGCAAGGATGCGATCGTCGTTTCCCCGCACAAGTTTCCGGGCGGTCCGGGGGCCTCGGGTGTTCTGATCGTAAACCGGGCTGCAGCCAAACGGAACTGCCCCAGCTGGCCGGGTGGTGGCACCGTAAGTTTCGTGTCACCGTGGCGGCATGACTACAGCGCGGACCTGTCTGCGCGGGAAGAGGCGGGAACGCCCAACGTGATCGGCGACATCCGCGCGGCGCTGGCCTTTATCGTCAAGGATGTCGTCGGCACGGAAGAAATCGCAAGGCGCGAGGCGCAGTACAACCAGATGGCGCTGGACGGGTGGAAGGATAATCCGAACCTGACATTGCTTGGGGTCAATAACCCGCATCGCCTGCCGATCTTCTCTTTCCTCGTGCGCGACAATGCGGGGCAGCCTGTGCATCAGCAGCTGTTTACCCGGATGCTCAGCGACGTCTACGGCATACAGGCACGCGGCGGCTGTGCCTGCGCAGGGCCTTATGCCCACCGCCTGCTGGGGATTGACCGCGCCGCGTCCGAGGCGCTGCACGCGGCCTTGTCTGCGGGCGAAGAGATGAAGAAACCCGGCTGGGTACGCCTGAATTTCTCGTACCTGATGAGCGAGGAAACGGTTCAATTCATCATCGACAGTGTCAATGACCTGTCCCGCCGTACCGAGGAATTCGTACCGTATTACAACGCCGACCCGGCGACTGCGCGCTTCAAGGCCGCATAATGGAATTGCCGCTTTTCTCAATCCGTTGAGACAGGTATGAGGGGCCCAATCAACGGAGCCTCTCATGACCAAGATCACCTCGCAACCCGGCATTATGGACATCGCGCTTTATCAGGGCGGCCAGTCACATGTGGCGGGTGTTGAGCATGTGATCAAGCTGAGCTCGAACGAGAACCCGTTCGGCCCCAGCCCCAAGGCGATTGAGGCGGTGCGCGACAGCGCGGCCACTTTGCATCGGTACCCCAACACCGACCACGCCAGTTTGCGCGCGGCTATCGGCGCACGTCACGGGCTGGACCCTGCGCAGATCATCTGCGGTGTCGGCAGCGACGAGGTGCTGCAATTCATCGCTCAGGCCTATGCAGGGCCGGGGGATGAGGTGATCTATACCGAGCACGGGTTCTCCATGTACCCGATCATCGCCCGCATGGCAGGTGCCGCACCGGTCATGGTGGCCGAGCGCGACCGCAAAGTCGATGTGGATGCCATTCTGGCCGCCGTAACCAGCCAGACGCGGATCGTGTTTGTGACCAACCCCGGTAACCCGACCTCGACCATGATCTCGAACGACGAGCTGGACCATCTGGCACAGGGTCTGCCTGATACCTGCCTGATGGTTCTGGACGGTGCCTATGCCGAATTCGTCGACGGTTTCGATGGCGGCGCGTCTTTGGTGGATGCGTATGAGAACGTAATCATGACCCGCACATTCTCGAAAGTGTACGGGCTGGGCGGGATGCGGGTCGGCTGGGGGTATGCGCACCAATCGATTATCGATGTTCTGAACCGGGTGCGTCAGCCCTTCAACCTGTCTTTGACAGCCCTGGCCGCAGCCGAAGCAGCGATCAGCGACGTCGATTTCCTGACGTTCTGCCAATCTGAAAATGCGCGCCTGCGAGTGTGGCTGGCCGAGGCGCTGGACAAGATTGGCGTACCCTCGGACCCGTCCTGTACCAATTTCATCCTCGCGCGTTTTGCCGATAGGGCCGAGGCCGAGGCCTGTGATGACTATCTGAAAACGCAGGGTTTGATTGTCCGCCGGGTTGCAGGCTACAACCTGCCGAATGCCCTGCGGATCACCGTGGGCGATGAGGAAGCCTGCCGCCGCGTCGTTGCGGTGATTACAGCATTCAAAGAGGGCGCAGCATGAGCCAGATTTACAACCGGGTTGCGCTGATCGGGCTGGGCCTGATTGCCTCCTCCATGTTCTGGGCGATCAAGCGTGGGGGCTTGGCCGGGGAAGTGACCGGCTATGCCCGGTCCGAGGCGACACGTGACACCGCGCGCAGAATCGGGCTGTGCGACCGCGTCTGTGACACGGCGCGCGAAGCGGTCGAAGGTGCTGATCTTGTCGTTCTTTGCGTGCCTGTGGGGGCAATGGGGGCCGTCGCAGAAGACATCGCACCCGTGCTCAAGCCCGGCGCGACCCTGTCGGATGTGGGGTCAGTCAAGCGGCATGTCATTCACGCAGTTCAGCCGCATATCCCCGAAGGTGTGCATTTCATTCCCGCGCATCCTTTGGCAGGGACGGAACATTCCGGTCCGGAATCGGGTTTTGCCAGATTGTTCGACAATCGCTGGTGCCTGCTGGTGCCCGTCGAAGGAACCGACCCGGATGCAATCGCCCGCCTTCGGGCGTTGTGGGAAGGTATGGGCTCCCATGTCGATGAGATGGACGCCGATCATCACGATCTGGTTCTGGCCGTCACGTCCCATGCGCCGCACCTGATCGCCTACACGATGGTTGGCGTGGCCGACGATCTGCGCCGGGTGACCGATAGCGAAGTGATCAAATACTCGGCCGCGGGTTTCCGGGACTTCACTCGCATCGCCGCATCCGACCCGACCATGTGGCGCGATGTGTTCCTGTCCAACAAAGACGCGACGCTGGAAATCCTGGGCCGGTTCACGGAAGAGCTGTTTGCGCTGCAACGTGCCATCCGGACCGGGGACGGGGAACATTTGTTTGACTACTTCACCCATACCCGTGCTATTCGTCGCGGCATCATCGACGCGGGGCAGGACACCGACGCACCGGATTTCGGGCGGGGAAAGGCAGGTTCATGAGGTTATACCGGGGGCAATTTCTGATCGGGATCATGGCGTTGTGCGCCGTGGCCACACAGGCAACACCTCTGGAACGATCTCTGGTTCCTCCCGCACGTCCGATTCTGGATCAGCACAACGTTCAGGTTGTGTCTGCCATTGCCCCGGTTTCAGTGGCGGCTATAACTGATCTGCGCCCTATCTCACGCCCGGTTTCACCGCAGGTCACTGCCGCCTTGGCGCGACCATCGGAATTGCCACTGCTGGGGCCCGACACTTCGCTGATGCCTTACTTGAGACCTGAATCGCTTGAACAGCAGGTGCTTTTCAAGAAGCGCAAGCTGCGTAAAGGGTCAGTTTGCGGAGATATCGCCATTCAGGGCAAGCCCGTCGGCAGGGTCGGCAGCGACAACTCGGCCTGTGGCGTAAAAGATGCGGTGCAGATCACCTCTGTTTCCGGTGTGGCACTCAGCCGCCCGGCGACGATGGATTGCGGCACCGCAGTTGCGCTGAACAAATGGGTCGACAAAACGGTCAAACCCACCTTCAAACGCCGCGGCCCGGTGGTCGAATTGCAGGTGGCAGCCCATTATGCATGCCGAACTCGCAACAACCGCAAAGGCGCGCGGATTTCCGAGCACGGCAAAGGACGGGCCATCGATATTTCAGCCTTCAAAATGGCCGATGGTGAGGTGGTGACCGTCCTGGCAGGATGGCGCAAGAACCCGTCAAAGAAGCAATTGCAGAAGATCTGGCGCGGCGCGTGTGGCCCGTTCGGCACGGTATTGGGGCCGAACTCGGACGGCTACCATCGCGATCATTTCCATCTGGATACGGCACGCTACCGCAGCGGAGCGTATTGCCTTTAACGCAGGATCAGCCGCGGGGCAGGGCCCAGCGGCACCGGCCCCAGGGCTACAAAACCATCCCGGAAGTTCAGCTGAAGGTCCAGCGCATTGGGGTTGCCGCCCAACCCTGCCAGAAAATTCAGTGCACGGGTAACAGGATCAACCGCCTGATCGGGCAGGGCACCTGCCGCGTTTGCCATGTCGATCATATCACGCCAGTTCTCGGCCTTGACGGCGATCTCACCGCTCGGAACACCCTGTGAGTCAACATCCAGCTTACCAGCCGCAAACAGGCGTAACCCACCCCATTTGATCTCGGCCAGTCGCAGGTCGATGGCCACGGGCTGCGGTCTGCTGTGTTCCAGCGCCGACCTGTCCCAGACTTTGCTGAACGTGGTGACCATGTCCAGTTCCAGCGTTTCGAAGGACTGCGGCAGCGACGCGGCCGAATTCATAAGGGCCCGCAACCGGTCACCGGGTGTGAACCCATCCGCGCGGGCGGTAATGGCATAAGCTTCGGGTTGGGATGTTTGCGCCATGATCAGGCTTAGGGTGTCCCCAGCGGCCAGTGCTGTGGAGTTTTCGGTCACCGACCAAGCCCCTGCCGTCAGCGCCAGTTTCTCAAGCACAAGCGAAACGCCGGGTTGCAACTGTAGTTCCGCAATCAAATCATCGGCGACAATCGTTGACGTCTGATCGTAGTAGGACAGACGTTGGGGCGTCTCGGCAAACCGCAGCACCTGCCGGCCGGGCCAGATCGCTGGGCTTTCGAATTCGATCCAGTCCGCGCTCCAGGCTGTGCCATTCACCGGGTCGGCAAGGACGGGATTGTTCAGGCGGGTCAAGTGGTGGGTCGGATACCCTGCCGTTGTCACGTCCGAGAAATCAGCCAGCCAGCCACGGGCCTGTTGTTGATCAAACCAGCCAGTGATTGCCACGCGCAGGCCATATCCGGCGACAAACCAATAGGCGCTCCACAGGATGCCGATAAAAATGACTACTCGTATGACACGGCGCATGAGCTTTGGCCCTTTTTCCTGCCTCGGAATTGATGTTTATAGGCCCAAACGGGCAAGGACCAGTGCAATGACGATGTGGGTTTTCGGTTATGGATCGCTGCTGTGGAATCCGGGCTTTCCGGTCGCACGCAGCGAACGCGCGACACTGCATGGCTATGCCCGGTCCTTCTGCATGAGCTCGATCCACCACCGGGGAACCGAAGAAGAACCGGGTCTGGTGCTGGCGCTGGACGAACAGGCAAACGCGATCTGCACCGGTCTGGCCCTTGCGGTTGAAACCGGTCACGAAGACCGCACCCTGCACGAACTGCGCGAGCGCGAGCTGATCTCGTCGGCCTATGTCGAACGTATGCTGGATGTGCATCTGGAAAATGGCGACATCGTCAACGCCGTGACCTATGTGATCGATGCCGACCATGTGCAATACTGCGGCGGCATGCCTTTGGAGGATCAGGCCCGGATCATCGCCCACGCGGTTGGCGGACGCGGCCCGAATGATGAATACCTCTACAACACTGCCGAACATCTGGCCGAGATCGGCCTGCGCGACCCCGATCTTGAGTGGTTGGCGCAACGGGTGCGCAGTATTACCGCATAAACTCTTGGCGTCACCAGTGGAATTTCGCTAGTTTCGACGCAGAGCAGGCAAATACCGGGAACCACGCGCATGGCGCAGGCACATCAGGGCGCGAGACCCCATTTCTCGCATCCAACGCGACAGATTCTGTTGATGTTGATGGCGATCGGCCTGTCCGGGCTGGGTGTGTTTCTGGCGCTGCCCTATGTGTTGCCGGTGTTCTTCGCCAACCCGTACTTGAACGGCTTCATCCTGATGGTGTTCCTGATCGGCGTGTTTGCCTGTTTCTATCAGGTGACACAACTGATCGGGTCTGTGCGCTGGATCGAGGTATTCGTCGGCGGTGTTGTTCGTGAAGACGCCCGCACACCGCAATTGTTGGCACCTCTGGCCTCATTGCTGCGCGAACGGGGTGCGCGGTCGCAGATCAGTTCGACCTCGACCCGCTCCATTCTGGATTCCGTGGCCGAACGGGTCGAGGAAGAGCGGGAGATCACCCGCTATATCACCAATGTGCTGATCTATCTGGGTCTTTTGGGTACGTTCTTCGGTCTGGCGACAACCGTACCTGCCATCGTCGATACGATCCGCAGCCTTAATCCGCAGGAGGGCGAAGAAGGGCTGGCCGTTTTCAACCGCCTGATGACCGGGCTCGAAGCGCAATTGCAGGGGATGGGCGTTGCGTTCGGATCGTCTCTGTTGGGTCTGGCCGGGTCGTTGATCGTCGGCTTGCTCGAAGTTTTTGCAGGGCACGGGCAGAACCGCTTCTATCGCGAGCTTGAAGAATGGCTGTCTTCGATCACCCGCTTAGGTTTCGCGGGTGGAGAAGAAGGCGGTGCCGAAATTGCCGTGCTCACGCCGGTGCTGGACGCCATGTCCGAACAGATGGATGCCTTGCAGGATCTGTTCTCTGCGCAGGAAAGCGACCGGGCCGAGGTTTCCGCCAAGCTGGGTTTGCTGGTCGATGTGATCGGTGAGATGAACAACCGTCAGGCCAATACCGAAAGTGTTACGGCGGCGCTGGAACGCGTGGCGCTGGGTCAGGAAGCCCTGCTGGATCACATGCGCGATCACGGTGCGGGTGAAGGTATCGACGCCGAAAGCCGGATGCGCCTGCGCTCGATGGATGTGCAGCTGCTGCGTATCCTCGAAGAGATTTCGGCGGGCCGGCAGGAAAGCATGAATGAGTTCCGCAAGGATATTGAACTGCTGGTCAAGGCGCTGACCCTGCCGCGCGGTGCGGTACGCACCACGCCGGAAGGAGAATAGCCCATGGCGCTGTCCCGCCGCACCGGTCAACGGTTCCAGGGCTCGGTCTGGCCCGGTTTCGTCGACGCGATGACGGGGCTGTTGATGGTGCTGACCTTTGTGCTGACCATCTTCATGGTGATCCAGTTTGTGCTGCGCGAAACCATCTCGGGTCAGGAAGACGAACTGACCACATTGGCTGACGAAATCGCGGCGCTGGCGGGTGCGCTGGGGCTGGAAGAACGCGAAAACAGCCGGTTGCAGGCGCGCCTTGGGGCGTTGAATACCACCCTGTCTCAGGCTGAAGACGATCTGGCGCAAGCCCAGTCACTGATCGCGTCACTGACCACCGAGCGCGACCGCCAGGCTGCCGCTCTGGATCAGGCGCAGACCCGGATCACCAATTTTGAAGCGCAGGTGGCAGCCCTGCTGGCCGAACAGGAACGGGCACTGGGTGATATTGCAGTGCTTGAATCGCAGCGCGCGAAACTGCTGACCGAGCAAGAGGCGTTGAACCTGGCCCTTGCCCAAAGCCGCGAGGAAATCGACGCACAGACCGAAGCCGCCCGTTTGGCCGCTGCCCGTCGTGAAGCACTGGAAGCGCTGGTGGCGGATCTGGAGCAAGGCAGCGCCGACCGGGACGCCCAGATCACCACCCTTGAACAGCAGCTCAGCGATGAAGAAGCCGCCCGTCTGGCCGAAGCCGCCGCCGCCGAGGCGTTGCGTAACCGCCTTCTGGATGCCGATGCCGAGCTGACGGCCATGACACTTGCTCTAGAAGCGCAACGCAAAGAGGCCGAAGACACACTCACCCTGCTGGCCGCAGCACAGGCGGCGCGTGCCGCGTTGGAGCGTCAGTTTGGCGACGTGAACCCGGATGAACTGCGGGCCCAGCTTGAAGCCGCTTTGCAGGCGCAGACGCAAGCGCAGGCGGATGCTGATGCGCAACGCTCTCTGGCCGAGCAGCGGCAGGCCTTGTTGGACCTCGCCAATGCGACGCTTTCGGAAGAAAAAGAAATCTCTGTCGAAGCGCAGCGAGAAGCCGCACTGCTGAACCAGCAGATCGCCGCCTTGCGCGGGCAATTGGGCTCCTTGCAGTCGCTGCTAGACGATTTCGAAGAACGCAACGCCGCCGCCGAGGTGCAGATTCAGACGTTAGGGCAGGACCTGAACGCAGCGCTGGCCCGTGCCGCATCCGAAGAACGCAGGCGACGTCTACTGGAAGAAGCGGAACGCCTGCGTCTTGAGGCCGAGGCCGAGGCACTGGCCGGGCAGAACCAGGAATTGGCGGCACAGGCCGAGGATCTGCAACGCTATCGCTCGGAATTTTTTGGTCGTTTGCGGGATGTCCTTGGCGGTCAGGAAGGGGTGCGCATCGAAGGCGACCGGTTCGTGTTCTCGTCCGAGGTTCTGTTCCCGACCGGGTCCGCCGTGCTGTCCGAAGAAGGGCAGCAGGAGGTCGCCAAGGTGGCCAGCATCCTGCGCAGTGTCGCTGCTGAAATCCCGCCCGGTCTGAACTGGGTGATCCGGGTCGACGGCCACACCGACAACGTTCCTCTGGCGGGGTCGGGCCGGTATCGCGACAACTGGGAGCTCAGCCAGGGTCGCGCGCTGTCGGTTGTGCGCTATATGGTTGACGCGCTGGGCATTCCGCCCAACCGCCTTGCAGCCAACGGGTTTGGCGAATTCCAGCCCGTCAACCCCGCTGATACGCCGGAGGCACACGCGCAAAACCGCCGGATCGAGTTGAAGCTGACCGAAAGGTAAAGCCTCTGGCCCTCAGCAGCCACGAAAACAAGCCGCCGCCCCGCAACCGGTTATTGGCGATACCGGCCACAGTGACCAGAGCCGTTGGAGAATCAAGGCGGCGCATGTCAGACAGGCGTTTCACACGCAGTATAACCGAGACGCTAACGCGACCCCGGTCGAGTGGATGAGTCCTTGTCTGTGTTGGGCGAAACGAAGAAAACCCGCCTTGGTAGGCGGGTTTTCTGTTTGATGCGGTGGGCGATCAGTCTGCCGTCAGAAGCGGAGGCTTGTCACCCGAAATGCGCGGTTGATCCGGGCCAAGGATATCAAGATCCAGATCACCCTTCTTGACCGAGACACGGACCACACCGCCTTTTGCCAGCTTGCCAAACAGCAACTCTTCGGCCAGCGGTTTCTTGATGTATTCCTGAATGACACGGCCCAGCGGGCGCGCACCCATCTTGTCGTCATACCCTTTGTCCGCCAGCCATTCGGCGGCTTTGGGTGTCAGATCAATGGTCACACCACGATCCAGCAGTTGGGCTTCCAGTTGCAGGACGAATTTCTCGACCACCTGCAAAATGACCTCTTTCGGCAGCGGCGCGAACGAGATCACGGCATCCAGACGGTTGCGGAATTCCGGCGTGAACATGCGTTCAATCGCGGCAGTGTCTTCGCCCTCTCGACGGTCACGACCGAACCCGATCGCGGCCTTGGCCTGCTCTTGCGCCCCCGCGTTCGAGGTCATGATCAGCACCACGTTGCGGAAGTTCACTGTACGACCGTTATGGTCAGTCAGCTCGCCATGGTCCATCACCTGCAACAGGATGTTGAACACGTCCGGGTGCGCCTTTTCAATCTCGTCCAGCAGCAACACACAATGCGGATGCTGGTCGACACCGTCGGTCAGCAGACCCCCCTGATCGAACCCGACATAGCCCGGAGGTGCGCCGATCAGACGGCTGACCGCGTGTTTCTCCATGTATTCCGACATGTCGAAACGCAGCAGTTCAACGCCCAGCGTATCCGCCAGCTGTTTCGCCACCTCGGTCTTGCCCACACCGGTCGGACCGGCAAACAGATAGTTGCCGATGGGCTTTTCAGGCTCCCGCAGGCCGGCGCGCGCCAGTTTGATTGCGCTGGCCAGCGCCTCGATCGCCAGATTCTGCCCAAAGACCACCCGTTTCAGCGAGGCTTCGAGGTCTTTCAGCACCTCGGCATCGTCCTTGGTGACGTTCTTGGGCGGGATGCGGGCGATCTTGGCAACCACGGCCTCAATCTCTTTGACCCCGATGGTCTTGCGCCGTTTGCTTTCCGCCACCAGATGCTGCGCCGCGCCAGCCTCATCAATCACGTCGATGGCCTTGTCGGGCAGCTTGCGGTCGTTGATGTAACGTGCCGACAGCTCGACTGCGGTTCTGATCGCATCAGCGGTGTATTTGATGTCGTGATGTTTCTCAAAATAGGGTTTCAGACCGCGCAGGATCTTGACGCTGTCTTCAACCGAAGGTTCGTTCACATCGATCTTCTGGAACCGGCGCGACAGGGCTCGGTCCTTTTCAAAATGCTGTCGGAACTCTTTGTAGGTGGTCGAGCCCATGGTGCGCAGCTTGCCGCCCTGCAACGCAGGCTTCAGCAGGTTCGAGGCATCCATCGCCCCGCCCGAGGTTGCACCGGCACCGATCACGGTATGGATTTCGTCGATGAACAGCACTGCGTCGGGGTGCTCTTCCAGCTCGGTTACAACCGCCTTCAGGCGCTCTTCGAAATCGCCGCGATAACGGGTCCCGGCCAGCAGTGCGCCCATATCCAGCGAATAGATGGTGGTGTGTGCCAAGACATCTGGGGCTTCTCCGGCGACGATCTTGTGCGCCAGACCTTCGGCAATGGCGGTTTTGCCCACGCCCGGATCGCCCACCAGCAGCGGGTTGTTCTTGCGGCGGCGGCACAGCACCTGGATACAGCGTTCCACCTCATCCGCGCGCCCGATCAGCGGATCGACATCACCCGCGCGCGATTTCGCGTTCAGGTCAATGCAGTATTTCCCAAGCGCACTTTCTTTTTGTTCCGTGTCGCCGGATCCTGTCTGAGCTTCTTCTTCCACCTGATCCGCACCGGATACCGACCGGCTTTCACCATAAGCGGGGTCTTTGGCCACGCCATGGGCGATGAAATTGACCGCGTCGTACCGGGTCATGTCCTGTTCCTGAAGGAAATAGGCGGCATTGCTTTCGCGCTCGGCAAAAATGGCGACCAGTACATTGGCACCGGTCACTTCGGTCCTGCCCGAGCTTTGCACATGGATTGCGGCGCGCTGAATGACGCGCTGGAACGCTGCCGTCGGTACGGCTTCGGACCCGTCGATATCCGTGACCAGATTTGAAAGATCTTCGTCTATGAACTCAACCAGAGTGCTGCGCAACTCGTCCAGATCGACGCTGCACGCTTTCATGACGCGCACCGCATCGGGTTCTTCCAGAAGCGCCAGCAGCAAATGCTCCAGCGTTGCAAATTCGTGTCGCCGTTCATTCGCAGCCGCAAGGGCCGCGTGGATGGCTTGTTCCAGTGTGCTCGAGAATGAAGGCACGCGGGTGCTCCTCTGTCTTGGGTCAGAAGGGGGCGGGCTTTCGGCCGGAACCCCATCCCAACCATGTCCTCATACTATTAGAGTTTGGTTGATCGTGGCCCGGCTTCAAGGGTTTTCTTTCACTTGACAGTCACATTTGTTGTGACCGTGGCCGTGAAGAGGGGCAAATAAGCATCAGAACCTGTCTTTTCTACCCCGGATTTCGGCGAAAACCGCCGCAGGATCGGCGTTTGCCATACCAAGATGGGCCTGAATCGCCGGATCAGTGGCCCTCAGGAACGGGTTGGTGGCTTTTTCAAGCGCCAAAATCGACGGAACAGTGGCTTCGCCAGCGGCGCGGGCGCGGTCGATATCGGCAATTCGCTGTTTCAACGCAGCGTTCTCGGGATCGACGGTAATGGCGAATTTTGCGTTGGATTGTGTATATTCATGCCCCGAACAGACCAGAGTGTCGTCCGGCAAAGCGGCCAGCTTGCTCAGCGACGCCCACATCTGCGCCGGGCTGCCTTCGAACAGACGTCCACATCCGAGGGCCATCAGGCTGTCAGCGGTAAAGACGACCGCGCTTTGCGGAAGATAAAACGCGATATGACCAACCGTGTGCCCCGAAACGTCCATCACCTCGACTGGTTCGCCACCGACCTCAAAGCTGTCGCCTTCGGCAACCTGCTGGTCCAGCGGGGGCAGGCGGTGCGCGTCGGCGGCCGCACCGATGACCATTGTAGGGTGTTTGGCCAGAATTTCGGCTAGCCCTTCAACGTGATCCCAGTGATGATGGGTCAGCAGCACATGTGACAACGCCCATCCCCGATCTTCCAGCGCCGCAAGAATCGGCGTGGCTTCTGGGGCATCGATCAGCGCAGTCTGGCCATTGCCGCTGTCATGGGCCAGAAAGGCGTAATTGTCGCTGAGGCACGGGATTGTAACGATTTCAAGAGGCATGGCCTTTTGCCCTTTCATTGCTAGACTGCGCCCAGCTAAGCCGATTGACCGGATGTCCGCAATGCATCTTGATGTGCAGGATCTGAGGAACTTCTACTACCGCAGCACCCTTGGGCGCGCGGCACAGGCGGCTATTCGCGGGCGGCTGACCGAGCTCTGGCCCGAAGCCAAAGGTCAGACAGTTGCCGGTTTTGGCTTTGCCGTGCCGCTGTTGCGCCCTTATCTGGCCGATGCGCGCCGGGTCATCGGGCTGATGCCCGGCCCGCAAGGTGTGATGCCCTGGCCTGCGGGGATGCCCAATGTCTCGGTCCTGACGGAAGAGACCCGGTGGCCCATTGAAACCGGTCACGTGGACAAGCTTGTGGTGATGCACGGGCTGGAGACGTCCGAGCGGCCAAACCAGCTGCTCGAGGAATGCTGGCGCGTTCTGGGCCCCGGTGGCAGGGCCGTGTTCATTGTTCCGAACCGGGCGGGTCTGTGGTCACGTATGGACAAAACGCCATTTGGCTTTGGCCGTCCCTATTCCGCCACTCAGCTGGAAAATCAGCTCAGGTCGCACTACTTCCTGCCCGAGGCGCATTGCTCGGCTCTTTACATGCCGCCGTCCTTCCGGCGGTTCTGGTTGAAGTCGGGCAGTCTGATCGAAAAAACTGGCCAGCGCATTCCAACTGTCATGGCGGGCGGGGTGTTGATGGTCGAGGTCACAAAGAACATTCATCCGCCCCGGGGCAATGTCACCAAAGATGCCATCAGGAAGCCTATCAAGGCGCTTGATGGTCTGCTAAAGCCTGCGTGACAACCGTGTGCATCCCAAAGTGACAAATTCGCGAGAAAAAAGTCACAGGAATCGCAAAAACCTGCATATTCGTAACATTTTTCAACTGCCGCGACCGGTCCAAACGGTCGCACTTGGTGTAAGTGTATGAAAATTAACATTTTGTGGATAAATCTGTTACCGCTATAGCGTATTGCTTGGTTGGTTCACCTCTGCTACATCCCCGGTGATTTTGATCCCCGACCGTCTGGCCGGGGTTTCCTCACGCCCCAAGGTAGCGGCCGCTACCCAAAATCGGGGCCTCAAATATCGGAAGGGTGGACGTGTCCGAACCAGCTTCGATTTCCACAGGCATCGCCGAGCGCTATGCCACCGCGATCTTCGAGATCGCAAAAGAGAATAATGACCTTGCGGGTCTGGAATCCGGCATCAATGATCTGGCAGCAGCACTGGGCGACAGTGCCGACCTGCGCGACCTGATCGCATCGCCGCTGGTTTCGCGTACTCGGCAGGAAGCTGCGATCACCGCAATTGCTGACAAGATGGGCCTGAACGCCATCCTGCGCAATACGCTGGGTCTGATGGCGCAGAAACGCCGCCTGTTTGTTGTGCCGCAACTGGTGCAGGTGCTGCGTGACATGCTGGCTGATGAGCGTGGCGAAGTGACCGCCGATGTCGCCTCGGCCAAGGCGCTGACCAAGACACAACTGGAAAAACTGTCCAAGACGCTGTCCGAGCGTGTGGGCAAGACCGTAACTATCAATGCGACCGTTGATGAAAGCCTCATCGGCGGTCTTGTCGTCAAAGTGGGCTCGAAAATGATCGACAGTTCGATCCGTTCGAAGCTGAACTCCCTACAGAATGCAATGAAAGAGGTCGGATAAATGGGAATCCAAGCTGCAGAGATTTCTGCAATCCTGAAGGACCAGATCAAGAATTTTGGTCAGGAAGCCGAAGTGGCCGAGATCGGTCGCGTGCTGAGCGTCGGTGACGGGATTGCCCGTGTATATGGCCTGGACAACGTTCAAGCCGGTGAGATGGTCGAATTCCCCGGCGGTATCATGGGGATGGCGCTGAACTTGGAAAGCGACAACGTCGGTGTCGTTATCTTCGGTTCTGACCGTGACATCAAAGAAGGTGACACCGTCAAGCGCACAAACTCGATCGTGGACGTTCCAATCGGTGACGAGCTGCTGGGCCGTGTTGTTGACGGTCTGGGCAACCCGCTGGACGGCAAAGGTCCGATCAATGCCACCAAGCGCGGCGTTGCAGACGTCAAAGCACCCGGTATCATTCCGCGTAAATCGGTGCACGAACCGATGGCAACCGGCCTGAAATCGGTTGACGCGATGATCCCGATTGGCCGTGGCCAGCGCGAGCTGATCATTGGTGACCGCCAGACCGGTAAAACCGCCGTGGCTCTGGACACCATCCTGAACCAGAAAGTCTATAACGAAGCAGCGGGCGACGACGAGTCGAAGAAACTGTACTGCGTTTACGTTGCGATCGGTCAGAAGCGTTCGACCGTTGCCCAGCTGGTGAAGAAACTGGAAGAATCCGGTGCGATTGAATATTCGATCGTTGTCGCCGCAACCGCGTCCGACCCGGCACCGATGCAGTTCCTGGCACCCTATGCCGCAACCGCGATGGCAGAATATTTCCGTGACAATGGCCGTCACGCGCTGATCATCTATGATGACCTGTCGAAACAGGCCGTGTCCTATCGTCAGATGTCGCTGTTGCTGCGTCGCCCGCCGGGCCGCGAAGCCTATCCGGGTGACGTTTTCTACCTCCACTCCCGCCTGCTGGAACGTTCGGCAAAGCTGAACGAAGACTTCGGTGCTGGTTCGCTGACGGCTCTGCCGGTTATCGAGACCCAGGGTGGTGACGTTTCCGCCTTTATTCCGACCAACGTGATCTCGATCACCGACGGTCAGATCTTCCTGGAAACCGAACTGTTCTATCAGGGCATCCGTCCTGCTGTGAACACCGGTCTGTCGGTTTCGCGTGTGGGCTCGTCGGCTCAGACCGACGCGATGAAATCGGTTGCCGGTCCGGTCAAGCTGGAACTGGCTCAGTATCGCGAAATGGCGGCCTTTGCGCAGTTTGGTTCCGACCTCGACGCCGCAACCCAGCAGCTTCTGAACCGTGGTGCGCGCCTGACCGAGCTGATGAAGCAGCCGCAGTACTCGCCGCTGACCAACGCGGAAATCGTCTGCGTCATCTTCGCTGGCACCAACGGCTATCTCGACAAGATCGATGTATCTGACGTTGGCCGCTACGAGGCCGGTCTGCTGGCGCATCTGCGCGGCAAGCACGCAGACCTGCTGAAGTGGATCACCGACGAAGATCCAAAGATCAAAGGTGAAGCGTCCGACAAACTCAAAGCAGCGATCGACGAATACGCCGCGACCTTCGCTTGATAGGAGGTTCCGATGCCTAGTCTGAAGGACCTTAAAAACAGGATCGAGTCGGTCAAATCGACCCGCAAGATCACCAAGGCCATGCAGATGGTCGCGGCCGCAAAACTGCGCCGCGCCCAGGAATCTGCCGAAGCCTCGCGCCCTTATGCCGAGCGGTTCAATGCCGTGATGGCGGGGCTGGCGGCGTCGGTTGGGGGCAGCGACAGCGCCCCCAAGCTGCTCCGTGGTACGGGCAGTGATGATGTCCATCTGCTGGTTGTGCTGACAGCTGAACGCGGCCTGTGTGGCGGCTTCAACTCGAACATCGCCAAGCTGGCCCGCCAGAAGGCGGAAGAGCTGCGCGGCAAGGGCAAGACGGTCAAGATCCTGACCGTCGGCAAGAAAGGCCGTGACGCGCTCAAGCGTGATTTTGGCGATTTGTTCGTTGGGCATGTGGACCTGAGTGAGGTCAAGCGTCTGGGTTATTCCAACGCGCAGGACATCGCAAAGGACATCCTGTCCCGCTTCGACGGGGGCGAGTTCGACGTTGCCACGATCTTCTATTCGAAGTTCGTCAACGTTGTGACCCAGATCCCGACGGCACAGCAGGTCATCCCCGCCTCGTTCGAGGAATCGGAAGGTGACGACAGCGGTGCCATCTTCGACTACGAGCCCAGCGAAGAGGCCATTCTGGCCGACTTGCTGCCCAAGGGGGTTGCGACCGCGATCTTCTCGGCTCTGCTCGAAAACGGAGCGTCTGAACAGGGCGCGCGGATGTCCGCAATGGACAACGCGACGCGCAACGCGGGTGAGATGATCGACAAGCTGACGATCCAGTTCAACCGCTCGCGTCAGGCCGTGATCACCAACGAGCTGATTGAAATTATTTCCGGCGCCGAGGCGCTGTAGAGACAAACCGGAGACGAAACATGGCGAATGCAAAAGGCAAAGTCACACAGATCATCGGGGCCGTCGTCGACGTGCACTTCGAAGATCAGCTGCCTGAAATTCTGAACGCGCTGGAAACCACCAACAATGGCAAGCGCCTGGTGTTGGAAGTTGCTCAGCACCTGGGTGAAAACACTGTCCGCACCATCGCGATGGACGCGACCGAAGGTCTGGTCCGTGGCGAAGTGGTCACCGACACCGGTTCACCGATCTCGGTTCCGGTTGGCAATGCCACCCTGGGCCGCATCCTGAACGTCGTCGGCGAGCCGATCGACGAAAAAGGTCCGGTAGAGGCGACCGAAGTTCGCGCTATCCACCAGCCCGCACCGACCTTTGCCGAACAGTCGACCGAGTCGGAAGTTCTGGTCACCGGCATCAAGGTGGTTGACCTGCTGGCCCCTTACGCCAAAGGCGGTAAGATTGGCCTGTTTGGCGGCGCCGGCGTTGGTAAAACTGTTCTGATCATGGAACTGATCAACAACATCGCAAAAGTGCACTCGGGCTTCTCGGTGTTTGCGGGTGTTGGTGAACGGACCCGTGAAGGCAACGACCTGTACCACGAGATGATCGAATCGAACGTGATCAAGCCGGACAACCTGTCGGAAAGCCAGGTGGCCCTGGTTTACGGTCAGATGAACGAGCCTCCGGGTGCGCGTGCGCGTGTTGCTCTGACCGGACTGACCCTGGCCGAGCAGTTCCGCGACCAGTCTGGTACCGACGTTCTGTTCTTCGTCGACAACATCTTCCGCTTCACGCAGGCGGGTTCCGAAGTGTCGGCTCTGCTGGGTCGTATCCCGTCCGCTGTGGGCTACCAGCCGACACTGGCCACTGACATGGGTGCCCTGCAGGAACGCATCACCTCGACAAAGGCCGGATCGATCACTTCGGTGCAGGCGATCTACGTGCCTGCGGACGACTTGACCGACCCCGCGCCGGCAACTTCGTTTGCGCACCTCGACGCGACCACCGTTCTCAACCGTGCGATCTCGGAAAAGGGTATCTACCCTGCGGTTGACCCGCTCGACTCGACCTCGCGCCTGCTCGACCCGGCCATCGTCGGGGAAGAGCACTACAAGGTTGCGACCGACGTTCAGCAGATCCTCCAGCGCTACAAGTCGCTGCAGGACATCATCGCCATCCTCGGCATGGACGAACTGTCGGAAGAGGACAAGCTGACCGTGGCCCGTGCCCGTAAGATCGAACGCTTCCTGTCACAGCCGTTCGACGTGGCCGAGGTCTTCACCGGCTCGCCGGGGGTTCAGGTTCCTCTGGATGTCACCATCTCGTCGTTCAAGGCCGTTGTGGCTGGCGAATACGATCACCTGCCCGAAGCAGCCTTCCTGATGGTTGGCGGCATCGACGAAGTGATCGCCAAAGCCGAAAAAATGGCAGCAGCAGCCGCCTAAGGAGTATCCCTGATGGCAAACACGATGCATTTCGACCTCGTCAGCCCCGAGCGGAGCTTAGCTTCGCTCGAGGTCACCGCGGTCCAGATTCCCGGCGCAGACGGGGACATGACGGCGATGCCCGATCACGCCCCCACCATCACAACGCTGCGCCCCGGTCTGCTGAAGGTTGAGGCACCCGAAGGGTCCAGCGAATACCTGGTCACCGGCGGGTTTGCCCAGATCAACGGCGACAGCCTGTCGGTTCTGGCCGAAAAGGCGGTTCCGGTTTCGGAAATCACCCGTTCGCATATGGACGAGCTGATTGCCGAGGCACGCGCCTCGCACGAAGCGGCAAAGGGCGGCGACGATATGTCGATCGTCGACGAAGCCGCCAAGCTGCTGGCCGACATGGAAGCGCTTGGGACGCATATGAGCCTGTAATTGGCTTAACAGTGAAAAATTGGAACGGCCTCGCGATTGCGGGGCCGTTTTTTTGTCGTGCTTTTGCCAAAAAGCAGGGATAAGTTGCGGAAATTCAAGTATAATGATGAAAACATGAAAAAATTTCTGACCCATCCCATTGGCATCGATCAAGGTGAAAGTGTTCTGTTTTCGGAATTTGCCGAAGGCGGGGACATGTGGACTGGCGAAGGCCCCCGCGAACGTCGGAAACCCATCCAATTCAAGGACACGTTTCTTAGCCCGCCCATGGTTCAGATCGGGATTTCCCTTTGGGATGTCGACACATCATCAGCCCTGCGCGCCGAGGTTCAGGCAGAAAATGTCACCACAGAAGGGTTTGAAGCGGTGTTTCGTACATGGTCCGACACGCGGATTGCCCGCATCCGGATCAGCTGGACCGCGTTTGGAGAGGTGGCACACCCGGACGACTGGGACATTTCCTGATCCTGGGCTTGCAGGACAGGCGCAGGCCTCAGTCGTCCTGCGCTTCGATCATATCGACCCGTGTGGCGTGGCGGCCGCCTTCAAATTCGGCACCCAGAAACGCATCCACAATATCCAGCGCCTGTCCTTCGCCGACAACACGCGCGCCAATCGACAGCATATTGGCATTGTTATGCTGGCGGATCATCCGGGCGGAAAACGCGTCCGAACAGACGCCGCAGCGAATGCCGGGCACCTTGTTTGCGGCCATCATGATGCCCTGACCCGTGCCGCAGAGGATTATCCCCAATCCGCAATCACCCGAGGCAACAGTCAGTGCCGCGGCCTTGCCGTGTTTGGGGTAATGGGTGCTTTCCGGGGTCGTCGGCCCGATATCGACCACGTCCCATCCTTGCTGCGCGATGTGGTTGGCCACGGCCTGACGCAGCTCGATTGCCGCGTGGTCGCTGGAAAGAACAATGCGTTTGTTGCCAGTCATGGAGATCGGTCCGCTTGTGTCGCTGATCGCGCGCATGAGGCAGACTTGTGCGCAATCGGTGGTTCAAAAAGAAAGGGACGACACATTCTGTCGACCCGTCCAAACTCAATCCATCTGGTACATGGATTCGTAGATCGGCGTCAGCGTCTTGTCTTCGAACAGGGATGACACGCTGGTTCCGTTCCAGATGTTCAGGATCGCCTGTGTAAAGATTGGCGCAGTCGGAACAATCCGGATGTTCTTGGCGCTCAATATCTCTTTGGTTGGCTGGATCGTATCGGTCAGCACCAGCGACTTCATCACCGAATTTGTCACCCGTTCCACCGCAGGGCCACTCATGACGCCATGCGTGATGTAGGAATGAACTTCTTTCGCACCGTTATCCAGCAGCACCTGCGCCGCCTTGCACAGCGTTCCGGCGGTGTCGCACATGTCGTCCACGATCAGGCAGATCTTGTCCTTCACATCCCCGATCACGGTCATCTCGGCCACTTCGCCCGCTTTCTCGCGGCGCTTGTCCACGATCGACAAAGGGGCGTTGATCCGCTTGGCCAGTTCACGCGCGCGGGCCACGCCGCCCACGTCAGGTGAAACGACCATGATTTCATCCAGATTTCCCTTGAACTGATGCCTCACATCCAGCGCAAAGATGGGCGAGGCATAAAGGTTGTCCACGGGCATATCGAAAAAGCCCTGAATCTGGGCCGCATGCAAGTCCATGGTCAGGATCCGTTCGATCCCGGCCCCTGTCAGCATGTTGGCCACCAGCTTGGCGCTGATGGGCGTGCGGGCCTTGGTGCGACGGTCCTGACGGGCGTACCCGAAATACGGGATCACGGCGGTGATCCGCTGCGCGGACGACCGGCGCAGCGCATCGGCAATGATCAGCAGTTCCATCAGGTTGTCATTGGCCGGGTTCGAGGTCGGTTGGATAATGAACATATCCTCGCCGCGCACATTTTCGAACACTTCCACGAAAATCTCACCGTCGTTGAACCGTTCGACACGCGCATCGACCAGACCCTGATCAACGCCTCGGTACAGGCTCATGCGGCGTGCGATGGCTTGGGCAAGCGGAAGGTTGGCGTTCCCAGCGATAAGCTTGGGTTCGTGAAGTGTCGGCATCGGCTGAGGTCCCCGGGCAGCAATGGCAATGTGACAGAATCGTGATGTTGACACCGCTTAGCATGGCCTTACCGTCCCGCAAAGGTAACGCAGCGGAGAAAGTGCACATGACCCAGATTGACTACTTTTTTGCGACACTCTCGCCCTATTCCTATCTGGCAGGGATGCGGTTGGAAGAAATCGCGGCGAAACACGGCGCGACGATCAACTATAAGCCGCTGGACATTATCGCCCTGTTCGCGCGCACCGGGGGGACCCCTCCGAAAGACCGGCATATCTCTCGTATCGAGTACCGCGCACAGGAGCTGCTGCGCCAATCGAAGAATCTGGGGATGGAGTTCAATCTGAAACCCGCGCACTGGCCGACCAACATGGCCCTGTCATCTTATGCGGTTATTGCCGCGATCAAGGACGGCTCGGGCGATGTGGGTAAGCTGTGTCATAGCTTCCTTCGCGCCTGCTGGGCCGAGGAAAAGGATATCGCACAGGACGATGTCATCCGCGAATGTCTGACGCAAGCCGGGTTTGATCCCGGTCTGGCAGACAGCGGCTTGCTGGTGGGGGCAGAAACCTATGCCGCCAACCTCGAGGAAGCCGTGGATCGGGGTGTCTTCGGCGCACCGTTCTACATCACGCCCGACGACCAGCGGTTCTGGGGTCAGGACAGGCTGGACGATCTGGACCGGCATCTGGCCGAGATGAACGGGTGACGGTCAGGGCCACGATGCAATCCGTTTTCGTCAGGCACTTGGGTGAGGGGGAGCGGAAACTGCTCGCCCTCCATTGCACGATTGCGCATTCCGGTGCCTGGTCAGGTTTGGCCAGTGCGCTGAATGGCTGTGCGACATTTGTTGCCCCGGATATGCCGTCGCATGGGCGCAGCCCGGATTGGGACGGGCAGGTTGATTTCTTTGACGCAGTGACAAGACCGGCCTTGGCTGAATTGACGAAACCCATGGATGTGATCGGGCATTCCTTTGGGGCGATGATCGCACTCAGGTTGGCGATTGAACATCCCGAGCGCGTGCGCAGCCTGATCCTGATCGAACCCGTGTTCTTTGCAGTTGCGAAACAGGATGCGCCGCTGTTGTTCGAACAGCACGAACGGGACTCCGAGCCAGTCAGTGCGGCCTTCGCGTCTGGTGACAAGGTTTTGGCCGCGCGCCTGTTCAACAGGGCGTGGAGCACGAAGATCAGCCCCAAATGGCCTGATTTGCCCGAGCGCACGCGGGCAAATATGGTGCGTGGAATCGATGCGGTTCCGGCTGTACACCCTGTGCTCTATGACGATCAGGCAGGGTTGCTTGACCCGGATCGGCTCCGGCGCGCATCGATGCCGACCCTGTTGCTGAGCGGGTCAGGGACGCCGCCGGTGATCCACGCGATTTGCGCAGGGCTGCAACGGCGCCTGCCTGATGCGCGCCATGAACGCATCAACGGCGCAGGGCACATGCTGCCGATTTCACACCCTGATGAAACCGGCGCTTTGCTGCGGGCGTTCTGGCAGGCCAACGCCCCGTTAGGCGTCAAAGCAGATTGAGAAACTGATCGATCTCCGCCGCTCCGATGGACCAGTCGCAAACCAGCCTGCACGCGAGGTTTTCGTTGTTATCCTCGCCTTCCAGCTCTGCACCCCAAAGGTGATAAACCGCGCCTGCCTTGTGCAGTTGCTTGTGCTTCGCGCGTGGGAATGAGGCAAAGATCATATTGGCCTGCGGTTCGTGCAGAAATGCGGCCCCCTTGGCGCGCAACCCCTCGGCCAAGCGGGCGCAGTTGTCATTGGCCTGACGCGCCATCTTCAGCCACAGGTCGTCTTCCAGATAGGCCGCCATCTGAGCGGACAGATAGCGGTGTTTGGAAAACAGATGCGCCCCGCGCTTGCGCCGCAGCTCAAACTCCCAGGCTTTGCTTTCATCAAAGAACACAACCGCCTCGACACCCATGAGACCGTTCTTGGTGCCACCAAAACTGACAGCATCTACACCTGCTTTCCATGTCATATCCGCAGGGGAACAGTTCAGCGCAACCAACGCGTTGGTAAAGCGCGCGCCGTCCAGATGCACGGGCAGGCCGTAAGTCTTGGCGACCTCGCACAGGGCCTGTAACTCTGCCAGCGAATAGACCGATCCGCGCTCGGTCACTTGTGTGATCGACACGGGTCCGCGCTGCGGCCCATGCACACCGCGTGTTTCCTCGCCCAGAATTGACCCGCGCAAAGCCTCAGGGGTCATCTTGTCTCCGCCCGGTACCAGGGTCAGCTTGGCGCCGCTGTAAAACTCCGGTGCGTTGCATTCGTCCTCGTGGATATGCGCGACTGGGGAACAGAAGACCGTTTCCCAAGGCTTTGACAATGTTGCAAGGGCGAGCGAATTCGCTGCTGTCCCGGTCGCCACCAGATAGACCGCAGCACCCGGAGCCTCGAATATACTGCGGATACGGTCGCGCACCTCGTTCATCAGCGTATCCGCGCCATAGGCCATCTGATAGCCCTGATTGACCTCGGCCAGCCTGGCCATGACCTGTGGATGAACCGGCCCGGAATTGTCAGACGCGAAATGCATCAGCTTGGCTCCTCGATTATGTAATCTTCCCACTCTTCCATGGGTGTCTCAAACTCAGACACCGTGCGCCCCTGAACCGAGATCCCGGCAGCGTGCACACTGTCCGCTGTACCAGATATCAACGGGTGCCAGTCGTAAAGCGGTTTGCCTTCCCACAGCAACCGATACGCGCAGGTTTGCGGCAACCAATAGGCATGTTCGTCGATATTGTCGGGGGTCATGACGATGCATTCGGGCACGAATTGATGCCGGATGTCGTATTGTACGCAGCGGCAGCTTTCATCATCCAGCAAGCGGCATGCGACGCAGGTCAGGGCCACCTCGCCCGTGTCTTCATCTTCCAGCTTGTTCAGGCAGCATTTGCCGCAGCCATCACACAACGCCTCCCACTCGCGCTGGTTCATTTGGCGCAGGGGTTTGCGCTCCCAAAACCGGGCAGGCAGGCCCGCGCGTTCAATCGGATCAACACTCATAGGGCGGTCAATATACCGCGGGCCTGTTCGCAGTCGGCATCCATCTGCGTGATCAGACTCTCCAGCCCGTCGAATGTCATCTCGGGGCGCAGAAAGTCGATCAGACCCACCGACAGGGTCGCCCCGTACAGATCGCCCGAAAAGTCGAACAGGAAGGTTTCGATATTGGGCACCTGGCCGTTAAACATCGGGCGCACCCCGATCGAGGCCGCACCGTGATAGCTGCTCTTATGCGGCCCATCCAACACATCCACCAGTACGGCGTAGACACCGAATTTTGGCGGATGCAGCCCTTCGATGGACATGTTCGCGGTGGGAAAGCCCAGCTCGCGCCCGCGCTGTTCGCCCCCGATCACTTCGCCTTCGATCCGGTGCCAGTGTCCCAGCATCGCGGCTGCGTCCCGTGGGCGGCCGTCGCTCAGCGCGGTGCGAATGGCGGTTGAGGATACAACATTTTCCGACCGTTCCATCAAAGGCGCAATCGTCACACCGAACCCCATGTCCTGCCCGAACTTCACCAGATCCTGCGCCGTGCCACTGCGGCCCTTGCCAAAGCAGAAATCGGCACCCACCACGACATGCGACAGGCCCAGCCCGTCGCAGATCACGTTGCGCGCAAACTCCATTGGCGAAAGCCCGGCCAGCGCGGCGTTGAACGGCAGTTCATAAAGCTTCTCTACGCCCAGCTTCTCCAGCCGGTGCGCTCGCGCATTGCCCCGCATCAGGCGGAACGGAGGCGCGTCAGGCGCAAAATACTCCCGCGGATGCGGCTCGAAGGTCAACACACCCAGCGGCGCGTCCGGCGCTGCATTACGGGCCAGTTCAATGACCGACTGATGCCCCAAATGAACGCCGTCGAAATTCCCGATTGCCACGCTGGCGCCGCGATCTTCTGGCTGGACGAACTGGATATCCCGGATGATGTGCATAGACGATTGCGTAGCGGCGCGAGTCAATTTGTTCAAGCGGCAGTTTGAATTCCAAGAATGCGATCCTGTGACTGAGCTTTGAACATTTCAGTTGGCCGGGAAAATGCATGAGGCCAATCCAAGTATTTCAGGCCAAGCGCCTCCAACCGCTTGATTCAAAAAAAACTCCGGGTTTAGACTGAAAATCCGGTTCCCTGGATTAAGGCGCACCGGATCAAAGCCCGGCGAGGTTCGAATGAACCCAGCACAGGAGGCAGACCCATGTACCGAATGCGACTGTTCGCGATTCGTCATGCCCGCACTTTCGAGTGGATCTATAAATGTGTCGAACGCGGCATGGTCGCGATGGACCCGATATTTGCAAAGATCGGATATAACCGCGTCGAACGCCCCATTGCACTGGTCGAGAAGGGCGTCAAAACACTGTTGTTTGATTGCAAGATGTGCGGGCAATGCGTGTTGTCATCCACCGGAATGTCCTGCCCGATGAACTGCCCAAAGCAATTGCGCAATGGCCCATGTGGCGGCGTACGTCCCGGCGAGTTTTGCGAGGTGAAGCCGGATATGAAATGCGTCTGGGCCCTGGCCTGGAACGGAGCCAGCCGCATGCGGCACGGAGCCGACAAGATAAAAGAAGTTCTTCCGCCGGTGGAGCACACGTTGAAAGGCTCGTCATCCTGGCTGCGGGTCAGCCGCGAGATTGCAGCGCACGAGCGCGAGACCCGGGATGCAGCCCGGTTGGCGCTGGCCGAGGCATTCCCCGAAGCGCGCGAGAATGAACCTTCTGCGGCACCACTGGCCGCCGAACCACCCAACGCGATAAACCGGGAACTGAAGAAATGAGTGATACCCATCGCAACGAGGTGGAGCCGATTCGCTATGTTCCGGTTCCCCAAGGACATGTGTCGCACAGCCGGTTGGAGAAGGTGCTCCGTTCAGGCCGTTTCGCAGTCACCGCCGAGTTGAACCCACCCGACAGTGCCGACCCCGAGGATGTTTTTCAGGCGGCCCAACCGCTTGGCGAAGTGGCTGACGCGATCAATGCAACCGATGCTTCGGGCGCGAACTGCCATATGTCCTCGATTGGGATTTGTGCCTTGCTGACGCGCGCGGGTTATTCTCCGGTCTATCAGATTTCCTGCCGCGACCGGAACCGGATTGCCATTCAGGGCGATGTTCTGGGGGCTGCGGCGTTGGGCGTCAGTAACGTGCTGTGCCTGACCGGCGACGGCGTCGGCGTCGGGGATCAGCCGGGGGCAAAACCGGTATTCGATTTCGATTCCCTGACCCTGTTGCGGACGATCCGCACGATGCGCGATCAGGGAATGTTCCTTTCTGGTCGTAAGATCACGCGCCCGCCGCAACTGTTCCTTGGTGCTGCCGAAAACCCCTGCATACCGCCTTATGACTGGCGACCTGATCGTCTGGCAAAGAAGGTTGAGGCCGGGGCCGAGTATATTCAGACCAATTACATCTACGACATTCCGCTGTTCGAGAAATTTATGGCGCGTGTGCGCGATGCGGGACTGGACAAGAAAGTGTTCATCATCGCGGGCGTCGGCCCCATCGCGTCAGCGCGTGCGGCACGCTGGATGCGCAGCAATGTTCCCGGCATTCACATCCCCGATCAGGTAATCGAGCGGATGGAGAAAGCCGAAAAACCAGCTGACGAGGGCAAAAAGATCTGTATCGAACTGATCCAGCAGATTCGCGATATCGCGGGAGTGTCCGGCGTTCATGTGATGGCCTACAGGCGCGAACACGTGGTGTCAGAGATCATTCTGGAATCCGGTGCGTTGAAAGGGCGAAAACGCGCCCGCCCGTCCTGAAAGGCACAGGCAAAAAACAGCGTCCAAACAAAAAAAGGCGCCGGTCGGGCGCCTTTTGCATGGAAGTGTTCGCCGATCAGTCGAACTTGCGCGACGGGGCCAGTACCATGGCTTCACCGATCAGCACCTTCTTGCCCTCGACCGAGCAATGGCAATCCAGTTTGACGCGACGCTTGGAAAAGTCGATGTCGATGACTTTGACCTCGGCGTAAACCATGTCACCAGGGCGCACGGGGGCCAAGAACTTTAGTGACTGCCCCATATAGACCGTGCCATGGCCCGGCAGTTGTTCGCCAATAACGGCCGAGATCAGCCCAGCTGTCAGCATTCCGTGCGCGATACGCCCTTCGAAGATTGTATCGCGGGCATAATCATCATCCAGATGCACCGGGTTCCGGTCTGTCGAGATCTGCGCAAACATCTCGATATCTTCGTCCGTCACCACTTTGCGCAGGTGGCGGGACATTCCCATTTCGATGTCTTCTATACAGATCGTTCCGCGTGGAAGATTGTCCAACATGTTGCCCTCACTCGAAATCGACCGAGAAAGAAAAAACCACTATCCGGCCCAGGTTGGCAACTTTATTACTTCGCAACTGCAGAAAATCAAGTCTTTTCTTGCTATCTCAATCGACCGATTGTGTAGGTTGGGTTGACCTTTTCCCTTTCGATATAAGCCGTTAGGGATTCGTGATCCGGATGGTGCGACGTTTTTGTCTCAGCAGCCGCCAGCCCGCCCGAAATGAACAGGGAATCAATGCCTTCACCCATGCCCCCCAGAATGTCCGTATGGGGGCCGTCGCCGATCACCAGAATGTCGCTGTCCGGGATATCATGGCCCAGTTCCTGCAACCTGCGGCGCGCCAGATCGTAGATCGGTGGGTGCGGCTTGCCGAAATACAGGCTCTCGCCGCCCATCTCGGTATAGAGCTTTGCCAAAGCGCCTGCACACCATTCGCGCACCTCGCCGCGATCGACAACAATGTCGGGGTTTGCGCACAGCAGCTTCATGCCCATCTGTTTGGCATAGAGGAAATCGGGGCGGTTCACGTCCGGGTCGGCCATCGGATCAAAAGGGCCACAGCAGACGATCCCTTCGGCCTCTCTCAGCGGGACACGTTCAATATGGATCGGGTGGTGCAGCAGTTTCAGGGGCTCGAAAAAGCCCGCATCGCGCTGCCATTCCCCCATGAAGTAAACCTTGTGCCCGACAGCACCACGGAACATCGCCGACCGTGCGGAATCGCCGCTGGTGGCAATGGTGTCATAGGCATCTGCGGGAACATTGAACTGCACCAGTTGCTCGGCCACACCCGCACGGGGTTTGGGCGAGTTCGTGACCAGAACAACAAGCCCCCCGTCCGCGCGATAGGCTTGAAGGGCTGCGACAGCTTCGGGATAGGCCGTGATCCCGTTGTGAACGCACCCCCACAGATCGACAAACAACGCTTTGTAGCGGGCGGAGATTTCGGACAGCGCGTGAACGATCTGGGTCATATGTGGCCTCAAGCTGAAACTGCACGAGCCTTATGACCGATTGGCAAGGGATTGGCCACCAATCGATCGGTGGCCGCCCTGTATTTCGTCGGTTGGGTAAAGGTCTGTTTAAGCGCAATGCCGAAGGCGCAGACTGAAGACCAATAATGCGAGGCCCGTTTTACTCAGAATGACGGACCCCGCGTGTTTTTTCAGACCTTCAGGTTCGGAATGATCTGCTTTTTACGGCTCATGATGCCCGGCAGAACCACGGCGTCGCCATCGACGGATGCACCAAAGCTTTTCTCGGCAACGGTTTTGACCAGATCATTGGGCACCAGCAGGGTGGCTTCCTCGTTCAGGATATCGACGACGAACAGCAGCACCTGATCGACACCGTCTTCTTTGGCGACATCCACCATCGAACCCGCCAGGCTTGCCTTGCGGTCCAGAATGACACCCGGCGCAGTGGTTTCCAGAACCGAGACGCGGAATTTGGTGCCATCGACTTCGTATTCCTTGCTGTCCATGCGGATCAGTTCGGCATCCGAGAAGGACGAGACATCCGATTTCGCCGCAAACATATCTGCCGAGTAAGCCGAGATATCCAGCTCCAACTCGGCTGCCAGCCGCTCTGCGACCTCGCGGTCATGGGGCGTGGTGGTGGGCGAGCGGAATTCCAGCGTGTCCGAAAGGATGCAGGTCAGTGCCGCGCCCTTGATGGCGTCGGGCATCTTGGCTGCATCGTCGCCCATCAGGTCAACCATGATGGTGGCCGTGCAGGCCAGCGGGCGCACGGTGATGTCGATCGGGCCTTTGGTTTCCAGACCACCGACCAGCTTGTGGTGGTCGATGATGGCGCGGATGTCAGCGTCATTGACGTTGGCGGGCAGTTCGGCAGGGTTGTTGGTGTCGACGATAACCACCGGAGTGTCCGCTGCCAGATCGTCCAGGATGCGTGGTTTGGGCAGATCCCAGTTGTCCAGCATGAACGCCGCTTCGGTGTTGGGCTCGCCCAACAGCACGGGCTCGGCCTGCACACCTTTGATTTCGTTGAGGTACCACGACCACAGGATCGGCGAGCCTGTGGAATCGGTGTCGGGGGATTTGTGACCAAATACGAGCGTTGTCATGTCAGCGTCCTGCGGAATGGAAATTTGCGCGCGTTATAGGGCGGACAAACGTCCTTGTCACGCCACAGCAGCCCGTCTGCGACGCTTGGTCTGAAAACCGCTGAACCAGCTTAGAAAGCGGCGCGTGTCAGCGTGTATCCGGCCTGCTCCAGCTGGTTCAGCAAACCGTGATCGTCACTCAGATGACCTGCGCCGACCGCGATCACTGCCGTCTGATCCGTGATGGCCAGAATATGCTCCATCCACAGGGCATTTCGCTGGACAAGCATCTGCTGCTCGAACCCGTTCCATTCCTCATCGAAGACGTCCCGGCTCAGCCCGGATTCCTCGAACCCCTGCAGGCGGGCGAGTTGTATGATCTCGGCGTGCTTTTCTTCCAGATATCCATTGGCCATGGTGGCCAGTTGATCGTTGCTTCCCATCATCGCCCCGGACAGCCGCACCAGCGACTCGACCTGCTGTTCCAGAGGGTGGCTGTCGAACATGGCGATCAGGTCGTCGATACGTTCCAGCGAGTATTGCGGAATGCCGTTTTCTGCGGCCAGATCGTTCAGGCGGGCGTCCATGCCGTAGGTCCCGTTCGGATCTTCCATCATGCAGGGCGGGATGCTCAGCATCATGCTCAAGAACCACGGTCGCATTTTGGCAGCCATCCAGCCGGGAATGCCGCGCTGGTGCAACGCGGTCGAGAATGCGGCCCAATCTTCATCTCCCATCAGGTCGATCAGGGTCGGCCCGGAAGTGATCATTACGGCGCTGAGATTATTGGCCAGATTCTTTTCGAAAGCATCCATGTCAGTCTGGGTGACTTCGAAATAGAATGCGTCAGCCTGGCTCAGGTCCGGAGACAGGCGTTCAACCACCTTTTCCATACGTTCGTCATAAGTGTGCAGGGTGCCAACGATGTGCAGAACCGTATCATCCTTGCGCGCAATCCAGTGGTTGCCTTCCGGAAAGGGGATGTCCGCCACGGCGCGTTGCAACTCGGCCCGCGCGTCATCTGACAGCAGTGGGCGCAGGTCCTGCCCATCGCACGCAGCCGCAGCCGTGATCGGGGCCAGTAGAAAAGCGAGAAACGTCAGCAGGCGCATGAACCTATCCGGTGTTGTGTCATCAAGGTGTCCCAGACATAGCCATGCCTGCGGCCCATGTTCAAGCAACCCGTCTGGTATTCCTCAACAATCTGCGTAGCATAGGCCCATGAACCGCGAGCAGGACCTCTATCCCCCGATCAAGGCGCTTTTGGAGCGTCAGGGATACACCGTCAAAGGAGAAGTGGGCGCAGCCGATATCGTCGCCATGCGCGAAGACGAGCCGCCTATGATTGTCGAACTCAAGCTCAGGTTCACGCTGTCCCTTTTCCATCAGGCGATTACCCGCCTGAAACTCACGGATCAGGTCTATATCGGGGTCAGCAAACCCACCGGGCGCACGGCCCGGCGGGCGCTCAGGGACAATCTGGCGCTGTGCCGCAGGCTTGGTCTGGGTCTGATCACCGTACGTGCCGATGGCACGGTCGAGGTGCAATGCGATCCGGGCCCATATGTGCCGCGCAAGGACAAGGCCAGGGCGGCGCGGCTGCTGCGCGAATTCGCCCGGCTGGAGGGCGACCCCAATTCCGGGGGCGCGACACGTCACGGGATCGTGACGGCCTACCGTCAGGATGCGCTCAAATGCGCGGCCTTTCTGGCCGAACACGGCCCAGCCAAAGGGGCCGAGGTTGCCAGATCTGTGGGTGTTCCGGTCGCCACCCGGTTGATGCGGGAAAATCACTATGGGTGGTTCGAGAAGGTTGAAAAAGGTGTCTACGCTCTTACCTCTGAGGGAACAGACGGCTTGAAACACTGGGCGTACAGCTGGGAACAGGCTGACTGAGGCGTTGTTAAAAAAATCCCAAACACCTTGTTGACTCGGCGTTTTAGACTCCCTAGCTATGCGTCGTTATCACTCATACACACCGAGTGCTAACGCCTCGTCGAAAGGCGAGGGGAGGATAAACAAAACTTTGAGCCCAAGGAGCTGCAAAGATGGCATTGAAACCGCTTCATGACCGTGTGCTGGTTCGCCGTACCGAAAGCGATGAAAAAACCGCAGGCGGACTGATCATTCCTGACAGCGCAAAAGAAAAGCCCAGCGAAGGCCAAGTCGTCGCAACCGGCGAAGGCGCGCGCAAGGACAGCGGCGAGCTGATCGCAATGGCGGTCAAGGCTGGCGACAAGATCCTGTTCGGCAAATGGTCGGGCACCGAGGTTCAGGTCGACGGCGAAGAGCTGCTGATGATGAAAGAAAGCGACATCATGGGGATCATCGAGTAAGCCCGCGCTTTCTCTGATCTTCCACTCAACACATTTTCTCAAGGAGAAACGACATGGCTGCAAAGGACGTCAAGTTCGACACCGATGCCCGCAACAAGATGCTCCGGGGTGTGAACATCCTGGCGGATGCTGTCAAAGTGACCCTGGGCCCCAAAGGCCGCAACGTGGTACTGGACAAATCCTTCGGCGCACCGCGCATCACCAAAGACGGTGTTTCGGTTGCCAAGGAAATCGAACTGGAAGACAAGTTCGAAAACATGGGCGCGCAGATGGTGAAAGAAGTCGCCAGCCGCACCAATGACGAAGCCGGTGACGGCACCACCACCGCGACCGTTCTGGCGCAGGCCATCGTAAAAGAAGGCCTGAAGCAGGTTGCAGCGGGCCTGAACCCGATGGACCTGAAGCGCGGTATCGACCTGGCAACAGCCAAAGTTGTCGAAGGCATCCGTGCTGCTTCGCGTGAAGTCAAAGACTCGGCAGAAGTTGCTCAGGTTGGCACCATCTCGGCCAACGGCGAAGCTGAAATTGGCCAGCAGATCGCAGACGCGATGCAGAAGGTCGGCAACGAAGGCGTCATCACCGTCGAAGAAAACAAAGGTCTGGAAACCGAGACCGATGTTGTCGAAGGGATGCAGTTCGATCGTGGCTACCTGTCGCCTTACTTCGTCACCAACGCAGACAAGATGGTGGCCGAGCTTGACGACTGCCTGATCCTGCTGCACGAAAAGAAACTGTCCTCGCTGCAGCCGATGGTTCCGCTGCTCGAGCAAGTGATCCAGTCGCAAAAGCCGCTGCTGATCATTGCAGAAGACGTTGAAGGCGAAGCGCTGGCGACTCTGGTTGTCAACAAACTGCGCGGCGGCCTGAAAATTGCTGCTGTCAAGGCACCGGGCTTCGGCGATCGCCGCAAAGCCATGCTGCAGGACATCGCAATCCTGACCGGTGGTCAGGTGATCAGCGAAGATCTGGGCATGAAGCTTGAGAATGTCACCATGGACATGCTGGGCACCGCCAAGAAGATCGAGATCAGCAAAGACGAAACCACCATCGTCGACGGTGCTGGCGAGAAAGCCGAGATCGAAGCACGTGTTGCCCAGATCCGCACCCAGATCGAAGAAACCTCGTCGGATTACGACCGTGAGAAGCTGCAGGAACG
This sequence comes from Ruegeria sp. SAZD013, assembly GCF_059612525.1. NCBI lineage: Bacteria > Pseudomonadati > Pseudomonadota > Alphaproteobacteria > Rhodobacterales > Roseobacteraceae > Ruegeria > Ruegeria sp. SAZD013. The sequence goes on along the minus strand of NZ_JBXWQT010000037.1, from coordinate 128,889 downwards.
CGTTGCCAAACTGGCAGGCGGTGTTGCCGTTATCCGCGTCGGCGGCATGACCGAAGTTGAAGTGAAAGAGCGTAAGGACCGTGTGGACGATGCTCTGAACGCAACACGCGCAGCCGTTCAGGAAGGCGTCGTTGTAGGCGGTGGTGTTGCTCTGGTTCAGGCCGGTAAAGCACTGGAATCGCTGAAAGGCGCGAACGCTGATCAGGACGCAGGCATCAACATCGTGCGCAAGGCCATCGAAGCGCCGCTGCGCCAGATCGCCGAAAACGCAGGCGTTGACGGCGCGGTTGTTGCAGGCAAAGTGCGCGAGTCTTCGGATCCGGCCTTTGGTTTCAACGCTCAGACCGAAGAATATGGCGACATGTTCTCGTTCGGCGTGATCGACCCGGCCAAAGTTGTTCGTACCGCTCTGGAAGACGCGGCATCTGTTGCCGGCCTGCTGGTCACTACCGAAGCGATGGTTGCAGACAAACCGCAAAAAGATGCACCTGCTGGCGGCATGCCCGACATGGGCGGCATGGGCGGCATGATGTAAGCACGTCGAATTCGCCTCGGCGAATTCTGACGACCCCTGACAGGCGTTTGGCTGCAAGGTCAAGCTGTCGAGAGGGGAAGCCAAAGTGCTAACGGACGGGGTCGCCTTTTGGCGGCCCCGTTTCGTTCCTGATAGCCGCAATGCGGCCACGCCTCTGGCGGGGGTATTTTGGAAAAGATGAAGGCAGCTCCGCGTGTGCCCGAATTGTGAGTGTCCAACCTGCCGCCAAGTCGGTATGTGGTTGAAATGCGACTGTTCCTTCTGACCGCCCTGACCATGTGCGCCTTTGCGGCGAACTCCATTCTGAACCGGCTGGCTATCGACAGCGGATCCAGTGATCCCGCGGGGTTTGCCATTATCCGGGTTCTGGCGGGGGCGCTGGTTCTGGCCGCACTGGTTGTGCTGCGCAGAGGACATTTGCCGCTGCGCACCTGCAGGCGGTTCATCGGGGCCGGGTCGCTTTCCCTGTATATGATCGGGTTTTCCATTGCCTATCTGACGTTGGATGCGGGGCTGGGCGCGCTTATCCTTTTTGCCGTTGTGCAGATCACCATGTTCGCCGCCAACGCCCTTACCGGGACCAAACCTACCCGGCGGCAACTGGCCGGGGCAGCGATTGCACTGGGTGGTCTGGCCTGTGTCCTGTGGCCCACAGGAACAGTGCAGGTCGATCCAACCGGAACCGTTTTGATGATTGCCGCCGGGATCGGCTGGGCGGCCTATTCACTGGCCGGACGGTCCGAGCCTGACGCATTGCAGGGCACGGCAGCGAATTTCATCGTCGCGCTGCCGGTGACCGCGCTGGCCCTGATGGCCACAGGGGCAGAGTGGCACATGACCGGAATGGGCTATCTCCTCGCGGCCCTTTCGGGTGGCGTAACATCTGGTCTGGGATACGCCTTGTGGTATCGCGTCCTGCCCCGGCTGGCACCTTCGACGGCGGCAGTCGTTCAGCTCAGCGTGCCGGTGATCGCGATTGTGGGCGGCGTGGTGCTGTTGGGGGAAAGCGCGGGTGTGCGGCTGCTTGTTGGTGCGGCGCTGGTTTTGGGCGGTATCGCGCTGGCTGTCCTGCGACGTCAACGCGGGAAGGGCTTTTAACGCAGGCGCACAGGCTTTATCTGGCGGGTATGAGAATTCTGATCGCTCTGCTTCTTTGTCTTATTCCGGCCGTGGCCAACGCGAAATGCGTTGTTCTGCTGCACGGTCTTGCCCGGACCGAGGCGTCGTTTAGCGTGATGGAGCAACTGTTCAAAGCGAATGGCTATTCCGTGGTGCGCCCGGGTTACCCATCGACCGAAATCGGTATCCCCGAACTGGCCGAACAAACCATCCCGCAAGCGTTTGCAGCCTGCGGTACTGATACCGTCAATGTTGTCGCACATTCGATGGGCGGCATCCTGTTGCGGTATTGGTTGCAGGACCACAGCCCTGAAAACATGGGCCGTGTCGTCATGCTGGGGCCGCCCAATCAGGGTAGCCAACTGGTCGATGAACTCAGCGCGTGGGAGGTGTTCGGATACCTAAACGGTCCGGCCGGTCTTCAACTGGGTACGGGCCCGGATGGTATTCCCAGCCGCCTGCCGCCCGTGGATTTCGAACTGGGTGTCATCGCAGGTGACCAGTCATTGAACCTCGTGTTTTCGTCTCTGATCGACGGTCCTGACGATGGCAAAGTGTCGGTCGAATCCACCAAGGTCGAAGGCATGGCCGATCATCTCGTCTTGCCGGTGACCCACACCTTCATGATGAACAACCCGCAGGTCATGGCGCAGTCTTTGCACTTCGTCGAATTTGGTCGGTTTGATCCGCAGATCACTTGGCTGGATGGTGTGATGGACGTAATAGACGAGATCTGCATCGGGCAAAATTGCTCGGAACCGGGGCCGGAGCCATCAGAATGACCACATTGGATCTGACATTGACCGGTGCCGAGGTTCTGCTACCGGATGAAGGGCTGTCACGCGCGGAGCTTTCCCTTGCGGATGGGGTCATTCAGAAAGACGCAACCGGGCGGCGGATTGACCTGACCGGGTTTCTTGTTCTGCCAGGTATTGTCGACTTGCACGGCGATGGGTTCGAACGCCATATCGCCCCACGTCGCGGCGCGATGAAGCAGATGAATGAGGGCATTCTGTCGGTCGAGGCCGAACTGGCCGCCAACGGCATCACCACAGCCGTTCTGGCGCAGTTTTACAGCTGGGAAGGCGGTGTGCGCGGCCCGGACTTTGCCGCGCAGGTGTTTGCGGCCATCGCAGCGGTCAAGGGCAGCACGGTCACCGATCTGATCCCGCAACTGCGGTTCGAGACCAATATGCTCGCGGATTTCGACGGGCTGGCCCGTCGCATCGCCGATTGGCAGGTGCCATACGTGGTCTTCAATGACCACCTGCCGCATGATCGTTTGGCACAGGGCAAGAAACCACCGCGCCTGACCGGGCAAGCCTTGAAGGCCGGGCGAAATCCGGAGGCACATTTTGAGATGCTGCTCGACATGCACGCCCGCAAGGCTGAGGTTCCGGCGGCGCTTGTAGCGCTTTGTTCGAAGCTTGCGGACATGGGCGTGCGTCTGGGCAGCCACGATGACGCAACTGCCGAGGCGCGCGCTTGGTGGCGCGGCCAAGGGGTGCACATTGCCGAGTTTCCCGAAACGCTTGAGGCCGCCGAGGCCGCGCGCGCTGCCGGGGATCACGTCATTCTCGGCTCGCCCAATGTGGTCCGCGGCGGCTCGCATAAGGGCAACGCCAGCGCGGTAGAGCTGATCGCGATGGGGCTCTGTGATGCGCTGGCCTCGGATTACCATTATCCCAGTCCACGCCGCGCGGCGTTGATGCTGGCCAAAACCGGGCTGCTGGATTTCGCAGGGGCCTGGGCGCTGATCTCATCCGGCCCCGCGCGGGTGCTGGACTTGCAGGACCGGGGCACGCTTGCCGCGGGCAAACGCGCCGATCTGGTAATCCTTGATGCAACCACTCACCGGGTTGCCGCGACACTGGCGGGCGGGCGCGTCAGCTATATGTCAGGGGATATCGCGTCGCGCTTTGTGGGGTGAAACCAGACCAGCTTCACCTTTTTCCAAATACTCTCGCCGAAGGCATCGCGCCGTAGCGCGATATTCTACCGCTTGATCCGGTTGAAATGTCCCATCTTGCGACCGGCCTTGATCTCGGCCTTGCCGTAAAGATGCAGTGCGACGTCCCGTTCGCGCGCCAGCTCGGGCACGCGGTCCATATCGTCGCCAATCAGGTTCTCCATGACCACATCCGAGTGGCGCTGCCCGTCGCCCAACGGCCAGCCCGCCACCGCGCGGATGTGCTGTTCGAACTGGTCTACGGCGCAGCCATTCTGCGTCCAGTGGCCCGAGTTATGCACGCGCGGCGCGATCTCGTTCACGATCAGCCCGCCGGGTGTAACGAACAGTTCGACCCCCATGACACCGACATATTCCAACGCGTTCAGAATATTGGCCGCAAGCAGGATGGCATCGGTGCGCTGGGCAGGGGACAGGCGGGCGGGGATGGTGGTGGTGTGCAGAATGCCATCGCGGTGCACATTCTCACCCGGGTCGAAACAGGCCACCTGACCGTCCAGCCCGCGCGCAGCAATGATCGAAACTTCGTGCGAAAAATCAACGAACCCCTCCAAAACGGCAGGCGCGCCAGCCATGTCGGCCAGCGCGGCCTCGGCATCCCCGGGGCTGCGCAATCTGGCCTGCCCTTTGCCGTCATAGCCAAAGCGGCGGGTCTTCAGTATCGCAGGCGTGCCGATTACTTCGATAGCCGCATTCAGGCTATCCAGATTGGTGATATCCGCAAACGGGGCCGTTTTCAGGCCAAGCCCCTGCAGGAACGTCTTCTCGGTCAGGCGGTCCTGACTGACCCTCAATGCCTCACGCCCGGGGCGAATGGGGCGATGGGCTTCCAGAATATCCAGCGCCTCGGTCGGGATGTTCTCAAACTCATAGGTGATGACGTCCACCGCATCGGCAAAAGCCGTCAAGGCGTCGACATCGTCATAGGCCGCTGTCGTTACCCGATCCGCAACCTGTCCGGCAGGCGGGTTTGCGCCCGGCTCGTAGATGTGGCTGACAAACCCCAGCCGAGAGGCCGCCACCGACAACATCCGGCCCAGCTGGCCGCCACCCAGAATCCCGATCACCGCACCTTGGGCGAGCATCTCCGCCATCTTCAATTCTCCAAACGTTTTCCAATTGCGCCAAGCGCCGCTCTCAGCGCCTCATGCGCGCCCTGTTCGATCAGGGTGCCCGTCATCTGCAGGCTCAGAGTACCTTCGGTCGCCAAAGCGTCGCGCTCCTGTGCCAACCGCCCGGCTGTGCCTTTCTCCATCGCGGCGAGAAAACCAGCCATCAACTGCGTGGCATAGAACTCGGCCTCGTCCGCATCGCCGGTCATGTCACCCAGCCATTTGGCCCCGGTGGCCATCAAATCCAGAATGCCGGGAACCATGGCACAAATTGCAAAATGCGCGTTCAGCGCCGCCTCATCCGCAACCTTGACCACGGGGTTTTCCGGCTCGAACAGCTCGGCCAGCAAGCGGTCATTTCCAAATGCCGCCATCGGGCAGCCACCGGACTGCAAGAACCCCAGCGGGATGGTCTGCACGAAATCCGACGCCGGTGCGCAAAGCTTGGCCAAATCCTTGGCGGAAACGGCCGCCATCACCGACACGACCTGCTGATCGGCGCGAAAGGTCAGGGGAGTCAGAACCTCGGCCGCGATATGCGGGCGCAGGCACAGAAACACGATGTCCGAGGTGTCAATCACCGCCTGCGGCGGCGCGATAGCCACACCCAGTTCGGCCTTCAGGGCGGCCGAGACCTCGGCGTTGCGTTCGGTCACGCTGATCTCATGCCCTTTGGCGGCCATCAGCCGCGCAATCGGCGCGGCGATATGCCCGGTGCCGATAAACCCGATTCTGCTCATCCCTGCGGTTCCTCGGGGATCGAGGCTGACAAGGCCTCGCGCCAGGCATCCAGCCGCGCGGCCAGGGCCTCATCCTGCAAGGCCAGAATGCCCGCCGCCATCAGGCCCGCATTGGCCCCGCCAGCGGACCCAATTGCCATGGTCGCCACGGGAAATCCCTTGGGCATCTGCACAATGGAATACAGCGAATCCACCCCCGACAGGGCCCGCGTCTGCACAGGCACGCCAATCACCGGTACCCGTGTTTTCGAGGCCATCATGCCCGGCAGATGTGCCGCGCCACCTGCGCCCGCGATGATCACCTGCAACCCGCGCGACACGGCGGTCTTGCCATAGTCCCACAACCGGTCCGGGGTGCGATGGGCCGAAACGATACGCGCCTCATAAGCGATGCCCAGTTCATCCAGAATATCTGCGGCTTCCTTCATCGTGGGCCAGTCCGACTGGCTGCCCATGATGATCCCCACTGTCACATCGCTCATCCGCTTACGTCCCCGCGCTCAGAAAGAGCGCGCACTATAGCCAAATCCGCTTTTGTGGCAATGCGGTACAGGGTGTTCAGGCAATGATATCGGGGGTCAGGCGGTCTTCGATCAGGCGGATGAAGTCTTTCAGGCGCAGTTTTTCCTTTTTCAGACGCCGAAGGGTCAACTGATCAGCCGTTCCTTTTTCATGCAGCGCCTCGATCGCTTCATCAAGGTCGCGGTGCTGGCGGCGGAAAACCTCCAATTCAACCCGCAGAACTTCATCGGTTTTCATCGAAAGGTCGGTGGGCGCGTTCATTGGCGACTCGGGCTTGTTGTGGTGCTTGCCCAACAAGATAGTGTGTCAGACGTTATCGCGCCAGACCTTGTGGACATCCTGGTTTCTTCCCATATTCTATAACAAGCGGTTGCCGGAACGGGACCGCGCACCACGTCGCTTTGACAATAAAGGACGAAAATACGTGTCGAAACTTACTCTTGGCTCATACCCGCATCTTTTGGGGTTCGAGCAGCTGGAACGCCTTCTGGAACGGTCTGCAAAGGCCGGTAATGAAGGATACCCGCCCTATAATATCGAACAGACCTCGGACTTTTCCTATCGCATCACCCTTGCCGTGGCCGGGTTCGCCGAAGAGGATCTGTCGATCACCATCGAGGATCGCCAACTGGTGATCCGGGGCCGTCAGCGCGACGACAGCGAGGGGCGCATCTTCCTGCACCGTGGCATCGCGGCGCGTCAGTTTCAGCGCATGTTCGTGCTGGCCGACGGGGTCGAGGTGGGCGAGGCGATTATGGAAAACGGTCTGCTGCATGTGGATCTGACCCGCGCCGTGCCGGAAACCGTGGTTCAGACAATCAATATACGGAAGGGGTAAGAGCTATGAATACACCGATTGAAATCAACACCGAAGGCAATCGTATCGTCTATGTGAAAACAGTCGACGTTGCCGATCTGCCGCGTGATCTGCGCGATCAGGCAGGTGATCTGGATCACCTTTATGCCGTGCACGATTCCGATGGGCAGCAACTAGCGCTTGTGGCCGACCGCAAGCTGGCTTTCGTTCTGGCCCGTCAGCACGACCTGTCACCTGTGGCCGTTCACTGAACGGCCCCTTAGCCCGGGCGGGGCTGAAACGTTGCCCGCAACACATGCGCATCGGCGAAACTGCCGCTTTTAACCTGTAACGGAGCCGACTGCATGAGCTGGTTTGAATTCGACTGGGTAGACGCCTTCACCAATCGTGCATTTGGCGGCAACGGTTGTGCCGTGGTCCATGGCGGCGTGGGTCTCTCGGCCGAGGTCTGCATGGCATATGTGCGCGAAACCTCTCTGGTCGAATGCACATTCACCGGCCCGTCCGACGTGGCCGACATCCGCGTCCGGTATTTTCTGGCCAGCCGTGAAATTCCCTTTGCCGGGCACCCGACGATTGCCACCGTAGCGGCGATGCGGTCGCGCGGTATGATCTCCGGCGATAATCTGACGCTGGAAACCGGCGCGGGTCTGGTTTCGATCGGATTGCAGGGCGACCAGATCGAAATGACGCAGGTCGCACCGCAATTTGGTGCGCATGTGCCTGCCGATCTGGTGGCAAAGGCGATCAGCCTGCCGCAAGAAGCCATCATCTCGCCACCCCGGATGGTTTCAACCGGCTTGCCCTTCTGTATCACCGTTCTGCGCGATCATGACGCGTTGCGCGCGGCCCGCCTGTCCGAGGGCGCGCTGCGGAAAGTGGCTGCGAGGGCAGGGTATTCCGGCTCGGATATGGCCGAGCCTTTCCTCGTGACGCTCCAAGGGGCCACCGATGCGGGCGATACGTTCTCGCGCCTGCTTATGGCCCCGCCCAGCCCGCCCGAGGATCCGTTTACCGGGTCCGCCACCGGGGCCATGGCGGCCTATCTGTGGAGATACGGGCTAATGACCAAAGACAGTTTCGTTGCGGAACAGGGTCACGATATGGGCCGCCCCGGTCAGGCCGTGGTCACGCGCGTTGGACCCGCCGACGCGATGACAGGGATCAGGGTTGCCGGTCAGGGGCATATCCTGATGCGCGGGCAGGTTGACCTGCCAGAGACCGCGCAATAAACGAACCGGCTCACACCCGGCGACGTCCCCAAACACCTCAGCCCCGTCAAAACAAAAACGGCCCCCGTAAACCGGAGGCCGCTTCGTTTCATTCATCAGATTCAGCCGGCTGCGATCAGGCCCATGCTTTCCAGCTTCAGCAACACCTGATGGGCGCAGTTGTCGACCTCGACATTCTCGGTCTCGACACGCAGCTCGGGGTTCTGAGGCACGTCATACGGGTCCGAGATGCCGGTGAATTCCTTGATCTTGCCCTCGCGGGCCAGCTTATACAGACCCTTGCGGTCGCGCCGCTCACACTCTTCGATGGTGGTCGCAACATGCACTTCGCAGAAGGCACCGAACTGCTCGATCTCTTCGCGCACCGCGCGGCGTGTGGTGGCATAAGGTGCGATCGGGGCGCAGATGGCGATGCCACCGTTCTTGGTGATTTCGGATGCCACATAGCCGATCCGGCGGATGTTCAGGTCGCGATGCTCTTTCGAGAAACCCAGTTCGGATGACAGGTTTTTTCGCACGATATCGCCATCCAGCAACGTGACCGGACGACCCCCCATCTCCATCAGCTTGACCATAAGCGCGTTGGCGATGGTGGATTTGCCCGAGCCCGAGAAGCCGGTGAAGAACACGGTAAAGCCCTGCTGGCTGCGTGGCGGCTTGGTCTTGCGCAGCTCGGCCACAACTTCGGGAAAGCTGAACCATTCGGGGATTTCCAGGCCCTCGGCCAGACGGCGGCGCAGTTCGGTGCCCGAGATGTTCAGGATCGTGACATTGTCCTTATCCAGAATCTCGTCATTCGGCTCGTATTGCGCGCGTTCCTGCACATAGACCATGTGTTTGAAATCGACCATCTCAACGCCGATCTCATCCTGGAATTGGCGGAACAGATCCTGCGCGTCATAGGGGCCATAGAAATCTTCACCGGCCGAGTTCTTGCCCGGGCCCGCGTGATCGCGGCCCACGATGAAATGGGTGCAGCCATGGTTGGCACGGATCAGCCCGTGCCAGACCGCCTCGCGCGGGCCAGCCATGCGCATCGCCAGATTCAGCAGGCTCATCGAGGTGGTGGATGCGGGATACTTGTCCAGCACCGCCTCATAGCAGCGCACGCGGGTAAAGTGGTCCACGTCGCCGGGCTTGGTCATGCCGACGACCGGGTGGATCAGCAGGTTGGCCTGCGCTTCCTTGGCAGCGCGGAAAGTCAGCTCCTGATGCGCACGGTGCAGCGGGTTGCGGGTTTGGAAGGCCACGATCCGGCGCCAGCCCAGTTTACGGAAATAGGCGCGCAGCTCGTTTGGTGTATCGCGGCGACCGCGGAAGTCATAGTGAACGGGCTGCTGGATGCCAACAATAGGGCCACCCAGATAGACCTTGCCCGCCACATTGTGCAGATAGTTCACAGCCGGGTGGGCATCGTCATCGGCGCCAAAAACCTTCTCAGCTTCGCGCGCCTTGTTCGGGGTCCAGCGGTCGGTCACCGTCATGGTGCCCAGGATCACGCCTTCCTGATCACGCAGCGCGATATCCTGACCCAGTTCGATCTTGTCCGCAAAATCTTCGCTGACGTCCAGCGTGATGGGCATCGGCCACAGGGTGCCATCAGCCAGACGCATGTTTTCAACGACATTGTCGTAATCGGCTTCGCTCAGGAAACCTTTGAGCGGATTGAAACCGCCATTCATCAGCAGTTCCAGATCACAGATCTGGCGCGGGCTCAGATCCCAACTGGTCAGGTCGGCGGCTTCAACCTTCAGTTTCTGGGCCGAGTCGTACGACACATAAAGTTCGGGAATGGGGGCCAGATTGCTTAACATCGTCATCTGAATACTCTTATCGCAGTGTTGTGTTGCCAGTGATTCAAGGGCGTTTTCGCGGCATTTGCACCGACTGTCGCGCGAAGTCCACTGGCGTCAATGAAACAAAGGACGATATGCGCTGATTTCTCGCGGATTGGAAGGAATTTCCAACTCTGAAATCAAAATGATGATCTGGTTCCTTGGGGCGTAGATAATCCGATCATGCAAAGTATGACTGTTCCTGTTTTTGCGTGTGTGGCGTAAGCCCGGACGCGCGAGTGACTGGCAGGGCGGGAATCGGATCGGCAACGCCGCGCAGCTGGAACATCCGGATCCCCTCCGGCGGCAGGTCCATGCCCGCAGCCGTCAACACTTCTTGCGAGACCAGCAGTTCGACCCCCAACGCCTTGGTCTCGCTTTCCAGTCGGCTGGCCACATTGACAGCGTCGCCGATGATCGTTCTTGCGGCATGTCCCTGCGCGCCAATCTCACCCAGCACCAGATCCCCAAGGTGCAGGCCCATTCCGATCCGAATGCTAGGGCTGCCCTCGGCCTCAAGCCGCTCGTTGAACCGGTCGAGGGCATGGCTGATATCTATCGCAGCTTTCAACCCAGCGCTGGCGGATGCTGCTGCATCGGGTTTTTCGAAAACCGCCAGCAACCCGTCACCCATATACTTGTCCACGACACCGCCGTCCTTGGTGATGGCTGGAACAACGGCGTCGAAGAACCGGTTCAGCAGGAACACGATGTCATAGGGCAACTGACCGGTCGTGCGAGCGGTAAATCCACGCATGTCCAGAAACAGCACGGCCAGTTTCCGTTCCTGCCCCTGACTGGCATGCCCGCGGATGCGCCCGCCATCCGGTTGAAAAACGCGGAAAACGGTGGTCGGTTCCGTCGGGCGGATCTGACAGGCCAGCCTTGTCTGCGGTGAGGCGCCGACAGCGGCCAGACTGCGGGCCTCGACATCGCCGGGCGGGGGCAGGGCACTGGCGCCCTCTTCGACGATGACACGGCACGTGGTGCAGCGCCCCTTCCCGCCGCACAAGGCCGCGTGGGGCACACCATGTGCCTGCGAAATCTCAAGCAGGGTCATCCCCTTTTCGGCATCTACCTCGGGCCCGCTGCTGTAATTCACCCGCACCGAATGCCTGCGCCGCCACAGCTTGCGCCCGATATACACAAGACCCGTGGCCGCCAAGGCCAGCCAGAACGCCAGAAGGGCATTGTCCTTGACGGTGAACATGGTCTGAAACGCCTCGGGCGAGGGCCAGTTGTAATGCTCGATATATTGTTCCCGCAGAAACTCATCTGCGAAATCCAACCAAATGCGACGGCCCTCGGTCAGCAGACCGGCCAAAGCGAACATGGGGATGAAGACGGCAACACCGATCAGATAGGGTACGGCGCTGGACCACCATTTCGTCAGCCGTAGCCACATATGCAGTCCGATACAGCCATGCACCCAGACGATCAGCAACAACGCGCTTTGCATCCATATCACGGTGCTGGGCCACATCAGGATGATGATATACCCCATCTCGTCATTGACGTCATAGATCTCGTGCGCGACCCGAGTCTGGATGACATGCGAGATCAGCTGCAAAGGTATCAGCAGACCCAGAACCACCTGCAACGCCGTGCTGAACGGCATGCGCAGGGTCCGGCGCTGCGCGATCGAGCTCAGCGCCAGACCGGCATGCGTGAACAGCGCCGCATAAAGCAGCACGCTCAAAAGGATATGCCGCGTCACCGCTGTTCGACCGTCCTGCATCCCGTGCAGATAATCGGTGTGAAACAGGCCCATCCCGATGTTGATAAAATGGAAGAAAGCGAAAGCAAACAGAACCAACCCGCTGCCGATCCGAAGCCGGGTTGCCCAACCGCCACGCCACAAAGCGCTCTTCAAGAATACCACCTGTATCGCTGTTCGCTGTGGTTGGACTTTGCGGGGACGTTTGCGGTCAGGTCAAGGCTTCGGGTGCAAATCTAAGCCTGCCAGTGGGTGGCAGGGTGTTGGGAGTGAATTGATATCTTGTCCGCACAAAACAGCACCAGATGGCTGAGGTCGGGGCGCGAGCGCGAGCTGTAGATCAAGCCGTCCGCCCCCAGTGCCCGCGCTTTATCCGAAAAAGCCCATGTCGGCGAAGGGACCCCCATAGCACGATTATCCTGCCAGATCACCGACACAGCCGTCTGCCCGCGGTAGTCCACCAACCGCGCGTTTTCCACCAGAAACCTTTGTATCACGCGGTCGGGATCGTCCCCCGAGACGTAGCGCCGGATGGCGACCGAAGCGCCCTCGGCGCTGAGCGAGGCATAAAGCGCGAACTGTCCGGAATGATGAAAGCGCCCCTCAGGCGCGCGGGCAGGCAGCAATGGGGTCGCTGCCTGCGACGCAAACAGAATTCTCCAGACTGGGCCAGAGAATTCAAGCATGCATCAGTCCTGTTCGGCCAGGAACCGTTCGGCATCCAGTGCCGCCATACAGCCCATCCCGGCGCTTGTTACCGCCTGACGATAGACATGGTCGGTCAGATCGCCTGCCGCGAACACGCCGGGGATCGAGGTTTCGGTGCTGCCCGGTTTGGTGACGACATAACCACCCATATGGGTTTCCAGCGTGTCCTTGACCAACTCGTTCGCAGGGGCGTGGCCGATGGCGACAAAGACACCTTTGCACGGGATCTCGGTGATCTCGCCGGTTTTAACATGTTTGACCCGAACACCTTCGACGCCCAAAGGCGCATCGGTGCCGATCACTTCTTCCAGCTGGTGGAACCACAGCGGTTCGATCTTTTCATTCTTCAACAGGCGATCCTGAAGGATCTTTTCCGCCCGCAACTCATCGCGGCGGTGGATCAGGGTCACCTTGCTGGCGAAATTGGTCAGGAACAGGGCTTCTTCCACGGCTGTGTTACCGCCACCGATCACCACGATTTCCTGCCCGCGATAGAAGAACCCGTCACAGGTGGCGCAGGCCGAGACGCCAAAGCCCTTGAACTTCTCTTCCGAGGGCAGACCCAGCCATTTTGCACGCGCGCCTGTGGCCAGAATGACCGCATCAGCGGTATAGGCGGTGCCGCTGTCGCCCTTGGCGGTGAAGGGGCGCTTGCTGAGGTCCAGATCGCTAATGATATCGCCAATCACCTCACATCCCATGGCCTTCGCATGGTCCTGCATCCGCACCATCAGGTCCGGGCCCTGCACCTCGGTGTCGCCGGGCCAGTTTTCGACCTCGGTCGTCGTTGTCAGCTGACCACCGGGTTCGATGCCCTGTACCAGAATGGGTTCCAGCATGGCGCGGCTTGCATATACGCCTGCGGTGTATCCTGCGGGCCCTGACCCGATGATCAGAACCTTGGTGTGTCTTGTGTCGGCCATGGTGCCCCCCGCTCGAATTGCCTGAATTGGGCCCGCGGCCCGTCGCCCCGATATAGCGACCGACTGGCCCGGCTTAAAGCCCCTTACTGTTCAGCCCCCTTCGGGCCGGGGTGCCTTGGGTTTTCGGGAAGAAGGCGAAAAGGAAACAAAGAAAATTGCGCATCTGCGAAACATTATTGCGCGCGTGTGGGGTGCTGATATAAGAACCGAAAAAATCAGGAGCATTTGATGGTCACGACTCGGCTGGATGATATTGATCGCAAGATTCTGGCGGAACTGCAGGCGGACGGTCGTATGACCAATGTCGAGCTGGCAAAACGGGTCGGAATCTCGGCCCCGCCCTGTTTGCGCCGGGTGCGCACACTCGAAGAATCCGGCTTCATCACCGGCTATCACGCCGAGGTCAACTCACGCGAGTTGGGGTTCGAGGTTCAGGTATTTGCCATGGTCGGTCTGGACAGCCAGGCCGAAGTCGAACTGCGCGCGTTCGAAGGCCGCTGCCGCGAATGGCCATTGGTCCGCGAATGCCACATGCTGAACGGCGAAGTGGATTTCATCCTGAAATGCGTAGCACCTGACCTGAGCAGCTTTCAGCAGTTTCTGACGGGCGAGTTGCTGACCACGCCAAACGTGGCCAGCGTCAAGACATCGCTCGTTATTCGCGGCGCAAAAGACGAGCCAGGCGTACCGTTCGACGTTCTGGAAGAACGTATGAACCGGATGGCGTGACCCCAACACGTTTTGGTTGCGCGGTGATTGGTGGCAACAGTGCTGCCACCGCAAGGGATAGAACCCAACTTATTACCAGCTGCATGATGCCCCCCATAATGCAGTAATCACAATCATGCTCAGGCCGTCATCGCGTCGATCTCACCATCTCCGGCGCGCGGCATCAGCAGCGGGCCAAAATCGTTCAGCGACTCGATATGCGCGAACAGGTTCAGATAGATCGACCGAAGCGAGTGGCTGATCATGCGAACCGCATTCACACCTGGATGATATGTTTCGAACTGTAATCCATCTACGCGAATAACGGAATGGCGTTTTAAACAAATGTGAAACAGTTCAACGGGGGTAGGCGGCATTGTTTCAATAACACCCATCCCGTCCTGAAATTCGGACACGGGTGTAAGAATCGGCTGCCCTCCATGCAGGTGCCGCAAATGCGCAGGTGTTCCCACGATTCGCGCCGCCGGGCCGGCAATGACACCCGACATTGGCTTTTGCATCCCGAACGTATCCGCCATGATCCGCGTCAACGGTCGCGTCCGGCCACGTGAATCCGCGCGTCCGGGGATCAACGTGACAGATCCCTTCCACAACACGGTTTCCGATGCGCCATTCTGCGTCAGGACCGTATCCCCAGGCATCAAATCCTCGATTGCCATCGGTCCATGTTCTGTTTCCACTAAAGATCCACGTGTGAAGGCACAAAACGCGTCTTCAAACATCGGCAAGGCGGGCGCGATATGGCGGGTCTGAACCACATCTCCATTCTTTAGCAGGCTGCTGACTTCATAGCGGCGCAGCTGGGCCTTTGGCTTTGAAACTGGCCGCGGTATTTCTCGCAGCATGGCCGAAGTTTCGATTGCATTTCTGGCCGCGCGGGCCAGTGAATTTGGAATAGTCATTAATATTCCGTCCCCTCAAAATGTTCGGTCAGGCGCGGCGTACCCCCGTACAGACGCGCCCGGCGAACTGGTTCTTTGTCTTGAAACAAATGGGTGACCCCCGGGCGATGACCGGAACGGTCCCGCAACGCGACTAAATCTCGCTTTCCAATGGTCAACACATTGACCCCCCAGACAAACTCGTACTTCACGGGCGAAATTGCCCGCACACACAACTCCGTAAAAGTCACGAACCTCTCGTTCGTGACGCGCGATACATCAGGCCGGAGCAAACCTGATACGCGTTGACCCAGATAAGACCGGCAGCTTGGTCTCTGGGTTTTTCTGTCTCAGCGTCGTGCCGCGATGCGACTGGCGACCCTGACAGAATTGCTTGTTACCCGCTTCCACGGCATTTCCAGGTTCTGGTCCCGAGTGGCCTCGACCATGGCTTTCAGAAAGCGTGATTTGGTTTTCATTTTTTGGTCCTGCTCTGAGCGGGGCGTATTTCCCCACATCCTCTGTAAACCTTTTGTGACGCGCGTTTGCGGCAGGGATAAGGCTTATCCGGGATGATTTGCGGACAGAAAAATGAAGTCAGACGGACCTCCCACTCAACACGCCAGCGCCCGATTTTCGAACGTCAGATACCGATCTGATTACTGGCAAAAACTCGTTACGATTCTGATGCCCAATCAACACAACAAATGTGGCGGAAAAGTGGCAGGGCACCTAAATCTGGACGAAGATCACAATCTTATGACGGAGATCAGCCGCCCGTAATCGACCTCGTTCGCGTGCGTTGATCGGCGATAGGAATAGAACCTGTCGGGGTCGGAATATGTGCAGTGCCGGGTCCACTCGGCCTGTCCGATTCCCGCCTGCCGCAGCCGGTGCAGCCCGAAGGCGGGCAGATCAAATTGCAGGCGGTCACTTTCACCATTGGCAAAAAAGCGGCTGTTGTCCGGCGAATCCGCCAGGAACGCGTCCAGAAACTCTGGCCCCACTTCGTAAGCGCGCTGGGAAATACTGGGTCCGATCACGGCGCAGATATTGCTGCGGTCGGCCCCCAGCGCCTCCATCGCGTCCAGCGTTGCCTCCAGAACACCGTCCAGCGCGCCGCGCCACCCGGCATGGGCGGCACCGATCACATGCGCGTCGGGATCGGCGAACAGAACCGGCTGGCAATCGGCCGTCAGGATCGTCAGGGCCAGACCGGGTGTTGCTGTGACAATGGCATCCGCTTTGGGCTTTTCACCTTCAACCGGGGCTTTGACTGTCAGAACCGTTGGCGAATGAACCTGATGCACCGCGACCATTGCCTCGGGTTCAACCTCCATCGCGTCGGCCACCCGTCGCCGGTTCAGCGCGACAATCTCGGTTTGATCCGAGGACCCCTGACCACAATTCAAGCCGCTGAAAATTCCTGAAGACGCGCCGCCGCGACGGGTAAAGAACCCATGGCGAAATGGCGACAGCAGGTCCGAGGTCAGAATTTCCAGCGTCATGGTTCCAATCCTGGTGGTGGGGCTGCATAGGCCGGGAAAAGGCCCATCACCTTGAACAGATTTCCCATTTCATCAGGATGCGTCAACCGCCGATGCGCGGCAATCAGCGCATCCAGGTCGGAACCGCTCAGCGCCTTGGACAGGGCTTGCGCGCGGGCGGTGATCCCCAGCCGTTCAAAGAAGACGCCCTGCGGTGTCAGGCGGGAATGCCTGCAACCACAGGCACGGGTCGCAATAGCCAAAGGCTCAAAATCCACATGCGCGGTCAAATCGGCCTGACCGGGCGATGCCAGAGGATCGGTATGTTCGTGGTTTTGCAGAGCCTGCAAGGTATCGCCCAGCGAATGCCAGTCACCATAATCCACAATCAGCGCCGCGCCGCCATGGCTGGCGATCCGCCCCGCGATCACGGTCAGAATGGGAATCGCAGCAGCACACAGCTCGACCAGATCACCGTCCTTGGTGTCCGACAGCCTGTCATTCAACGCCACCTGCGGCCCGATTGCGCCCAGTCCGAACGTCAACCCGCCGTCACGTTCACCCACCAGACGCTCGCGCCAGCCCGTATCGTCACGCTGAAACTGGCGTATGGGCAGGGCATCAAAGAACTCGTTAGCAACCAGCAACAGCGGCTGGTCGGGCAGGTAGGCGATCGTGTCGATCCAGACCGCCTCGTAATCCTTCAGCGTTGCCGCCTGCACCTGTTTCAATACAGGCGATGCTTCAACCAGTACAACCTGCGCTGCCTCGTGAAATCCGGGTACAGCCCGTGTGGCGCGCAGAATATCGGCCATCAATGTACCGCGCCCCGGCCCCAGCTCGCACAGGGTAAACGGTGCAGGCCGTCCCTGATCCATCCAGCTCTGCGCCAGAGACAGCCCGACCAGTTCCCCGAACATCTGGCTGATTTCCGGCGCTGTGGTGAAATCCCCCGCTGCTCCCAGCGGATCACGGGTCGTGTAATAGCCCAGCGTCGGATGCAGCAGGCATTCGCCCATAAAATCCGTCACGCTCAGCGGTCCATCCTGCCGGATGCGGGCGATCAGATGATCGGTCAGGCTCATGCCGCCCGCCGCCGCGCCCGCAGGGCAAACCACAGACCAAGCGCGATCATCGGCAGCGACAGGAACTGCCCCATGGTCAGCCCGTACCCGCCCACATGCCAGGCCAGCCCCAGTGGATTGCCGGGCGATACGAACTGCGCATCCGGCTGGCGAAAGAACTCGACGATAAAGCGCGACGCGCCGTAGCCCGCCAGGAACGTTCCCATGACAAGGCCCGGTGTGCGAAAACCGCCGCGCCGATAGACCAGCCACAGCAATACCGCCCCCAGCAAAACACCCTCCAGCGCGGCCTCATACAGCTGCGACGGGTGCCGGGCGCACATACCTGCGACCACGCCGGGGCAATCCTGCGCAGCAAATCCGGGAAAGATGACGGCCCAGGGCAGCTCACTCGGGCGGCCCCACAGCTCGGCATTGACGAAATTGGCCAGCCGCCCCAGCAGCAATCCGGGCGGAACGGTGTAGGCAACCAGATCCCCCAGCGACAGGGCAGGGATCCGGTGCCGTCGTGCAAAAAGGTACGACGCAAGGATCACGCCCAGCAGACCGCCATGAAAGGCCATGCCGCCTTGCCAGACCTTCACGATCTCCAGCGGGTGCGACAGGTAATAAGCCGGCTGATAGAACAGTACAAAGCCCAGCCGTCCGCCCAGAATTACGCCCAGAATGATCCAGGTGACCAGATCCTCCAGTTGCTCGGGCTTCATCGGCGGGCCATCCGCAGGCCAGAGCGTTGGGCGGCGCAACGCCACAACGGCCAGCCGCCACGCGATCAGGATTCCCGCGATATAGGCCAGTGCATACCACCTTAACGCGAACTCCATCCCGAACAGCGGGATCGAGAACAGTTCGGGCGACAGATCGGGAAAATTCAGAACAGCCTGCATGTGCGTCTCATTGCCCGGGGTTTGCAGGTCAAGTCAACCTTGAGCCCGCGCCATTCTTTGCCCATATACATGTAAACCGCGAGATCGGAGAACAGATATGCAGACCCGCAACAAGATCCTGGATGACGTGTCCCAACTGATGACCAACGCCATGGGCGTGGCGCAGGGCGCGCGGGAAGAGGCTGAAAACGCGATGAAGTCGATGATCGACCGCTGGCTGGCCGATCGCGATTTCGTTACCCGTGAAGAATTTGACGCCGTGCGCGCCATGGCCCAGAAGGCGCGCGAAGAAAACGCTGCACTCGAAGCCCGCATCGCCGCGCTCGAGGCAAAACTGGACAAATAACGCCCCGGCGTTCCCTGTTTTCACAATTTTCGGACAAAGCAAGCCGCCGCGCAATCCAGCCCGGATTGTGCGGTGCTGTGTATTCTGACGCGTCGCATAATTTATTCAAGATAAAGCTGACTCTGACGCCAATATTTTGAGCGCCGTTGCCTTCTGTCCACAACTTATTGCTGTTATCCCCAATAATTAGGGTTGCCAGAACTTACGCCACATCGCACCATATTTAGTACAGGCCTATGGGGGAAGCCCGGTTTGTAGAGCAGGCAACTAGCGCTGGGGCGCTGCCAGCCCCGAAATGCTAGAGATTAGTGAGGTGGCATTATGGCCCTTTCCGAGCAGTATCTCGAAGAAGACATTCATCCGATCGACATTGTTGAGCATCTGGCCGAACATCACGACTGGGATTTTGATCGCATTGGGGACGATCAGATTGCCATGGCCGTTGAAGGGCAGTGGCGCACCTACTCGATCACACTGGCCTGGTCCAACTATGACGAAACGCTGCGCATGGTGTGCAGCTTCGAAATGGAACCACCGGCTGAGCGTGAAATGCAGCTCTATGAGCTGCTCAACAAGATGAACGACCAGTGCTGGGCAGGCGCGTTTACCTATTGGGCAAACCAGAAGCTGATGGTCTATCGCTATGGTCTGGTCCTTGCAGGCGGGCAAACTGCCAGCGCTGACCAGATCGACACGATGATCAATGCCGCCGTCATGAGCGCCGAGCGGTACTACCCCGCGATCCAATTGGTGACCTGGGGCAACAGAGGGCCAGAAGAAGCCATGCAAGTGGCCATTGCAGAGGCCTACGGCCGCGCGTAAACCTTTGCTCCGAACCGATATGTAAAGCGGGAGGGGCAAATGGACATGACGCGAGTGGCCGAACAGGGGCTTGTGCTTCTGGGGTGCGGAAAGATGGGGTCCGCAATGTTGGCGGGATGGCTGGAACACGGCCTTCCGCCAGCTTCCGTTTGGGTCATCGATCCCTACCCGTCAGATTGGCTGAAGGCGCAGGGCGTCAATATCAACGCACCGTTGCCCGAATCCCCCGCCGTGGTGCTGGTTGCGGTCAAACCGCAGATGATGGGCGAAGCCCTGCCTGCCCTTCAGGCACTGGGCGGTGGGTCCAGCCTGTTCATTTCGGTTGCGGCTGGCACCTCGATTGCCACCTTCGAATCTGTTCTGGGCGGTGACACCCCGATCATTCGTGCCATGCCCAACACGCCCGCCGCCATCCGTCAGGGCATCACGGCACTGATCGGCAACGCACACGCCTCCGAGGCCGATATGGAACAGGCCGAAAACCTGTTGGCAGCAGTGGGTCAGACCGTACGCCTTGAGGATGAGGCACAGATGGACGCCGTCACCGGGCTCAGCGGGTCCGGCCCGGCCTATGTGTTCCATCTGATCGAAACTCTGGCCGCTGCGGGCGAGGCGCACGGCCTGCCTGCCGAGCTTGCGATGAAACTGGCCAAGTCCACAGTGGCCGGTGCCGGGGCGCTGGCCATGGCGTCCGACGAAGACCCGGCACAGCTGCGCATCAACGTGACCTCTCCGAACGGTACCACACAAGCCGCGCTTGAGGTGCTGATGCATCAGGAAACCGGCTTTCCCGACCTGCTGCATCGTGCCGTCAAGGCTGCAACCGACCGATCCAAGGAGCTCTCGCGTGAGTGAAATTTCGTTCGATGACTTCCTCAAGGTCGATATTCGCGTGGGCGAGGTGATCCGCGCCGAACCCTATCCCGAGGCCCGCAAACCCGCGATCAAAATGTGGATCGACTTTGGCGACGAGATTGGCGAGCGCAAGACTTCGGCCCAGATCACCGCGCATTACGATCCGGCCACTCTGGTCGGCAAACAGGTCATGGCTGTCGTCAACTTCCCTCCGCGCCAGATCGGCAAGTTCATGTCCGAGGTTCTGGTGCTGGGTTTGCCCGATGACAGCGGCGAGATCGTTTTGATCGGCCCCGACGGCAAGGTTCCAACCGGCGGGCGGATGCACTGATGAAACTGCTGATCACGCGCCCGATGACTCCGGCAGTCGAATCGCGCGCCCGCGCCGATTTCGATGTGACCATCCGGGAAAACACCCTGCCCATGTCACGGCAGGAGATGCTGGCCGCTCTGGCCGACTATGACGTGGTCGTGCCGACACTGGGCGATCAGTTCTCGGCTCAGGTCTTTGCGGATGCAGGTCAGCCACGCTGCAAGCTGCTGGCCAATTTCGGTGTTGGCTTCAACCATATCGACGTGGATGCCGCACGTGCGGCCGGGGTTGACGTGACCAACACCCCCGGTGCGGTGACCGATGCCACGGCTGATATCGCCATGACCCTGCTGCTGACCACAGCCCGGCGCGCAGGTGAGGGTGAGCGGCTGGTGCGGTCGGGTCAGTGGCAGGGCTGGCACCCGACGCAGATGCTGGGCCATCATGTGACCGGCAAGCGCGTGGGCATCGTCGGTATGGGCCGCATCGGGCAGGCCATCGCGCGCCGCTGTCATTTCGGGTTTGCAATGCAGGTGGCCTATCAGTCCCGCAATGCAAAAGATCTGGATTTCCCGGCGGAATTCACACCTGACCTTGAAACACTCGCCGCCTCGGTCGATTTTCTTGTGCTTGCCGTTCCCGGTGGTGCGGAAACCCGCCACCTGATCAATGCGCAGGTTCTTGAGGCGATGAACCCCTCGGCTATTCTGGTCAACATCGCCCGTGGCGAGGTGGTGGACGAGGCCGCGCTGATAACGGCTCTGCAAACCGGTCAGATCGCGGGGGCGGGGCTGGACGTCTACGAATTTGAACCCAAAGTGCCGCAAGCTCTGTGCGATATGGAAAACGTCACCCTGCTGCCCCATCTGGGTACAGCCACCGAAGAGGTGCGCAGCAGCATGGGTCACATGGCGCTGGATAACGTGGCGGCCTTTGTCGCGGGCAGGGCGCTGCCCAACCCGGTCTAGTCGCCCACCGCCTCACGCCAGTGTTTACGGCAGAGCGAGACATAGGTCTCGTTCCCGCCAATCTGCACCTGCGCCCCTTCGGTGATGGCCTTGCCGGTTTCATCCCGCCGAATCACCATCGTGGCCTTGCGACCGCATTCACAGATCGTGCGCACCTCGCGCATTTCGTCGGCAAGGGCCAGCAGGGCGGCGGAACCGGGGAACAGTTTGCCCTGAAAATCCACCCGCAGCCCATAAGCCAGCACCGGCACATCCAGATCGTCCACCGCACGGGCCAGTTGCCAGACCTGCGCCTCGGACAGGAATTGTGCCTCATCAATGAAAACGCAGGCCACGGAACCATTGTCCAGCCGGGATCGGATCATGGCGAAGACATCATCTTCGGGTGTGAACGTGTCAGCCTGCTCCGATATGCCGATGCGCGATGCAATCCGCCCCGCACCCGCCCGCCCGTCAAGGGCGGCGGTCATCAGATAGGTCTGCATCCCGCGCTCGCGATAGTTGTGCGACGCCTGTAGCAACACGGTCGACTTGCCCGCGTTCATGGTGGAATAGTTGAAATACAGCTTTGCCATGGCGTGGGTCTAAAACGCCCGACGAAAAGGAACAAGAGAGCAATCGGTCGTAAGAAGCGACGTCGCCGTTGCGTGTGCAGAGGCCGAGCTGGGCTCGTAGGGGATGGAACCCCCGCGTCTGCAACAGCGACGCCGTCGGCCAACATGTGGCCAAAACAAAGCAAGGCCCAACAATACCGCCCTGCAATCACTCTTTACCGGCTTGAACTGCCGCCACTCACTCACAAAATCCCCCGCTTATCTGAGGGATAGTCAATGTATGACATTTCAATTATGACTCAGGTATGGGAAATTTCCCGACGCTTTCCCCGGTTTGGACACCGGGCGGGCGTTTGCAGGTAATAAAGGTAAATCAATGGCAGATATCGGGGCCTATCTGAAGAAACACACAGAAGCGCTGGTCAAAGATGTCGGAATAGAAGCTGCTTGTGAAATCACCGGAAAATCCAAGGCGACCTTGGGCCGGTATTATTCGGACAATGCCGAACACGCGGACAGGTTCATGCCCGTGGATGCGGTGGCTCGGCTTGAAAACGCAGCAACTTATCCGCATGTGACATCCGCGCTGGCGGATCTGAAAAACATCACCTTGTCCTACAGCGAACGCAACACCGAGGATCCTCGCACAGGCGGGGTGAATTCGGATGTCATCGCGCTCAGCCAGCGGTTTGCAATGCTGATGACTGAATATCAGTCCGCAATCGAAGATGGCATCATCACGGTGAACGAAGCCAAAAGGCTTCTGAAAGAAACCAGTTTGCTTCAGCAGGTCCTGATTGAAATGAAACTGCACCTGGAAGAAGAAAGCGTCAGCTAGGCTTGACTGCGGTCCGTAACCGGCCAAATTCCGCCTGCCCGGATTGCAGCAGATGTCGTGCGCTTTGTGGAATGATCACCAACCGGACCCTGTGCCTCAATTCAGTCACGTCTTTCCGATAAGCTGCGGCGCAGGCAAGATCGTCAAGGGCAGTAAACCATGCAGAAAATGCAGGGAAATTACAGCGTTCTCGCAGACCATATGGTTTGGCGGTCGTTCCTGTTTGTCTATACGCTTTTTCTGGCCACGGTGCTGTTTGGTGCTTATCAGGAAGGCCCCGATGACGCGATGCGCTGGGTCATGGTGCAGGACCTGCTGGCGGGGCAGGGCTGGTTTGACGCCTATCAGCATCGGCTGGGGCCGGGTGACGGCACGCTGATGCACTGGTCCCGGCTTGTCGATGCGCCGATTGCCGGGCTCTACACACTGTCCGCGATGGTCGTGCCACCCGACAGCGCCTTGCAAGTGACTGCGTTTGTCTGGCCGGTGCTGCTGGCGGGGCTGACCCTGTGGGCCTTTGCTGTCACCGGTGGAGCTTTGGGCGGGCGCAATGGCGCGGTTTCGGCACTGGTGGTCGGCGTGCTGACGCTCGAACATTATCGGAAGTTCGACTATTTCTCTTTTGACCACCACAATGTTCAGATTCTGCTGTTTGCAGCGGCCCTCATGTTCTTTGTCCTGCGCAAGGCCAAACCCTCTGCTGCGGGGTGGCTGGGTGCCTGCCTCGCCCTTTCGGTGTCCGTCGGCACCGAATCGATCGTGCAGATCGCGGTTATCGCGGTGTTCCTTGCGATTGACTGGATCGTGACCGGCACAGCCGCCCGCCGCAACACCATGGTGTTTGGAGCCGGGCTGGCGCTGACCCTGTTGCTGGCCAGCGTTGCAACAACGGGACGTCAGGGCTTTCTGTTTCCAAGTTGCGATGCCCTGACGATCAGTGTGGCCCTGCCGGCCGGGATCGCGGCCCTGTGCCTGTGTGCAGCAGCCTGGGTCGGGTCGGGCTGGTCCTATTGGGGGCGTATCGGCGCGTGTCTTGTGATAGGCGCTGTAACACTTGGCTGCGCTTACGCATTTGCACCCCACTGCCTTGAAAACCCGATTGCGGATCTGCCTCAGGACATGCGCGACTTCTGGCTCAGCCAGGTCGCTGAAGCACAGAATATCACCGTCGTTCTGGAACGGCATCTGGGCGAGGCTGCGGCCCTGATCGCCATGTCTGTCATCACGGCGGTGGCGGCCTTGATCTTTGCCCGCCAGTCACAAGACAAAATGGATTACCTCCTGTTTCTGGCGCTGATTGTGACCGGGTTTTCCATGTTTCTGTACCAGTCCCGGATGATGACGTTTCTGGGCGTGTCCCTTGTGGCTGTTCAGGCTCAGGTGCTGCGGGCCCTTTACGTCAGTTACAGAACCCATGGCCGCACGCTCTCCGGCTTGGCTATGATAGGCTTTATCGTCTGCGTCTCGCCAAAGATCGGCATCAGCGTGGAAAAACAGCTGGAACGGTTTGCGCGCCCATCCCTTGCGGCACCCGTCGCCGAGGTAGCACAGGATTCGCAAAACATCGGCGCCCCCTGCAAAGCGCCCGAGGCCTACGCGGCCCTGCAAGACCTGCCAGCCGGAATGGTTCTGGTCGATTTCGATTATGCGGCAGAGGTGCTGCGCTATACTGATCATTCGGTTCTGGCTGGGAATTATCACCGCAACCGGGCCGGAATTCAGGCGCAGATCGCGGTTTTGCGTATGGATGCGTCCCAGGCCGGTCCGCGTCTTGCTGCGCTGGGTGTAAGCTATGTGCTGCTGTGCACCGCCGCGCCCCGTGCCGAATTCTGGGATTGGGCATCTCAGGGGCGCGGGCTGCAATCCCAGCTAGCCAAGGGTGAAACCCCCGCCTATCTCAGCCGGATTGATGGTGGGGAAGGGGCCGCGTTTCAGGTTTTTCAGCTCGCGGCCGATCTCTAGGCCGTCAGCGCTTTGCGGAATGCCGATCAGGCGTGACGCTTCACGATCACCGATCCAACCGAATACCCGGCCCCAAAAGAACAGATCAGGCCCAGATCGCCCTCTTGCAGATCGTCAGAGTATTTCGAAAACGCAATGATCGACCCTGCGGATGAGGTGTTCGCATAATCCTGAAGGATATTGGGTTGCTCGCCCGCTTCGGGTTCGCGGCCCAGAACCTTCTTGCCGATGAAGTCGTTCATCGTCTTGTTGGCCTGATGCAGCCACAGGCGTTTGAGGTCGGTATTGCTGACCCCTTCGGCCTCCATATGGTCGCTGATATGCTTGCTGACCATCGGCAACACTTCCTTGAACACCTTCCGGCCGTTCTGCATGAACTGCATGTCGCGGCGGTCAATCACACCATCGGGGCGCGACCGGCGCAGGAAACCGTTGTTGTTTCGGATATTGTTGGAAAAGGCGGTGGCACAGCGGGTCGACAGGATTTCGAAATGCGGGCCTTTTGCGTCTTCGATCCGCTCGATCAGCGTTGCCGTTGCCACATCGCCAAAGATAAAGTGACAATCCCGGTCGCGCCATTCCAGATGGCCCGAGCAGATTTCAGGGTTCACCACCAACGCCGCGCGCACCGAACCGGACCGCACCATATCCGCCGCCGCCTGAATGCCGAACGTGGCCGAAGAACAGGCGACATTCATGTCAAAGCCGAACCCGTCGATACCCAGTTCCTGCTGAATCTCGATTGCAATCGCCGGATAGGCGCGCTCGTGGTTCGAGGCCGCACAGATCACCAGATCGACATCCGCCGCCGTGCGCCCCGCCTGCGCCAGCGCCTTCTTGCAGGCATCCACTGCCATCTCGGTCATGATCCCGGGCTCGTCATCGTTGCGCTGGCGCAGCGTCGGGTGCATCACGTCGGGGTTCAGCACCCCGGACTTGTCCATCACGTAGCGGTTCTGAATGCCCGACGCCTTGACGATGAACTCTTCCGAGGAATGCTGCATCGCCTCCATCTGCCCGGCTGCGATGGCCTCGGCATTCTTCGCGTTCTGCTTGTCGGCATAGGCGTTGAACGCTTCAACAAGCTCCGCGTTGGTGATGACGTTTTCCGGGGTGAAGACACCGGTACCGGTGATGGCGGGGGTATACATGGCGGGTCCTGAATGTTTCGGATTCGCCCAAAATGCAGTCATGGCGTGATTTGATCAAGATATGTTGACCTAAGGGAATTCGTTCCGGGGCGCAGTTTCATATCTTGAATAGTTCAGAAATTGAAGTATATCGCCCCGTAACCCGCGCGGAGACCCCCCAATGCCAGACGATATCAGCGCCAGACTGGGCCGCCTCAGCCCCGAGATTCAGGCGATCATGGGCGTCTATGCCCTGTACTGGAAACTGGAAGAGACCTTCGACTGTATCGAAACAGACCTGAACCACCCGGAATGCCACATGCTGATCAAACTGGATCAGCCCAAGCGCATGGGCGTTCTGGCCGCTGATATGTTAAGCGTCCCGTCAACGATCACCGCCACAGCCGATGCCCTTGAAAAAACGGGCTACCTGACGCGGCGGCGTGACCCCGAAGACCGCCGGGCCTGGTTGCTGGTGCTGACAGAGCAGGGCGAAGAGGCCCGCAACATGCTGGTCGCTGCCGCCGGGGACCTGTTTCACAGGGCCTCGGGCCTAAACGAACAAGAAACTGCCGAATTCGCGCGACTGGCGCGCAAAATCCGCGACAACGTATTGAAAACGGGAATTCCCGAGGGATTGAAGAAATGAAACTCCTGACCTCTCTGGGCCTTGCACTGGCCATTCTGGCAACCCCGATTGCCGCTCAAGATACCCCGAAACCGGTGAAACTCATGCAGGTGCGCGAAACCGCGCCGGGTTTCACGCGGCAGTTCTTTGGCCGCGTCGCCGCGCGCCAGACCGTTGATCTTGCCTTTCAGGTTGCCGGCCAGATTGTCGAGATGCCCATCAACGAAGGCTTCATGATTCCCAAGGATGGTCTGATTGCCCGCCTGGATCAGGAACCGTTCGAGCTGCGCCTTGATCGGGCGCGGCTGCAAAAGGAACAGGCCGACCGCACCGTCGCCCGCCTGTCGCGCCTGCGCGGTACAACCGCCAGCCAGGTGGCCGTGGACGACGCCGAGACCGAGGCGCAGCTGGCCGCAATCGCCCTGCGCGACGCGGAATATGAACTGGAACACGCCACGTTGACCGCGCCGTTTGACGCGCTGGTCTCCAGCCGCTCGGTCGAGGCGTTTACGACCGTCTCGGCGGGCACCCCCATCGTCCGCATTCACGACATGTCGGAACTTCGCATCGTGGTCGATGTGCCCGAGATCCTGTTTCAACGCTCTGGCCAGAATGACGACTTCTTCATCACCGCGAAATTCCCGGTCAGTGACGAAGTCTTCCCGCTGGAAATCCGTGAATTCGACGCGGAAACCTCCAGCGTCGGTCAAACTTTCCGGATCCAGTTTGGCCTGACCCCGCCAAAGGGGCTGCAAATCTTTCCCGGTTCTTCCGTTACCGTCAACGTTCAGGTGCAGGACAACCGCACAGGCATCGTCGTCCCGGCGACCGCCGTAGTCGCTGACGCAAACGGCGCGCTGAACGTCGTGGTGTTTTCCCCGGTAGGGGCGGATGAGGGCACCGTGCGCCGTGTCCCAGTGACCATCGAGCCCACGCAAACCGGCGAAGTCCGGGTGCTGACGGGCCTGTCAGATGGGGATGAGGTCGTTGTGGCCGGGGGCGCTGTGCTGACGGATGGTCAGACGGTGCGCCGGTTCGCCGGTTTCGCGAACTGAGGGGCTGACAGATGAACATCGCCCGCGCCTCAATCGACCGGCCGCTTTACACATGGCTGGTCATTCTCATTGCTCTCATTGGGGGCATCTGGGGGTTCACATCGCTTGGCCGTCTGGAAGACCCGGCCTTTACAATCAAGAACGCGGTTGTCATCACGCAATACCCGGGCGCCACCGCCGAACAGGTGGCGCTGGAAGTATCGGAACCGCTGGAATCCGCCATACAGCAGATGGGCGAGGTAAACGTCATCACCTCGGTCAATCAACCCGGACGGTCCCTGATCGAGGTTGAGATCAAGTCGACATACGACGGCACCGAACTGCCCGCCATCTGGACCCGGCTCAGGGCCAAGGTGCGCGACGCCGCGCGCGGCCTGCCATCGGGCGTCGGCCAACCGTTTGTGAATGACGGGTTCGGCGACGTGTTCGGCCTGTTCTATGCGGTGACCGCCCAAGGGTTCTCGGACGCTGAAAAGCACGAACTGGCAACCTTCCTGCGGCGGGAACTGCTGACCGTTGACGGCGTTGCGGATGTCGAGGTTCAGGGCCTGCCGGACGAGGCGATCTTTGTCGAACCCGATCTGGCGATTTCGGTGAACCAGAATGTCCCGCTGCAAGCAATCAACCAGGCGATTGCCAATGCGGATTCGGTCAATTCCTCAGGGTCCTTGCGCTCTGATAACGACCGCACCACCATCCTGACGGCTGAAGGGTCGGACAGCGTGTCGGCCATTGCGGGCCTGTCTGTCGGTTCGCAAGGGCAGGTGATCAACCTCTTTGACATGTCCGATGTCTATCGCGCCCGTCAGAACGACCCCGACATTATCATCCGCTACAACGGGATCGAGGCTTTCACCTTGGGCATCGCGGGTCTGGCCACTGAAAACATTGTCGAGGTTGGCAAACGCGCTGACGCCAAATTCGCGGAGTTGAACACAAGCATTCCCTTCGGTGTCGAAATCCTGCCGATCTATCAGCAACATGTGGTGGTCGAGCAGGCCTCGAACGACTTTCTCGTGAACCTTGCCATGTCGGTGGCCATCGTGGTCGCCGTGCTGGGCATCTTCATGGGCTGGCGCGCGGCCATTGTCGTTGGCTCGACCTTGCTGCTGACCGTGGTCGGCACGCTTCTGTTCATGTCGCTCTTCTCAATCGAGATGGAGCGAATCTCACTGGGTGCCCTGATCATCGCCATGGGGATGCTGGTGGACAACGCCATCGTCGTGGCCGAAGGGATGCAAATATCCATGCTGCGCGGCCAGTCCTCGCGCGATGCGGCCGAGGATGTGGCGTCAAAAACCCAGATCCCGCTGCTGGGTGCGACCGTGATTGGCATCATGGCCTTTGCGGGCATTGGCCTCAGCCCTGACGCAACCGGAGAATTCCTGTTCTCTCTGTTCGCCGTGATCGGCATTTCACTGTTGCTCAGCTGGGTTTTAGCGATCACCGTCACGCCGCTATTGGGGCATTACTTCTTCAAACAGGGCAAAGCAGGCGAGATCGACGCTTATGGCGGCCTCCTGTTCCGCATCTATGGTGCGATTCTGCGCTTTGCGCTGCGCTTCCGCTGGCTGGTTGTTGCTGGTCTCGTCGGCGTAACCGTGGTGTGTTATGCCGGGTTTGGGCTGATGAAACAGCAGTTCTTCCCCAACTCCAACACGCCTTTGTTCTTTGTGCACTACAAACTGCCGCAGGGCACACCGATTGCACGAACAGCCGA
The DNA here is from genome assembly GCF_059612525.1 of Ruegeria sp. SAZD013. Taxonomy (NCBI): domain Bacteria; kingdom Pseudomonadati; phylum Pseudomonadota; class Alphaproteobacteria; order Rhodobacterales; family Roseobacteraceae; genus Ruegeria; species Ruegeria sp. SAZD013. The sequence continues at coordinate 99,400 of NZ_JBXWQT010000037.1, read as the reverse complement.
AGACATGGCGGTGTTCGAAGAGTGGCTGGCAGCACGCGACGACGTCGTCTCGGTCACGACCTTTGTCGGCCAGGGGGCTACCCGTTTCATGCTGACATATTCAGCCGAAAAGCCGAACCCCAGCTATGGGCACATGGTCATCCGCACAGCAAGCCTGGACGACATCCCGGCGCTGCAAGCAGATCTTGAAGCGTTTGGGTCTGTCCAATTCCCCGAAGGTGAGTTCGGTACCAAGCGTCTGGTCTTTGGCCCCGGCGGTGGTGATCCGATTCAGGCCCGCTTCTCGGGCAGCGACCCGGTCGTGCTGCGCCAGCTTGCCGATGAGGCGGTGCAGCGCATGGCAGCCGCATCGCCGAACGCGCTGCTGGTTCATCACGACTGGCGCGAACAGGAACTGGCGCTGCAACCGATCTATGCAACAGAACGGGCGCAGACAGCAGGTGTCACGCGCGAAAATATCGCCGCCACTCTGCAATTCTCGACCGACGGCATCACGGGTGGTGTGTTCCGTGAGCGCGACCGCCTGATCCCGATTATCCTGCGCCGACCCGCGGACGGAGATTACTCGATTGTCGATCAGGTCGTGTACTCGGACCAGTCGGAAAAGTTTGTTCCAATTGAACAAATGGTGGATGGATTCGAGTACAAATCGCTCAATACGTTGGTTCACCGTCGTGATCGGGTTCTGACCATCACCGTCGGCGCCGACATCCCGCCCGACCTGACAGCGGCACAGGTCCACGCCGAAGTGCGCGACGCCATCGAGGCCATCGATCTGCCACCCGGCTACAAGATGGAATGGGGTGGAGAGTTCGAAAACTCGCGCAAAGCACAGGCAAGCCTGGGCAGACAATTGCCGCTGAGCCTGCTGATCATGGTGTTGATCTCGGTCCTGTTGTTCAACGCGATCCGCCAGCCGATCATCATCTGGCTGCTGGTGCCGATGTCCGTAAACGGCGTGGTGATCGGCCTGCTGGGAACAGGGTTGCCCTTCACCTTTACGGCACTTCTGGGCCTGCTCAGCCTGTCGGGTATGCTGATCAAGAACGGCATTGTTCTGGTTGAGGAAATCGATCTGGTCCGCGCCACCGGCAAGCCCTTGCGCGAGTCAATCATCGAAGCATCCGTGTCCCGTTTGCGGCCCGTCATGCTGGCGGCTGTCACGACCATTCTGGGCATGGCGCCGCTGCTGACGGATGCGTTCTTCGTCTCGATGGCAGTGACGATCATGGGCGGTCTGGCATTTGCCACTGTGCTGACAATGGTTGCAGCACCGGTGTTCTATCTGCTGTTCTTCGCCCGTGACGAACGAAAGAGAACGACGGAAATACCTACGTAAAGCATTGGAAATAAAGAAAAGCCCCAGAGTTTCCTCTGGGGCTTTTTCGTTTGGGTCAGGGGTCTTTACCCCTGTAGCGATTTCACCTCGACGTCGCCTTCAGCCTGCGCCTTGATCGCCAGTGCAGCGGCGTTGGCACCTGCTGCGGTGGTGAAATATGGGATCTTATCATACAGCGCGATCGAGCGGATGGCCTTGCTGTCCTCAACCGCCTGCGCGCCTTCGGTAGTGTTCATCACCAGCTGCACCTGACCGTCTTTCAGCATGTCCACAACATCCGGGCGGCCTTCGTACACCTTGTTCACCACGTCACAGGCAACACCCTGTTCGTCCAGCCAGCTTTGGGTGCCGCGCGTGGCCACGAGCGTAAAGCCCTGGTCAACCAGAACTTGCGCCGCTTCCAGCATGGCTTTGCCCTTGTCGGCATCCTTGATCGAAATGAACGCACGGCCAGAGGACGGCAACACCATGCCCGCGCCCATCTGCGCCTTGAGGAACGCACGTGGGAAGTCACGGTCCCAGCCCATCACCTCGCCGGTCGAGCGCATTTCCGGGCCAAGGATGGTGTCGACGCCGGGGAAACGGGCGAAGGGCATGACAGCTTCTTTCACCGAGAACCACGGCATGTTCGGATCGGCCAGCGTCATCTGGTCCGCGATCTTGGTGTCCTTGCCTTCCTGATAGGGAGGGCGCATCGGGAAGTTGGCCAGCTTCTCGCCCGCCATGATGCGTGCAGCAATCGACGCAATCGCACTGTCGGTGGCCTTGGCAACAAACGGTACGGTGCGCGACGCGCGCGGGTTCACTTCGATCAGATAGATCTCATCATCTTTGATCGCGAATTGCACATTCATCAGGCCAACGACATTCAGCGCCTTGGCCAGCTTGAACGCCTGATCCTTGATCTGCCCGATGATCTCTTTCGACAGTGAATAGGGCGGCAGCGAACAGGCGGAATCGCCCGAGTGGACGCCCGCCTCTTCGATATGCTGCATGATGCCCGCGACGTGGACATCGTTGCCGTCACACAGGGCGTCTACGTCCAGTTCGACCGCGCCCGCCAGATAGCTGTCCAGCAGTACGGGGCTGTCGCCCGAGACCACAACGGCCTCGTTGATATAGCGTCGCAGCTGATCCATGTCGCGCACGATTTCCATAGCACGACCGCCCAGAACGTAAGAGGGGCGAATGACCAGCGGGAAACCGATCTCTTCCGCAATCTCCAGCGCCTTTTCGTCGGTCGAGGCAATGCCGTTTCTGGGCTGTTTTAGGCCCAGTTCATTGACCAGCGCCTGGAACCGTTCGCGGTCTTCGGCCAGGTCAATTGCGTCCGGTGTGGTACCCAGAATCGGAATACCCTCGGCCTCAAGCGCGTTGGCCAGCTTCAACGGAGTTTGCCCACCGAACTGAACGATCACACCGTGCAGCGTGCCATTTTCCTGTTCCTTCGTCAGGATTTCCATGACGTGTTCAAAGGTCAGCGGCTCAAAATACAGACGGTCCGAGGTGTCGTAGTCGGTCGAGACTGTCTCGGGGTTGCAATTGACCATGATGGTCTCGTACCCGGCCTCGGTCAGCGCATAGCAGGCGTGGCAGCAGCAATAATCGAACTCGATCCCCTGACCGATCCGGTTCGGACCACCACCAAGAATAACGACCTTCTTGCGGTCGCTTGGGCGTGCCTCGCATTCGACATCGCCCATCATCGGCGCTTCGTAAGTCGAGTACATATAGGGCGTTTGCGCTTCGAACTCGGCGGCGCAGGTATCGATGCGTTTGAAGACCGCGGTGACGCCCAGATTGTGGCGGGCGCGGCGTACGTTATCTTCGCTGCGGCCAGACAGATTGCCCAGACGCGCATCGGTGAAGCCTAACATCTTGAGCTTTCGTATGCCTTCTTCGGTCACTGGCAAACCGTCCTTGCGCACGGTGCGCTCTGCTTCGATGATCTCGCGGATGCGGGCCAGGAACCAGGGGTCAAACTTGGTAACGCCGAAGATTTCGTCGTCGGTCAGGCCATGACGCATGGCTTGTGCGATAGTGCGCAGGCGGTCGGGGGTCTGCTTGCTGATCGCTTTGATGACATGTGCCTTGTCGTCGCTGCTTTCGACCTCATCCCACAGGCCGATGCTCAGCCCCGGAATTTCGATCTCATCAAACCCGGTCAGGCCGGACTCCATCGAGGCCAGCGCCTTTTGCATGGATTCGTGAATGGTGCGGCCGATGGACATCGCCTCACCCACCGACTTCATTGCAGTGGTCAGATAAGGCTCAGAGCCGGGGAATTTCTCAAACGCGAATTTCGGAATCTTGGTGACGACATAGTCGATGGTAGGTTCAAACGACGCAGGCGTGACCTTGGTGATGTCATTGTCCAGCTCGTCCAGCGTGTAACCCACGGCCAGTTTCGCAGCGATCTTGGCAATTGGGAAACCCGTCGCCTTGGAGGCCAGCGCCGAAGAGCGCGACACGCGCGGGTTCATTTCGATCACAACCATGCGGCCATCATCGGGGTTGATCGCCCATTGCACGTTCGAGCCACCGGTTTCCACTCCGATCTCGCGCAGCACGGCGATCGAGCCGTTGCGCATGATCTGGTATTCCTTGTCGGTCAACGTCAGGGCAGGGGCCACGGTAATCGAGTCACCCGTGTGCACGCCCATCGGGTCGACGTTTTCGATGGAGCAGACGATAATGGCGTTGTCGGCGGTGTCGCGCACCACTTCCATCTCGTATTCTTTCCAGCCCAGCAGGCTTTCATCGACGAGGATCTGGTTGACAGGCGAGGCATCCATGCCCGAGCGGCAGAAATGGATATAATCCTCGCGGTTATAGGCCACGCCGCCGCCTGTGCCGCCCAAGGTAAAGGCCGGGCGGATGATGGCAGGCAGGCCGATTTCCTCCAGCTCGTCCAGAGCGATCTGGACACCTGCGTCCAGATCGGCAGAGCCGTCGGCCTTCTTGGGGGCGGTCACGATGGTGGCTTTAGGGTTTTCCAGCCCCAGCCGATCCATCGCCTCGCGGAACAATTTGCGGTCCTCGGCCATCTCGATGGCGTCGCGTTTGGCACCGATCATCTCGACACCGAACTTGTCCAACACCCCCATCTCTTCCAACGCGAGCGAGGTGTTCAGACCGGTTTGCCCGCCCATTGTGGGCAGCAGGGCATCAGGGCGTTCCTTTTCGATGATCTTGGCGACGACCTCGGGCGTGATCGGCTCGATATAGGTGGCATCGGCAAGTCCGGGGTCAGTCATGATTGTCGCCGGGTTCGAGTTGACCAGAATAACCCGGTAACCTTCTTCGCGCAGGGCTTTGCAGGCCTGCGCTCCAGAATAGTCGAACTCGCAAGCCTGACCGATAACAATGGGACCCGCCCCGATGATCATGATCGACTTGATGTCGGTTCTCTTCGGCATGGCCTGGCCCCTTCGATTTTGCACGAGTCGCGGGCACCGCCCAAGCGCCCAAATTGTCGTGGGTTATAGGGACCACGCAGAAAGGTTCAAGGGGTATCGGAAACAGAAGCGAAATTGCCGCTTTCCCCCCTTTCCCCTGCCAGAGTATTCTCTATATCGCCCTTCACGGCAAAAGAGGATGCAGTTGCGTATTCGTTTTGATCAGGGACCAGCCGGTCGCGGAGCCCGGTTTCAGCGTCCGTCTCGGATTATCCGCGCGGATACTGCGAAGGACGTGCCCCAGGCTCTGGCGGCGCTGGATGAGGCGCGCGCGGACGGGGCATGGCTGGCTGGCTATGCCAGCTATGAACTGGGATATGTGCTTGAACCCCGGCTGATCGATCTTTTGCCGGATGCGCGTCGGTTGCCCCTGCTGTGCTTTGGGGTTTACGGCGCACCGGATCGGGTTGCTTTACCGACGCCTGCGGGCGAGGTGCGCGTGTTTCAGCCGCGCTGGGATGAGGCGCGTTATGGCGAAGCCTTTCAAGTGGTGCATGATGCCATCGGTGCTGGTGATATCTATCAGGCGAACCTGACCTTTCCGATTGATCTGACCGTCTCGGGCAGCAGTGAAGCCCTTTATGCGGCACTGGCAGCGGGGCAGCCCGTTGGGCATGGCGCGCTGGTGCAGCAGGTCGGGTTGCCCGATTTGCTCAGCCGCTCGCCGGAGTTGTTCTTCCGCACGGACACGGATGGAAAGATCGAAACACGACCGATGAAGGGTACCCAGCCGCGCAGCGAAGACCCGGATGAGGATATGCGGCGCCGGTCGTTTCTGACCACGGACGAAAAGAACCGGGCGGAAAACCTGATGATCGTCGATCTGCTGCGCAACGATATCAGCCGTGTCGCGCTGCCCGGTTCCGTTCATGTACCTGAACTGTTTAAGGTCGAAACCTATGCGACCGTGCATCAGATGGTTTCACTTGTCCGGGCCCAGTTGCTCAAATGCGCAGGGCTCAGCGATATATTGATGGCGTTGTTTCCCTGCGGCTCGATCACGGGCGCCCCCAAAATTCGCGCCATGGAAATTCTGGCCGGGCTGGAACCCTGGCCGCGCGACATCTATTGTGGCACCATCGGCTGGGCCGCGCCTGATGGCCGGTCCGAGTTCAACGTGGCCATTCGTACGCTGATGCTGGAAGGCGATCAGGCCACCCTGAACGTGGGCGGGGGCCTTGTCTGGGACAGTACCGCCCCGGCAGAATATGAGGAGGCGCTATGGAAAGCCCGCTTCGCCCGCCAGCTGAGCCTGATTTCCGCCTGATCGAAACGCTGGCGTTTCGGCCAGATCAGGGCTTTGTCCGAAAAGACCGTCACCTTGCGCGCATGGCCCGAACCGCTGCGGCCTTTGGCCTTCCCTTCAACCCGGATGCAGCGACCGCCGCGCTGGATGGCGCGTTGGGCGACACCCCCTTGCGTTGTCGTTTGACGTTGGATGCATCGGGTGCATTCGAATTGACGACCGGGGTTCTGGCCAGCAACCCTCCGGTCTGGCGCATAGCCCTGTCTGATCAGCGGCTGGCTTCCAATGATCTTTGGCTGCGTCACAAGACAAGCCGCCGCGCCCTATATGACGATGCCCGCGCCGCGCTGACGGATGGCATAGACGAAGTTTTATTCCTGAATGAGCTTGATGAACTGTGTGAGGGCACCATCAGCAACCTTTTCGTCGAAAAGCGGGATGGCCGTATTCTGACGCCTGCGCTGTCCAGCGGTCTGTTGCCTGGCATATTGCGCGAAGAGTTGCTGGATAAAGAAACGGTGTCCGAGGCCGTGCTGACCTTGAGCGACCTGAAAAATGCGCAAACTGCCTACATGGGCAATTCACTGCGCGGGCTGATCCGGGTGGAGCTGATATACACGTGATCAAAGAAGGTGCGATGGTCGGGTCTCCGGTTGCATTGCCGCGGTTAAGGGTTGAGTTCGGCCTGTTTAATATTGTCCCGCCGCTGATCATCGCGGTTTTGTTTCCTACGAACAGGATGTTTCCGGCACTGTTTGCCCTGACCGGGATGGGATATTGCTGCTGCATTGGACACCGGGCATTCAATGGGCCGAGCTGCGCTATGATTGGGCCAACTGGTCGCTTCGCGAAGTTGTGCTGTTCCGCCCACTATACTTCCAGTGTTATCACGCGATCTTGCCAGAGGGGCGCGCGGCTTATGTGCTGAATGCTGCAATCTTCTCGTTCGCGCTTCTGATGCATTGGAGCTGGATTGTCGCCCTCATGACATTTGCGGGCGGGCTGCTGTTTACATGGGCCTACAGGCAGCGCGGTTCGTTCTTCTATGCGGTGCTGTTGCACGTGATTGTGGGTAATATCATCTTTGCGGTCGGGCTGGGTGTCTATTTCTACTCAGGCAACGTGCAAAGGCCGTTTTGACAGGGCGACCCGCCTTGACTTTCCGGGCCTGACAGGGTGTATCGGCGCGACGAATTCTGCGCCCGAAGGGATATGATCCATGCACGCCTATCGCAGCCACACCTGCGCCGCACTGACCGCCGCCGATGTCGGTGAAACCGTTCGCCTGTCCGGTTGGGTGCATCGGGTCCGAGATCACGGGGGCGTCCTGTTCATCGACCTGCGCGATCATTTTGGTGTGACACAGGTTTTGTGCGATGGCGACAGCGCCGCTTTTGCTGCGCTGGAAAAGGTGCGTTCCGAATGGTGCATCCGCATCGACGGAACCGTCAAGGCGCGTGCCGCCGAACTGGTGAACCCGAAACTGCCCACCGGCGAGATCGAGGTTTACGTGCGCGAACTGGAAGTTCTGGGGGCTGCGGAGGAACTGCCGCTGATGGTGTTCGGCGATCAGGAATACCCCGAGGAAACGCGCCTGCGTTATCGTTACCTCGACCTGCGGCGCGAGGCGATGCAGCGCAACATGACCCTGCGCTCGGACGTTGTGGCCTCCATGCGCAAGCGTATGTGGGATCAGGGGTTCCGTGAGTATCAGACGCCGATCATCACCGCATCCTCGCCCGAAGGCGCGCGTGACTTTCTGGTGCCGTCGCGCCTGCATCCGGGCAAGTTCTACGCACTGCCGCAGGCCCCGCAGCAGTTCAAGCAGCTGATCATGGTCTCGGGCTTCGACAAGTATTTCCAGATTGCGCCCTGCTTCCGCGACGAAGACCCGCGCGCCGACCGCTCACCCACCGATTTCTACCAGCTCGACCTCGAGATGTCCTTTGTCGAGCAGCAGGATGTGTTCGACACGATCCAGCCCGTTCTGGCCGGCGTCTTCGAAGAGTTCGGCGGTGGCCGCAAGGTTGATCAGGACTGGCCGCAAATTTCCTACAAGGATTCGGCGCTGTGGTACGGCACGGACAAGCCCGACCTGCGGAATCCCATCAAAATGCAGGTGGTCTCTGACCACTTCCGCGGGTCTGGTTTTGCGATTTTCGCAAAACTGCTCGAACAGGAAGGTACCGAAATTCGCGCTATCCCCGCGCCAACCGGTGGCAGCCGTAAGTTTTGTGACCGAATGAATGCCTTTGCCCAGAAAGAGGGTCTGCCGGGGATGGGCTACATCTTCTGGCGTGATCAGGGCGAAGGGATGGAAGCCGCAGGTCCGCTGGCCAAGAACATCGGCCCCGAACGGACCGAGGCAATCCGTCAGCAATTGGGTCTGGGGGTCGGCGATGCTGCATTTTTCCTGGGTGGTAAGCCGAAAGCCTTTGAAAAGGTTGCAGGCAAAGCGCGCGAAGTGATCGGGGATGAGCTTGGCCTGACCGAGAAGGACCGCTTTGCCTTTGCCTGGATCGTTGATTTCCCGATCTACGAGCAAGACGAAGAAACCGGCGCTATCGACTTTGAGCACAACCCGTTTTCGATGCCGCAAGGCGGCATGGAAGCGCTGCAGGGCAATCCGCTGGATGTGCGCGGCTATCAATACGATCTGGCGTGCAACGGATACGAACTGGTGTCGGGTGCGATCCGGAACCACAAGCCGGAAATCATGCTGAAAGCTTTTGAACTGGCGGGCTATGGCGAGGATGAAGTGAAATCCCGATTTGGTGCCCTGTTCAACGCCTTCCACTACGGTGCGCCGCCGCACGGTGGCTGCGCTGCAGGGATCGACCGGATCGTGATGCTGTTGGCGGATGAGGCCAATATCCGCGAGGTCATGATGTTCCCGATGAACCAGCGGGCCGAAGACCTGATGATGCATGCGCCGTCGGACCCGACGTCAGATCAGCTGATGGAACTGGGTTTGCGCCTCATTCCGCAGGACTGAACGAGAGCCGCCCGCATTTAGCGGGCGGTTTCATTTTGATGCCAGCGAGTATTCGCGGGTCAGTCCAGCGGGTTGTTCAAATCACCTCGGTTGACACGAATTGAACGTGCAGCATGCCGTGTTTGGCGATAGGCCCAGATGCACAGAAGCGTTGCAGTGATGAAGTAGGCTGCAATCACGTCAAATCGCCTTTCTTTGTTCCAGGCGGTTCTGCACCATGCCGGCGACCTGCGCTGCCTGCGCGGTGATCGGTGCGCCGTTCGCCCGTGACAGCGCCAGCTTTCGGGCGGCTTCTGCCAACGGTCTGTCATCGGCTTCCCGTGCGACCCCTTGCAGGAACTGGGCAGCGTAATCCCACGTGCGATGATCGTTGGGCCCGGTAAGGACATCGGCGATATGCGCCATATCGTCCTGATAGGCCATCGGGTCGGGGCGGATGACTTCATCTCGAACCGAGTGGAGCCCGCTTGGGCGTCGATCCTCGGGCAGGCGCTCCAGAATGGACTTCTGAAAATAAGACAATGATTTTATTGGCTTGGAAAGAAATCCGTCCGCCCCGGCTGCGTGCGCCAGACTTTCGGTGGCGTCGTCGCCCGACAGGCCCATGATCACGCTGATCCGTGGTGAAGCTTCGGCCAGTTCGGCGATCAGGTCGGCTCCGGACCCGTCGGGCAGGCCCATATCAACCAGAATGACCGAAGGGCGATAGATTTGCAGGTGTCGCCGTGCCGATTTCAGGCAGTCAGCGCGTCGGATACGTGCGCCGCTGTGCAGGCACATCAGGCGGATCGCGTCGCAGGCATATCGGCTGTCTTCAACAACCAGAATTGTCTGTCCCAGCAAGGGCCGCGTTGCGGTGGGCGTGGCGGCGGTGGTGGCAATGAGGCCCGAATCGTCCATGGCAGCTCTCCTATCCAGCAGATGCTTCACGCTAGGAACTTCTGGCTAACACGACGTTAACGCGCGATTTGGCGCACTTGTCCTTTTGCAGAGCAACCCCCATAACCCACGCAAAGCAGGACATCAGGAGTGTGACATGATTGGACGTCTGAACCACGTTGCCATCGCCGTACCCGACCTTGAGGCGGCATCCGAGCAGTACCGCAATGCGCTGGGCGCCAAGGTTGGCGCGCCGCAGGACGAGCCGGATCATGGCGTCACGGTTGTGTTCATCGAACTGCCCAACACCAAGATCGAACTTTTGTACCCGCTGGGCGACGACAGCCCGATCAACGGGTTTCTGGAAAAGAACCCGGCAGGCGGTATTCATCACGTATGCTATGAGGTCGACGACATCATCGCCGCCCGTGATCATTTGAAAGCGACCGGCGCCCGTGTTCTAGGGTCGGGTGAGCCCAAGATCGGCGCACATGGCAAACCAGTGTTGTTCCTGCATCCCAAGGACTTCAACGGCTGCCTTGTCGAGCTGGAACAGGTATGATCCGCAAAACCCGGGGGACCTGAAGTGACCATTACTGCTGCATTGGTGCTGTTCGCCGTCATCTGGTTCATGACGTTGCTTGTGGTGCTGCCCATTCGCATCAAAACTCAGGGTGACCTGAACGATATCGTTCCGGGCACCCATGCGGGTGCGCCGGAAGTCCATCACATGAAAGCCAAGATGTGGATCACCACCGCCATTGCTGTGGTTTTGTGGGCGATCATTGCCGGGATCATCATTTCCGGTGTGATTTCAGTGCGGGACCTCGACTGGTTGAACCAACTGGAGCCGAGGTAATCTGTGTCAGACCTTTTGGCCTGACACAGCATGATAAATATGGGTGAATGTCGCCGCGCCAAGGATCGGGATCACCAGATTCAACAGCGGTATCGACAGCGGAATGGCCATCAGGGTTCCGGCGACCCAGATCGTGGTCGAATGTCGGGCCCGCAATTGGCGCGCGCCATCCCGCCCGATCCGGCGTATGGCGGCCAGCGTGAAGTATTCCCGCCCCAACAGGAACCCGTTCATGGCCCAGAAGATGAAGGGCGCAAACGGGGTGAAGATCGCATAGAGGATCAGCGCCAGCAGGTTTGCTACAATCAGCACGCCAAGAAAGCTGAGGCCGTCCTTCAGGGCCTCCGACACCGGGATGCGTCGTGCAGGTGGCAAGGCTGGAAAATGCTTGTCCTCGACCGCCTGCGCCACTTCGTCCAGAAAGATCGATGTGATGGCTGACGCCACCGGTACCATCAGGAAAACAGGCAGGACCAGGACGAGAACGATACCTGAATAGTTCAGAACGTCGTTCAGCCACGGGACAGCTCCGACCAATGGCAGCGAGATTTCACTGCCCGACAACCAGTTGATCAACCTGATCGCACCGACACATGCAAGACCCAGCAACAGGATGGTCAAACCTACACCGCGCAGCAGAACGGCACGGAACTTGGGATCTCCGATCTGGCTTAGTGCGCTGAAAAAGGCGTTCAGGATGATCATTCTGTGATCCATTCCGTTATGGCTGCCACATCGGGCCGCGGGCGTTCGGGTGGGGCAGTTCCTTCGGTGGCGATGTGTATCAGTCCGGCGACACGCTCGTTCTTGGCAAGGCCAAAGGCGTCGACACAGAAGTCGTGGTCGTGGGTTTGCCAACCTGTCAGCCAGTTTGCACCCCAACCCGCGGCCAGCGCGGCATTCAGCAGGGCCAGACAGACCGCGCCCGCAGAATAGGTTTGTTCGATTGCGGGTATTTTCTCGGACGGTTTTTGTACTTCGATTACGGCTACGGCCAGATGCCCCATGTCGAACTGGCTGCGCGCTTTTGCAATGTCTTCTGGACTTTTGTTCAGCCGTTGCCCGCAGGCCTCGGTCAGGGTTGCCAACCGTGCCATGGCCCCCTGTTCCAGAACGATAAATCGCCAGGGTTCCAGTTTTCCGTGATCGGGGCTGCGTGCGGCTGCGGTCAGCAGGGGGCGCAATTCGTCCCGTGTCGGAGCCGGGGCAACCAGTGTCTTGGCGGGTCGGGACCGGCGCGACTGCAAAAACTCCAGAGCAGCGGGGTTTTTCATGGACATATGTTAACTTCCTTTACATCACGTCTCTGTATCTTGGTCGGCATGCCGAGGGTTTCAAGGGCGCGGCGACGGATCGCGTGGATCAATTTCATCCTACCGCCCATCATGCAAGACTATTGAGGGAAGGGGCGACAATGGCGAAATCGAAACTACGAGATCTGCCGGATCTCAGCGCGCAGGCGCACGCCGGGGCAGTGTTTCACTTGAAAGTAACACCTAAGGCCGCGCGCGACCGGGTGATCGTGGAAGGCGGGCAGATCAGGGTATTTGTCACGGCTCCGCCTGACAGTGGCAAAGCCAACCATGCGGTTCAGGCGATCCTTGCGAGGTGCCTTCGCGTTGCCCCTTCGACACTGACACTCAAGCAGGGGCAAACCGCGCGCAACAAGGTGTTTGTCTATGTGCCCTAAGGTCCCGTTTCACGGATCTGGTAAACACCCTCGGGCAGGTCCAGCGCTGCGGCCAGGTCGCGGACCTGTTCGGGCGACAAGGTGATCTTTTGCACCTGGTCGGTTCGCGGATCAAACTGTTCCAGCGTGACGCATTCGGCGAAATTGTTGATCACAACATCTTCCTGCAAGGGTTTTTCACCTTCGTCCACAAGCGTTATGACCGTCGAGTCGAATTCATGCTCAATCGAAAACATAAGGACAGAGTGCAAGCCGTCGACGCGCAATGCAAGACGTTCGTTTCAAAGCATTGTGTGGTCACTCTGAGCGGCAGGTACTATGTTGAAATCGCAGTCAGACCGAGCCGAAGGATGTAACATGCGCAGACGCTTTGTTTTGGTGTTTCCCCTGCTGCTTGCGGCCTGTGCGGAAGGTGCATTGCGCTTGCAGCCTGCCGCGGACTGGCTGGGTGAAGGGCCGGGTTCTGAGGATGTTGCCCAGACCTTTCGCGAAGTCAGCCAGAACATCGTGGCTGAGGCCCGCAGCCAGTGTTTGAAGCAACCAAGGCCTCAGAAATGCGATTTCCAGATTCTCGTTGACCTGAATCCGCGCGCATCCGCCAATGCCTTTCAGACATTGGACGACCAGCGGCAACCTACCATCATTTTTACCGTTGCGATGATCCGTTCTACGCAAAACGCAGACGAACTGGCTTTTGTCATGGGACATGAGGCGGCCCATCACGTTCTGGGGCACATCGCAAGGCAAAGCGAAAATGCCAGCGCAAGCGCCACTGAGTTTGGAAAGGCGGAAAAGCTGCGCGGGGGTGACGCCGCCGACATAGAAGAGGCTCAGAAAGTGGGCGCGCAGGTTGGTGTTCAGGCTTATGTGAAGGCTTTTGAGCTTGAGGCTGACCAGATGGGCACGATCATTACATATAACGCGGGCTACAACCCGCTGGTTGGGGCGAAGTTCTTTGACCGGATTCCGGATCCTGGCGACAGGTTTCTGGGCACCCACCCACCAAACGCGCAGCGCGTGCACATCGTGCTTGAAACCGCCACGCAACTGGGGCTGACGCAATGACCGATCTTGTGCGCCTTGGCGTAATTTTGACGGATCGCGGGTCGAAATATGCGGTATCTGGCGCGCCTGTGGCGTCGCGCGCGGAAGTTGACGCGGTTCTGGATCAACTGAAGTCCGATAAATCCTATGCCAAGGCCACACATAACACCTGGGCCGCCTCTTTGCCGACCGGTGCACTGAAGGCCGATGATGGGGAAAGCGGGGCCGGTATGGTAATCCTGCGGATGATCGAGCGTGCAGGGCTGGACAATCACGTGATCATCGTCACCCGCTGGTACGGAGGCAAAAAGCTGGGTGGGGACCGCTTTCGCCGCGTTCAGGATGCAACCCGGGCCTATCTGGATCACATCGGCGCCCAATTTTGACCTGTGTCAAAGTATGACGCCCCGGATGCGCTACGATTTCGTAAAGCGCGAAAGGGAAAGGATACAGCATGCCCACCCGAGAGTCCTTGAGGCTTCATGCCGGATTGGTGGACGACATGGCCAGAATGCTGGACATCGATCTTGAGGAAGCAGCCATTGGTGGCAAGGTGTCTTTCGACCAGATTTCCGAGGCAGTTCTGCGATGTACCGATTGTCCAAACCCGGATCATTGTCAGGATCTGCTCAACAAAATGGCGACCGCTGGGCGGACACCGGAATACTGCCGTAACCAGGAGTTACTGCACAAATTGATGCCTTAACTGTCAGGTTCGCCATGCCACGACTCGGTGAAATCATGGCCCATCTTCGTCTGGTACTGCGGATGGGTCAGGTCACAGGAACCGACTTGGCCGCAGCCTATCGGGATGGTCACCTGAAACATGAGGATTGGGCCGAGATCGTGCAACAGTGTCGCGGCTGTACCTGGGCCAGAACCTGTCCGGAGTGGCTGGGACGGCGTGAACAGATTGATCATGCCCCGTGCACATGCCCGAACCGCGGTCGATTCAAGGCCATCAAAGCTTTGCAAGCGGAGGACGCGTGATGCCTCGGGATATTCTGGGTGAGGTCGAAAAGCACTTTTGGATGACGCGCTCTGTTTCCCGCAGCATGGGAATTTCACTGAGCGAAGCCATGGCCGAAGGGCGGTTGTCGCCCGAAGGATACGCTGAACTGGTCACGCGCTGTCGCGCCTCGGGCTGTGGTGCGCAATGCACCAACTGGCTGGCTCAGCGGCAGAATCCAGCGGACACGGCCCCAGATTTCTGTGCAAATTCAGAGACGCTGAACAGATTGAAGGGCTGATCAAAGGTCTTTATGCGTTCCATCGCACAACGGCGCGTTTGCACTGTGTTTGCACCCGCAAAAAAAGACCTTTTTGCTGGCCTCGGCCGTATATTTCACCGGTTCGAACCCGCTGTCTTTATGTGAGCCATCGCAAAAGGGTTGCCGGTTCGACTTTCCACACGCGCACCAGAAATAGGTTTTTCCTTCGGCAACTTCGACTGGAAAAGGGGTTTTCTGGGCAATAACGGGTGTGTCTGACATGTGGCTTCTCCGTATTTGGCTGAAACGTCACACAGTTTAGGACGATGCAGACAAAAAGGTAGCTGTAATGCCGCAAGGATCATCGTTTGGGCTTCGAACTGGCATGGAATCGCTCTTCCTCACAAGGAAGTGACCGTTTTAGTTGCCAGATTGCCGTTCAGCCCGTACTCTGGAAGCGGCCCGAAAAGCTGGGCAATATCAGAAAAGTAATAGAGGATTGACGGACATGAAACTGAAACTTGCAGCCGTTGGCGCATTTGCCCTGGTCCTGACCGCTTGTGCGCAGCAGGAAGAACCGACCCCTGTTTACGTACAACCCGACTATGACAAGTATGGCTCGGCCAGCTGCTCGGCAGGCTATGAACTGGCAACAACCGAAGCAGGTCAAACCGTCTGCAACCCGGTTTCTCAGTAAGCCTTTCGCAGGCGGTTTGACTACGGACCGCCTGCACCATTTTCAGGAATTTTCGCCGCCATTCATGGCGGTTTTTTCTACCTGAACTGTACTTCGTAACTATTGACCCGAAAACACTATGGGGCAGGCTACTGGCGTTAAACGGGTTTCCCCCACAGATCGTATTCCCCCGCCTCGTCCACTTCGACGGTGACGATATCGCCGGGTTTGAAGCCTTCGAAGCCCTCGTCAATGAACAGGTTGCCGTCGATCTCGGGAGCGTCCGATTTGGTGCGGCAGGTGGCGGCTTCGTCATCCACGTCGTCGACGATTACTTGAAGCGTTTGTCCGACTTTAGCTTGCAACTTGGCTTCTGAAATGGCCTGAGCCTTTTCCATGAAGCGATCCCACCGCTCTTGCTTGACTTCGGCCGGGACGTGATCGGGCAGGTCGTTTGAGCGCGCACCGTCCACGTTTTCGTATTGAAAACAGCCGACACGATCCAGTTGCGCCTCGTCCATCCAGTCCAGCAGGGCTTGGAATTCGGCCTCGGACTCACCCGGATAGCCAACGATAAAGGTCGAACGCAGGGTGATATCGGGGCAGATTGCGCGCCAGGCTTGGATTTCGTCCAGAGTTTTGGCCGCTGCGGCGGGGCGGGCCATCCGTTTCAGAACATCCGGGTGGGCGTGCTGGAACGGGATATCCAGATACGGCAATATGTTGGACCCGGCATCCGCCATCAGGGGGATCAACTCGCGCACATGTGGATAGGGATAGACATAGTGCAGCCGCACCCAGGCATCCATCTGACCCAGTTCACGGGCCAGATCGGTGATGTGGCTGCGGACCTCGCGGTCTTTCCACGGGTTCACATCGTATTTCCGGTCCAGCCCATAGGCCGAAGTATCCTGCGAGATCACCAACAGTTCGCGCACGCCGTTTTCGACCAGCTTTTCCGCCTCGCGCAGAACCGCATGGGCCGGACGGCTGGCCAGTTTTCCTCGCATATCGGGGATGATGCAGAACTTGCATTTGTGGTTACAGCCCTCTGAGATTTTCAGATAACTGTAGTGGCGGGGGGTCAATCGAACGCTGCTGGCGGGCAGCAGATCAACGAACGGGTCAGGGTCAGGGGGAACGGCGGCGTGAACCGCATCCAGCACCTGTTCGTACTGATGCGGACCGGTGACCGCCATGATGCGGGGGTGGTGCTCGCGGATGTAATCCGGTTCGGCGCCCAGACAGCCGGTGACGATGACCTTGCCGTTTTCAACCAGCGCCTCTCCGATCGCATCCAGCGATTCTGCCTTGGCGCTGTCGAGGAACCCGCAAGTGTTCACAATGACGGCATCGGCCCCGGCATAATCGGGCGAAATGCCGTATCCTTCAGCACGAAGCCGGGTCAGAATGCGTTCGCTGTCGACCAAAGCTTTTGGACAGCCCAGCGACACCATGCCGATCGTCGGCTGGTTTGAACGGGGTGTCTCGGTGATCCGGGCGGCCGGAGCCAGGTCGGGGCGGAGGTTTGGCGGGTTCGTCGTCATGGCGCGGCATATAGTGGGGAAAGCTTCCTCTTGCAAATGTGACGTGCGATTTGAATGATCGCGGCAAAGACAAGCCAAAAGGCGGAGAGCAGATCATGAAATGGCTGATACGCATCCTGTTTATTGTTGTGGCAGTGATTGCGCTGGTAATTGGCGCGCTTTTGCTGATGCCCGGAGACAAGCTTGGCGCGATTCTGGCTGAGCAGGTCAAAGCCCAGACCGGGCGCGAACTGAGATTGAGCGGCGACGTGCGCCTGTCGTTCTGGCCGGTGCTGGGGATGGAAACCGGGCCGGTGCGTTTTGGGAACGCCAGCTGGGCCGGGCCAGAGCCGATGCTGAGCGCTGATAGCCTTGCCGTGGGCGTGGATGCTGCTGCGCTTTTGAATGGGGATCTGCGGATCAAACGTGTTTTCGCGGAAAACCCTGTGCTGCGGCTGGAGCGTTCGCAAGGGCGCGGAAACTGGGAGCTGAGCGCGCCTGTGACCACCGCGACTGCCACACCGTCTGCGGGGACGGTTCCGGCAGGCGCATCGTCGGCCGTAACTTTGGAAGAGTTGCAGCTAAATAATGCGCGACTGATCTATGTGGAAGAAGGTGCCACGCAGATGGATTTTCCTGATGTCACCTTGTCGGCCAGTTGGCCTCTGGTCACTGCGCCGATGGTAATGGAAGCATCAATGCCTGTACCCGGAGGTGCTGTTCAGGTTGATTTGAAGATCCCGGACTTGCCAGCTTTTGCCGCAGGGTCCGTAACCGCGCTTGAACTGGCCCTGACTGCACCGGGTGGTGAGATAGGCTTTGACGGCCACGTCAATCTGGCCGGAGAGATGGACGGGACCACAAAGATCACCACCCGAGATACGGAAAAGATGCTGGCGGCCTTCGGTCAGGCGGGTGTGGCTGTGCCGTGGGGATTGGGTAACGTTGCTGATATCTCTGCACAAATGACCTATACGCGGGACGGTCGGATTTCCCTGCGAAGCATGACAGCGCAGTTGGATGGCAACCGGTTCGTCGGAGAGGCGGATATCACCATTTCCGATCCCCCTCAGATCGTCGCACGGTTGGATGCGGGCGATCTTGACCTGTCAAAGATATCCGAAACCGGCACCGGGTCGGGTGGCGCGTCTCAACCTGCGTCACCAGTTCAGGAAGGCTGGTCAAAAGACCCAATCGACGCATCCGCATTGGCTTTGGCGAATGGCAATATTCGCCTGACGGCCAACTCAATCGCGGTTCCCGGCATGACCTTTGGGAAAAGTGACCTGACGCTGACACTGGACCGCGCGCGGGCGGTTCTTGCCATGCATCCGGCGACATTGTTTTCGGGTCAGTTGAATGGGCACGTGGTTGCCAACAATCGCAATGGCCTGTCCGTGGGTGGCAAGGTGACGGCAAGTGAGATTGATCTGAAACAGGCGTTGTCGACACTGGCCGGGGTCGAACGCCTGTCGGGAAGCGCGGCAGGAACCGTTGAGTTTCTGGGTGTAGGTCAGTCTGAGGATCAGATCATGCATTCTCTCAGCGGTAAGGGAAATCTGGATGTCGGGACGGGGGTAATATCCGGTTTCGATCTGGATCGACTTATGGGGCAGGGGACCGGATCAGGCGGGACAACTGTGTTCAACAGCCTGTCGGCCAGCTTCGCCATCGATCAGGGTGTGTTGACGAATAACGATCTGCTCATGTCGCTCAAGAATTTCCGCGCCGATGGTCAGGGGGTCGTGGGGCTGGGTGCGCGCAATATCGATTATCTGTTCACGCCCGTAGCTTTGCGGGCCAATTCGGGGCAGGGCATATCGGTGCCTGTGCGTATCGTTGGCCCGTGGAGCAACCCGTCAATCAAGCCGGATTTGACCAAGGTCATCGAAGCAGCGGCAGATGTGAAGGTCAAGGAGCTGGAAAACGACGCGAAACAGAAAGTTTTCGAAAAGGTTGGAAACGAGCTGGATACCACCATCACGGACAGCGATCAGATCGAAGATGCGCTTAAGAACAAGCTTGAAGAAGAGGCGAAGAAAGGGCTGCTCAAACTGTTTGGCGGCAATTGAGCAAGTGTTGCGCTTGGGGCGATCAGATATGCCCCAAGCAGTTTTCTTCAGATGGTCTGGTCGTAATCGCCAACACCGGGTTCGGTTCGGATCACCGCATCGATATCGGCAAAGATCGCCCGCATCTCAGCCTCGCTTTCGCTGCTTTCACAGACGACCACCAGATTGGGTGTGTTGGATGAAGCCCGCACCAGCCCCCAGCTGCCATTGTCCAGAATGACACGTGCGCCGTTCACCGTAACGACCTCTTTGATCGCACGGCCAGCAAATGTCTCACTAGCTTCGCTTTTGGCAACGAGCTTGTCGACCAGACGCTGCAGGATATCGTATTTTTCGGTATCTGCTGCATAAGGTGACATGGTGGGCGTTGACCATGTTTTGGGCAGCGCCTTGCGCAGATCGGACATGCTTTGATCCGGGTTGCGGTCCATCAGCTTGCAGATCTCGACCGCTACGCGCATTCCGCAGTCATAACCGCGCCCGACCGGCTCGGCCAGAAAGTAATGGCCCGACTTTTCGAACCCAGCCAGCGCGCCGATTTCCTTGACGCGCCGTTTCATGTGGCTGTGGCCGGTTTTCCAGTAATCTGCCTTGACGCCAAGGGCCTGTAACTCGGGATCGCTGGCAAACAGGCCGGTAGATTTCACATCTGCGACAAAGGTCGATCCGGGGTGCAGCTTGGCAAGATCGCGGGCCATGATCACGCCCACCTTGTCGGCAAAGATTTCTTCGCCTTCATCATCTACGACGCCACAACGATCACCGTCACCGTCAAACCCAAGTGCCAGATCGGCACCGCTGGATTTTACCGTTGCCGCCATGTCATGCAGCATTTCCATCGCTTCGGGGTTCGGGTTGTAATTCGGGAAAGTGTAATCCAGCCGGTTATGGCTGGGGACGACCTCAACCCCCATCCGTTCGAAGATTTCGGGCGCAAAGGCCGAAGCGGTGCCGTTTCCGGTTGCGCAGACAATCTTTAGCGGGCGGGACACTTTGAAATCACCGACGAGGTCGTCGATATACGCTTCCTTCACGCCCTCGACGAATTCCCAAGATCCACCCGCATGCGTCTGACCTTCGCCATTCAGAACGATGTCGCGCAATTCAGACATCTCGTCGGGGCCGTGTGTCAAAGGGCGGTCAAAGCCCATTTTGACCCCAGTCCAGCCGTTTGGATTGTGGCTCGCCGTAACCATCGCCACGGCCGGTACATCCAGATGAAACTGTGCGAAATAGGCCATCGGGCTAAGCGCAGGGCCAATGTCTTTCACGCGGATACCGGCCTGTATCAAACCCAGGATCAGGGCGTTTTTGATCGCCAGTGAATAGTCACGGTAATCGTTTCCTACAGCGATCACGGGCTCGATCCCGCGCCTGCGCATTTGCGTGCCAAGTCCTAGGCCAAGCGCCGTCATGCCCGGCAGGTTAATCTCTTCCGGATATTTCCATCGGGCGTCGTATTCGCGAAACCCGGTGGGTTTGATCATTGCGTCGCGGAGAAAGCTCCAGGTGTTTGGTGTTACCTCGGGAATCGGTTTGGTCATAACAAGTCTCAATCGTTAAATCTGAATAGGATCAGCTTTGGCCAGCGCATCGAAGCGCATCAAAGTGTCAATGAGTTGGGGCATCTGATCCAACGGAATCATGTTGGGCCCATCCGAAGGGGCATTGTCCGGATCTTGGTGTGTTTCAATGAACACCGCGCCAATACCCAGCGACACGGCGGCGCGCGCCATGACCGGAGCAAATTCGCGTTGCCCGCCCGAGGATCCACCTTTTCCACCCGGTTGCTGCACGGAATGGGTCGCATCCATCACCACCGGATAACCGGTTTGGGCCATTTGCGGCAGGGACCGCATATCAGCCACCAGCGTGTTATAGCCGAAAGAAGTGCCACGTTCGGTCAGCAAGATATTATGATTCCCCGTGCTTTCGATCTTGGACACGATATTGGGCATCTCCCACGGCGCGAGAAACTGACCCTTTTTTACATTGACCACTGCGCCGGTATTGCCCGCAGCGAGCAGCATATCCGTCTGGCGGCACAAAAACGCCGGGATTTGCAGGACGTCTACCGCCTCGGCGGCGATGGCGCACTGCGCTTCGGTATGAACATCGGTCAGGACCGGAATGCCCATCGATTTGCGGATGCTATCCAGAACCTGCAACCCCGCTTCAATGCCCATGCCGCGCTTGCCGGACAGCGAGGTCCGGTTTGCCTTGTCATAAGATGCTTTGAAGACATATTGCGCACCGGCTGCGTCGCAGGCCTCTTTCATCTTGCCAGCAATCATCTGCGCGTGGTCTGCCGTTTCAAGCTGGCAGGGGCCTGCAATGATGGTCAGCGGAAGGTCGTTGCCGACTGTCAGGTCGGAGATTTTTACATGTTTCATGAGTCTTATGAGGATACCTGTTCACGAAGGACCGACGCGGTAAGCGAGATCATGAGGTAGATACCAGCAAACAACAGGAATGCCAAAATCGTATTTTCGAACTTGCGCGGATAGCTGGGTTCCTGACTGGGGATCGGGTTCACCGAGACGGTCAGATAACGCACCTGCCGATTGGCTTCGGATCGGGTCGATTCCATTTGCTGCATTGCCGTTTGCAGCATCATGTCCCGCGCCGCCAGATCCGCCTGAGCGATCTGGATGCGCACGCTCAACCGCGCCAGCGAATTTTCGCCATCGGAAGCATCCTGCATCTCGGCATTCAGTTGTTCCAGCACCTTTTCAAGCCGGGCAATGTCAGCCTTGACACCGTCAACCTTGGCTTTGTTCGGGCGCAGGTTGTCCTGCAGGGCGGCAAGTTCAAGCTCTTTGTCCTGCACCAATATCTCGATCTCGTTGATGCGGGCGCGCAGGCTGGCAATGACATTCTCGGGGTCCAGCACCGCCCCTTGAAGCTGAAGCTCGATCAATTCCTCCTGCGCCTGCCGCCGCGCCTCCTGCGCCGCTTCAAAGCTTTCCAATGCATCGCGCATCTGGTCTTCGCGCTTCTTGCCGGACAGGGCATTCACCCGATCTTCGGCGTAAGAGATCAAACGCTCCGAGAACTCGGTCGAGGTCTGTGCGTCCGGTGCTACAACCTCCATCCGAATGACCCCTTCGGTTGGGTCATACCCGATGGTGATCATGCGTTTGAACAGCTTGTATGCGTCTTCCAGCGTGGCGTCGGGCGACAGCCTTTGAATCGGATCAATCTTTTCCTGCCTGAAGACATCGGAAAACCCTGCGTCCCGATCCAGCAGCAACAAAGCCTCTTTCGACTCCAGGAAAGACTGAACCGAGATGGAATCCTGCGTGGTGGCGAATTGCGTCCCGGCAAGCAGCCCGCCGATAGAGCCTGGCCCGCCATCGGCTTGCAGGATCAGAAACTCGGAATCGCTGGCATACATCGGGGTGGCGATGCGATAGAAATAGAACCCCACAACAAAGGTCGGCAGGAACACAAAAGCGGCCAAACGTGCGAAAAGGCCAAACAGCTTACGCCTGCGTCGACGCGCGATGTCCTTCTGAATCTGACCGATTTCAAGGTTGCGCCGCTCAGCCGGGCTGAGCTCGGGTCCCGGAAGGTTCGGTGTGCTTGCGCCAATGGATTGCGGCAACTGAATGCTGATCTTGTCTTTGACCTTCGAACTGTCGCCCTGTGCCGAGGGCTTTGCCGCGGCAAGATCAAGAAGGTTCGTGCGCTGAAACGGATCAATGCCTTTCTTGCGCAGCAAGCGCACCGCATCATAGTCCGATGTTGCTGCCAGTCCGTGTTTCTGCGCCAGTTTTCGCGCGATGCGCAACTGGCGGCCTGTCAGGCCTTCGCGCTTGATGTCGTCAATTTGCGTGCCTGGCTGAGCCTCGGCCGCTGGTGCCTGGCCTTGCGTCGCGCCCCGTATGCGAGAGATTGCATCCGCACGCGCCTCGGCCGAATCTTCCACCTGACGATTGTTGCGCCAGTTGTACTTTCTAACCTTGGGTTTCGTAGTCATATAGCTGCTTTGCCTCTTCCAAGGAGTCAAACATGTACAATTGCCCGTCCAGCAGAACGGCGGCTTGCTGAGCGAATTTCTCCAATACAGTCGGGCTGTGCGACACGATCACCAAAGTCGTAGTGCGCAACCTTTCCTTCAGGATCGCCCCTGCCTTTTCGTTGAATTCAACATCGGTAGATGCTGGCATCCCTTCATCGACAAGATACATGTCGAAATCCAGCGCCAGCATCAAAGAAAACGTGAATCGTGATCGCATCCCCGAAGAATAGGTGGACAACGGCTGTTCGAAATATTCACCCAAGCCGCAGAGCCATTTGCAATACGCCTCAACATAGTCCGGGTCCATGCCGTAAATCTTGGCGATGTATCGCGCGTTCTCAAGCGCTGACAACTTGCCGGTTACACCCCCGGTAAAACCCATGGGAAAAGAGACCCGGCATTCGCGGCGGATCACACCTTCGTCGGGCTTTTCCAGACCGGCCATCATGTTGATCAGTGTGGTTTTGCCAGTACCATTCGGGGCCAGAACGCCCAGCGACGTACCCAGTTCGACACGGAACGAGACCCTGTCCAGGATCACCTTGCGGCGCGTCCCGGTCCAGAAGGACTTGCTGACATTGTCGAACTCTAGCATTCGGGGCCTGCTGCTCGTTTCCGTTGTGTCGCCGCGCTTTCAGGCGGTCAGAAAGGATGGTTTTTACCGATCCATGTTGGCTACATTATGTCGAATTATGAAACAAATGTTCAATGCGTTGCTGCCAAACCCGCAAACAACTGATCGGTTGTCGGCAATTCCGCTGCACTTCTGGTAATCTTCCGCACCTTTATTATGTGGTTTCACACCTGATCTTTGCAAAACAGCTTTGGGAGGTTACGCAACCAGATGGTAAATCTAGATGGCGAAATCCGCGCGTGCCGCCTGTGCGCTGCGTCCTTTGCGCAAACCAAAACTGCTCATGAACCCCGCCCGGTGGTCTGGTTTCGGCGCGGAACACCCATCCTGATCGCGGGGCAGGCCCCGGGTGCGCGCGTGCACGAGTCAGGGCGGCCCTTTACAGACCCGTCAGGCGACAGGCTTCGCCAATGGCTTGGGGTCAATGAACCTGTTTTTTATGATCGTGACCTCGTGTCGATTGTGCCCATGGCATTCTGTTTCCCCGGCTATGATGCCCGCGGTTCTGACCTTCCTCCGCCCGCGATATGCGGTAAAACTTGGCATGACAGGGTGATGCAGGAACTGGGGCAGGTGCCGTTGACGGTGTTGGTCGGTGGTCATGCGCATAAATATCATCTGGGGGCGCGGGGGTCGGTGACGGACACCGTTCGGAACTGGCAGGACCATGCGCCGCGGGTCTTTGCCTTGCCTCATCCGTCCTGGCGGAATACGGCATGGGTAAAGAAAAACCCGTGGTTCGAGGCAGAACTGCTGCCGGTTCTGCGCGCGCGGGTCCAAGAGGTGCTGAATGACTGAAACCACAGCGTTGGACACGGCGCATGCCGCGATGCTGGCAGATCCGCAGAACGATGCTGCCCGTCTGCGGTTTTTTGAACGGCTTGCTGATAGTGAGCTGTTTTTGATGCTGACCGAAGAAACGGTGGGCGAAAACATCTCGCCCGAAGTGTTCGATGTGGCCGACGGGCGCTTTGTGTTGGCTTTCGACCGCGAGGAACGATTGGCGCAGTTTGCGGGGAGGCCTGTGCGTTATGTTGCGCTGTCGGGGCGTGTGTTGTCGGCGATGCTGGCCGGGCGGGAGATCGGGCTGGGCCTGAACCTGGAAACTGCCCCATCATCCATGCTGGTGCCTGCCGAGGCCTTGGGCTGGCTGGCCGAAACGTTGTTGCATGGCCCGGAAGAGGTCGAGGAAAAGCTTGCCGAGTTCATGCCGCCCGCCGGTTTGCCGGACAGCCTGTTGACCGCCCTTGATGCAAAGCTGGCAACTGCTGGCGGCCTTGCCAGTGCGGCCTATCTGGTCGCCACGAAATCAGAAGCGGGCGCTCAGGGTCATTTGCTGGGGTTTGTCGGAGCGGTTGATGGGGCCGAGCCAGCGCTGGCCAAGGCAGCTTCGGAGGCGTTGACGTTTTCAGGGATCGAGGCGGGGGCGATGGATGTCGGGTTCTTTGCCACAGATGACGCCGCTGCCGCGCTGCTGGCTAAGACGGGGCTTCGCTTTGACCTGCCCGAACCGCAGGTTGCAGATCTGGTGCGCGAGGTACCGGGCAGCAATCCCGCGAAACCACCAATTCTGAAGTAACCACCAAAACGCAAACACGCGGCGCATATTGCGCCGCGTGGCACTAAGATGGGACGCTGCTATTCCGCAGCAGCTTCCAGTTTGTCTTGCGTTCGTGTTTCGAAATCGCTGGCGTCGTGGCGCTCTTGAAGCTGTGTGTGCGGCTCGCCAAAGGCGCGGTTGACCATACGGCCACGCTGAACCGCAGGCCGCGCGTCAATCGCCTTGGCCCAGCGTACAACGTTCTTGTAGGATTCCGCGTCAAGGAACTCTGCCGCGCTATAAAGTCGGCCCAGAACCAGCTGACCGTACCACGGCCAGATCGCCATGTCGGCAATCGTATATTCCTCGCCCGCGATATAGGTCTTGTTCGCCAGTTCCCTGTCCAGAACGTCCAGCTGGCGTTTTGCCTCCATCGCGAAGCGGTTGATCGGGTATTCCCACTTTTCAGGCGCGTAGGCGTAGAAATGGCCAAACCCGCCGCCCAGATAAGGGGCGCTGCCCATTTGCCAGAATAGCCAGTTCATGACTTCGGTCCGTTCCGGCCCGGACGCGGGCAGAAACTCTCCGAACTTCTCAGCCAGATGAAACAGGATCGAGGCGCTTTCAAATACCCGAACCGGCTTGTCGCCAGAGCGATCCCAAAGGGCGGGGATTTTCGAGTTTGGGTTGACCTCGACAAACCCTGAACCGAACTGGTCGCCATCGCTGATGTTGATCAGCCAGGCGTTGTATTCAGCGCCTTCGTGACCCAATGCCAGCAACTCTTCCAGCATTACGGTGACTTTGACACCGTTGGGCGTCGCAAGGGAATACAACTGCAAAGGGTGACGTCCAACCGGCAGGTCCTTGTCATGAGTTGCGCCGGCAATAGGTCGGTTAATGTTGGCGAACTGTCCGCCACTTTCACTGTCCCATGTCCAGACTGCTGGGGGAGTATACGAAGATTGGTCGCTCATGTCTTGCCTTTCATGCCTTTGTCCGGGCCGTGTTCGGTGCAGTCTTACAGGTAGTGTTGCAATCCGCCGAGTCCAACCCAGCTTTTCCGGCTTAATTTGTAATAATCCGCGACCAAACTCTCACGTTTGCTCGAGAGGGGTCACAGCGGCGCGAGGAGGGCTACGAACAGAATGGGAATCGCATATTGTTTTGCCAGACCTGCCATCACGGCGTCACCGATACCGCTGGTACGAAAAGGATAAACTACATGAAACGCTTTGCTTTGACCTTTGCTGCGGCCCTGGCCCTGGCCGTTCCGGCATTTGCCGGACCGCAATATATTGACGGCACGGGGTTTGCCGTCTCGGGGTATGATGTTGTTGCCTATCGCAACCTGGATCAGGTCCCCGTAGGTCAGCCACAGCACGAAGGCGTGCGTGGCAATGCCAGCATCACTGCCGAGTACAATGGTGCAACCTGGGCATTCTCGTCCGAGGAAAACCGCGACAAATTTCTGGAAAACCCGGCCTATTATGCCCCGCAATATGATGGCCACTGCGCCTATGGTGTGTCGCGCGGCGGCAAGGTTCCGGCAAACCCGAACTTGTGGCGGATCGTTGACGACAAGCTGTATCTAAACATCACGGATGTGGTTGTCGGGTTCTTCGAAGAAGACATTCCGGGCAACATCAACCTTGCTGAAGGCAACTGGCCGGGTATCGAGCCGTCTGACGCCTCGACCAGCGTTATCCCGAAATTTACCTCGGAAGGTCCGGTGAAAAACTGACCCGGCCGCAAATGCACAAAGCCCGGCTTAACCAGCCGGGCTTTTCGTTCAGCCAGCAAGCCAGAACTGATCCCGTATCGCCTGATCTGCATCAAACCGGATCCTGACGCTTTTGGCACCCGGGAATTTGCGTTCGCGGATCGTATCGGGAATGACTACTTCCCCGGCGCCTGTGTCGCTGGACTGAAAGCTCAGGATTTCCGCTGTGGTGTGCCGCGCACTGGTCAGAACGGTAGTTGGCAAAGCCACACGATTTGCGCCCTGATTGACCGGTGTTGTGACGAAGTAAGTCAGGTGTCGCCCATAGCATCCGACCGCGTCGGGAACATGGTCAGCAACACTACTGCAGCATTTGGGTTGAATACCCGGCTGACTGTTCATATGCGACAGCGCTTGCCCAGGATTCAGCATCGCCTCGCAGGCGGCAATATCCTCCTGCGGAAGCTCGATGATACGTTTTTTCAGCCGCGCCCGACGTGGTTGTGGCGGGCCAGCAGCGGCGCCGCCCTTTGTCGCGAGCCCTTCTTTGCGCAGAAAATCATAGGCTGCCTTGGCGCGCGAAAACCCGGAACTGTCGCCTTCCTTATGATCCGGATGCGTGTGAAAGGCGATGTGACGCCAGGCCTCTCGTATTTCACTGGAATTGGCAGACGGGTTCAGGCCCAGATCTGCCAGGGCATCCGTGCGTGCCCTGACCTTATCGACAGGTTCCATACTCAAAACACTCATTAAAAACTACACACCCCTAGTGTTGCCGAGGGCATGGTTTTGTCAAATCTCACGTTTGATTGAGAGGAAAGCTGACAACAATCGCGATGCGAAGATTCCATTGTTCCGCAAAGGCGTGAATTCGCGGATGCGACTGTGAAACAGGTCGCGCATAAGAAAAGGAAAACGCCCGGGCATGTTCGTAACTCGGGCGAATCATTGGATTTTTCAGATGTCAGGCGACGTTTTGCAGATCGACTTGTGGTGTAATCCCAAGGGCAAAGCACACATCGCGCGTCAGTTCGGGACGGTTCAGGGTATAGAAATGCAGCTTGTCCACGCCACCTTCGATCAGGTCTGAGCACAACTCGGTGCAGATCGCAGTTGCCAGCAGATCCTCACGCCCGTCGCGCACGGCCTTTTCAAAGGCTTGTTCGACCCAATCGGGAATATGCGTGTCGCAGCTTTTGGCGAACTTGCGCGCGCCTGCCCAGTTTTCTATAGGCAGAATGCCCGGAACGATCGGTTTGTCGATGCCCGCCTTGGCGCAGGCGTCACGGAAACGGAAGAAGGTTTCGGCCTCGAAAAAGAACTGCGTCAGGGCTTCGTCAGCGCCCGCGTCAAGTTTGGCCTTCAGCCAGTCCACGTCTGCTGACATGTCCGCAGCTTCAGGGTGTTTGTCAGGATAGGCCCCGACACGGATGCTGAACATTTCGGTTTCAGCCAGCGCCTCAATTAACTCAATCGAACTGTTAAAGCCTTCTGGGTGCGGTACGAACCGGTCGTGCCCTTTCGGCGGGTCGCCCCGCAGGGCCACGATGTCCTGCACGCCCGCACGTGCGAATGTGTCGGCGATTTCCAGCGTTTCCTGCCGCGAAGCGTCGACACAGGTCAGATGCGCGGCGACGTTCAGGCCAGACGATTTATGCAGGGTTGCGACCGCGTCGCGCGTCAGTTCCCGGGTCGTACCGCCTGCACCGTAGGTGACGGAAACAAAACGAGGCTCCAGCGGTGCCAATGTCTGGACCGTATCCCAAAGGCGGAAAGAAGCCTCCAGAGTTTTGGGCGGAAAGAACTCGAATGAAATTTCGGGTTTGGACATGGCTGCCTCACTGGATCAACTGACTATCTTGTGCCATGACAGGCATTGTGAGACAAACTCATATTATTCAACAACAACATGAACGATACTTGAGATGCACATTGAATTCCGGCACCTGCGAACCATCAAGGCGATCCATGAATGTGGTGGGTTGGCACGCGCTGCCGACCAATTGAACATCACCCAATCCGCATTGAGTCATCAGGTCAAAGGGTTGGAGGATCAGGCCGGGGTCGAGCTTTTTCTGCGACGTTCAAAGCCGATGAAGCTGTCAGCCGCCGGTTTGCGTCTGCTGCGGTTGGCCGAGCAGATCCTGCCGCAGGTCGAGGCGGCACAGAATGAGTTTTCATCGCTGCGGGACGGGCGTACCGGACGGATGCATATCGCCATCGAATGTCACGCATGTTTCGAATGGCTGTTTCCGGTTCTCGAATCCTTCAGGAAATCCTGGGGCGACGTGGATGTAGATATTCGACCCGGTCTGGCCTTCGACGCCCTTCCAGCCTTGCAGAAGGAAGAGGTTGATCTGGTGGTCTCATCCGATCCCGAAGATCTGCCGGGTGTCGAGTTTGTGGAACTGTTTGACTACAACCCCGTCTTTGTCGCTGCATCAGCCCATCCACTGGCGGAAAAAGCCTATATCGAGGCTGAGGATTTCCGAGGCCAGACTCTGATCACCTACCCGGTGGAGCGCACACGTCTGGACGTGTTCAGCCAATTGTTGATCCCTGCACGGGTCGAACCTGCCTCGATCAGGCAGGTGGAACTGACAGCTGTCATCCTGCTTCTGGTGGCATCAAACCGAGGCATCTCGGTTCTGCCGGATTGGGTCGTGCGCGAGGTCAAATACAACTCGGACTATGTGACCCGGCCCCTGACCAAAGAGGGGATCACGCGTCGCCTTTATGCAGCGGTCCGATCAGATGATCTGGATAAACCCTACGTGCAGGAACTGGTGAAACTGGCCCGCGAAGAGGCGCGCAAGCTGCAATCCCGGTAGAGGCGTTTTCTGCGGGTCTGTTATGCGTATCATTCCTCTTGGCAAGGAAGCCTTGCGGCAGTATACGCGCGGTTTGACCGGACAGGAGCCCTTTTACAATGGTTGGCAGTGCAAATCTCAACATCATGATCAAGGCCGCGCGCAAGGCCGGGCGTTCTTTGGTCAAGGACTTTCGTGAAGTCGAGAATCTGCAGGTGTCGATGAAAGGCGCGGGCGACTTTGTTTCCAAGGCCGATATCGCGGCCGAGGCCATCCTGAAGGACGAATTGCTGGGCGCACGCCCGACCTATGGCTGGCTGGCCGAAGAGGGCGGTTTCATCGACGGAGAAGACCCGACCCGCCGCTGGATCGTCGATCCGCTGGACGGCACCACCAATTTTCTGCATGGCCTGCCGCATTGGGCAATTTCGATTGCACTGGAACATAAGGGCAAGATCGTTGCTGGCGTGATCTATGATGCTGCCAAGGATGAGATGTTCTTTGCTGAAAAAGGCGAAGGTGCGTGGATGAACGACACCCGAATTCGTGTGTCGGGGCGTCACCGCATGATTGAATCGATCTTTGCAACCGGCCTGCCCTTTGGGGGTCGTTCTGACCTGCCTGCAACCCTGCAGGATCTGGCGCGTCTGATGCCCGTCTGCGCCGGTGTGCGCCGTTGGGGGGCTGCGGCGCTTGACATGGCATATGTGGCCGCGGGTCGGTACGAAGGTTTCTGGGAACGCCGCCTGAACGCGTGGGATGTTGCCGCCGGTATCATCATCGTGAAAGAGGCGGGCGGCTTCGTACAGGCCCTGAACCCCGAAGACAACGTGCTGGAAGATGGTGAAGTGATCTGTTCGAATGAACCGATCTTTGATCAATTCGCCAAAGTCATCCGAGGCTGATCGCCTCTTAGCCTAGCTTTATCGACGCGGAACGCGCGGAATACGTGACTGCGACAGCTTGTACGTTGCCTCTGGGTGGGGCGGGTGCCCGTGCGTGCGGTTCCAAAACTGCACGCCGCCGCGCCGCAGCCACAATGGCACGCATAGGATCAGGCCCACGGCAAACCCGCCGGTATGGGCCCAATAGGCGATACCGCCTTCGTCCGGGTTGCTGGTGACGCTGCCAAAGAACTGAATCGCCAGCCATACGCCCAGCATGATGAAGGCGGGGATGGTAAAGACCCTGAAATAGACAACCAGGATCAGCAGAATATCCACACGCGCCTTGGGAAACAGCAGCAGGTATCCACCCATGACACCTGCAATCGCGCCCGAGGCGCCGACGGTAGGCACCTGAGAGTCCGGCCCTGTAACCACATGGATCAGACCTGCGCCGATACCTGCGACCAGATAGAACAGCAAAAAGGGCAGATGGCCCATTTCGTCTTCCAGATTGTCGCCGAATATCCATAAGAACAGCATGTTCCCGGCCAGATGCATCCATCCCCCATGCAGGAACATGGATGTCACAAGGGTTTCCAGACCAACCCCATCACTGACCCGCGCCGGGATGATAGCATAGTCGAAGAACAGCCGGTTGATAAGTGGCGCATCATTCATGATCCCCACATAGCTGAGGAAGATCAGGATGTTGGCCGCCAATAAGGCGTAGACAACATAAGGCGTGCGCCCTGAGGGGTTATGGTCGCGGATCGGAAACATGAGGTGACGCTGGGCTTTTGCGCGCCCAGCGTCAAGGCAAGCTTATGCCGCACCTCCCAACAACGCAGCGTTTCCACCGGCTGCGGTCGTATCGACACACACATGGCGTTCACCCAGCACACGCGCGCGGTCGGGTCTGCCCGGAATCAGGGGCACAATGGGACCGTTCCGGCGGGCCAGGTGCTGTTCGATCTGCTGCGCGGTTTCAGCGTCGCCCCACCAAAGGACACCCGAGATACCGGTCAGGTTCTCCAACCGGTGAAGGTCAAGCATTCCGGTTGCCTGAATGGCCGTGCCACCCAGCGCCAGTACGGCGTCAGCCTGCGCGCGCGCTGCCGTTTCCCCCGGCCCCATGCACAGAAGAGGCGGGCGGGGATATTCGCTCAGCCGGTTCGATTCTCCGGTTGGGCCGGGCAGAGAACGGGTCCGGATTGGGGCAGGCTGGCCCTGAGGAGCAGGTAGGTCTCCCAAATGCTCCCAGGTTTCTGTCGTGGTTTGCCGATCCGGTGCACAGAACCGGGCCATGTAATTCGGGCCGCCCGCCTTCGGACCGGTGCCTGACAGCCCTTCACCGCCAAAAGGTTGGGAGCCAACGATGGCACCGATCTGATTGCGGTTTACATAGATGTTTCCGGCATGGATAGCTTCGGTCACATGCTGCACCCGGTCGTCGATCCGGGTTTGCAGGCCAAAGGTCAGCCCGTATCCGGTTGCGTTGATATCCGCGATGACCTTGTCGATCTCCTGCGCTTTGAATCTTACCACGTGCAACACGGGGCCAAAAATCTCACGCTTCAGCGCGGCAATGCCCGAGATTTCGATCAACGTTGGGGCAACAAAGATGCCTTCGGGCGGCAGCGGCAGCTCTTTCAGAACGCGCCCTTCGGCCCGTGCCGTAGCGACGTGATCGGCGATGACCTGCTGGGCCTGCGCGTCGATCACCGGGCCGCAATCGGTAGAGATCAGCCAGGGGTCCCCGATGCGCAGGGCATCCATTGCCCCTTTGAGCATGGTCAGCACGTCATCTGCGATATCCTGTTGCAGGTACAGGCATCGCAGTGCCGAACACCGCTGGCCTGCGGATTGAAAGGCACTTTCAATGATCGATTGCACGGCCTGTTCCGGAAGTGCAGTGCTGTCAACGATCATGGCGTTCAGGCCGCCGGTTTCCGCGATCAGCGGGGTGCCGGGGCGCATGGACCCAGCCATTGCCGACCGTATCCTGAGAGCGGTTGCCGTTGAACCGGTGAAGGCCACGCCCGAGACGCGCGCATCCGATGTCAGCGCCGCGCCCACGGCCGGACCACCCGGCAGCAATTGCAGCGCGTCGCGCGGCACACCAGCCTCATGCAGCAATTGAATGGCGCGGTGCGCGATCAGGGGTGTCTGCGGCGCAGGCTTGGCCAAAACGGCGTTCCCGGTCGCCAAAGCAGCCGAAATCTGCCCGGAAAAAATCGCCAGCGGGAAGTTCCACGGGCTGATGCAGGTAAATATGCCAGCGGGCTCGGCATCAGGAATGTTGGCGGCGTAGTAACGTAGGAAATCCACCGCCTCACGCAGTTCCGCCACCGCGTCGGGCAGCGACTTGCCAGCCTCACGCGTCAGCAGGGCGAACAACTCGCCGTAATGTGTTTCATAAAGATCGGCGGCAGAGTTCAGGATACGGGCACGTTCGACTGCCGGGGCCTGCCATGGCTTTGCCGAAGCCAGCGCCAGTTCCACATCTGCTTCACTCGCCGGAGCCACCGCGCCGGGCTTGTCGGCAGGATTCGCCGGGTTGATTACCTGCTCATCCGCTTGGGGTTTGGCAGCGTCAGCCAGCAAGGGTTGTGCATACCAGTGATACGCGCGGAACTGGTCCCGCGCTGCGTCAACCTTGTCCAGCGTCGGGGTGTGGTGCAGATCGAAGCCCTTGGAATTGGGGCGATCCGGCTGGAACAGTTCGGGGCCGGTGGGCAGCGGGGGCGGAGGCGTTTGAACAGTAACAAACGGATCTGCGGCAACCACTTCCGGCGGGACGTTATCGTCGACAATCTGGTTGACGAAGGATGAGTTCGCTCCGTTTTCCAGCAGACGCCGCACAAGGTAGGCCAGCAGGTCACGATGTGCGCCAACCGGTGCATAAATGCGGCAGCGGGTCTTCTGCCTGTTCATCACAAGCTGATGCAATGTCTCGCCCATGCCATGCAGGCGCTGAAATTCAAAAGGCTGACCTTCGGCCATGTGCAGGATGGCGCTGACTGTATGGGCGTTGTGGGTGGCGAATTGCGGATAGATCCGGTCTGTCATGCCCAGCAATTTGCGCGCATTGGCGATATAGGACACATCGGTGACCGCCTTGTGGGTGAAGACGGGAAAGCCGTCCACACCTTCGACCTGCGCGCGTTTGATCTCGGTATCCCAATAGGCGCCTTTGACCAGACGGACCATCAGCTTGCGATCGTGGCGTTCCGCCATGTCATAGAGCGTGTCCAGAACCAGCGACGCGCGTGGCCCATAAGCCTGAACCACGATGCCGAACCCATCCCAGCCGGCCAGCGCCGGATCGGACATCACCGCCTCAATCACCTGCAGTGACAAAGACAGGCGATCCGCCTCTTCGGCGTCGACGTTTAGCCCCATACCAGCGGCCTTGGCCAAAAGGGCCAGCGCCCGCAGTCGGGGAACCAGTTCATCCATCACGCGCTTTTCCTGCGCCAATTCATAACGGGGATGCAGGGCTGACAACTTGACTGAAATTCCCGGGTTGGCGCGGATATCCTCATGGGTGCAGGCTTCGGCGATGACCGAGATGGCGCGTGAATACGACAGGTGATATCGCGCGGCGTCCGCCTCGGTTCGCGCGGCCTCTCCCAGCATGTCGTAGGAGTAGGTATATCCTTTGTTTTCCATCCCGCGCGCACGCTCCATCGCGGCGTTGATGGATTCACCTAACACGAATTGCCGCCCCATTTCCTTCATCGCCCGCGACACGGCGGTACGGATCACGGGTTCACCCAATCGCTTGATGGCCCCGCGCAGGGCGCCAACAGGCGAGGCCTTGCCTTCGTCCAGAACCTTGCCCGTCAGCATCAGCGCCCAAGTTGAGGCGTTCACCAAGGATGAAGACGAGTGCCCAAGATGCTTGCCCCAGTCCGAAGGGGCAATTTTGTCTTCAATCAACGCGTCAATCGTGTCGGCATCCGGCACGCGCAACAGCGCTTCGGCCAGGCACATCAGGGCGACGCCTTCGTCGGTGGACAGGCCGTATTCGGCCAAAAACACCTCCATCAACCCCGGAGACGTGCTGGAGCGGATGTCGCGCACAAGCTGCGCGGCGGCGGCGCTGATGGCGGCGCGGTCTGTGGCGCTCAGGCTGGCCTGAGAGATCAGGGTTTCAAGGATCGCCGACTGGTCAGCATAGGTTGAGGTGTCGATTAATGTACGCAGGGTATGAGACATGAGTCCTCCGGTCTTTGTGCCAATATACCTGCGAAAACTCAGGACAATCGCCTGAGTTTACGATAATTGAAGGCGGAACACCTGAAATTTCGCCAGAGAGCAGCACAAATGAACTTTCCTGACCTGGACCGGTTTGACCGGTCGATTCTGAGAATTCTGGCCGAGGATGGGCGCATTTCGGTCGCCGATCTTGCGCGCGAAATTGGTCTGTCGAAATCACCGACACAGGCGCGCCTGAAACGGCTTGAAGCAAGCGGGGTGATCAAAGGATACCGGGCGATGCTGGATCCGATCAGACTGGGGCTGGACCACGTTGCCTTTGTCGAAGTGCGCCTGACCGATACCCGCGAAAAGGCACTGGCCGAGTTCAATGCGGCTGTCCGAAAAACTGCCGAGGTCGAGCAAGCCCATATGATTGCTTCGAATTTCGACTATTTGTTGAAGGTCCGCACAGCCACGATGTCAGAGTATCGTCGTGTTCTGGCCGAAAAGATTTCATCCATGCCGCATGTCGCCAGCACCTCGACCTTTGTGGCGATGGAGGCGGTTAAGGAAGCCGGCAGTTTGGGTGGGTTCGAGCATCAGGCTTGACGGATCAGGATTACGAGCCATCCTTGGTACATGACACACGCTTTCCTCTCTGCTCTTTCTGTTGTTGCCTTGTCTTGTGCGGCGCACGCCCAGTCCTGCCCTGATGCTCCGGATCATTCAGAAGGTGTGGATGCGCTAATCAATCAGGTTCAGAAGGCAGAATCGCAAAATGATGCGCGCGCCATTTCCAACCAGATGTGGGAGCTTTGGACGGACGCGCCGGATGCGCGTGCGCAAGGCTTGCTGGACCGGGGAATGGCACGGCGGGAGGCTTGGGATTTACTGGGCGCGTTGGAAGAGCTTGACCAGCTTGTCGATTACTGCCCGAACTACGCCGAAGGCTACAATCAGCGCGCATTTGTGAACTATCTCAGACAAGACTTCGCTGCTGCCTTGCAGGATCTGAATGTCACGATCGAGTTGTCGCCGAACCACATAGGTGCGCTGAGCGGTCGCGCCTTGTCATTGTTGGGTCTGAAGCGCCTTGACGACGCGCGCTCTGCCCTTGCCGAGGCGCTAGAACTTAACCCATGGCTTTCAGAGCGGGCATTGTTAGAACCCGGCGGTCTTTTGGAACCGCCCGGTCAAGATATCTGACGCAGGGTTTTCGAAAGAACCGCAAGGGAAACCGAACCTTTTTGCGGGCAAACTGGTTGTGTTGGACCCCTTCGGAGTTGTTGGCTGGCTATCCAGTGGTATGGGTTCTGACTGGCGTGGGCGTGTATCGGACGCTGAACATCATTGACGAATACACCAGCGAGGCGCTGATGATCCGCGTCGATCGTAAGCTCAACTCAACAGATGTGCTGAATGCATTGACTGACCTGTTCATCCTCCGCGGCCCGCCGGCATTCATAAGATCCGACAATGGGCCGGAATTTATCGCCCAGAAGGTGCGGGAGTGGATTGCAGCTGTCGGGGCGAAGACGGCTTACATCGAACCGGGATCACCCTAGGAGAACAGTCATTGCGAAAGCTTCAACGCCCGGTTCCGGGACGAGCTGCTCAACGGCGAAATCTTCTAAAGCCTAAAGGAGGCGCAAACTCTGATCGAGCAATCTCGTATCCACTACAACACCGTCAGGCCGCACAGCGCGTTGGGCTCCTGCCCGCCTGCGCCCGAAAGCATCGTCCCGATAGACCAGAGGCCAACGATGCACTAACAAACAAACCGGACTACCCGATAGGGGCACGCGACCGAGCGCGCTGAAGGCGGCAATGCTGGCCCTGTTTGACGAGTGCGGTGCGGAATATCCTGCCGAACACTATGTGGGGCACATGTACAAAGCCAAACCCGATTTGGCGGCGCATTACAAATGCTGCGATCCGACCAACTCTTTCAATCCGGGGAACGGGAAGATGTCCAGGGCGCGAAGCTACAGGTGATTAACGGTCACATGGGATTTGGGCGCGTGTGATAGGCATCCAGCAGGGCTTTGCCGTTTTCATAAAACGCAGTTTCACCAATCAGTTCTGTGATGCCGTAGCGATCCAGCTCGGCTTTCACATCTGGCTCGACCAGCGTGAAAACCAGCCGTATCCTCTTGGATCGCAGGAAATTGGCGATACTGCACAAAGTGAACCCGGCTGTGAAATCGACAACGTCAATTGCCGAGGCGTCGATGCAGAACCATGTCAGTTTGCCGTCTGCGTTCTGAACGATTGTTGTCACTTCCTCGGTGAAAATCTGCATGTTCGCGTAGTACATACCGTGTGAAAACCGGTAGATTACCAGACCGGGTTCGAACTGGTTTGGCGCTTCCAATCCCTTTGAGCGCCAGCCACCGGACTCGGTGCGCAATACTACCGAATTCTTTGGGTGATATCCCCTGCGCGTGTGGTCGACCAGAGACAGGACCATGGCAAAAATGACGCCTTGCTCGACCCCAACCAGAACGACCACGGTGGCAGTTGCCGTGGCAACCCAGAACTCGGACCGGGCCTGCCTGTAAATTGTTGCCATTCCGTGCAGGTCGATCAGCTTGAGACCGATCAGGAAAACGATGGCCGACAGTGCTGCTGTGGGAAGATATGCTAAAGGCTTGGTCAGAAACAGGATAACCAACAGAACTATTACCACTGTTGTCAGTTGCGCTACCTGGCTGCGCCCTCCGGCGCTGGCGACCATCTCGGTCTTTGTGGGGCTGCCATTGACCACGAATGTCCCCGTGAATGCGGCTCCGAAATTCGCAAGACCCAGTCCGATCAGGTCCGTGTTTTCGTTGAATGTCTCATCATATCTTGAGGCGTATGCCCGCGATGTGGCGGCGCTTTGTGCCAGAATGACAACGAAGATGGACAGGGCCGTGGGAAGCAGTTGTTTGAACAAGGTCCAGCTCCACTGCACGTCCGGGATCGAGAAGGAGGGCAAACCGCCGGCAACCTCTCCCAACACCAAGATTCCGGAAGTGCCGAATGAAAAGGCCCAACTGCACAGGACCACCCCGACTATGGCAACCAATGGCCCCGGGATTTTGCGCGAAAGTCTTGTGCATCCTAGGACAATGCCCAGCACGGCTGATGAGACGATCACGGTTGGCCACTTGACGTTGGATATGTTGAAATAAACGTCCTTCAATCTCGCAAGTGTTCCGTGCCCAGCGGATTCGATGCCCAACAATCCGGGGATTTGACCTGTCGCAACCTGAATGCCTACGCCGGTCAGAAAGCCGACCAATACCGTTCTGGACAGGAAATCGGCCAGAAACCCCAGTCCTATGACACGCGCACCTATCAGAAGCATGGCAGCCATAAGTGCCAGCAAGGACGCAAGTGCCAGATACTCGGAGGTTCCGGACACCGCCAAGCCCGCCAGCCCCGAGGCGGTGATGGCTGCTGTCGCCGAATCGGCACCGACAACAAGGTGTCGGGAAGAGCCGAACAGCGCAAACAGAGCCATTGGAATCAGGATTGTATACAGCCCGGACATGACCGGTGTGCCGGCGATTTTGGTGTAACCCATGACTTCGGGGATCGCGAGACAGGCAAAACTCAGACCAGCCAGCATTTCCGCCGGAAGGCGCGCACAGTCAAAAGGCAGAATGCCCTGCAGGACTTGCAGATGCGCCGCTCTCTGATTTCTGGCCTGTTTTTCCAAGGGTTACCTTTCACCCGCATTCAGCTTGCGAACTGAATGTTCGAACCGTCAAGCCATCTTATAGGCAAATTTTCACAGGTAAATTGGGTGGCCTGAATTGCTGTTTTTTCCAGTTTTACAGTTATTTTCGCCGAACTACGGGAATCCCCCAATTTCGCTGGCTGCCGATCGGGGGTACACATGACTTACCGTACTTACCACACACAAACACGGTATTTACTTTCCCCGATGAGGGGCTGGTCACACCCCCTCGACCGGCCCCTCTTAACTTTTAGGGGTTCGCGAAAGCCCAAGCCATTCGTTTGATGACTGACATCGTGTGAACGTACTTAGTTCTGGATCAATTTGGTCACGAGTGTCGGCAGTGTTTCGGACGCACTGTACGCAACGGTGTGCGGTATACTGGCCACCGGGGTCTTGCGGTACCCTTCCGTGAACAACAGAAACGGTATCCTGGCGTTTACAGCTGTTTCTGCGTCGACTTCGCTGTCGCCGACATACAAGCGTGTGCCCGAGGTCCCAAGTGCTTTGAAGCTTTCCAGCAGGTGGCCCGGATCCGGTTTGCGAATTGGCAATGTATCACCGCCGAAAACAACGTCGAAGAACCGGGATAGGTTGAGCGCCTCCAGCACGTGACGTGCGGGTGCTTCGGGTTTGTTGGTGCAGATACCAAGAACGCACCCCATCTGTTTCAGTTTTTCCAGGGCTTCGGGAACTCCGGGATAAGGCACGGTCGTTGCACTGACGGCCGCATTATAATGCTTCAGTGTCTGTTGTGTGAGTTCCGCGTGGCGATCCATGGGCAAATCACAGTGTCGCATCAGGCGCACGACCAGTTTGGGAAGGCCATTGCCAACAAACCCTCTGATCACATCAACGGGTACAGGATCGTGACCGACGCCATTCAGCGTTTTATTGGCCGCTGCTGCCAGGTCCCCGACGCTGTCGACCAACGTTCCATCCAGATCAAAAACAACTGCTGCGGTCACGTTTTGCTTGCCTTTCATTACTTGTCCCAAGTCTTAACCCGTCGTTTTCAGGGGCGCAATCGGCTCAATGACACCTGATTTGAAACAGCGCTTGACTTACCTTACTAAAACAATCAGATTTAATGTCAGAAACGGAAAGCCAACCCTCTCGGGTCAGCCAGATCAAACGAAACGCAACAGGTATGGCACCATGCCGACTCGCTCTGGAGATGCCCCCGATGAATGCACAGAACCCGACCCCAACCCAAGGTTATGCTGTCTCGATGCTGCCTGCGCACAAGGCCGAGGATTTGACCAAGGGTGGCCACCTGGCACATATCGAGTTGGGCGACCAATTGTATACCCTGCGCATCACCCGTGCAGGTAAACTGATCCTGACGAAATGAGCGCGCATTCAATGCGCGGAGGTGCCGCGGTCGGCCGTCTGGCGGACCTTGATCCAGTCGAAGCGGGTGCGGTGATGTATCTGCGGATGTGGAGTCAGGGCGAAAGGGGTCGCGCTGATGTCGCGAGCGATTTTCGCATAGCGCTGGGATCAGATTATGGGCGTGCCGCCATGCTGACGCTGGATCGTCTGTGTTCGCTTTGCGCTACGCATTGTCGACGTCCGTTAATCAGGCACGGTCTGGGGTGTGCATGTTTGGGCGCGGATGAGAATTGTTTTGCCCAAATGGTTGCGGCTGCATCTGAAGGGGCACGCGAAGATGCGATGATGATGGCGTCACTGATCGTGCGCCCGGATTTTGCGCCTGCTCTGGCATCCCTGTCGGAGGAACTGGGCCTGACGCTCCGACGTATGACAACGGGAAATGCGATTCCGACGACAGGCCACGATACCCGCACTGCCGTTTTGCATTGACTGTGCTTGCAGGACGGTCAAACCCCGGCAAAGCGCCGGGGTCAATCCTTCAGCAGCACCCGCATCCCGCATGGTGATGGTCGTGATCGCAAACCGGAGCAGGAGAGAAGTCACCGACCTCGGACAGCACGTCCCTTAGCGCCCACAGGATCATGTCCACATCCTCGGCCTCAATCGTCAGCGGTGGGCGGATTTTCAGGATGTTGTCCCTTGGTCCCTCACTGCCGATCAGAATTCGATGATCGCGCATCCGGTTTTTGACATAGCTGCAAATCTCAGTTCCTTCGGTTCCGTCGGGATTGATCAGCTCAACACCCAGAAACAGCCCCATGCCCCGTACATCGCCAACACAACCAAAGTCGCTTTCGATCTGGCGCAGCCCGGTCATCAGGCGGTCACCCATCTGACGTGCATTGTCCTGCAGGCCCTCGTCATCGACGATATCCAATACTTCCTTGCCGATCCGGCAAGACAGCGTCGATCCGCCAAAGGTCGAGAAGAATTCAATCCCGTTATTGAAGCTGTCGGCAATCGCCCGCGTCGTAACCAGCACACCCAGAGGGTGCCCGTTACCAATTGGCTTACCCATCACCACGATATCAGGAAGCGCACCCTGATGTTCAAAGCCAAAGTAATATTCACCCAGGCGACCCAGACCCGTTTGCACCTCATCTGCAATGCAGACACCCCCGGCGGCACGGATTTTTTCATAAACCGCAGGCAGGTAACCCTTGGGCGGAATGATCTGTCCACCGACAGACGGGAAAGTTTCAGCGATGAACCCGGCCAGACCCTGACCCCGGTCCTGCAAGGCAGCAATGGCCGGGTCCACAAGATCGGCAAACTTCTGCGCCCGATCCGCATCGTCACGCTTGAACGAACCGCGATAGTCGTCCGCAACCTCGACCAGTTCGACCCAGTCGGCTTTCCCGATGCCACCGGGTTTGTTGAACTTGTAGGCCGATATCGCCACAGCCGCATTCGTATTGCCGTGATAGCCATGGTCTGGCGTCACGATCCCCTTGGCGCCGGTATGGGCACGGGCAAGCCGCAGGGCCAGTTCGTTCGCTTCAGTTCCGGAATTGACGAAGAAGCAGACCTCGAAGTGATCGGGCAGTTTGGACAGGATCTTGTCAGCAAAAGTTGTCTGTGCCGGATGCAGGTAGCGGGTATTCGAGTTCATCCGCTTCAACTGATCCGCCGCTGCAGCTTGAATGCGGGGATGCGCATGACCCACATGAGGGACGTTGTTATAGGCGTCCAGATAGGGGCGGCCCCATTCGTCAAACAGGTGATGTTTCCACCCGCGTACGAGCATGACAGGGTCATCATAAGTCAGCGACAGGTTGCCGCCAAAGTGATCGCGGCGACCCTGCAGGATCGCCTGTTTGTCGGTGGGTTGGTAGAAAACCTTGTCATCCGGCAGGTTCAGTAAGGCCGCCGGGTTCGGGCAGACTGCGTGCCACAACTCCATCTCATCCGGATCGCCGACACCGGGCCAATCCGCCTCCATGCCATTGGTTGTCAGCGCCAGCTGGAAATGCACATGCGGTGCCCATCCGCCATTCTGGCTGGCGTCGCCCAACCGGGCGAACGCCGCCCCCTGTGCCACCGGATCGCCGGGTTTCAACCGGTCACAGCATTCCGGGTCCAGATGACCATAGAGCGTGTAGAACGGATCGCCATCCGGCGTTCCATGGTGCAGGATTATCACCGCACCGTAATCGAGGTGCTGATCTCGGTTCTCGACCACTTCGACCCGCCCGCTCATTGGCGCATGCAGCACTGTCCCGGCAGGTGCAAACACATCTACCGCCAGATGCACTGTTCGCCGATCCGAGGCTTTCCAAGGCCCTTTGCGAAATCCCGGCTCGGCATAGATCAGGCGGGGTTCGTTGTAATAGCCCAGCCACAGCCCTTCGCCGTATTCTTCACCAACATGTGCGGCCTCGGCCAATGGCATGTGGAAAGGGTTCTGGGGCCACACACAATTTTCAACCGACAACGACCCCATAGGAACATCGCTTAGGTCCTGACCGAACAGTTGGGAAAACCGGCCGCGATGTTCTTGCAGATACGCATGGATGCGTTCTGCGCCGTCCACGACCGGCAGCCCGCACGCTGCCCGAAGACGCGCAGACATCAGTCCGCCGTTGACGGATGCATTCTCAAGAAACCGCCACGCAGGTGCCTGCGAGATTGTCACATATGGATCGTCCGGGTTTTCGACCGCCATCAGGGTCGAGTTGAGGACAGATACTGCCAGTCGCATCCGCAGCAGAGGCCAGATCAGGTCGATCTCCTCGGCTTGCAGTCGGTTTGCGGCATGGTACCCCCGTATGAGAGCAGTTAATGCCCGCTCGGGTCTGGCATGATCTAGCACCACATAGGCCCCGGCGATCGCAAGGTCACAGACGCGCGGTGCTGCACACATGTCACCCAGATCAATCAGGCCGGAAACCCGCCTCCGCTCGCCCAATTCGCCTTCAACCAGAACGTTATAATCATTGGCGTCGTTGTGAATGGCCTGTTTCGGCAGGCCCTCAAGCCTATCCGTGATCGCCGTGAATTCGTTGCAGATATCCCGAAGCAACGCCCGACGCGCGGGATCGCTGATGGCGCCCAGCTTGTCATTGATCCAACTCGCTTGCGTCAGGTCCCATTTGAAATCTGGGCGGTGCAAAGCTTCATGCTGAAACCCCTCCAGCGCGCGATCTGTTGCGCCCACAACACGACCCAATTTCAGGATCAGCTCTTCGGATTTCGGGTTCGCTTGTGCATAGCAGCGCCCGGGCAGGCGTTCCTGCAACCACACCAGCCGCGATTTCCCTTCGGAATCGGAAATTTCCGGCAACATTGCGCCGTTCAACGCCGGGAACACCTTGGGAAACGGCAACCCCGGTGCTTCCGAGGCGATATGCGCAAGCGCTTCGATTTGAAGATCTACCAGGCCCGCGTCACACCCCGCGCGCATGACTTTCAGCACATAGTCCTGGCCATTTCTGGCCTGCGCCAGAAAGTTTAGGTCATACTCGCCATCCAGCCGGGTCAACCGTGCGTCCAGCCCCCAGTGTTGGCGCAGCGCGTCTGCCCAGAAGTTCACCAAATCGCTCATTTCTTTCTCCGTCCCGCTCATCCGAGATCCTCTTCATCTGGCCGGAAATATCCTCGGGGGTGAATTGGCCCAAAGGGACAAGAGGGGGCAGACAGCCCCCTGGCCCCTCAATCCAAGGCACGCAAACGTTTGAACAGCGATGACGTATCCCATCGTCCGCCGCCCAGTTTCTGCACGTCCTTGTAGAACTGATCGACCAGAGCGGTCACCGGCAGAGACGCACCGGTTTCATTGGCCGTATCCAGACAAATCCCCAGATCCTTGCGCATCCAGTCAACAGCAAAGCCATGTTCGAACTGATCATCCAGCATGGTTTCATACCGGTTTGCCATCTGCCAGCTGCCCGCCGCACCCTGGCTGATCACCTCAACAACGGCCTTTCCGTCCAAGCCCGCTTTTTCGGCAAAGTGCAATGCTTCACTGAGACCCTGAACCAGTCCGGCAATCGCGATCTGGTTGCACATCTTGGTCATCTGGCCCGCGCCGCTGGCTCCGAGTCGACGGCAGATTTTGGAATAGACGTTCATCACCGGTTCAGCCGCATCATAAGCTGCCTGATCGCCGCCACACATAATTGAGAGAACGCCGTTTTCAGCGCCCGCCTGA
Source organism: Ruegeria sp. SAZD013 (assembly GCF_059612525.1). Lineage (NCBI taxonomy): Bacteria > Pseudomonadati > Pseudomonadota > Alphaproteobacteria > Rhodobacterales > Roseobacteraceae > Ruegeria > Ruegeria sp. SAZD013. Next base: position 55,309 of record NZ_JBXWQT010000037.1, on the reverse strand, counting down.
CCGCCCGAAACGGGGGCATCCACAAAAGCGATACCCTCAGATTGGCCAGCCGCATAAAGTTCGCGCGTGACCTTTGCCGAAACTGTCGTGTGGTCGACAAAAATGGCCCCGTCGGACATGCCCTGAAACGCGCCGCCCTCGCCGGTGCAAACCGCGCGAAGGTCGTCGTCATTACCGACGCAGGCCATGACAAACTCAGCACCCGTGACGGCGTCTTCCGGAGTGGTCGCCATCGCGCCGCCATGCTGCGCGACCCAGGCCTCGGTCTTGGTAGTCGTACGGTTGTAAACGGTGACGTCATGGCCTGCGGCTTGCAGATGTCCGGCCATGGGATAGCCCATGACACCAAGGCCAAGGAACGCGACTTTTGCCATTTTGTGATCCTCTCCGCTGTTCGGTCGGCTTCAGCGAAACAGGCCTGACCGAAATCTCTGGCGAAGACAAAGCAAAGCTGCGCCCAAAGGGCAACCCCAAGTCAGCCTTTCCCACCCAGATCTCGTAGGATTGGGCAATCGGGCCGGTCGTCCCCGGCGCAGGCGTCGATCAAGTGACTTAGCGTATCGCGCATGGCGTTCAGGTCTGCGATCTTGGTTTCGATCTGAACAAGATGGTCGCGTGCAACCTGTTTCACGTCGGCACTGGCACGGGTCTCATCTTCGTAGAGTGCCAGCAGGGTCCGGCAATCCTCGATGGTGAACCCAAGCGCCCGGGCGCGACCCAGAAAGTTCAGCTTATGCACGTCCTGGTCGCGAAACCGGCGATAGCCATTGTCGTCGCGCATTGGTTTGATCAGGTTAATGTCCTCATAATACCGGATCGTCTTGGCGGGCAGGCCAGTGCGGGCGGAAACATCTCCGATGTTCATGCGTGCACCTCTTTGGTGGCCGTACCTGATGTTTCCGGCAGGCTGGCGCGAATGCGGCGCAGGCGCAGCGCATTCGAGACCACAAAAACGCTCGACAGTGCCATTGCACCAGCCGCCAGTGCAGGGGATAGCAGATAGCCGCCAAACGGGTACAGCGCACCGGCAGCCACCGGTATCAGAAGGACATTGTATCCGAAGGCCCAGCCCAAATTCTGGCGAATATTCTTCATTGTCCGGCGGCTGATCTCGGTCGCATTCGCGACGCCCCGCAAATCACCGGACATGAGGACAACGTCGGCTGTTTCGATGGCCACATCCGTGCCGGTACCGATGGCGATGCCGATATCAGCCGCCGCAAGAGCGGGGGCATCGTTGATCCCGTCACCGACAAAGGCCAGCACTCCGAACCGGTCCCGCAAAGCCGTTATTGCATCTACCTTGCCATCAGGCAGTACCTCGGCAGTGACATGATCAATCCCCAGCCGGTCGGCCAGAGCCTGCGCCGTGCGCGCGTTGTCACCGGTGATCATGGCCACGGTTAGCCCCATTTGGTGCAACCGGTCCAGCGCCTCCACTGTGCCGGGCTTGATCGGGTCAGAAACGGACAAAGTGGCCGCCGCCTGCCCATCCAGAGCCACGAACAGAGGAGTTGCCCCTTGAGCGGCACGGGTTTCGGCCTCATCCGTCAGAGCTCCAAGGGTGATCCCACTCTGCTGCATCAACCGGTGCGACCCGATTAACACGTCGCGGCCTTCGACCAACCCTTGCAGGCCAAGCCCGGTAAGCGAACGGACATCCGATGCCTCTGGCAGTGTCGCGGGCCCCGCTCGGGTGATGGCGGAAGCGATCGGGTGTTCCGACCTTGCCTCAAGGGCTGCGGTCAGCCGTAGAACCTCCTCCCGGCCAAACCCCTTAGCCGTTGTCACGCTGTCCAGTTCGGGGCGCCCCAGCGTCAGGGTTCCGGTCTTGTCCAACGCGACGACGCGCGCCTGCTGAAGCTGTTGCAACGCATCCCCTTTGCGGAACAAAACTCCCATTTCTGCCGCCCGCCCGGTGCCCACCATGATCGAGGTTGGGGTCGCCAACCCCATTGCGCACGGGCAGGCGATGATCAGAACTGAAACACCTGCGACAAGCGCAAGGGGAAGGGCTGGGCTGGGGCCGAAGATCAGCCAGAGCGCGACGGTGATCACCGCAACAGCGATGACCGCAGGAACAAAGCGATAGGTAATCCGATCCACCAACCCCTGAATAGGCAGTTTCGCGCCCTGCGCCTGCTGCACCATACGAATGATCTGTGCCAGAGCCGTGTCGCCACCGACCCGGGTGGCGCTTACCCGTAGAGCGCCGGTGCCATTCACGGTGCCGCCGACAACAGGCGCTCCCACCGACTTGCCAACAGGCACAGGCTCGCCCGTGATCATGCTCTCATCAACGTAAGAGGTGCCTTCAAGCACTTCGGCATCCACCGGTACACGCTCGCCGGGGCGGATGTGCAGGATATCTCCGACAACGATTTCGGCGATTGGCCGGTCCTGTATCTGTCCGTCTAGTTCGACCCGTGCGGTTTTTGGTTGCAAACCCACCAGTTTTCGGATCGCAGCCCCTGTTTTGCCTTTGGCGCGTGCCTCCATCAACCGGCCAAGAAGGATCAGAACCACGATCACCGCGGCCGCTTCGAAATAGACATTGGCTGTACCCTGCGGCAGCAAGCCGGGCGCGAATGTGGCCGTGACCGAATACAGATAAGCCGCGCCGGTCCCAAGCGCTACCAACGCGTTCATGTCCGGCGTGCCCTGCAACAACGACGGGATACCTTTGCGGTAAAACACACGGCCCGGTCCGATCAGCAAAGCCGAGGTCAGGGCAAATTGAATCAAATGGCTCGTCTGCGTTCCAATGGTCGCCTGTATCCAATGGTGGAAGGCGGGGATCACGTGCCCGCCCATCTCAAGAATGAATACGGGCAGGGCCAGTGCCGTTGCCAGTATTGTGGAACGGACCAGCCGCTGAATTTCATCGTCTTCCCGGCTTTCTGGTTCCGCAACGCCTTGGATACGCGCGGGGTATCCAATTCCGGTAACAACCTGAGCCAGCGCCTCGGGCGTAGTTGCAGCTGTGGCGTAAGTCACCGAAGCCGTCCGAGTTGCCAGATTGACCTGCGCTTCGATCACGCCAGCGGTGGACGCCAACGCGCGCTCGATCTTGCCAACGCAGGATGCGCAGTTCATGCCCTCGATGCTCAGATCCGCATGACTTGTTTCAGCCGGATAGCCGGCTGCATCCAGCGCCGCAGTCAGGGACGAAACCGGCCCGTCAAATTCCACCTGCGCCGTCTTGGTCGCGAAATTGACCGAGGCCGCATCAACACCAGATACATTACGCAGCGCAGCCTCGACACGGCCCACACAGGACGCGCATCCCATGCCGGTGACTTTCAGTTCTGTCAGTGCTTTTTGCGCCATGCGACTCATCCCACGTGGTTTTCTGCCCTCCAGATGGGGGTTCCAGTGACAGGAAGGTCAAGGGGGTCGCGGCAAAATTCTACGATCCCGGCCCGCGCATGTTACGCTCCATTAAGCGCTGATACAGGCGTGGTGACAGACGGTTGAGCCACCACGACATGTGTGCAACGCGTCCGACCGGGATCATGGGCTGCGATTTGTCCAGTCCGCGCAGGATCGCCACGGCGGCGCTCTCGGGGCTCATTTCGTCCATTCCGTCCTTGGCCGATCCGGGGCGCGCGGTTCCGTCGGGTTGCTCCATTGCGTTGTCGGGGTTGGTGGCCACAAAAGACGGCGCTGCAATCTGAACCTGAACGCCATGTGGCTTTTCTTCGGATCGAAGCGATTTGAAAAAACCCTCAAGCGCGTGTTTTGAGGCTGCATAAGCCGTGCGATGGCAGAGCGGAGCGAAACCAGCCACCGACGAGATCGCCAGATGTGTTCCCTTTGACGCGCGGAGAGGCTGCAAGAATACGCGAGCCATCTCAACAGCTGCAAAATAGTTGATATCAAACAGTGCACGGTGACTGGCCGTGTCAGACCGGTCAAACCCCCGAATTTGCGTAACCCCGGCGTTGTAGATGACCAGATCAATGCTGCCGCTTGACGTGATCGCCCTTTGAGCTGCGTTGGCAAGCTGTTCAGGGTCAGTCAGATCACAGGCAATTGGCAGTTGGTTCTGTTCTGTTTGCAGGCCGGACACATCAAGATCCAACAGCACCACCCGCCACCCACGGGCTTGCAGTGCACGGCTTAGAGCCTGTCCCAAACCGCCCGCACCGCCAGAGATGACCGCGGTTTTCATAACCCGGCCTGCCGTTGCCAGAGCGCAAAAACCTCAGCGCTGGATTTTTCAGGCGTATAGCCGAATTCAGATTTCAGGGCAGAATTATCCAGAACTGGCCGATATTGAAGGAACCTTACCTGTTCCGGCCCATAGCGAGATAAACCCAGTGGGCGCGCCAAGGCCAGGGCCGCTTTCAGCACCCAGGGGGGGAGGCGCAGAACCGGTTTTCCCATGGCGCGCGCCAAGTCGTTCACACCCATCGTGCCGTCACCGGCGACGTTGTAAATCCCGGCTGGTCCGTCGGTTGCTGCGCGCTGAAGGATGCGTGCCAGGTCCCGGGTCCAGATAAAGACAAACGGGCTTTCGCTGCCGGACACCGCCAGCAACCGGGGCTTTCGAAACAGGGCGGTGATCTGGTTCTCGGTTCCGGCTCCCAGAACCGTACCCACACGCAGGACAACCTGCTCAAGATCGGGGGCGGTGCTGCGGGCTTCGGCCAAAATCTCTTCGACCTGACGCTTGTGATCTGAATAAGGAAACTCGGGGTTGCCGCGCAATGGATCGCCTTCGCGCAACGGCACAGGATTGTCTGCATGATAGCCATAAGCGGCACCGGAAGACGTAACGACCAATCTGCGCACCCCGTTTGCGATAGCGGCATTCACCACATTTCGCGTGCCTTCGACATCGACAGCATAGGCTGCGGCGCGCCCCATCTTCGGCGGCGGCGTTACGACTGAAGCCAAATGCACAATCACATCCGGATTCACCTTGGCAATCACACGTGCAGGAGCGTCGGTTGTAACATCCATGGACAAAAATGAGGCGTCTTCCGGCAGGTTAACCGGGCGTTTCAGATCGGTTGCTAAGACCTCGTGCCCAACAAATTCGGGCAACAGCGCTTGCCCGACCATCCCGGCAGCGCCGGTAATCAGGATGCGGGTCATCGCGCGGCCTCGGTTCGTGCCATGACCGAAGCCAAAGCCAGGCCCGAGATAGCGTGCCATACTCCCCAGAATGCAGCGACCACGGCCATGCCGCCAAGACCGTTGAAGAATGCAAAGATCAGGACGAGCCCAAGCCCGGAGTTCTGAATGCCGGTCTCAATGGTGATGGCGCGGCGATCGAAGGGGGACAGCCCGGTCAGAGTGGCCACAACCCAACCGCCCCCCAGCGCCAGGGCATTGTGAAGGATTACAAGCCCGGCAACAGCCCCGGCAAACCCAAGGAAAAACCCCCAGTTGGCAGCCAGAGCAAGTACGATAAACCCAGCAAAGATACCCATAGACAGAAGTTGCAGCGGTGCGCGTAACCGTGCCGTCAAGGCGGGAAGGCGTTGATTCAGCGTAATTCCCAGAACCAGCGGCAGGATCAGCATCAGACCGACCAGGATTGCGATCTGCATTGGGTCGATCTGGGTCTGTTGCAGGATTGCGCGGGTCGGTGGGTAAAGCCCGCCCCAAAGCGCAATGTTGAATGGTGTCATAAAGATTGCACCGATGGTGGCGAAGGCTGTCATCGACACCGAAAGCGCTGCATTCCCGCCCGCGCGGTGGGTGATGAAGTTCGAGATATTGCCCCCTGGGCAGGCCGCGACAAGGATCAGGCCAAGCGCAACTGAAGGTTGCGGTGCGGTAATCCACACCATCACAAAGGTCAGCGCAGGCAGGACGACGAGTTGTGAAATCAATCCGACAAACACTGGTTTGGGCGCGCGCCTTAAACGGTCAAAATCCCGAGGCGTCAGGTCGATGGCGATCGAGAACATCACGATTGCCAGAATGGCATTCAACAGCGTCAGAGACGCCGGACTGAAATTCAGTGTGATCTGGTCAATGCCACTCATGCGATGGCCTTCCGCAGCCGGTCGATCCAGCCGGTGACAGCCTTTCTGTACGTATTCTTGTCCACGTAATAGGCCATGCGGGGCAGGTCGATATAGTTCATGCCTCCGGTGGCGCGCGTATAGTCTTTTTGCTTTTCTGCTTGCAGATCGGCTGCCACGGGGCAGCCGTGTCGAAGCCCCTTGATGTAGCGCGCCACCATCTCGGCTTGCTCGTGCCTGCCCTGCCAGCCCAGACCTGTGGCCTCGATCATGCCCAGCACGAACAGATCGTCCCGTTCGGGATGTATCGTGTTCAGATACAGATGCGGGGCATCGCCTTGCCAGTTCAGCAGGTCCTTGTCGATAAACGGGTAGTGCAGTTTGTATCCGGTCGCGGCGAGGATCATGTCATAGTCGTCGCAGGAGCCGTCCTTGAAATGCACGGTGTGGCCTTCCAGCCGTTTAATGTCCGGGCGGATTCTCAGATCGCCATGGCCTGCGTGATACAGAACCAGCGAATTCACCACGGGGTGGCTTTCGTACAGCCTGTAATCCGGTTTGGGAAAGCCGTACTTCTGCGGATCGCCGACAAACCAGCCAAGGATCAGGCTGTCGACCTTACGCTTCAGCCACATCGGCAGACGGATCTTTCCGCCCATTGTGTCAGCGGGTTTGCCAAAGACGTATTTCGGGACGAAATAATACCCTCGCCGCATCGACAGATCGCAGCGTTTCGCGTGATGGATCGCGTCCACTGCGATGTCACAGCCGGAATTACCCGCGCCCACAACCAACACACGCTTGCCGTCGAACTGACTGGGATACCGATATTGTGAGGCATGGATCAACTCGCCGTCAAACGTACCCGGAAAGCTGGGTACATTCGGTTCCGACAGGGTGCCGTTCGCAATGAGTACGCCGGCATATTTGGCCTGATGGTCGCCATCCTGATCCCGCCAGCACACGCGCCAACCGTCACCCGGATTGCCCAGCGGAGAGACCTGAGTGACTTCTGCATGGAATTTGTAATTCTCACGCAACCCGAAACGATCCGCAAATGCGCGGAAATAGTCGCGCATCGCCCGGTGCGAGGGGTACTCGGCGACCGCGTCATCCATGGGGAAATCCGCAAATTCGGTCATGCGTTTGGAAGAGATCAGGTGCGCCGACTCGTACATGGTTGATCTTGGGGCATCGATATCCCACAGACCGCCAACATCCGAATGCAACTCAAACCCCTGGAATGCGATCCCCTGTTCTTTCAGCACCTTGGCCGCGGCCAAACCCATTGGTCCCGCCCCGATCAGGGCGAATTCGTCGCGCGTTTCTGTCATGAACCCTCCCAAAGTTCGTGAGATTTAAATTGAACGAACGACCAAAATAAGGCAAGATGAAATTCATGACGCTGAAAAACGTAGAAAAACCAAGACAAAGGGCACCGTCCAAGCGGTCTTTGGAAACCAAAGCGCGGATCATGGATGCCGCCGAAACAGTCTTTGCTGAACGCGGATTCGAAGGTGCGTCGATCCGCGATATCGCTGCGCTTGCAGGCGTTCAGGTTGGCCTTGTTCATCACCATGGCGGCGGCAAGGAGGAGCTGTTTTTTCGCGCCATAGCACGTCGTGCTGGCAAGCTGGCACAGATCAGAACAGATGCGCTGAACAGGGCCAAAGGGGCGGGTCCACTGACACTGCGCGGAATCTTGGACAGTTTTATCCGGCCTTATGTGGAACTGGCAGAAACAGGCGGTTCGGGATGGATGGCCTATGGGCGCCTTGTGGCGCATGTCTCGGTCGATCCCCGTTGGCGCGATGTCGCGGCAGAGTGTTTCGATCCGACCGCCCGGCTTTTTATCGACGAAATCGCTGCTCTTTATCCAGATGTTGACCCTGCGCTGCTGGCCAGCGGCCAGGTCTATTCCGTTTCGGCAATGCTGGCGCATCTCAACAGTGGCTGGCGGGTCGGGGCCCTGTCGCAAGGCGGCAGGGTGTCAGAAGTGGAACGCCTGATCGATTTTTGTGCAGCCGGTATCGAAGCGATGGTTCAGACCAGTCGCGGTTGAACGCGCGGCATTGCTATTGCTGCAAATGGTTGAACAGGATGGTGCTGAACACAGAAGGTGGTGATGTTCGGACGGCGCTAGGCGAAGCAAAAAAACCAAACATCATTATCATAAGGATCAGGGCCGCTCCGGCAAGGCACGCCGCAGAAAGCTGAAAGACCGAACGAACCATTGGCTTATTCCCTGTTTATACTCAATAAAATCTGTGGTGTCTTACGCGTCACGAGAGCTTTGACAGCTCTTGTTTCAGCCTTTCATTTTCAGCCTGCAACTGCGCGAGTTGCTGGCCCAAACTGTTCAGATGCGGTCGCAGTTCGGCTTCGGTGAAACGCGGCGTGATGTGGCGCGGGCAGTTCCAGTCAAGCGCCTCAACACGTATGATCACCGCCCGCTCTGCAGGGGCTTCGGCCTCTTCTGGATACAAGCTGGCAGCGGCGGCTTGACCCTCCGTGAATTCGACACGCCCCAGGATCTTTAAACGACGTTGATTGGCGTAATCCATCAGGATCAACGCGACCCGATCGTTGCCGTCCAGATTCCCGCGCGAGATATACTGTTTGTTACCCGAAAAATCGGCATATCCGATGGTTTGCGGCCCCAGTACTTTCAGAAACCCGACCGGCCCGCCGCGATACTGCACATAAGGCCAGCCTGTTTCAGACACCGAGGATTGATAAAACCCGTCGCGCGCCTGAATGAACTGTTTTTCCGGCTCGCCGATCAAATGGCCCTGTTGCGGGCCACTTTCAATGAATTTGGCATAGGTTTTTGCCGATCCCATCCGCTCCTGATGGGCACGGACGGTAGGGGTGAAGGTCAGTTCGGAAAACGCACGCGGCACGGTATGTCCTTTCAAAGACCCAGATCAGAAAGCCCGAGATGGTCATCGGGGCGTTCACCCAATGGCCAATGGAACAAGCGGTCGCTTTCGGCTATGGGGTGATCGTTCAGCGAGGCATGCCGATGCGACATGCGCCCGTCTTCGGCAAATTCCCAATTCTCGTTGCCATAAGACCGGAACCACTGACCGCTATCGTCGTGCCACTCGTAAGCGTAACGAACGGCGATGCGATTACCGGTAAAGGCCCAGAGTTCCTTGATCAGTCGATAGTCCAGCTCCTTGTGCCATTTACGGCTTAGGAAGGCGTGAATTTCGCCATGTCCTGACAGAAATTCCGCCCGGTTACGCCACTGACTGTCATCTGTGTATGCGGGGGTGACGCGGTCGGGATCGCGGCTGTTCCAGGCGTTTTCGGCCATGCGTACTTTTTGTGTGGCAGTTTCGAACGTGAAGGGGGGAAGTGGGGGGCGGGACATGGTGCAGGGGGCTTTCAGGTCAGAGAGGCGGCAAGGATGGCCAGTGTCAAAAGAAATGGAACGTACTGAGGGGGGAATATGCTGGCGCGACGTTTCATCGGTCAAATCCTCTGGTGTACTGATCGGTTAACTTTCTAATAAGGTGTACCGATCTGTTAACTTTTGCAAGGGGAAAAGCAGAAAATTTTCCGCGCGTTTCAAGGCGAGCAATGAATCCTAATGAAAACAATGATTTGTGTTAGGTCGGTTGTACTTCATGTTTCGGGGTAATATGTACAGAACGGTACACCATGGAGCCGAATCATGCGTCCAAACAAACGGGATGAACTTGTCAGCAAAGCCCTGAAGGTTTTTTACCGCGACGGGTTTCACGCGACCGGCATGGATAAGCTGGTGGCGGAAACGGGCGTGTCGAAAACGTCGATGTACAAACATTTCCGCACCAAGGAAGACCTGATCGTAGCCGCTCTGCGCCTGCGGGATGAGAATTTTCGCGAGTGGTTCTATCGGCGCATCGAAGAGATGGCAGAAACACCGGCCGAGCAACTCATCGCCAGTTTTGATGCCTTGAAGGAATGGTTCGAAGAGGATGGGTTCCGGGGCTGCATGTTCATCAAGGCCGGGGCTGAATATCAGGATACAGATCATCCGATCCATGTGCAGGCTGCCGAACATAAGCAGCTGTTGCTGGAGCATTTCACGTCCGTCGCCGAACAGGCTAGTGCGCGTGATCCTCAGAAACTCGCCAGCCAGATCGTGTTGTTGCAGGAAGGGGCAATCGTGTCCGCGGTTTTGCTCAAGAATTGTGATCCTGCGGAGGACGCCAGGGATGCGGCACAGCAATTGCTGGCATCGGCGCTGAGTTAATTTCCTTGAAAACAAGCAGGTTCTTTAAGTTACTTAGCAAAGAAACGTTGCGTTGTTCGAAGTCGGAACGCCACGTCACGTGGATTGGCGGGAATCGGGCCGACCGTTAGGCTTTTGCGAAAGACTGTTTGGAGAGCCTTTGATGTCACTTTTCACTTCGACCGCGGCATGGGTCACCGACGAACACCGCATGTTCGCGGATATGGCTGGCCGGTTCATGGATGACGAATTGTCGCCGAATATCGAAACCTGGGTTGAAAACGGGGCCGTTGATCGCGACTTCTGGCGCAAAGCTGGTGAAACCGGCCTGATGGCTGGTGCAATCCCCGAAGAATATGGCGGCGTCGGCGGTGGTATGGGCTTTGACGCCATCACCGCGTACGAACAGGGCGCACGGGGCGACGCTGGCTGGGGCTATGGTATTCAGTCGATCGTGACCCATTATCTTACCGCCTATGGCAGCGAAGATCAGAAACAGAAATGGCTGCCCAAAATGGCTTCGGGCGAGATGGTCGGCGCACTTGCCATGACAGAACCCAGCACCGGCTCGGATGTTCAGGCTGTGCGTACAACGGCCGAGAAAGACGGAAACTCCTACCGGCTGAATGGCTCGAAAATCTTCATCACGAATGGCCAGACGGCGGATCTGATCATCGTGGCCGCCAAGACTGACAAGTCCGAGGGCGCGCGGGGTGTGTCATTGATCGTGGTCGAAACCGAAGGGGCCGAGGGGTTTCGCAGGGGGCGCAACCTCAAAAAACTGGGGATGAAGGGCAACGACACGGCCGAGCTGTTTTTCGAAGATGTCAAAGTACCGATGACGAACCTGCTGGGGGCTGAGGAAGGTCAGGGGTTTTATCAGCTGATGAAGCAACTGCCATGGGAACGGCTGAATATCGCGATCATGGCGCTGGGTTCGATCGATTTTGCCATTGCCGAAACGGTAAAGTACGTGCAGGAGCGCAAAGCGTTCGGTCAGCGGGTGATGGATTTCCAGAACACGCGTTTCAAACTTGCAGAATGCAAGACCAAGGCCGAGGTTCTGCGCAGTTTCGTCAATGACTGTATCGGCAAGCTGGAGGCAGGCGAACTGGATGCGGCCACCGCCTCGATGGCCAAATACTGGGGCTCGGAGGTGCAGAACGAAATCATGCACGAGTGCCTGCAACTGTTCGGCGGATACGGTTTTATGATGGAGTACCCAATTGCCCGTCTCTACGCAGACGCCCGCGTGCAGATGATTTACGGCGGCACCAACGAGGTCATGAAAGAGGTGATCGCACGGTCGCTTGACGTTTGAAGGTATCCGGGCGGCCTCTTGCCTGATGTCATCATTCCTGACGGAATGCTCGCTTCTGTTGGACCTCGCAGGCCCGTGCTTGCGGGGTTTTTTCGTTGTTGACCCGACCACAGTTGCCCACTTGCAAAGGACGTGCAGCGGTATGATGATCCGCCGAAAAGACTCAGAGGTCTGACGTGAACGATCCCGAACAAGCCTTGTGGCGGACTACATGTACCGAAGCAGTCACTGCTCTGCCGCTGAGCAGTGACAAAACTGTCGATCTGGCCATTATAGGTGGCGGATATACCGGGTGTTCAGCTGCCTTGACGGCAGCCCGTACCGGCGCTTCGGTCTGTTTGCTTGAAGCGCAGAAGATCGGGTTTGGCGGGTCAGGGCGCAATGTCGGTCTGGTCAATGCCGGGCTGTGGCTGCCACCGGATGAGATCCGCGCGCATATCGGTGCAGAGGCTGGTGATCGCCTGATCGATCTGCTGGGCAAAGCACCGTCAGACGTTTTTTCCCTGATCGAAGAACACGGCATCACATGTGAGCCCATTCGCAACGGAACCCTGCATTGCGCGCATTCCGCCTCGGGCCTGAAGGACCTGCAAACGCGACATGCGCAGCTAAGCGGGTCTGGCGCGCCGGTAGCGCTGCTGTCGGCGGATCAGGCCCGTGACCGGACCGGCAGCGATGCTTTTCATGGGGCGTTGTTCGACCCTCGCGCAGGAACAATACAACCCTTGGCTTATGTCATGGGATTGGCGCGTGCCGCGTCTCAGGCCGGGGTGCAGATCCATGAACAAAGCGCGGTGCAGACCCTTCGGCACGAAGGTGGGCAATGGGTGTTGACCACACCGGGCGGGACTGTAAGGGCCAAGTCCGTCATTCAGGCAACCAACGCCTATCACCTTGGCTTGCCAGATACTGCGCCTGCCTATGTTCCCGTTTATTACTTTCAATACGCTACAGCCCCGCTGTCGCATAATCTGCGCGCCAGCATTCTGCCGCAGGCAGAAGGATGCTGGGATACCGGGCTGATCATGACGTCCTTCCGGCTGGATCAGGCGGGGCGGATGATCATTGGCGGCATGGGCGATCTGGGGAATGCAGGACGCAGCGCGCATACCGGATGGGTCCGACGCAAACTGGCTGAGCTTTATCCTCAGCTTGCCGATCAGCCGTTTGAACAGGGTTGGCACGGGCGGATTGCCATGACCTCGGACCATATCCCGAAAATCACGCAGATTGGCCCCAACGCCCTGGCCGCGCACGGATATTCCGGCCGTGGTATTGGCCCCGGCACGGTGTTCGGGCGAATGATGGCCGAAAGTCTTCTTGCAGGTGAGCTTTCGCTTTTGCCCGTTCCTGCGGTGCATGAGCATCGCGAAAGCTGGACGCGCGTGCGCCGCGCCTTTTTTGAATCCGGCGCGGCGCTGACGCATCTGATAAAGGCGCGGATCTGAATTCAGACCGAGCGGGTGATGCCACCATCAACCCGGATATTCTGCCCGGTGATGTAGCCACCGCCTTCGGATGCCAGCAGGGCCACGACCGAGGCGACCTCGTCATAACTGCGCCCATAGCGCCCCATGGGAATGCGAGCGCGGAATTCTTCTTTTTCGGGCAGGCTGTCAATGAAACCGGGCAGGATGTTGTTCATGCGGATGTTTTCGGCAGCGTATTTGTCCGAGAACAGTTTGGTGAACGCGGCCAGCCCGGCGCGAAACACACCTGAGGTCGGGAAAACCGGGTCAGGTTCGAATGCAGCGAAGGTCGAGATATTGATGATCGATCCACCGCCCTGCGCCTGCATGATCGGTGTCACAAGCCGCGTGGTGCGGACCGCATTCATAAAGTAGACGTCCATACCGGTGTGCCAATCCTCGTCCGTCAACTCAAGGATCGGAGCACGGGGGCCGTGGCCGGCGGAATTGACCAAGACGTCAATGCGCCCCCAATGGGCCATGGCCGCATCAACAAGCTTTTGCAGATCCACCGTGGACTGGTTCGAGCCGGTTACACCGACGCCTCCCAACTCATGCGCCAGCGCTTCGCCCTTGCCCGAGGATGACAGAATCCCGACCTTGAAACCGTCTGCGGCCAGCCGCCTCGCGGAATCCGCGCCCATGCCGCTGCCGCCTGCTGTGATGAGTGCTACTTTCTCCATCTGAGATCTCCGTTTTGATTTGGTTTCAGGATGGCGAATGATTTGCGGTTTGACCAATCAGTTTTGTTGAGTACTCGTGACCGTGTCCCGCAGCCGAACCTGGCCCGGGTCATGCGCAGCTGACGGCTGTCTCAGGTCTGAAGGGACGCTGCGATGGCTTCTATCCGGCCGCGTAACCAGCGATGGGCGGGGTCATTGGTCGATCTTTGATGCCAGACCATATAGATGGACACAGGCGGGCAGGCGAAAGGTAACGGTGCGCAATCCAGCGCGGCAAGTGGGCCCTGTTTCATCAGTGCCGTATCTGTCGAGATCAGGTCGCTGCCCTGCACAAAGGCCGGGATCGCGTTGAAATGCGGCAGGGTTACAACCGCAGGATTGATCTGGCTTTGATCAACGCCGCGCATCACGGCACGGGCGTTTCGGCCATCGGCAAATCGCACCTCGACATGGTCGCTGTGGCAATAGTCCTGCCAGCTGCCCGGTGGTCGGCGTTGCGTGGCGTCGAAGAACACCATCAGCGGACTTTCGATCAGTCTTTTCTGGAAAATATCCGGTCCGTCGGGCGGCAGCGGGGTTAGCATCAACTGGCACCGGTCGCTGCGCAACAATTCGGGGTCGGGCACACCCGATGGGATGAATTCCAACCGCAGGCGCGCGTCTTCGGCGCGTGTGTCACGCAGCAACCGTGGAAAGATCAGCTCTCGTGGCATGTCATTGGTGGCGATGCGGATGTTGATCTGTTCCGACAGCGGATCGAACGGTCGGCCGTCGGTCAGCGCGCGCATCCCGTCCAGTACCTTTTGCGCAGGCTCTTTCAGGGACAGGGCCCGTTCGGTTGGTGTCAGACCCTGACCTGAGCGAACAAACAGCGGGTCGCCCAGGACCTGCCGCAGTTTGGCCAGAGTATGACTGATCGCAGATTGCGTAACCCCCAGCCGATCTGCGGCTTTCGAGACCGAGTTTTCCTCGAGTATCGTCAAAAAAGTGCGTAGAACCTTGCCGTCGAGGTCAATGAAATCGAATTTGCTCATACCATTTATGATTAATCATGAATGGTTTTGCTGTCCATGGCGGGGTACGGGACGGGCATCAACAGGAGATATTCGATGGGGATCCGTTTATTCTCGGACAGAAACCGGCCTGTTCATATGGGCGGCTACCCGCTGGAGCGTTTGGCCCGGCAAAATGACATGCCGGATCTGTCGCTTGTGCCCCCTTTGGCCGAGCTGAGTTTCCGCCGACCGGAACACCCTGACAGCATCGTCAATGCGATGGGTGAGTTTCAGGCGATGATGGACGCCATCCGCGACGGAATGGTGAACCCGGTTGCATCCGAGATTCCATCGAACCCGCAGGAACGGGCCAACCACATCAAAGCATTCGGCTATTTCAACGATGCGTCGATGATGGGGTGCGGACCGCTGCCATCTGATGCGCGGTTGTCCGAGGCCCGCCGCAATCCCGATATTGACCGGCTTGCCCACGCGTTGCGCACCCGTCAGACCAAAACGCTGGCATCCGGGATCGACGTCATCATGGCTGATCTGAAAGACAGTATCGAGGCCGCGCCCAAGCCAATCGACAGCCATTGGCACAGCATTGTCTTTCTTTACGAACACAACCGCGACCCCGACCTGTCCGAACCCGGTGCTGATTGGATTGTCGACGCCCAGGATCATCGTGCCTGTCTGCTGGCGACCGAGAACGCGGTGGTCATCGCCAATTACATCCGCCTTTTGGGCTTTGACGCGCGGGCGCACAGCATGATGTCGACCGACGTTGATTTGGGCAAGCTGGCGGTTGCCGCTGGGCTGGCTTCGGTCGAGAATGGCGAGGTCGTCGTGCCCTGGCTGGGCAAGCGCTTTGGTTTGGCCGCTGTGACGACTGAGATGCCGATCGCCCATGACAAACCGCTCAAGCCTATGGCCGATCAGCCCTGGTTCCGGACGCAGGGGCCGGCATGGTGGTTGGGAACGGGCTTTGCCAAGAACGCCCTCAACCGTGACCCCTATGCCAAGCGGCGCTATGTGGACGGGGCACATCCGTTTGAGAAACTCAAACGGGTCGAGACACCTACGACCTTTATTGACGAAGAGAATGTCGCTCGCGTGCCCAAGCGTGCGGATATGTTTGCCCGGGCGCAGTTCGGAGATATGGGCAAGTCGCTACAGGACGCGGCCAAAGGTGGGTACTACGTACGCAAGGCAGCACCGAGTTTTGCCCAACGCCGCGCTTTGGGTGCGTTTGTGCTGTTGCAGGACGGTGAAAGCGCTGACGCGTCCAAGCAATCTGACGCGCAACGCAACGCAGCAAACATCAAGGCTGCGACTTATTTTCTGGGGGTCGATGCGGTGGGTCTCAGCCGCTGCCCGGAATGGGCCTGGTATTCCCATGACGCGACCGGCGAAGAAATCGTACCGCCCCATGATCAGGCCGTCAGCATGATCATCGATCAGGGATATGAGACTATGGAGGGTGCCAGCGGCGACGACTGGATCAGCGTCGCTCAATCGATGCGCGCCTATCTGAGATTCTCCTTGCTGGGTGGCGTGATTGCTCAGCAGATCCGCAATCTGGGCTACAAGGCCAAGGCGCACACGGTGATGGATGGCGAAGTTCTGCAACCTCCGCTTTTGTTGCTGTCCGGTCTGGGCGAAGTCAGCCGGATCGGCGAAGTGATCCTGAACCCCTATCTGGGGCCCCGCCTGAAATCAGGCGTGGTGACCACCGATATGCCGATCGCGCATGACAGGCCCATTGATTTCGGTCTGCAAAGCTTTTGTGAGTCTTGCAACAAATGCGCGCGCGAATGCCCATCGGGCGCGATCACGGCTGGGCCAAAGCTGATGTTCAACGGCTATGAAATCTGGAAATCCGACAGCCAGAAATGCGCGACCTACCGCGTGACCACTCCGGGCGGCGCGATGTGCGGGCGGTGCATGAAGACCTGCCCCTGGAACCTTGAGGGTATCTTCAAGGAACGCCCGTTCCGCTGGGCCGCGATGAACATCCCCTCTGCGGCGCCTGCATTGGCCAAGCTGGATGATGCGGTTGGCAATGGCGGTCTGAACGACACCAAGAAATGGTGGTGGGATATCGAGTTGCAGCCCGACGGGGCGTATCGGCCAACAACACACCCTTTGAACCGGCGCGATCTGCAAAAGGATCTGGACCTTAGATACGAGGATCAGACATTGGCGGTCTACCCGGCCTATTTGGCCCCGCACCCTTGGCCCTATCCGTTTGCAATGGATCGCGAGGCAGGAATTGCCGCCTATGAGGCTTTGGTGACAGCCAAAGAGTACAAGGCGCGCAAAGCTGCGGGGGATATGTCGATCATTCATCGCTATCAGGTCGCAGGTGATGCGCCGGTGATGAGGGTCGCTGTGACTAAGGTCGACAAGATGACCGCTGACGTCACCAAGTATGAATTTGCCTCCCTTGACGGTGCGCCGCTTCCGGAATGGTCCGCAGGCGCGCATCTGGATGTGCTTGTCGCGCCAGAGTTCCTGCGACAATACTCCATGTCCGGCGACCCGTCAGAACGGGGAACCTATCAGATCGGTGTTCTGCGCGAGGATGAAGGGCGGGGTGGCTCGGCATTGCTGCACCGAATTTTCAACGTAGGGCGCAAGGTTTTCATATCGAAACCGATCAACCATTTCGAACTGGACGAAGAGGCGTCCAGAACCATTTTGATGGGGGGTGGTATCGGTATCACTCCGATGATCGCATTTGCTCATCGCCTGCATGCATTGGGCATGGATTTCGAGTTGCACTACTCGGCCAGGACGCGGGGCGGTGCGGGGTATCTGGATGATCTGGCGGGGATGCCCTGGGCGAACCGCGTCCACTACCATTTCTCGGATGAAGGCACGCGCGCTGATCTGGATGCGATCCTTTCGGGGTATCAGCAGGGATGGCACGTCTATACGTGCGGGCCTGATCGGTTCATGGATGGCGTCATGCAGGCGGCCGAACATCAGGGTTTCCCCGAAGAAGCCCGACATCTTGAATATTTCTCTGTCCCGGAAACCCCGGAATACGAAAATCACCCATTTACCCTGAAACTCGCGCGTTCTGGTAGAACGCTGCCGGTGCCCGCAGACAAGGATGCCGCGCAGGTTCTGAACGAGGCGGGTTTCCACGTGGATGTGAAATGTGCCGATGGTATCTGTGGTGTGTGCAAATGTGGTGTCCTTTCGGGCGAGGTCGAGCATCGGGATTTCGTGCTGTCCAAAAAGCAGCGCCAAGGGGCCATGATTCTGTGCCAAAGCCGCGCTGTGGCGCCGGATGGTGTGATCGAGCTCGATCTGTAAGCATGGTCAGAAAGCGACCTTTGGACGGTGAAATTTGGTCGCTCGGCCCATGGACGTCAGGTGGGTGGTGAATTAACGTCGCCCGGAACCCAGATATCCCTGACCAACAGGTGCGAGGTAGCATTATGGATTATCACAGCCCCGCCAGCTTTGCCGAGGCTTCGGCTCTGGCCGCAAATGCGACGGGCATCACGCGCTTTCTGGCGGGCGGCACTGACGTATTGGTGCAGCTGCGCTCGGAGTTGGTGACGCCTGATACGCTGATCGACATCAAGAAAATCAACGGTGTACACGACATCACCCGCAACGCTGATGGAAGCTGGACGTTGGGAATTGCCGCAACCGGTGCCGAAATGAGCGAGCATCCTGAGTTGGGTCGTGACTGGCCCGGTGTGGTCGAGGCGATGGACCTGATCGGATCAACCCAGGTGCAGGGGCGCGCAACACCGACCGGTAACCTGTGTAACGGCTCACCTGCGGCTGATTCCGTGCCCGCCATGGTCGCAGCTAGTGTGACCGTCACCGTGACCGGTCCGGACGGTACTCGCGAAGTCGCGGTCGAGCATATTCCGACCGGCCCCGGCAAAACCTCGCTGGCCAAAGGCGAGCTGATCTCGGCGGTCAATATCCCGGCACGTGGAGAAAACGGCGGCGATGCCTATCTGCGGTTCATCCCCCGCACCGAAATGGACATCGCTGTGGTTGGCGTTGGCGTGAACCTGCGTCTTGACGGCGACACCATCACCGAGGCCCGTGTATCACTGGGCGCTGTGGCCCCGACCGTTCTGCTGGTCGAAGACTGTGCCAAGGCCATTATCGGCAGCACGCTGGATGATGCAGCCCTGGAAGCGCTGGCCGCCGCCGCCTCTGCCGCCTGTAACCCGATTGACGACAAGCGCGGCACGATCGCGTTCCGTACCGAGGTCGCAGGCGTTCTGGCCAAGCGCGCCGCAAAAATTGCTTATGCCCGCGCGAAGGGAGAAGACGCATGAAAAAGTTCCACGTAACCACCACCGTGAATGGCGATGCGGTCGAATACCTGTGTGATCCGCGTGAAACCCTGCTGGATTGTCTGCGTGACAAGTTGAACCTGACAGGCGCGAAAGAGGGGTGTGGCACCGGCGATTGCGGCGCATGCTCGGTCACCGTTGATGGCCGTCTGGTCTGTTCATGTCTGATGCTGGGTGTCGAGGCCGAGGGTAAGCAGATCGAAACCGTCGAAGGCATTGCCGACGGTGATATTCTGCATCCGCTGCAAAAGAAGATGATCGAATACGCCGCCCTGCAATGCGGCATCTGCACGCCAGGCATTCTGGTGGCGGCCAAGTCTCTGCTGGAGAAAAACCCGAACCCGACCGAGGAAGAAACGCGGTATTGGCTGGCAGGCAACCTCTGCCGTTGTACTGGATATGACAAGATCATTCGCGCCGTGATGGATACGGCGGCTGAGATGCGGGAGGCGTCGTAATGGCTCTGGACGATCGTAAATCAGATTTCACTTTTGTCGGCACCCGCCCCAACCGCCCGGACGGTCTGGACAAGGTGACAGGTCGCGCCAAATTCGGTGCGGATGCCTACGCCCCGGGAATGCTGCATGGCGCGATCCTGCGCTCACCTCATGCTCATGCGCGGATTGTGAAGATCGACGCGTCGAAAGCCGAGGCGCATAAGGATGTCAAAGCTGTTGTAACGCGTGCCGACTTTGCTGACGTGCCGTTCAAACCCGGTCTGGAAGGCGAATTCTATAACGTTCTGGAAAACGTTATGGCCGGTGAGAAAGCGCTATATGACGGGCACGCGGTTGCAGCGGTTGCTGCGACTTCGGCATTGGCGGCTCGTGACGCGCTCAAGCTGATCGAGGTCGAGTACGAAGTGCTGCCCCACGTCACCGATGTGGATAAGGCGATGGCACCGGATGCGCCTGTCATCCGCGAAGGAGCTGCGGATTATTCCGTGCCGGAAGGAATGCACCCGAACGTTGTCCGCTACCATGAAAGCGGTCACGGCGATGTCGAGGCCGGATTTGCCGAAGCTGATCTGGTCATCGAAGACAGTTTCGTCACCGAAGCGACGCATCAGGGTTATATCGAACCGCACGCTTGTTTGGCCATATTGGGTAATGACGGTAAGGGTGAGTTGTGGTGCACGACGCAGGGGCATTGGATTGCGCAGAAAACCTGTGCCGCGCTTCTGGGGATCGAAACCTCGCAGTTGCGTGTCACTGCGTCTGAGATCGGCGGAGGGTTTGGCGGTAAGACAACCGTTTTCATCGAACCCGTCGCATTAGCGCTCAGCCGTAAGGCCAATCGCCCGGTCAAGCTTGTGATGACCCGGTCCGAGGTGTTCCGGGCTACTGGTCCGACTTCGTCTGCCTCGATGGACGTCAAAATCGGCATGAAGAAAGACGGCACGATCTCGGCGGCTCAGGGCATCTTCCGCCTTCAGGGCGGAGCCTTTCCCGGCGCGCCGGGCGACATGACTGCCATGTGTGCCTTTGCGCCGTACAACCTGACCAACGTCAAGCAGATCGGCTATGACGTTATGGCCAACCGCCCAAAGCAGGCAGCGTACCGCGCGCCGGGTGCACCGATGGGTGCCTTTGCGGTCGAGTCGGTGATTGACGAGTTGTGCAACAAGCTGGGTCTCGACCCCGTTGAGGTACGCCTGAAAAACGCCGCGCATGAGGGCACGAAGGCCAGCTATGGACCGACCTACGAGCGCATCGGTCTTGTCGAAACGCTAGAAGCAGCCAAGGCGCATCCTCATTATTCGGCTCCGCTGAAGCCGGGGCAGGGGCGCGGTATTTCCTGTGGCTTCTGGTTCAACCATGGTGGCGAGACCAGCGTGTCGCTTGCCTTGTCCGAGGATGGCTCGGCTCAGGTGATGGTCGGAACGCCTGATATCGGTGGTTCGCGCGCATCGATGGCCCTGATGGCGGCCGAGGTTCTGGGCATCCCGTATGAGAATATCCGGGTGACCATCGCCGATACGGCCACACTGGGCTACAATGACGTAAGCCATGGCTCTCGCGTGACCTATGCGTCAGGGCTGGCAACTATCAAGGCTGCGAGGCACGCGGTCGAGAAACTGTGCGAACGGGCTGCGGCCAAATGGGGCATCCCGGTTGATGCGGTGAAATGGGAAAACGGCTGTGCGGTGCCCTCAGGCCCGAATGCAGGCGATTTCGATCCGATGCCGCTGGCCGATATCACCGCTGATATGGGCCGAACCGGTGGTCCGATCTCGGGCCATTTCGAGGCAACCCCCGAAGGTGCTGGCGTGTCCTTTGGCACCCACATCGTCGATGCCGAGGTTGACCCGGAAACCGGTAAGACCAGTGTGACCCGCTACACGGTCATTCAGGACGCGGGCAAAGCGATCCACCCGACCTATGTCGAAGGCCAGTATCAGGGCGGTGCCGCGCAAGGTATCGGCTGGGCCCTGAACGAGGAATATATCTACGGCGAAGACGGTCGATTGCAGAACTCGATCTTTCTCGACTACCGCATCCCGGTGGCCAGCGACCTGCCGATGATCGACACCGTGATCGTCGAGGTTCCGAATCCGGGCCACCCATTTGGAGTTCGCGGTGTGGGCGAAACGGGTATCGTGCCGCCACTGGCCGCCATCGCCAACGCTGTGTCCAACGCGGCTGGCGTGCGAATGAAGCGGCTGCCGATGTCGCCGCCACGCATTCTGGCCGCTCTCAAGGGCAATGGTTGAGGTTCACCTCTGGTCCGGCCTCCGGTCACTGACCGGGGGCCAGCAGGTGGTTGAGGTCGAGGCCAAAACCACCGGAGAGTTGCTGCGTGCGCTCGTGCGTGCGTATCCGCAGCTTCAAGCACCCATCGACGCTGGCGTATCTATCGCTGTCGACGGGCGCGTGATCGCGACCGGGCTGACCGAACCGATTCCCGAAGGCAGTGAAGTCTATTTGATGCAAAGGCTGAGGGGCGGTTAAGCGTCAGGCGACCAAGGCTCGCGCCCGACCATTCGGTCTGCTTCGGCCGTGATATCGTTCATGTGTTGTTCGAGACTCAAACGCAGCGTTTCTATTTCGTCTTCGCTGGCTTTCCGCGGAACTGTTTCTGTCCATTCTCGGCACAGAAAAACCCCCTCGTTACCCCATGGGCGGGGCATCAAAAGATGATCCCATGTTCCTGCTTCTCGCCCATGTTTCGCCGAAAAGGTAATACCAAAAACACGTTTACCCGATGTTCGCGCCCAAACCAGCGGAACCGTCGACAAAACCCGCTCTGGCCCACGGGGGCCGTCCGCCGCTATGCCAATGGATATCCCCTGTTTCATTTTGCCTAATACCTGTCGCGACAGGGCGACATGGCGTGCCTTGCTGGCCATGGCAATGGTGTCCATTCCAAACAACTTTTGCACGCGACCCACCATGCTGCCAGCCCGCGCAGAAGATGTAATCGAACAGATGCGCCCCTTGTCCAGCGGGAAAAAATAAGGCGACTGCGCCAGCCGTTGATGCCAGAGAACAACGATGACCGGCTCACCCTGTTCGGCCAACTGGTCCAGTTCTTCATAGCCGATGCGCTGCCAACGTGTGTTGCGGTGTACCAGCCGAATATAATTTGCAATCCGACGCGCCACCCAGTTTAGCACAGCTTCGCTGTCTGCAATCTTCTTACGGAGGTTCACGCCGGGTTCCTTCTGCTAACCGGTCCTTGTCTTAGCGCACCACGCATTTTGCGCAACTTGTTTGTCCGGACATTTCGTGGATCGGAATCTGAAAAAGCCTCTTGAGTCCGCCGCGCGGCTGGCATATCTGGGGCTCACTACAGGGGTATAGCTCAGTTGGTAGAGCGACGGTCTCCAAAACCGTAGGTCGCGGGTTCGAACCCTGCTGCCCCTGCCATTGAAATTGTCCGAATACTAAGTTGTGATTTCCAAGGATGAAAGGGTTTCAGCCTTTGAGTTCGCTATACCTGTCTTCAGCTATTTCGCGCTTGGATCAATACTAGTCGCAGCATTGGCTTCGACAACACTGCTACAATGGCGCGAGGCCATCGTGACCTGTTGTTATCTTTTGTTGGCACCTGTTTTTTCGTGCGGGCGTACCGCATCCAGTTTTTCAGCCCACATATTCTGATATTCTTGAAACACCGCTGGTTTGTCTGAGTGGAGCGCCATCAATGCACACGCGGCCCACATAGCGACATCGTAATCCGAGTCGGTCTTTTTCAGTAATTGCGCATTCAGTGCAGCGGCTTCTGATGTCGAAGGTTTATGCATTGCCATCGGACCCCTTGTGCCAACTGATACTGTTATTTGCAATCGTCCTGTCACGGACATTCACCAAAACCGACAGGTATCATTATGTGGGTAGAACAGTGAATGGGCTGGAAACAAGGCGTTAACGTGTCGTTAACTTTTTGCTGGGGTTCTTGTCCATAAGAGTGTTCATGTGACCGTTTCAAAGGTGAACTAAATCACAGACCAATCACTAGAATCCCGCTTTACTTACAACTGTTACGAGTTGGCGCTCACGTTCGGTACATGACGCTGTTTTGTTTTTCCCTCCTGTGGCCGGGGCGCGCTTGTGGTTGAGCGCGCCCTTCCTATGTCCGAATAACTAGGTTGCCGCCGATGCCGGTTCAGAGGCGGTAATCGAGGTTTCCTTGGGTGGGCGATTGACTTATTGTCCGGCCACGACGCAATCAGCCGGATGAGGATATATGTCGCGTTTTGATGGATATTTTCTGCGGCAATTGCTGGTTTTATTCGGCTTCTTCACCCTCGTCCTGGTGGGTGTCTTCTGGATCACCCGTTCTGTCAGCCTGTTTGACAAAGTCATCAGCGGTGGCCAGTCCGCTATGGTGTTTCTTGAATTCACCGCGCTTACCCTGCCAACGCTTGTTCGTACGGTTATGCCGATGGCGGTATTTGCGGCTGCCGTCTATGCGACTAACAGATTGAGTCGCGAAAGCGAGATGACAGTGATGCTGGCAACCGGGTCAAGCCCGTGGCGACTGGCGCGGGCCGTTGTTTTGTTCGGTGTGATCACCGGTCTGATGATGGCTGCCATCAGTGTGTTCCTGCGCCCTGCATCGGTCCAACAACTGGAATACCGGCAAGCCGAAGTAGCAGGAGATGTGACAGCGCAGTTGTTGAATGAAGGCGAATTTCTGCACCCCGCCGAAGATGTTACGGTTTACATCGGTGGCATCGATTTGGACGGTACGTTGCACGAGGTGTTCGTATCCGATCGGCGCGACCCGGAAAACGCAGTCAGCTATTCCAGTGTGACGGCCTATCTGGTCAATAACGACGCGGGAATTCATCTGGTGATGGTCGACGGGGTGGCGCTGCGCTTGAACAAGGCGGGCAGAGTTCTCTCCTCGACCCTGTTTCAGGACGCATCATACGACATTTCGCAACTGACGAACGCAAGCCCGTTGGCAAACCGCAGCCTCGAAGCCATTCCGACCTCTGATTTGATCCTCAACCGGGATACGATTTCAGAAACCGAGGGGTTCAGCCAGGGTAAGTTGATCGAAGAACTGCATCAGCGATTTTCCTGGATAGCCATTTGCATCGCCGTGTCGCTGGCGGGGTATTCAACCCTGATGCTGGGCAGCTTTTCACGGTTTGGATTGTGGCCTCAGATTTTGGGTGCCTTTACCATTCTTGTGCTGCTTGAAGGCGTACGCGGGTTTGTGTCCCCGGTTGTGATCGATGACCCGAAGCTTTGGGCACTGCTTTACCTTCCTGCCGTTATGGGTGTGTTGATCTCGTGCTGTTTTCTGCTTGTCGCAGGTCGTCCGCTTTTGCGGAAACGTGCGCGCGGGTCCGAGGTCATCCCAACACCCGCTTGATTTCAGGTTCGAAGTTCTTCCAGACAACAACGAATGTCGTCGAATTCTTCGCGATCGCCACGGGCGACCAAATACATCGGCAACGGCAGGCTTACACTGTCTTCGACCCGTTCGAGCGCACCCGAAGCCAGATGTTGCGAAATGACGTAGTCGGGGAAGTAGCCGCATCCGCCTCTTTGCAGGACATATCGTAGCGCCATCATGCAATTGCCAAGAAACAAGGTCTGCCCTGAGGCACGTCGCGCAGCCGATCTAACGTGATCCTGGTAGATCTCTCCAAGTTCAAGATTGACGAAGACCAAATCGTTTTCTGCCGTTGCTGCTTGCGGGGTTCTGACGAGGGTTAGAAGCTCCGGTTCCAGTTCGTGATAGGTGACGCGTCGGTCTGATGGCGTTTCATGCGTGATCGCCACGTCCAGCACATGGGTCGCCACAGCTTCAACCATGTTCAGATCGTGATCGTAGTTAAGTGTCAGCAGCAGTTTGTCAAAGCGCTGTTCGAACCGAACAGCCAGATCCACGAGCAAAGGGTCCCAGATGCTGAGCTGACCACCTAACCGCAGCGCCGGACGGTTCTGTGTCTGCAACGGTAAATCGCGCGACGCGAAGGCCCAAAGGGACAATATTTGTTCTGCATACGGTTTGAATTGTCTGCCAAACTCGGTCAACGCCGTACCACCGGCGCCGCGGGTAAACAGTGGTCTGCCGGTTTCTTCTTCGATCAGATGAATGCGCGCGCTGACGGCCGTTTGAGTCACATTCAGCTTACGGGCAGCGGCATGAAAACCACCCGTTTCAGCCACACATAGAAAGGTTTCCAAAGCTTCGGTTCGCATATCGAGAGTATTTTTTGATCATTGTGATAAAATCAATTCATTTTTTTGAAGTTGCGACTCGTAATATTGTCGACTTCAGGAAACACGCCAAGGGATCAGCCATGCTGGACAAAAGCCACAAACCGACCTGGACCAGTTTTGAGAATGCCACCAAGGCCGACTGGGACGCCGTTATGGATTATGAAGAGGCGTATAATGCGGCTCTGCCGGATCGCATCCTCGACGCTATTCGGTCGTTGGACGAGGAATGGACACCCTATCCGGTCAACCGGTATCAGCACAGCCTTCAGGCCGCGACCCGGGCTTATGAGGATGGCGCGGATGAGGAGTTGGTGGTCGCCGCTCTGATCCACGATACCGGCGATATTCTGTCACCCTACAACCATGGAGAGCTGTCAGCGGCGATGATGAAGCCGTATGTCAGCGAGAAAACCTATTGGATACTCAAACACCATTGCGTGTTTCAGGGTTACTACTACAACCACCACCTTGGCGGCGACCGCAACGCGCGCGACAAGTATCGCGACAGCCCCCATTGGGAAGACTGTCGCTATTTCTGCCATGAATATGATCAGAAGGCGTTTGACCCAGACTATCCGACGAAACCGCTGGAGTTTTTTGAACCCATGCTGCGCCGCATCCTGAGCAAGGGCGAAGGCCATATGGAGCTGAACGAAACTGCCGAAGATTAACAGGCGGCCATCAGGCGATAGACAATCTGAGCTGTGGTGAAGTCCCAGGCGGCATTGCCGTCCGGGGCCAGCTCAACCACGTCGAAGCCCACGCATCTGCGTCCCTTGAGCGCGTGTTCGACCAGCCGCAGTGCCTGATAATAGCCCAACCCACCGGGCACCGGTGTTCCGGTGGCGGGCATCAGCGATGGATCCAACCCATCAACGTCGAAGCTGACATAGACCAGCTCGGGGAAGTCTGCAGGCAGGTCAACCGAATGGATGTTACCTGTCACCAGTTCCTCGGCATCTACGTGAAAAACGTGGTTTTTCAGTCGGCTTTGGGCCTCTTCAGTTGAAAAAGCGCGTACACCGAACTGGGCCAGCCGCACGCCTTCTTCGGCAAGCAAGTGCATCACTGAGGCGTGGGAGTGTTTTTCGCCCTGATAAGCGTTGCGCAGGTCGGCATGGGCGTCGATCTGGACGATGCCGATGGGTTGGTTTAGCGCACGGGCTACACCTATTACTGCGCCATAGCTGAGGGAATGCTCGCCGCCCAAAGTGACCGGCACCTTTCCGGCCCGAATTGCAGCCTCGGTGCGGTGCGCAAGGCGTTCCATCACCTCGGGCAACGGGCCGTCACAATTCAGCGGTTCTTCGGTGAAAATCCCTTCGACACAGGGCTCCGCGTGACCGGTGATGCGTTCCAGTTCATTGCTCGCCTCGATAATCGCTTCGGGGCCGTTGGCCGTGCCGGAACCGTAAGAGACCGTGCGCTCCAAAGGCACCGGGATCACGCGAAAGCGGGCATCTTCGGTGCGTTCGGATGTGGTCAATTCGCTGTCGAGAAAAATGCTCATGAGAGTCTGTCCTTGAAGTCGTCATATCCGAACTGCCGGATGATCTTCAGCTCGTCCGTTTCGCTGTTCCACAGGGCGATTGTGGGCAAGGGGACGCCATTGAAGGTGTTTGTCTTGACCATCGAGTAATGTGCCTGATCGAGGAAGGCAAAACGCTGTCCGATCTCCAGCGGCTTGTCCCAGGTGTAGTCGCCAATAACGTCACCCGCCAGACAGGACGGGCCGCCAAGGCGATAGGTATGGCCTGTTTCGGCCTCATCCATCAGGGCAGGGCGATAGGGGGCCTCGATCACGTCGGGCATGTGGCATGTGGCCGAAATATCGGTGATCGCGAGGTTCATGCCGTTGGTCGGCAGGTCGAGGATTTCACCGATCAGAACACCTGCGTCCAGCGCCACAGCCTCGCCGGGTTCGAGATAAACATCAATGCCATAGGTTTCGCGAATGTCCTTGAGGAAGGCCACCAGCCCGTCGCGGTCATAATCGTCGCGGGTGATGTGGTGGCCACCGCCGAAGTTCAGCCACTTGAGCTGATCAAGGTACGGTTTGAGCTTCGGTTCGACAGCGTCCCAGGTGCGCTGCAAAGGCGCAAACCCTTGTTCACAAAGCGTATGCATGTGCAGCCCGTCAACACCGCGCAGGGTGTCGGCGGTCAGTTGGCTGACCGGTGTGCCAAGGCGCGAGCACGGGGCGCAGGGATCGTATTTCGGAACCTCGCCTTCGGAATGTTCCGGATTAATGCGCAGGCCAACGTGCACTTTGGCGGCTTGGGCTTTGGCGAGAAACCGATCCTTTTGGGCAGGGGAGTTGAATATGACGTGATCGGACAACGACAGGATTTCGTCGAAATCCGCGTCTTTGTACCCGGCGCAGAAGGTGGCGACCTCTCCGCCATATTCCTCGCGGCCCAGCCGGGCCTCATAGATACCCGAGGCGCAGGTGCCCACAAGGTGTCGGCGCACCAACGGGGCCAGTGAGAACATTGAAAACGCCTTGAGCGCGCTGAGAACATGCGCGCCGGAACGGGTTCCGACATCAGCGAGGATTTTCAGGTTCCGTTCAACCGCTTTTTCGTCGACCACAAAGCAAGGGCTGGGTACACGGGAGAGGTTGAAATTGCGGAAGGCACCGGCGTCTCCGGCCTGTGTGGTCATCATGTCGGACATAACCGGCGTCTCCGTTTGGTGGAGAGGCCGGGGGCGCTGCCCCCGGACCCCCGGGATATTTAGGGCCAGATGAAGCTGAAGCGGATCAGAAGGTGACCGGGCCGTCGAGTTCATGGACCTGCCATGGCAGGCCATGTTCGTTCAGCATGGCCATGAAGTCGTCCGGGTCGAGCTGTTCCATGTTCCATACGCCGGGCTCGGTCCAGTTGCCTTTCAGCACCTGCGCCGCGCCGATCATGGCGGGGACACCGGTGGTGTAGCTGACGGCCTGGCTGCCGACTTCCGCATAGCATTCCTGATGATCGCAGATATTGTAGATGTAATAGGTCTTCTCGCCCGAGCCATCCTTGGCCTGACCTGTGGCGATATCGCCGATGCAGGCCTTGCCCTTGGTTTCCGCGCCCAGATCACCGGGATCAGGCAAAAGGGTTTTCAGGAATTGGATCGGAATGATTTCCTTACCGTCATGCATCACAGGGTCGATGCGGGTCATGCCTACGTTTTCCAAGACCTTGGCATGCATGATATAGGCGTCGCCGAATGTCATCCAGAAACGGGCACGCTCGATCTCGGGGAAGTGGGTCGAGAGCGATTCCAGTTCCTCGTGATACATCAGGTACATGTTCTTGGGGCCGATGGCGGGGAAATCGAACTCGACCTTGTGGGTCATGGCGGGAGAATGTTTCCATTCGCCGTTTTCCCAGTGGCGCACTTCGGCCAGTACTTCGCGCAGGTTGATTTCGGGGTTGAAGTTGGTGGCAAATTCCTGATCGTTCGAACCGCCATTGGCATCAAGCACGTCGATCTGGCGGATGGTGTCCAGCTTGTGCTTTTTCAACCATTTGGCAAAGACCGATGTGACCCCGGGATCGAAGCCCGAACCAAGGATGGCTGTCAAACCGGCCGCCTTAAACCGTTCCTGATAGGCCCATTGCCAGTGGTATTCGAACTTGGCCTCGTCCTCGGGCTCATAGTTCGCGGTGTCAACGTAATGAATGCCCGCCTCAAGGCATGCGTCCATCAGCACCAGATCCTGATAGGGCAGGGCGAGGTTTACGAGGATTTCAGCACCAGTTTCCTTGATCAGCTTTACAGTGTCTTCGACCTTGTAGGCGTCCAACTCGGCGGTCGCGATATCAACGCCCACACGGTCTTTCACCGACCTGGCGATAGCGTCGCATTTCGATTTCGTGCGGCTGGCCAGCGTGATTTCGGTGAAGATATCTGAATTCATTGCCATCTTGTGCACGGCAGCGTGGGATACGCCACCTGCGCCGACAACCAGTGTTTTGCCACTCAAAGTTCCCATGGGGGTGATCTCCTCTCAGGGGTTATTCGTAATAGGTGTAACCATTGATCGAGTCGCGGTAAGCGCTCATCAGGGTTTTGCGGTCCTTGGCTTTCAGGGTGCCGGTCGAAATCGCCTCATCCACCATTTTGCGGAAGGCGGCGACGCAATCCTGCGGGTCGAATTCGACATATGACAGAACCTGGCTGATCGTGTCGCCCTCTTGTTCGTGCAGCAGGTCAAAGCCACCGTCCCGACGCAGGTCTATGGTGACGACGTTGGTGTCACCAAAGAGATTGTGCAGATCGCCCAAGGTCTCCTGATAGGCGCCGACGAAGAAGACACCCATGAAGTATTCGTCCTCTTCGGGCAGGGAATGCACCGGCAGGCTGGGGGAAACACCGTCGGCCAGAATGAACCGGTCGATCTTGCCGTCGCTGTCGCAGGTGATATCGGACAGCACGGCGCGACGGTCGGGGATCTGGTTCAGATATTGCAACGGCACGATCGGGTGCAGCTGGTCGATGGCCCAGACATCTGGCAACGACTGGAACAGCGAGAAGTTGCAGTGATAGATATCAGCAACCTTTTCAAGCTGGTCATTCAGGTCCGTTTCCAGATCCTCTGACGCGGCCAATGCCTTGAGCCGGGCCATCAGCGACAGGTATATCCGTTCGGCCCGCGCCATCTGACGCAGGTCGACATAGCCGCGACGAAACAGGGCGCGCAGCTCGTTACGATAGAAGGTGGCGTCGTTCCAGCATTCCTGCAGACGGTCGCGGGAGAGGTATCCGTGCACCGCGGCGAGGTCCGAGACCAAGTGGTGGTCATCCGGATCAACCTCGGGGCCATTGGGCGCATCGTAAAGCGTGCTTTCGAGCACGTTGAAGACCAGCATCGAGGACGTCGCCACCACCGCGCGCCCACTTTCCGTGACCAGTGTCGGATGGCCCACCTCTGCCTCGTCCATGGCGTAGGCCACGGTTTCGACGACATTGGCGCAGTATTCTTCGACCGTGTAGTTGATCGAGTTTTCGGCAGCTTTCTTTTCGCCGGTGTAATCGACCCCCATGCCGCCACCCAGATCCAGGTGAGTCAATGGAACGCCTTCGCGAGTTAGCTCGGTGTAATAGCGACAGGCTTCGCCCACAGCGCGGCGCACATCGTTGACATCCTGAACCTGGCTGCCCAGATGTGAATGCTGCAGCTTGAGGCAATGCAGCAAGCCTGCGTCTTTCAGCTTGTCTACCGTGGCGATAAGCTGATCGGTGTTCATCCCAAAGGCCGAGCGGTCGCCCGAACTTTCTTCCCATTTGCCGCTGATCTGGTTGGTCAGCTTCACCCGAACACCGATCAGGGGCTCGATGCCCAGTTCGTTGTAAACTTCTATTACCGTGTCGGCCTCTTTCGGGCTTTCCAGAACGATGACCGTGTTGAACCCAATCTTGCGGCTTAGAATCGCCAGTTGGATGAACTCGGCATCTTTGACGCCGTTGCACACGATCAGCGCGTCAGGGGCCAGACGATGGGCCAGCGCAATCACCAGTTCGGGTTTAGAGCCTGCCTCGAGCCCATAGTTATATTTCTTCCCAAACTCGACGATCCGGTCAACAACCTGGGCCTGTTGGTTTACCTTGATCGGGAATACGCCGCGATAGCTGCCATTATAGCCCACGCGCGTAATCGCATCTTGGAAACTTTCGTTCAGATGGGCGATTTCGTGTTCCAGATAAGACGCGACTCGTAGGACCATCGGTGCCTTGATGCCGCGGTCGTCCAGATCGCTGAGGATACCGGGCAGGCTGATCGCCGCTGTCTCGGGGGCCATGGGATTGCGCAGACCGATCTCGCCCTGTTCGGTCACCTCGATGAGGCCTTTGCCCCATTTCTCAACTCCGTAGATGGAATGCGGTGCGTCGGGCGTCTGTTTCAATCAAGTCGGTCCTTAACGTAGGGTGCCAGTTTCGCGCCCGCCAATACGGCAGCAGTTTGATTCTTCCAAGTGTAAACTATCTGATTGGGGATTCCGAATTTTACGCGGACGGGTGGATTGGGATCAGATGATTGTCCCATTGGCATTCGGCGCGGGTTCGAACAGCTGGGCGCGCGCCCG
Source organism: Ruegeria sp. SAZD013 (assembly GCF_059612525.1). Lineage (NCBI taxonomy): Bacteria > Pseudomonadati > Pseudomonadota > Alphaproteobacteria > Rhodobacterales > Roseobacteraceae > Ruegeria > Ruegeria sp. SAZD013. Next base: position 23,535 of record NZ_JBXWQT010000037.1, on the reverse strand, counting down.
TCAATGTCCCGAAGGCGCCTGTTCCCGTGGTAAAGACCAACCCGTTCGCACCGGCCCCAAGCCCACAGACATCCTCAAGCGCGAAGGCGCCGATGAATGTGCCACTGGTTGTGTCAAACTGGTGCAGCGCATTGCCGCGCGGACAGGTGATTGCGATCGTCTCGGCGTCGGCTGAAAATGCGATGCTGCCAGCGTATCCCTGCAACATGCTTTGTTCGTGATCCGGCGCGGCAAGCAGGCGCGGGGCTTCACCCTGACGATGCAGGCCCAACAGGGGCGGGTGTTCGGACTTGCTGCCCTGCCATTGCATGGCAAAGCCAACCAGACCGTCGCTCCGCACCGCCAGATGGCGGATCGAGTTCTTGTGAAGCTCGTCAGGTAACGACACCTGCTCTTGGATCCTGCCCGACAGGGTGAGATAGCTCAGGTTGGGTGCCATCGTCGGCAGGTTCAGCTTTGTGCGCCCGGTTTCGGGGTGCGTTTCGATCCCGCCATTGGCAATCACCAGCGTTTCCCCGTCGGGCATCAGGCGCATGTCATGCGGGCCTATTCCGCCCGATGAAAACTCACCCAGACGCGAAAAACTTTCTGCGTCCCAGACACTGATAATACCTGTCCCGGCTTCGTAGTCGTTCTCGGTGGCATAAAAATACGCGCCATCTGCCGAGAATGTGCCGTGGCCATAGAAGTGTCGGCTTTCAGGGGCCTTTAGCTGCGCAATCTGCGCGCCGGTTGCGCAATCGATGACGATGGCAAAGGTGCCCGGACGCCTGGCAAACGCGACCGCCAGAGCTTTGTGCGGGTGGGCAGCGGCCGCATGTCCGCGTCCGGGTAGAGGCACGGAGAACACGATCGCGCCCAATGTGCTCAACCCGGCAAGTCGAAAGGACCCGTCGGGAAACAGCCCTGCGGCCAGAAAATCAGGCGAACCGGCCGAGGCCCACCCGCGGATCGGGGAAATCGTGGTCGCGGCAAGACCGGCAAGAAAATGGCGGCGTGACGTCATGGGTTAGTCTCCGTCCAGCGAGTTGAATCCTGCGCTGATCCCCAATGTCGGACCCAGCTCGGTCACGGCGATGGTGCTGATATCGTGGATCGACTGTTGAAGCGCCTCGATCCGGAACCGGGCCTGGGGATCTGAAACCCCGGCCAGCGAGGGATCGTCAATGGATTGAGCGTTCTGGATGGCACGTGCAAACGCAGCGTCCAGTTCCGACGCGATTTCGGGGTGATCAAAAGACAGCCGTGCGGCTAAATCTCGCAAGGATATCAGCGACAGTTCTACATGGCGTAAAGACCGCCCGGACCGCCACGCTTCTGCCCGGTTCGGACGGGGGCGGTCAAATGTCCCCATGGGGCGACCCAGCCGAGTGTCAGCCGTGAACTCAAGACCTGTGGACAGGGCCTTGAACAACTCTTGCATCGCTTCGTCCTGCGTCCGGTAGCGGCTATTTTCTCCGGGTTGGGTAAGGCTAGGGGCATAGATGTGCCAGTCCTGCGCCATCGCGCGGGCATTGGCATCGATATCCGCCGTGATCGCCCTGATCAGCGCGCAGCGATATTCGGCATTGCCCTGTTCCGCGAAGGTGGGATCGAACAACATCCGTTCGAGGGCAAAGAACCCGCGCCCTGCGATTGACGTTTCGGCATAGGCGTCCGGGCTTTGCACGGCATCATCCTGAGCCTCGATATGCTGGGACAGAGTTTTGGATGTGAACCCTTTCGTGTCGGGCCAGAAAGCCAGGGCGAAAACGCGGTCATCGACCTCGGTCGGACCAAACCGCAGGTGGCTGGCTGAAATCCAGCTGTCGAAAGCCGCATCGTAGGCCGTGCGCAGCGCCGGTGAGGTCGGATCGCACTCAACCAATGATGCGCTGACAAGCGCGCCGGTCGTTTCCGGAAGGGTCTCGAACCGGGGCAGGATATGTGTCTCGGCAACGTCCATCAGGATCGGTGCGCGATCCTGTGCCTGCGCGGCAAGTGGCATCAACAACACTGCAACAAGGGTAAGAAAACGCATGGGTCACAGGCTTTCCAGAAATTTGATCAGGGCGTCACGGTCTGCCTTGGGCATCGAGACTACGGCATCACGGGCAGCCTGCGCTTCACCGCCATGCCACAGGATCGCCTCTAGCAAGGTGCGCGCCCGCCCGTCATGCAGAAACTCCGTGTGGCCCGAGACGCGTTCGGTCAGGCCAACGCCCCACAAAGGCGGCGTGCGCCATTCCCGGCCTGTCGCTCGGGCCTCGGGGCGATTGTCGGCCAGACCTTCGCCTAGGTCATGCAGCAACAGGTCGGTGTAGGGCCAGATCAACTGAAAACTGTGCTCGGGCCGGTCTTCCATCCGATGAGTGACATGTGACGGTGTGTGGCATGACGCGCAGCCGGTCGCATGGAATACCTCTTTGCCGCGCAAAACCTTGGGGTTGTCCAAGTCGCGGCGACCCGGCACGCCCAGATTGCGGCTGTAGAAAGCGACCAGATCCATACCCTGATGATCGATCTCAAAGCCGCGCTCATCATCGTCGCCGTGCGGGGCTTTGATGCAGTTCACCTGCACATTGGTGCAATCCCCGTGCGGAGCAGGGTAGAGCGGGTTCGATATGCCGATATCCCCGGCAAAAGCAGCAGCCGATTGCTCCATCACAGTCGGCATCCCCGCCTTGTGACCGAACCGGCCCATCATCGGGGTGTCAAACTCGGCCGACCAGACGATATTCGGCCGACCCGATATGCCGTCCCCATCCAAATCGTCGGGGTCGGCCCTGGCGAGCAGGTCTTCGACCGGGATCGCTTCCAACAGGCCAAGCCCGATCATCTGCGGCGCGATCCGTGGGCTTTGCATCGCTTCCGGGTGCAGCGGACCATAACCCAGACCGGCTGCCTGATAAGTCGGGCGGCGCAGTGAGGCGGTTTCACCGTCAGAAAGCGCTACCGGGATTTCTTCGTACGAGATGGCCAGCCGGTATTCCGCTGGATGACCTGCCAGTGCGAAATCCTGCATCTGCCCACCATAGGTAGGCTCGGGCACAGTGGCGATGTATTCTTCGATCGCTGCATAGCCATCTTCCGACGTGCCGGGGATCGAGACCCGCAGGAACATCGAAACCGAGTTGTCATCGGGCCCGTTTGGCGTGTGCCCGCGCCCATCCTTGATATGGCAGCGCTGGCATGACCGCGCGTTATAGAGCGGCCCCAACCCGTCAGAGGCGAGCGTCGATGAGGGCGACGAAACCCAAACCTTCTTGAACAGCCCGTTTCCGACCTTGAAATTCAGCTCCTGTTCAAAGCTCAAGTTGTCTGAGGGTTGCGAGAACGCATCCGCGTCCGTACGAACTCGAACTGTCGCGGCCCCGGCGGGCAGTTCTTCAAATTGCTGCGGTGCGCTGAAATCCTGGGGCGGCGCCGTGACAACGGCAATCCGGGCGCGTTCATCGTCAGTGCGGGGGGTGACGTTCAGATGCAGATCCACCAGTTCGGCTGACAGGGAAGGGGTGGCCGCAAAGGCGACCACCGACAGGGCGACAAAGCTATTCGCCTTCGTCCATTTTCGATGCGTTGAGTTGCGCATAATTGGCTTCGCCGATCCTTTCATAGAGGTCGAGCTGCGTTTCGAGAAAGTCGATATGACCCTCTTCATCGGACATCAACTTCTCGAACAGCGACATCGAGACATAGTCGCCGGCATCCCGACAGTATTCGCGCGCTTCCTTGTACAAGGCCCGTGCATCAATCTCGGCCGCAAGGTCACATTCCAGCGTTTCCTTTGGTGTTTGACCTATCCGAAGCGGGTCTAGCTTCTGAAGGTTGGGGTGGCCTTCCAGAAAGATGATCCGTTCGATTAGCATGTCCGCGTGGCCCATCTCTTCGATGCTTTCCTCGCGGCTTTTCTTGGCCATGTGGCCAAGTCCCCAGTCTTCCTGCAACCGGTAGTGCAGCCAGTATTGGCTGACAGCAGTCAGTTCATGCCGCAGAGATTTGTTGAGATATTCGATGACTTTTGGATCGCCCTTCATCTGCACTCTCCTGTGATACTGCCGCGCGCAGGGCGCGGAGTTGCATGGGTACTTCGAGATTATCGCTTGACCGCATCGTGTCCAGAAACAGAGGCATGCATCCGCCGCAATCCGCCGATTTTCCAAGAGCACGGTAAACCTTGCCCGGGGTGATGATGGTTCGGGGGTCGGCTGTCCGCATCCAGTCGATGGCGGCGCGGATGTCGTGGTCCGAGATGTTGGTGCAGTGGCAGACAATCATGGATGTTGGCTTGAGTTTGTGTGGCTCAGTGGGCTGGCGGGTCAGCGTGTTGAGTGTACCGGGGGCAGGCAAGCCCCCGGCGCGCGTTCTTGTTTAGTGGAATACCGCGTCGGGGTTATCCAGACTGTCTGATCCTTCAAATTCAATCTGGTCCAGTTCCAGTGCGGTCACGATGCGCTCGATTGTCTTGGTCTGGTCGATCAGGCCGATGACGCCGGCCATGATCAGGGTTTCACCGCCTTCGTTGCCGCGTTCCAGCATTTGGTCATAGGCAAACCCTGCTTCCGCGGTCGATTTGATCCTGCCAAGGGCTTGCATCGTGACGGCCAGTTTCGCTTTCATCTCGGCGTCCAGTTCCGGGTCTGTTGCGTTTACCAATTCGGCCAGTGATGCGCCCGATACAGGTGTTCCATCGATGCGGGTATAGCTGCCCAGATAGACGTTCTGAACGCCCAGCCCATCGTAGTAATGGCTGTTGTGGGTGTTGTCCGAAAAGCAATCATGCTCTTCTTCCGGGTCGTTCAGCATCAGGCCCAGACGCATCCGCTCACCCGCCTGTTCACCGTAGGACAGTGAACCCATACCGGTCAGGATCGCACTGACACCCGCCGTTTCATTTTCCATCAGCGCCGTGCGCGCCGCGCCGCCTTGTTTCCACTGATCGGTCATCCAGGTCAGATCGCTGACCAACAGGTCGGTTGCGGCGCTCAGATACTGGGCACGACGGTCGCAATTGCCACCGGTGCAGGCATCGCCGTTTGCATAATCAGTGGCTGGACGGTTGCCTGCACCTGCCCCGTGGCCATTCATGTCCTGACCCCACAGCAGGAACTCGATAGCGTGGTAGCCAGTTGCGACATTGGCTTCGATACCATCAGCTTCGTGCAGGGTTTCGCTCAGCAGTTCCGGAGTAATCGTGTTGGCGTCAATGGTTTCGCCCGATAGTACGAAGCTGGGGTTGGCGATGACATTCAGAACCGCAAATTCGTTCTCATCCGTCGCGCCACCATAGGCCGCGTCGACATAATCAATCAGACCTTCATCCAGCGGCCAACCGTTTACTTTGCCTTCCCAGTCATCAACGATTGCATTGCCAAAGCGATAAACTTCGGTCTGTTGATAGGGCACACGCGCTGCAACCCATGCTGCCCGTGCCGCAGTCAGAGTCACGTCCGAGGGTTCTGCAATCAGCGCATCGACTGCATCCCGCAAAGCCTTTGCCGCAATCAGGCTGTCGTCATACTTGGCTTCGGCAATATCGGCATAGGTTTCCAGAATATCCGCTTTTGCAGGCACATCCCCTGCAAAAGCAAAAGTGGCTGTCGCAAATGTCAAAGCGCTGGCTGTTGCAAACAACTTGGTCATTGAGGTCATTACTTTCTAGTCAGAACTGTCAGATCAGGCGGGTTTGTTCCCGCGGCGGCTTTCGCTGAAATAACTGAGTTAAAAAGTCAACATTGTCAATCTGAGTTTTTTTATCGGGAAATGGAGTTGCTGGCCTGGTGGTCACCATCCCCATATCTGACGAGGTCTTGATCCGGCGGATGACATTGTGCGGTACATGTTTCCGGCTAAAATCAGCCAAGTGATTCTTTGTAGGTGGTTTGTGGTTCATGAAGCGCGTGGTTCTGGCCTTGTTCCTGTTTCCTGCGGCACTTGCGGCGCAAGCAACGCAGATTTCCACGCCTCATCACCATGGTTCGGGCCAGATCGATATCGTGTTTTCTGACACCGGGTTCGCCTTGGCGCTGAGGGTGCCAAGCATGGACATCGTCGGGTTTGAATCCCCGGTTGAAAACGATGACAACCGCACGCGTGTGGCCATAGCAATGTCGGAACTTTCCGACCCGCTAGACCTGTTCGTAACCCCGCCCGAAGCTGGGTGCTCTACGGTGACCGCCCATGTGGTTTTGACATACGGCATCACACAGCAGAAAGGTGAGGCGAACGCAGTCACAGGCTCCACAACGGCAGAGAGTCACTCGGAGTTTCAGGCAGACTATGTCATTCAGTGTCAGGATATGGGTGCGCTGAACATGATCGAGTTCGCCTATTTCGCGCGGTTCAGTGGGACTGACCAGCTGAACATCCACTTGAATACGGGCGGGGTACAGGGCGCTGTCGAAATCACACGCGCGGCACCATATCTCGATCTTCGGCCGGATCGATGAGCGCTGAATTCAAAGGGAAAACCAAAAGTGGTGTTTTTGTTCGATGGTCGGGGGATTTTGGTAGCGGAGGAGGGACTTGAACCCCCGACACGCGGATTATGATTCCGCTGCTCTAACCAACTGAGCTACTCCGCCGTGAGTGAGAGGCGATGTAAGCGAGGGGCCGGGGAGGGTCAAGAGGGAAATCGCCCTAACCGGGGAATTCTTTCACGGGCTCTGTCACCGGGTCCTGCAAGGGCGTCTGACGGAACATCGTGGCGTCCACCATCCTGCGGATAAACGCGGCGCATATCTCCGGTTCTGTGATCAGGATCATATGACCCAGACCGTCAAGCTCTTCATAGCTCAGACCATATTTGGCCATCGGCGGTCCGTGAAGGGCAGGGGACAGAAGCGCGTCCTGGCGGCCATACAATATCCCGCCGGGGACCGACAGCTCGGGGTATTTGGCCACCAGCGCATCGCAGCTGGCATCCAACCCGATAACGTCCTGCGAGGCCGTGACAAAGGCCGACGGGCGCAGCCCTAGCGCACCACCCGCACGGTCCAGAAAGTCATGTGGAGGGGTTTCAGGGTCAAATGCCACACCCAGACTGTGCGGTGCTGTTTTTGAGGCCATGGGAACCGCAATCGTGTTGGCAATCAGGCTGCGCAGCCATTTGGTCCGGATCTCGAGCGGTTTGAAGATCACCGGTGTTTCAGGCAGCCTGTGCGTCAGTGGCGCCAGCAGAGCGAGGCCGGATACCCGCTCGGGGTGGTCTAAAGCCAGTGCCAGCGACACCGCACCGCCCAGTGAATGCCCCACCAGCACGACCTGATCCACGCCCTTAGTTTCAAGAAATTCAGCAATCATCGCGGCCTGCTGCGGCAATTGTGCGAGTTCTGCCGTATCCCGGGTTGAGTATCCACAACCGGGGCGATCCAACGCGATGACGTGGTAATCCTCGGCCAGTTGATCCGCCAACGCGTAGGTAAAATGCTGTAACTGCCCAGCCAGGCCATGAATCAGAACAACCGTCTGCGCGTCCGGATTGCCCATTTCCACATAGTGGATGCTGCCGCCCTGCACGGGCACGATCTGGCCCATCTGCGGCACGGTTTTAAGCCCCTGACGGGTTATCCGCCGGGTCCACAGGGCCATGGCCAGAAGAAAGACGGCAAAGGCCGTAACCACGCTAAGAATAAATGTCATCTAGCTGTCTCCGGTCCTAACGGGGTTGTATTGCTCCAATCCTGATTGTGCCATGCGTTTCTGAAACTCGGCAACTGTTCCGGGCCAAAGCGTCGTGTTTTGCCCTTCCGCATCAATGTACCAGGATGTACAGCCTCCGATCTGCCAGACACTGTCCGCGTGGCGGTCATGCATTTCCTGCGTAAAGGCCGCTTGTTTCACCGCATCGGGAGTGATCACCGACAGTTCCTTGCGTTGCATCTCGCTTAGAACCCGGCCGATATGCCCGACCTGAGCTTCAATCATCAGCACAACCGAATTATGCCCCAGCCCGGTATGAGGCCCCAGAAGGATGAAAAAGTTGGGAAAACCGGCTATCGCTGTACCCAGATGTGCACACATCCCATTCGCCCAGGCCGACCGCAGCGTTAGCCCATCTGTGCCGGTGATATCCAACCTTTCAACGACATTGGTGACCTGAAACCCGGTACCCCAGATCAGCGCGTCTGCCTCTGTCCTGGTGCCATCTGTCGCCAGGATGCTGTTTCCATCGATACTGGCCACGCCGTGCGGAATGACGCTGACATTGTCGCGGGCCAGGGTCGGATACCAGTCATTTGAACTGAGAATGCGTTTGCACCCAATTCGATAGTCCGGGGTCAGAATGCGCCGATCTTTGGGGTCCGCAATCGCGCCTTCCAGTGACTTGCGCCACATTTTTAGGGCAAAGTTCATCGCGCGTTCCTCGCCCCTGAACACGCGGTGACGGAACTCGAAGAACATGAAAATCAGTTTGCGCCGGATGCGGGGAAGCTGGGGAAGGTAGGCATAAAGTTTGCGCACCCATGGCGCGATCGGGCCGTCAGGGCGCGGCATAACGTAAGGCGCGCTGCGCTGAAAAACGGTGACGTGGCGCGCAATCTTGGCAATCTCTGGCACGAACTGAACGGCTGACGCCCCGGTGCCGACAACTGCCACATGCTTTCCGGTCAGATCGACGGTGTGATCCCATTTGGCCGAATGAAAACAGGGGCCGGGAAAGCTGTCGGTGCCGGGAATGTCCGGAATGCTGGGATGATGCAGCGCGCCAATGGCCGAGACCAGAAACTTGGCTGACCAGATCTGGCCATCCGTGGTTTCAACCTGCCAATGCGTGCCATCCCATCTCGCCGATTTCAACTCCTGCCCAAAATGGCAAAGATCATACAATCCTTCCTGATGCGCGACATTTTGCAGATATTCCTGTATCTCTGCGCCACCGGCATAGGCGCGACTCCAGTACGGATTAGGGTGGGTCGCCATGGAATACAGATGTGAAGGCACATCGCAGGCGACGCCAGGATAGGTGTTCTCGCGCCACGTGCCACCGATATCTTCAGCCTTTTCCAGAATGGCGATATCTTTGATGCCGTGTTTGCGTGCCTCAAGCGCCATCGTCAGCCCTGAGAACCCGGCACCGATGATCAGCATCTCTGTCGTGTGGTGCATTGAAGCGCCCCTCCTGAAACAACTTTATGGATATCTGTTGCAGATGTCTGCACGTGATTGGCAGTGAAGTAGGTCACACAAGATAAAATGACCGAACGACCTTACGTGAACAGGCGCGGCGAAAAACCGTCATCAGGGCGGTGTCGCTTCCTGCAAACACATATCGCAATCAGAGAGGTGAACGCGGCGTATTTCCGTCAGTCTGTTTCAAAACAGGAGGATTGCCCCTTGTCGACCCGTACTCTTGCACGTGCCGGTGGGCGTTCCGCGCGCCGCGCTCTTCGCACCGCGCCGAACTTTGACATGCTGCCGGGTTTGACCCGCGGCATCCCGCATTGCGAAGTTATGAACGGAAGCCAGGTTGAGCTTATCGACAAGGCCGCCATGAATATTCTGGAGAACGTTGGTGTCCAGTTTCGCGATCCGACCGCAGTGGAAGACTGGAAGAAAGCGGGCGCGAAGGTTGACGGAGAGCTGGTCTTTCTGGACCGCAACATGGTGCGCGAGCTGATCGCGACCATTCCGGCGCAATTCACCTATCACGCACGCGATCCGCAAAAGAACCTCGCTCTCGGCGGCAAGCACTCGATCTTCGTGCCGATGACCGGCGCGCCATTTCTGCGTGATCTTGACGACGTGCGCCGGAACCCGACGCTGGACGATCTGGCGATGTTTCATAAACTGTCGCACATGATGCCCGCACTGCACAGTTCGGCCCATCATATCGTCGAACCTTACGATCACCCGATCAGCCAGCGGCACCTGCGCATCACTTATTCGTCGATGAAATACTCGGACAAAACCTTCATGGGAATGACCACCTCGCCCAAGAATGCCGAAGACGTGATGGACATGTGCGATATCCTTTTCGGCGAAGGGTTCATTGATGACCACCCGGTTACAACGGGCAACTGCAATGGCAACAGCCCGCTGGTCTGGGATGAAACCATGCTGGGTGCAATGCGCGCCTTCTGCCGCCGGAATCAGCCGGTTTTGTGCTCGCCCTTCGTTCTGGGCGGTGCCAATACGCCCGCATCGGTACCCGCAACCGTGGCACAGCTGACCGCTGAGGCGCTTTCGGCGCTGGCTTATACGCAGGTGATCCGCAAGGGCTGTCCGGCGATTTGGGGGCACTATCTGTCAACCGTTTCGATGAAATCCGGTGCGCCGATGGCAGGGACGCCTGAAATCAGTCTGATGAATTTCATGATTGGTCAGATGGCGCGCTTTTACGATGTGCCATGGCGCACCTCGAACACGCTGGGCGGGGCCAAGACGTTTGACGCGCAGGCCGGGTACGAATCCGCGACAACTCTGGGCGCTGTTCTGCATGCAGGGGCCCACTACATCTGGCATTCGGCAGGCTGGAACGAGGCGGGGATGCATTGTTCGGTCGCCAAGTTTGTTGTGGACGCGGAACAATGCGCGATGGCCTATCGGATGGCGGAGGGGCCTAAATGGCATGATTTTGACGAAGCCTTGGCCGCAATTCCGGATGTGGGTCCCGGCGGGCACTATCTGGGGCATCCGCACACCCAGGAGAATTTTCAGACGGCTTTTTTCATGCCCGAACTGTTTGACAACAACTCGATCGAACAATGGGTGGCGGAAGGCGAAGTTGAAATCACCGAACGCGCCCTGATCTACGCGAGGAAGCTTTTGGCCGAGTATCAGGAACCCAAGCTGGATGAGGCCAAGAACGACGCCCTTCTGGACTATATCGCCCGCCGCGAGAGAGAAATCCCGGCCGCGGATGAGTTGAACCAGAATTACTGACGGTCAAGTTCATTCTTTGCCGGATCGCCACTCTTTCCAGATCAGATAGCTGTTGGCGGCAAGCGAGGCGAATGGCTCGGGCGGCAAACGCGGCAAGTCCGGCTGCGCCAGAAAATGATCGGCGATGTCAGACCGCCGGTCCAGCACCAGTTCAGCGATGCCCATGCCTTGCAGTGTTCCCCGTGCGATGCCCAGACCGTTCTGGCAACAGGCAGAGTAGACACCGTCCTCAAGCTCACCGAACGCGGCCGATCCATTGCGGCTGAGGCAAAGCATCCCGGCCCAGCGATGTTCCATCTGCACATCCGGCAGATTCGGGAAGCGTTCCCTGAACTTTCGGTCATGCACCCAGCCTGCATTGCGCAGTCGCATTGGACTGGTCTCGATTGTTGGATGAAAGCTGGAGCAGGTGCGGATCAGGATGCGATCCCCATAGCTGCCGGAAATGCGCCGTACTGACGTCCCCATCGGGTTCGCTGGCGTCACCGACCAGCGCGACTTCCCGCCCAGTGTCTTGATCTGCGCCTCGTTCAGCGGGGCTGTGAGCGAGGCGTAAAGGCAAATGTGCATCAATTGCCGCTGGTAGAACCCAAAGCTCTCCAGGTGGCCGTTATTGGCCAGAATGATCCGCCCGGTGCTCACCTTGGCCTTGTTGGTGCTGACCACCCAGCCTGCGCCTTGTTGTTCCAAACAGGTGACGGGTGAATGCTCGAATACTTCGATTTGCCCGGCCAGACGGGCGGACAGCGCTTGCACATATGCCGCCGGCTGAATCATAACTGTCCCCGGCGCATAAAGCCCCGAGGTATAGTGCGGGCTGCCCGTGACCTCTTGCATCTGCTGCTGATCTAAAAGCTTATGCGGCTCGTCCAGTTTGGTCAGATGCGCGGCAAAGGCGCGGTTATACGCGTCGCCCGCTTTGGTGGCGGCTGCATTGTATTTGCCGCAGGGGTCGAACATTTCCTGTGGCAGCCCGCAATCGGAGGCCACTTCGGTCGCAAAGGCAATGGCCTTGCGGTTCAGCGCAATGATGGCGCGATCCGCGTCCGACCCCTTGCCTGCGTAGTTGTCCGAGGCCAAGTCATGGGGCAGGTCGATCATGAACCCAGAATTCCGGCCTGCCGAGCTCTCCGCGAAACGACCGGCTTCCAGCAGAACGATTTTCAGAGAAGGATCCAATTGATGCAGCCGCCGCGCCGCGCTGAGCCCGGCAAACCCGCCACCAACTATTGTGATATCCGCGGTCAGGTCCCGTTCCAGCACCGCCAGAGGTGTTTGGGGCGGCAGAATCGCGTTCCATCCCGACGGTCCTGTCTGCCGGGGTAGCCTTTTGGCGTCATGTCGGCTCAACCGACGGCCTCATCCGCGTCATCGGCCAGATCGATCCAGATGGTTTTCAACTGTGTGTACTGGTCATGCGCATGGATCGAGTTATCACGGCCACCAAATCCCGATTGCTTGTAGCCACCGAAAGGTGTCGTGATGTCACCTTCGCCGAAGCTGTTCACTGTCACGGTGCCTGCGCGGATCATCCGCGCACCACGAATGGCACGTTTGACATTGGCCGTGAAGATTGAGGCGCACAAGCCATAGTCGGTGTCGTTCGCGATCTGGATCGCTTCATCAAAGCCCGAGACTTCAATTACCGACAAGACAGGGCCAAAGATTTCCTCGCGCGCCAAAGTAGCGTCATTGCCGGGCACTTCGACCACGGTGGCCTCGACAAACCCGTTGTCCGCTTTGCCACCGATCACCACGTTCTCGGCCTGATCCAGATAGCCACAAACCTTGGTGTAGTGGTCTTCGCTCACCAGTGCGCCCATGCGGGTTTCGGGGTCGAGCGGGTCGCCGATGTTCCATTGTTTGGCGTGATGCGCGATGCGCTCCAGCAGCTCAGCCTTCACTTTCTTATGCACGATCAGGCGTGACGAGGCCGAGCAGTTCTCACCCATGTTCCAGAATGCGCCATTGACGATATGCGCCGCCACCCGGTCGAGGTTTTCGGCATCCTCCATCACGATGGCGGGGTTCTTGCCCCCCATCTCCAACACCACCTCTTTGGCGTTGCTTTCCGCCGAATAGGTCAGAAAACGTTTGCCGGTCACGGTCGAGCCTGTGAAGGATACCATGTCGATATCCATATGCCGCCCAATGGGTTCGCCCACCTCGGCCCCGCCACCGGGAACAATATTCAAGACACCGCGCGGCAAGCCGGCCTCCATCGCCAATTCGGCAAGGCGCAGGGCCGTCAAAGTGGTTTCCATCGCCGGTTTTACAACAACAGAACAGCCTGCCGCCAGCGCTGGCCCGATCTTCCATGCCAACATCAGCAGCGGAAAATTCCACGGCAGCACCATACCCACAACGCCGATTGGCTCGCGCACCACCATGGCGATGTGATCGTCGCTGGCGGGTGAAACCTGATCGTAAATCTTGTCAATCGCCTCGGCGTGCCACTTCAGGCAGTGGATTGTCTCGGGCACATCAACAGTTTCGCAGTCGTAGACGGTCTTGCCACTGTCGATACTCTCCATTACCGCCAGTTCACGGGCGCTGCGAGCCATCAGTTTGGCCAACCGGATCAGCACATCCTTGCGCTCGGCGGGGTGCAGTTTGGACCAGCGGCCATCGTCGAACGCCTCACGAGCTTTCTTGACGGCAAAGTCCACATCCTCCGCGCCACAGGATGCGATATCGGCCAGCTTTTCACCGGTTGCAGGGTTCTCTGTCGCAAAGGTCTGGCCCGAAACCGCCGGACGAAACGCGCCGTCGATAAAGGCGCCTGTCGGCAGGCTCAGACCTGCGGCGATGGATTTGTACTCGTCCTGTGTCAGCAGATCCATGTTTGTCACCCCTCAGCCACGATGTCGGCGATTGTCTTTCTCAGCACGCGCGTCACCTGTTCTAGCGCGCGCTTGTCATCTTTGTTCAGGCCCTTCAGCGGAGGCCGCATGATACCCGCGTCGATCCCGTTCATGGTGACGCCATGCTTGATGGTCTGGATAAACTTGCCGCCCTGTTCCAGCACCCGCATCAGCGGCATCATCGCTGACATGATCCGACGCCCCTTGGCAAAGTTGCCTTCGATCACGCAGGCCTGATACAGCGCCACATGTTCCGCTGGCAGGAAGTTCGAACCGCCGCAGACCCAGAATGGTGCGCCCCAGGCGAAAAACTCAAGTGCCTGATCGTCCATGCCACAGCCCAGCTGGATATGCGGATAATCCCGGGCCAACAGATGCACCCGGTTGATATCGCCCGAGCTTTCCTTGATGCCGCAGAAATTTCGGCTACGACCTACGCGGTCAAGGAACTCTTCCCCCATCATTGTGCCGGTACGGTGCGGATAGTTGTACAGCATCACCGGCAGGTCGGCGGCCTTGTCGATGGCCAGTGCATTCAGCGCGTTTTCGCAATCCGTCGGCACCGAGTAGGGCGGGCTGGCCAACAGGATGGCGTCCGCGCCGATATCGCGCGCGCCAGCGGCCAGTGCAATCGAGTCCGAAGTCAGCATCGCGCCCGTGCCAACGACCAAGGGCAACCGCCCTTTCAGTTGCTTATGCGTGAATTTGGCCAGTTCCAGCCGCTCCGGCACGGTCTGGGCATAATTCTCACCCGTGGATCCGCCGGAAATCAGGCCGTGCACACCATTTTCGATCAGGTATTCGATCACGTCGGACAGGGTGTCCCAGTTCACGCTGCCATCGTCGTGATAGGGGGTGACCACAGGAGTATAAATTCCTTCGAACTTGAAAATCGGGTTCATTTCGTCCTCATGCGGGCTTCGAAAGTGGCGGGATACCCATTGCGACATCCAGTGCGTCAGGCATCACGAACATCCCGATCTGATCCCGGGACAGGTTCCAGTGATCCTCGGCCAGTTTCGCCGCTGCAGCTTCATCGCGTGCCTCGATGGCTGCGATGATCGCGTCATGCTGTTGGCTGGCCAGCGATAGGTTTTCCGACATTTCAACTGTCTGCGGCCGATAAAACGTCATGCCAATCCGTGCATGATCGATCAGCAGCCGGTTGAATGACGGAAGCAGGTAGACATTGCCGGACATCTCGCCGGTCACGTCATGAAAACGGTTGTTGGCAAGTGCGCGATCCTCGACCGACCCTGAACGAAGGGCAGCTTTGAACGCGTGCTGAGCCGCTTTCAATTCTTCGATTTGCACGTTAGTCGCGTTCACTGCCGCCAGACGCAGGATGGCCCCGTAGACCATCGGCGCGGCAAGGAAGAAATCGCGCAGTGTGGTGTAGGACATTTCCGAAACACGGGCGCTGCGGTTTTTTCGCAGATCCAGATAGCCTTCGCCTGCCAGTTGACGAAACACCTCGCGCAGAGGCGTGCGCGACAGGCCGAATTCATCGGACAAATGCGCCTCATCCAGATCGTCACCTGGACGAAGGCGCAGCGTCAGGATGGACATCTTCAGGTGTTCTCTGAGCGCATTTTTGCGCGACTTGGCTTCGTCTTTCATCCTTTGGCCTCACTATGTCCTCTGGCTGCCGTGTCCGAATCGCGGTGGTCGTATTTTTGTATTTCTAAAAAATACAACTTGTATACAAAAAAATCTTGTGCAGCATGGGTGTCTGCAAAATAGACTCACGCTTGGGCGTCGGCCCAGTTTGGAAATGGTCCTGCTCATGCTTCAGACGCAGCACTTCGCCTTCATCCTGGTCGAGGAGTTTTCGCACCTCGCCTTTTCCTGTGCGGTCGAACCGCTGAGGATCGCCAACCTAGTGAGTGGCGATGAGCTGTATCGCTGGTCTTTTGTATCCGAACAGGGCGAGCAGGCCGTGTCTTCCAATGGATCCGTCACTCTTGTGCATTCCGGACTTGAGGAACTGCCCAAGTGCGATCAACTCTTTGTTTTGTCGGGCATTCACATGCGTGACCACGTGACTCGTTCCCTTCTGGCTGCACTGCGGCGCGAACGCGCGCGCGGAACGCGGATCGGGGCATTGTGTTCCGGGGCGTGGTTGCTGGCCGAGGCCGGGTTCCTCAATGGTATGCAGGCGGCGATCCATTGGGAGTACCACGACGCATTCATGGAGGCGTTTCCGGATGTCAATCTGGTGCGCAGCGTCTTTGTCGCCGACGAAAAACACATTACCGCATCAGGTGGAACCGCGACCGCAGACCTTATGCTGCATCTGATCGAACGCGACCATGGCGAAGAACTGGCCACTGATGTTGCGGATCAGATGGTCTATAACACTGTGCGTAATGCGACCGCCAAGCAGCGCGTTTCGCTGCAATCGCGCAATGGAATGCGCAATGCCCATCTGGCAAAGGCGATAGACATTATGCAGGACAGTCTCGAAACCCCTGTCTCACCATCCTTCATTGCCGATGTTTTGGGTATTTCCACCCGTCAACTTGAACGGTTGTTTGGTAAATACCTGAACACTTCGCCAAAACGGTACTTTATGGAAATGCGGCTGGAACGAGCCCGGAAACTGCTTTTGCAAACCGAGGCGTCGGTTACCGAAGTCGCCGTGGCCTGCGGCTTCGAAAATCCGGGGCATTTCTCTCGGGTATACCGATCCAGTTTTGGCATCACACCCCACGCGCAGCGCAACAAGATCAACTGATGAAAGATGAGTTGCTGGTTCGCGCTTACCGGCGGGGGTGCCGCGATCTGCTGGCCTCGAACTGGCCCGATCTGGCACCCCCTGATCCTGCCGGGATACCCCCTCGTTAAAAACTGGACTAGTCAACAGACCGGCAGGATTACCCACCAATAAATCTCGATATAGGCATAAGTATATCAAGAACTTGTCATCCAGAGATTTGTTGTGCCCTGTTTCGTTAATCTACCGTTAATTTAAGGCTCAAGTTGAGGCTTTGATTGTGGGTAATCTGCAATATCGACGTGCGGTCGCCGCAATTTGTTCAAGCTGATGGCGTTTCGAGATTTGGGTCAGGTCCCAGTGGTTTCCGAAAGGAATCTGTTTCACGGTTCAAATCAAGTAGTGAACATACCACAAGGGTTTGGTCGACCAACGCTCGGACGACGCGCCTGCCGATCATCTTGGAAGGCAAGAAAACGAACAAATCCTATTTCTGTTAGAATCTAGACAGCATTCGACGAGCAATTTTGCAGTTTGTGAGGAAACCCAGATCAAGCTTGCTCGCCGTTGGAATACGCCTTCGAGGCCGCAGATTGTACGTATCTGGCATGGCGCGCTGACGACGCTGATATCCTGTGCGACCAGAAGCGATCGGGATCCGTCAGTCCAGATGATAGGACAGAAACCGTTCTGTCCTGCCGGCACTATACCCCCACTGTGCTTTGACACCGAAAACTTCTGAAACGGTTTGCAAAGACAAGGCTTGTTTGGGCGGGCCAAGAGAAACCAGCTGTCCTTCTGATAAAACAGCCACGCGATCACAGGCCATTGCCTGATTCAGATCGTGCAGTGCCATCACCGTTGTCACTTTTAGAATTCGAACACAGTCCAGGATCGACAGTTGGTGATGTATGTCCAGATGGTTGGTCGGTTCGTCCAAAAGCAAAAGGCCCGGTTGCTGCGCCAAAGCCCGCGCGATGTGCAGCCGCTGGCGCTCTCCTCCAGACAATGTTGCCCATTCTCTGTGTGCCATATCGGCCATTTCCACAGTTTGCAGGGCTTTGTCGACTTGCCTGGTATCTTCGGCGCGCCAGGGCCGTAAGGCCGACAGCCAGGGCGTGCGGCCCAGCTCGACCACGGACCGTGCAGTTACGCGTTCGGCTGTATCAGCCTGTTGTTCAACAATGGCAATCCGTTGGGCAATCTGTCTGCGCGACAAATGCGAAACGGGATGGCCCGCTATGACGACTTTTCCCGAAACCGGACGTGCCAAACCCGCCAACAGGCGCATCAGAGTTGATTTGCCCGAACCGTTGGGTCCGACCAAAGCCAGTGTTTCGCCGGGCTCCACGACAAACGATACGTCTGACAGCAAAGTCTTGCCGCGAACCGAAAATGTCAGGTTTTGCGCCTCGATCTTCATTGGGCGTTCCTCTGGCCGCGCACCAGAATTACGGCAAAGGCAGGCGCACCGATCAGGGCGGTAACCACCCCAATCGGCAGAACCTGACCCGGGATGATGATGCGCGACACGATATCGGCGCCGATCAGGAAGACCGCTCCGATCAAGGCGGCCGTTGGGATAAGCCTGCGATGCCCCGGTCCTACAAGGAACCGGGCAGCATGAGGGATGACCAGCCCGACAAAGCCGATGGACCCGACGATCGAAACCATGACCGCTGTTGTCAGCGCGGTGGCGAAGATCAAGGTTGCCTGCACCCGCCGCACCGGTATGCCCAGCGAGGCCGCTGAATCAGTGCCGAAAATAAATGCGTCCAAAGCTCTGGCGTGAAAGCGGCAAATAAGCCAGCCGGCAAGGGCCACCGGAATGGCCAGATATACATCCGGCCAGCGCACGCCGCTGAGGTTTCCCATCAGCCAGAACATGATCCCGCGCGCCTGATCGGCATTGGCGGATTTGGCGATGATGAAGGCCGTTAGCGCATTGAACAACTGAGACCCGGCAATTCCCGCCAAAACGATTTGCGCCGTCGCAGCCCGCCCGCCGCCTGCGCCGGAGGCTCGGGCCAGCAACGCGACAAAACCGAAAGCCAAAAGCGCGCCATTGAACGCGCCAAAAGACAGCGACAAAGCTCCCCCGCCCAAACCAGCGATGGTAACAGCCACGGCACCCGTCGAGGCCCCGGCAGAAATGCCCAAAATATAAGGGTCAGCCAACGGGTTTCGCAGCAATGCCTGCAACACGACCCCTGCGACAGCCAGACCGGCACCGCAGGACGCAGCGACCAGAGCGCGAGGAATCCGGTAGCTCCAGATAATACCCTGATCAATTGGGTCGACGGGCAGGTCCGCTCCGGCCAGCTTGTTGACCAGAACGGAGAGAACCAAATCGGGCGACAACGAGGTTTCCCCGATCATCGCGCCCGCAAGGACCGCCGCAATCAATAGTGGCACAGTTAGGCACGCGGCCTTGAAACCCTGCCGAAAGATTGCGGCGACCTCGTTCACAAGTTGTTTCCGATGGTATCCAGCTTCTCGGCCAGATCCTCCAGTGCCGGGATTGCGCGGATGGTGGCGTCCATGGCCTGCGCATCCATAACGACAATCCGGTCATTCTTGACCGCATCCATCTGGCTGGTCACCGGATCAGCGCGCAGGAACTCCAGCTTTTTCAGGTAGTCGTCCGCAGCAAAGCGACGGCGGTCCATCTTGGCAATCACGATCACCGTCGGATTGGCCTTGGCAATGGTTTCCCAGCCCACTGTTGGCCATTCTTCATCCGTCTCGACGACGTTGCGGATGCCCAATGTGCTCATCATGTATCCCGGTGCGCCCTTCTGCCCGGCCACAAACGGATCGCTTTCCATTTCAGGAGAGGAAAACCAGAATACGGCGGACACATCGTCCAGCTTCACGGCTTGCGCCTTGGCGACGGCTGCGGCTTCACGGGCCTTGTACTCGGCAACCAGGTCCGTGCCGCGTTCGGACACATCAAAGGCTGCCGCCAGTTCTTCGATACCCTGATACAGCGTATCGGTCGAGAACGCTTGCAGGCGGGTGCCATCGCCGCCGACCGTATTGTCTTTGCCGACGCAATCCGCAGGCATCACGTAAGTTGGAATACCCAGTTCGTGAAATTGCTCACGCGTGGCGACGATGCCCTCGGGTCCGACATGCCATTCATATTGCGCTGCGACCAGTCCCGGCCGCTTGGCAACAACGCTTTCAAAGCTGGGATCATTGTCTGCCAGACGCTCTACCTTGGCATTCACCTCGGCATATTCAGGCAGCACCTCGTTGAACCAGACCGAAGTTCCAAGAACCTGCTCACTCAGACCCAGCGCATAAAGCACCTCGGTCGCGGCTTGGCCGACCGTGACTGACGACGTCACTGGCGCGTCAAACGTGACCGAGTGACCGCAGTTTTCGATGGTTAAGGGAAAGTTTCCTTCGGCGGCAGCGCTGGTAGCCAGCAAGGAAAGGCCAATCAGGCCAGTGCGTAGAAACATGACAATCGATCTCCATGTGTCAATGACCAGAGAACGGGTGAATGGGCATTTACCGAAGCAACAGACGCTTTTCTGCCTGCTGTGAGCGCAGAGTGGTACATAGCCCGCCCGGCGCGTTTCTTCGGCAACCTCCCCGGACAACCCCGCCCGGTGTGTTTCGGTTTCATACCGGCAGGTCTCCTGACTGACGGGTCTTTGTCTGTCCTGTCTTCCCAGACCGAAATGGCCCAGTGACGGAATGGACAGCGCTCGCCGCCTACAGTTGCGGGGGCAGTTCCGGTTGGCACCAAAAGGCACCTCGGATTCCCTCTTAGCCACATCGGGACCGGTAAAACGCGGGTACCTTAACACTTACTCTGCGGCAAGAAAAAACTCGGGGGTCTTTCCCATTTTCTCCCAAGGGCATGAACCTGCGCGTCTCAACATGGTGCTGACGTCAGACAAGCCGCTGAGAAGGCGCTACAATCCGCCCCGAGGACGTCGGTGTGTGATATATAGGAAAATCATGGCTGTGCGGACAGTTTCCAGCTAGCTAGTCTCACTCCGATTTCCCTGAAAACAGGGAAATTTACAGGGAATACGCACCGTTTTGGCGCTATTTTATGTCTGAGGATTCAAAATATGTAAGCAGGTCAGTGCCTTGTGGGTGAATTCCCTGGATGGGACAACAGGGAAATCAGACGAAGCATCAGTGAACCCCAGAGATACATCAGGGAACACAGATCAGATTTCACCTCAATTTCAACTGGTGGAGGACGGGAGTAGGAAGAAGAATGATCCGGGGATCGTCCCGATTCCCAGAGGGCATATTCAGCCGCTGTCTTCAGTGAAATCCTCAGGCTTTAGCTCCATGATTTCAAGGTACCTAGCGTTCGAAATTGGATCAATCCGATCGGCCTCTTCGCTTACGAATTCCGCCCAAGCAGTTGTGTGATCATTAGTTTCGTGGCCCTTAACTTCAGTACGTCCTGGACCAACTGGCGCAATATCCTCGCATCTTCGAGGTCGCGGGCATGGCTAAGCAGCATGCTGCGTTTCGCTTTCTCGAATTTTTCGTCCCTGACACGGAGCGCTTCAAGCCTTGCCGCTTCGGCTTCTTTCTTTCTTCGCTCATGGTCTTGTTTACGTTCAATCAACCACTCATGCTGGCGCTCGGCATGCTCCCGGTGAAAGGTCTCGGCCAATACTACCAGCTCGATTGCAATCTCGGTAAGACGCGTTTCAAGTTTGGCGTCCGGCTCATCCGCCCAAGATAACCGGACATCTTGCCCACGAAAGTGGTTTGGAACGATCAGAGTTAGTGGATCTTTAGCTGGCCTGTGGTCGTCGGGGTTCCGATGGTAGTTGCTCAGCCTCAAATCCGCCGTCGCGAGAAGCTTAAACGGTACATGCTGCTGATGAATGGAAATCGAGATTTCGATGGCCTCTTTTCCCTGAATGCTCGGTTTACCGCCGCATTTTGCGACGCCCAGGAAAAGTGCATTCAAGATCCTTAGCCTGCGTTGCTCGAAGGGATTGTCGAAAAGCGGTTTGTCCCAGGAGTAAGCCCACTTGCTTTCGGCAATTTTTGCCCGTCTTTTATCGTCTACGGAAAACAGACGTTGCAAAACATGGTGCCATGCGTGTTTGCCGCGCGGTACTGCGACTCGCCCAATTTTCTTAGCTATCCTAGCCCGGACGTCTTCAATTGGGGTGTTGAAGGACGGTGGTATAGGAAGCGGTGCCTCCAGGTCGACTTTGGAACCGTAGTACCGATCATAGCCTGATCCGCCAATTATCACTTCGTCAGACATTCCTGGGGCGCGTTCGGGCAGTGAAACACGTTTGACGGACTTTCCGGCTTTGACTTTGTTCCAGTGCCCTCTGTCGGGAATGGGGATATCGAACTTCCTGCAAGCATTCCTGACTGAAGTTGAAGACACTCCAACGACTTCGGGCATATCTTTCAAAGGTCGACTCCACACAATTTCTAGGAGTTCTGCCCTTGTCAGCCTTCTCGCTCCCGCCATTTTCGCCCCCTGATTTGTCGAAGTACTTGCCGATATCCTCAGCTTGCGGTGAAAAAATTGATACTCAGCTCAAACCAAGATTATTAGTGAAACTACAACTACCTGTGGCAGGTTTCGAGCCTCGTTCGAGCAGATAGAGAGTGGAATTTGAAACCAGTTAAGCAAAGCTGATCTACGCGTAAGCGCCATTATGTTAAATGCAAAACCCCGGTTGTTGATTTCCGCTGAGAAGTGACCCGGTAGGCCCCAAAATTTTCACTGAGAATTGACCCATGTGAACAACTTGCCCCGACGGTTTCGTTTGGGGAGATTTGGAGTGATCGACATGGGATTTTTGAGTGTCATACGACGTTGGGCATTGCGTGACAAAATGCCAATTCGCGAGATTTCACGGCGCACTGGGCTGTCTCGCAATACCATCAAAAAGTATCTGCGTGAGGGCGCAGTAGAGCCGAAATTCAAGACCCCCGCACGACCGAGCAAGCTGGATCCCTATGCGGATCGTTTGTCGGCTTGGCTGCTGGTGCAAACGCGTAAATCACGCAAGGAGCGTCGCACTGTAAAGCAGATGCATGCTGATCTGGTGAAGCTGGGCTATGAGGGTTCCTATGGGCGTGTCGCCGCTTTTGCCCGTACCTGGCGCGCGGATCGGCACTGGGCGGAGCAGACGACGGGTCGCGGCACATTCGTGCCCTTGGTGTTCCAGCCAGGCGAAGCGTTCCAGTTCGATTGGAGCGAAGATTGGGCCAATATCGGCGGCGAACGGACCAAACTGCAGGTCGCTCATGTCAAGTTGTCTCACAGTCGGGCGTTCCTGGTGCGGGCCTATCCGCTGCAAACCCACGAGATGCTGTTTGACGCCCATTGGCATGCGTTCCGTGTCTTCGGCGGCGTTCCTGGTCGCGGGATTTACGATAACATGAAGACGGCGGTGGATCGTGTTGGTCGAGGCAAACAGCGGGACGTCAATGCCCGCTTCAAGGCCATGGCCAGCCACTACGTCTTTGAGCCTGAGTTCTGTAACCCGGCAGCCGGATGGGAGAAAGGACAGGTCGAGAAGAACGTACAGGATGCGCGTAACCGCCTGTGGCAGGTCATGCCGGTCTTCAGCGATCTGAACGAGCTGAACCAGTGGCTGGAAGATCGCTGTATTGCCCTTTGGGCCGAGACAAAGCACCGGGACCTGCCCGGCACGATTGCTGATGCCTGGGAAACAGAGAAGCCGATGCTGATGGTGCTGCCCCCGGCTTTCGATGGGTTTGTCGAACACAGTAAACGGGTATCGCCAACATGCCTCGTGACCTTTGAACGCAATAGATACAGCGTTCCCGCCAGCTTTGCGAACCGCCGCGTCAGTTTGCATGTCTATCCGGATCGACTGGTCGTGGTTGCCGAAGGCCAAACCGTTTGCACCCATGACCGCGTCATAGAGCGCTCGCACCATAAACCCGGAAAGGTCATCTATGATTGGCGCCACTATCTGGCAGTGATCCAGCGCAAACCCGGGGCCCTGCGCAACGGCGCGCCGTTCACGGAGATGCCCGAAGCCTTCCGCCGTCTGCAGGATCACATGCTGCGCAAAGAGGGCGGTGACCGAGAGATGGTCGATATCT